>NZ_AKJS01000053.1 GCF_000282215.1 Pseudomonas sp. GM21
CTGACTAAGTTTGAAGTAGCCAGCCCAACCGCGCAGCACAGGGTTTATCCGCTTGATGACATTCGCCATCTTGTGGCCCCGCGCCCCGCGCAGCAGCTCTCTGAGTCGGTCACGCAAGCGATCCAGGCTCATTGTCGCCACTCGCAGCCTCGGCTGTTCGTGCCAGCTCATCCCGTAACCCAGATAATCGCAGACCCAAGGCCGCACCACGCGGCTCTTTTCCCGATTCAGCGACAGTTTCAGACGCCGCCTCAGGAAGCGCTCGACACCGGCCATCACTCGCTCACCTGCACGATGACTACGCACATAGATGTTCGCATCATCGGCATAGCGCACGAAACGGTGCCCCCGTCGTGTCAGCTCGCGGTCGAGTTCGTTGAGCAGGATGTTCGACAGCAACGGCGAGAGCGGGCCGCCTTGCGGCGTCCCCTCCTGCCGTCGACTGGCGATCCCGCCCGACATCACACCGGCCTCGAGATAACGGCGGATCAGTCTGAGCGCACGTTTGTCCTCGATTTGACGCGCTACGTACGCCATCAGTACATCGTGGTTGACCCGATCAAAGAACTTCTCCAAATCGAGTTCCACACACCAGCGGTGTCCCGCCGCCACATGGGCGCGGGCTGTTTCGATGGCTTGGTGAGCGCTTCTGCCCGGGCGGAAGCCGTAGCTATAGTCCGAGAACAGAGGATCGAAGATCGGCGTGAGCTGTTGCAGCAGCGCTTGCTGGATCAAACGGTCCACGACGCTGGGGATACCCAGCTGTCTTGTCCCGCCTTTGGGCTTGGGAATGTCGACGGCGCGTACACCTTGCGGGTGATACTCGCCGGCCAGTAACCGAGTCTTGAGAATCGGCCAATACTGTTTCACGTAGCCCGCCAATTCGTCGACCGTCATGCCATCGGCACCTGGCGCGCCCTTGTTGCTGACTACGCGGTGATACGCACGCTTGAGGTTGGCGGGTGCAAGCACCCGCTCCATCA
>NZ_AKJS01000054.1 GCF_000282215.1 Pseudomonas sp. GM21
GCTGTAAGAGCGGAACCATAAGTGGCATAACCGCAGAAACGGATATGTATCCGATCAAAGACCAGGCAACTTTTGCGCAAAAGCGATACAGAGTGCGATAACCGCCCAATAAAAAATGCCCCAATCTCTCGATCGGGGCATTCGTTTTAACGCGACTTATATATAAGCCTTAGTGCGAAACCGCCCCACTCGCCCCCAAACCAGTCTGCGAACGAACAAACTGAGGGAAGAACAGCGCGCGCTCGTTGGCGCCAGCGGTCGACTTGTCAGTGATCGAGAAGAACCAGATACCGACAAAGGCAATCGCCATCGAGAACAGCGCCGGGTATTCATACGGGAAGATCGCCTTCTCGTGATGCAGGATCTGCACCCAAATGGTTGGCCCAAGAATCATCAAGCCAACAGCACTGATCAGCCCCAACCAGCCGCCGATCATCGCACCGCGGGTGGTCAGCTTCTTCCAGTACATGGAAAGCAGCAGCACCGGGAAGTTGCAACTTGCCGCGATGGAGAACGCCAGGCCTACCATGAACGCGATGTTCTGGCTTTCGAACAGAATGCCCAGGCCGATCGCCAGCACCGCCAAAGCGATGGTGGTGATTTTCGAGACGCGAATCTCGTCTTTCTCGTTAGCCTTGCCCTTCTTGATTACGCTGGCATACAGGTCATGGGACACCGCCGATGCACCGGCCAGGGTCAGACCGGCAACCACTGCCAGAATGGTCGCGAACGCTACCGCCGAGATGAAGCCGAGGAAAATACTGCCACCCACCGCGTTGGCCAGGTGCACCGCCGCCATGTTGTTACCGCCCAACAGCGCGCCAGCCGCATCTTTGAAAACCGGGTTGGTGCTGACCAGCAGGATCGCGCCGAAGCCGATAATGAAAGTCAGGATGTAGAAATAACCAATGAAGCCGGTTGCATACAGCACGCTCTTGCGAGCTTCTTTCGCGTCACTCACGGTGAAGAAGCGCATCAGGATATGCGGCAGGCCAGCGGTACCGAACATCAGTGCCAGGCCCAGAGAGAACGCAGAGATCGGATCTTTCACCAGACCGCCAGGGCTCATGATCGCCTCGGCTTTAGGGTGAACCTTGATCGCCTCGGAAAACAGCATGTTGAAGTCGAAGTTGACGTGTTTCATCACCATCAGCGCCATGAACGAAGCACCGGACAGCAACAGCACAGCCTTGATGATCTGCACCCAGGTGGTCGCCAGCATGCCGCCGAACAACACGTACATGCACATCAGGATACCGACCAGGATGACCGCGACGTGGTAGTCGAGACCAAACAACAGCTGGATCAGCTTGCCGGCACCGACCATCTGCGCGATCAGGTAGAACGCCACCACCACCAGCGAGCCGCAAGCGGACAGCGAGCGGATCTGGGTTTGCCCGAGGCGGTAGGACGCCACGTCGGCAAAAGTGTATTTACCCAGGTTACGCAGGCGCTCGGCGATCAGGAACAGAATGATCGGCCAGCCCACCAGGAAGCCGATCGAGTAGATCAGGCCGTCGTAGCCGGACGTGAACACCAGGGCGGAAATCCCCAGGAAGGACGCCGCGGACATGTAGTCACCGGCAATTGCCAGACCATTCTGGAAACCGGTGATGTTGCCGCCCGCCGCATAGTAGTCGGCGGCCGAGTTGTTTTTCTTGGAGGCCCAGTAAGTGATATACAAAGTCGCGCCGACGAACGCCACGAACATCAGGATCGCGGGAACGTTCAGCGGTTGTTTGGTCACGGCACCGGTCAAGGCGTCAGCCGCCCAGGCCCCCGGTGCGAATGCTGCAACGCTCAATAGAGCCATTAGACGCCGGATCATTGCTGAGCCTCCTTGAGAATCGCATTGTTCAGGTCGTCGAATTCGCCATTGGCGCGTCGTACGTAGATTGCCGTCAGGATAAAGGCCGAGAGAATCAGCCCGACACCAATCGGAATTCCCCAGGTAATCGAAGACTCAGGGCTGATTTTCGCCCCCAGCAATTTTGGCCCGTAAGCAATCAACAGGATGAATCCGGAGTAAAGCCCTAGCATGATCGCTGACAGTATCCAGGCGAATCGCTCCCTCTTACTGACCAGCTCCTTGAAGCGCGGGCTGTTTTGAATCGAGAGGTAAATGCTGTCGTTCATTGTTTTTATCCTCGCAGCACAGATTATTGTTGGAACGGTATCCACTCTATGCGGCTGGGAAACAGGTTCCAGACGACCTTAGTCTTAGAACGCCATG
Source organism: Pseudomonas sp. GM21 (assembly GCF_000282215.1). Lineage (GTDB taxonomy): Bacteria > Pseudomonadota > Gammaproteobacteria > Pseudomonadales > Pseudomonadaceae > Aquipseudomonas. Next base: position 2,234 of record NZ_AKJS01000054.1, read on the forward strand.
ACAGAATCGCCATTTTCCAGCAGGCTCGCTCCCACCGAAAAAAGCAAAAGGCCCCTTGGCATTACTGCCAAGGGGCCTTTAGAGGTTCAGATTAGACGCTTCAGCTCAAATCATTTGGTCCAGTCGGCAACGCGCTCCGGGTGTTTGGCCACCCAATCTTTCGCTGCAGCTTCCGGCTTGGCGCCATCCTGAATCGCCAACATGACCTCGCCAATTTCGTCTTTCGACGCCCACTGGAAGTTTTTCAGGAACTTGGCCACTTCCGGCGCTTTGGTGGCGAGTTCTTTGCTGCCGATGTTATTGACCGTTTCAGCTGCGCCATAAACGCCTTTCGGATCGTCCAGGAAGCGCAGTTTCCACTTGGCAAACATCCAGTGCGGCACCCAACCGGTCACCGCGATGGATTCGTTTTTCTTCTCGGCACGGGTCAGCTCGGCAATCATGCCGGCGCCGGAACTGGCCTTGAGTTGATACCCGGTCAGGTCGTAATCCTTGATGGCCTGTTCGGACTTGATCATCACGCCTGAACCGGCGTCGATACCGACGATGCGGTTTTTGAAGCTGTCATCGGTTTTCAGATCGCCGATGGTTTTGGCCTTGACGTACTCCGGCACGATCAAACCGATTTTTGCATCTTTGAAGTTCGGACCGTAATCAACGACCTGGTCCTTGTTCTTGGTCCAGTAATCACCGTGTGTCACCGGCAGCCACGCCGATAACATGGCGTCGAGTTTGCCGGTGGCCACACCCTGCCACATGATCCCGGTGGCGACGGCTTGCAGCTTCACGTCATAACCCAGTTTCTGTTTGATCACTTCTGCCGCTACGTGAGTCGTCGCGACGCTGTCGGACCAACCGTCAACGTAACCGATGCTCAAGGTCTTGCTCTCGGCACTGGCCATGGTGGAGCCGATCGCAAGCACCAGAGCGGCACCTGCGCCTAAAAGTCGTCGCATCTTCATCGTTACTTCCCCGAAAGTGCTGCGCTCGACGGATGCCGAGTCGCGTCAACGTATAGTTATGGTGCACAGCGCCCCCATCACGCCCACCGCAAACCCTTTCGAACATCAGCGTGATTTATTCATGGGAGCACTGATGCGTCGATCATCAACCTCACGGCAACCGCGACCTGCTCTACCAGCGACCTCAAAGCACCGAGAAACGACATCAGAACGCCATAGTTCGTGAGTAACGCAAACACCCCGACCGATCCGCTCGAACTTTGCATGTCAACGTTATGCAGGGCACCTGATCCGCGGCAAATGCAGGTAACATGCGCGGCTTTGCTCCCAGACGCCCCGACCATGCCCGCGACATCACGCTTTCCTTTTTTTGCTTATTTATTCGCCTGCCTGCTGGGGCTATTTGCCTTCGGTGGCTTTTGGTACGGCCTCGGTCAACCGGTGATTCTGCCGGACGTGGCCAGCGCAACGCACAAACTGCAATGCGCCTCCTACACCCCGTTCGACAAGGACCAATCACCGTTCGATCAGCCGTTCAAATTGCGCCCGGAGCGCATGGACGCCGACCTTGCACTGCTGGCCAAGAGCTTCGAATGCATCCGCACCTATTCCATGACCGGCCTGGAAGCCCTGCCTGATCTGGCACGCAAGCATGGTCTGAAACTGATGATTGGTGCCTGGGTCAACAGCAATCCGGTCGACACCGAGAAAGAGGTCGACCTGCTAATCGCCTCGGCGAACGCCAACGCCGACGTGGTGACCGCGGTCATCGTCGGCAACGAAACCCTGCTGCGCAAAGAGATCACCGGCGCACAACTGGCCCGGCTGATTAACAAGGTCAAAAGCCAGGTTAAACAACCTGTCACTTATGCCGACGTCTGGGAGTTCTGGCTCAAGCACCCGGAAATCGCCCCGGCAGTCGACTTCCTGACCATCCACTTGCTGCCGTACTGGGAAGATGATCCCTCGAACATCGATGCGGCCCTGCAACATGTGGCCGAAGTGCGTCAGGTGTTCGGCAACAAATTCGCCCCCAAGGACGTGATGATCGGGGAAACCGGCTGGCCCAGCGAAGGTCGTCAACGTGAGACCGCCCTGCCGAGCCGGGTCAATGAAGCCAAATTCATTCGCGGTTTTGTCGCCATGGCTGAACAGCAAGGCTGGCATTACAACCTGATTGAAGCTTTCGACCAGCCGTGGAAACGTGCCAGTGAAGGCGCGGTCGGCGGTTACTGGGGACTGTTCGACGCGGATCGTCAGGACAAGGGCGTACTGGCAGGCCCAGTGACCAATGTGCCGTACTGGTCGCAATGGCTCGCGGTGGGTGGCTTGATTTTCCTCGGCACACTGATCCTCGGTGGCCGCGTTCGCAGCACTCGCGCAGCGCTGGTACTGCCACTGCTCGGCGCGCTGGCGGCTTGCTCGATTGGCGCGTGGGGTGATCTGGCTCGCGTTACCACGCGGTTTGCGAGCGAATGGGTGTGGGTGGCGCTGCTGACGGCTTTGAATCTGTTGCTACTGGCTCATGCCGCACTGACATTGAGCGCTCGCACCGGTTGGCGTGAGCGGACATTCAACGCGCTGGAACGCCGGGCTGGCTGGCTGCTTGCGACGGCGGGGTTTGCTGCAGCGGTGATGATGCTGGAGCTGGTGTTCGATCCGCGTTATCGCAGTTTCCCGAGTGTGGCATTTATTCTGCCGGCACTGGTTTACCTGTGCCGCCCGGTCAGCGTGCCACGTCGGGAAATTGCATTGCTGAGCTTCATTATTGGCGCAGGCATTGCGCCGCAGCTGTACCGTGAAGGCTTGCAGAACCAGCAGGCCTGGGGTTGGGCGCTGGTGAGTGTGCTGATGGTATTGGCGTTGTGGCGCAGTTTGCGGGTTCGCAAAGCTTAATCTTGAGCGAAGCTTTTGGCCTCATCGCGGGCAAGCCCGCTCCCACAGGGATCGCCTGAATCCTGTGGGAGCGGGAGGGTGTACTGAATTCTGTGT
>NZ_AKJS01000055.1 GCF_000282215.1 Pseudomonas sp. GM21
TGTAGTGGTCTAATGAAACCGGACACCCATTTAGGCGAGAATGCTCGCCAGATCGAGGTGTCAGATGACCAAACAACGCCGTTCCTTTTCTGCTGAATTCAAACGCGAGGCTGCCGACCTCGTGCTCAAGCAAAACTACAGCTACATCGAAGCCAGTCGTTCACTCGGCGTCGGCGAGTCAGCCCTGCGCCGCTGGGTCGATCAGGTTCAGCAGGAGCGCCAAGGCGTCACTCCACAGAGCAAAGCGCTGACCCCGGAACAGCAGAAAATCCAGGAGCTGGAAGCCCGGATCGCCCGCCTTGAACGGGAAAAATCGATATTAAAAAAGGCTACCGCGCTCTTGATGTCGGAAGATCACGAGCGTACGCGCTGATCAATCAGCTGAGCGTCCATGAGCCGACTGATTGGCTGTGCAAGGTGTTTGAAGTCCCCCGTTCGTGCTACTACGCCCAGCGCCTTCGGCGCCGCACGCCAGATGTCGAACGGCTTCGGTTACGCAGTCGGGTGAGCGAGTTGTTCACGCAAAGTCGTAGTGCAGCGGGCAGCCGCAGCATCCTGTCGCTGATGCGCGAGGACGGTGAGCAGCTCGGTCGATTCAAAGTGCGCAGCTTGATGCGCGAGCTTGATTTAGTCAGTAAGCAACCCGGATCGCATGCCTACAAAAGAGCGACGGTAGAACGACTCGATATCCCGAACACCTTGAACCGCGAGTTCGATGTCCCAGCCCCCAACCGAGTGTGGTGCGGCGACATCACCTACATTTGGGCCCAGGGGAAATGGCATTACCTGGCGGTCGTGCTGGACCTTTGCGCGCGCCGGGTGGTGGGCTGGGCGTTGTCGGAAAAGCCGGACGCCGATCTGGTTATCAAGGCGCTGGACATGGCTTACGAGCAACGAGGAAGGCCTCAAGGCCTGTTGTTTCACTCGGATCAAGGGTCGCAGTATGCGAGTCGTTTATTTCGCCAGCGGCTATGGCGCTATCGCATGCGCCAGAGCATGAGTCGCCGGGGAAATTGCTGGGACAACGCGCCAATGGAACGCGTGTTCCGCAGCTTGAAAACCGAATGGGTGCCGACTCTGGGTTACAGAACGGCTCAAGAAGCCCAGCGCGATATCAGCCAATTTTTGATGCATCGGTACAACTGGATTCGACCCCATCAATTCAACGGTGGGCTGGCGCCAGCTCGGGCCGAAGAAAAACTTAACGTCGTGTCCGGGATTAGTTGACCACTACA
>NZ_AKJS01000056.1 GCF_000282215.1 Pseudomonas sp. GM21
TTACACACTCTGGGCCAAAAGCTGACGTAACCGTCGCATCATTGTTCTTGCTGAAGGCAGTGCTCCTCAATAAGTAGCAGATTAGCGTTAGTCACTCACATATCGGTCTCGGCCTTGTTGTTTGGCCTGGTAAAGCAAAAGGTCGGCACGGATAAGCATGGCCTGAATGTTGTCTTCAGGCCCACGCCAAGCTGTGACACCTATGCTGCAGGTGACGCCAATACGTGTTCCGGCATAGTCCAGCGTCGAGTCGCGCAGGATCTGCAACAAGCGCTCGGCCATCGTATGTGCGCCCGTCAAATCGGTATTTGGGAGCAGAATGAGGAACTCTTCCCCGCCGATGCGGGCGACCAGGTCATGTTGGCGTACAGTCTGGTTAAGTAGCTGGGCAAAAAACTTCAGCACCTCATCTCCGCCGTCATGGCCGTAGGTGTCATTGACCCGTTTGAAGTGGTCGATATCCAGCAATAATATGCACAACGAACTGGGCGTGCGGATTACCCTGGCCAACTCCGCCTCTGCCAGTGCCATCGCCTCCCGTCGGTTGTACAACCCGGTAAGAAAGTCGCGGGTCGCCGCTCGATGCTGTATCCCATAGGCGTCAATCATTTTCCCCGACAGCCAAATGATCAACAGCACACTGGCAAGCATGCCAACCAGCATTGACAAACCGAGACCATTCCAGCTCAGGAACAGTGACAGGAAATTCGGTGTCAGGATTTCACTATAGAACTGCAGGTGCAGGGCATGTTGTGGGTCCTCTATGTCCCGGACAAAACGCTCCTGGCCTTGCTCCTCTGAAATGTGTGTCGTGGGCCAGTTGGCGGCTGTGACAGGTATCAGGTCTGCCTTGTCGCCGGTGAAACGAATGTCGACATACAAGGGGGGGGTATGGCCGTGGCTCACGGCGACATGCACGACAAGTGCATCGACAAACGCCGGCCCGATCGCCGAACGCGGCGGCAGCGGTAACGGGTGTAACCGAGTCTGTGTTTCCCGGATCACCGCGTCACGCCCGCTGCAGCTGTAGCCTAGAAGTTGTCGACTGGTCATCTGAATGCCGCCCTTCGTCAGGCGCATTTGTGGTGCCAGCGGACTGGGCAAAGCCGCTACATGATTTATGGGTACTCGCGATGTGTACTGAGTCAGCTCTTCGATACCTTCAGTCAGGGTCTCAGTAGCGCGCTGCTGCTCGGCAATGGACTGGTCTGGCAGACACCCGGTCGGTAGGGGATTTGCCCGAAGCAATGAAAGTTGCAGCTCATGGGTCGCCAGCTGGCGTACCAGAGTGTCATAGCCCCAGCTGCTTCGATGAGCCAGCAATGCTTGCTGCCCCTCCAATAGCAGAGCGCGCTGACGGTGATAGCGGTCGGCCACCCCGATAACGGCGATAACGATCAAGATTACCCCTATAATCCAGCTGCCAACCTTGACGGCGCGCGCAGACTCGATTACCCACCTCATGATAGCCTCTCCGAAATGGCATTTGGGGAAACCTGTCTTGCGCTCCTGTTACCAAGCATCTGACCTCCTGCTCTCGCCAATGGGCTCGTTGGTTGCAGCATAGGCAGAGCGCAGGGCTCTCACTTCAAATTATTGTCCTTTGGCTGTACCCAACGACAACACGCAATAGATGAATCAACTGACGAACCACTTCGCCGGTTACAGTTCAGGTAGGCCTCACCATGCCGGGAGCGGGTCGACGATGTATTGGCGAAACTCTATAAGGTGATCCAGTTGTTGCAGGACCTCAGCAGTGAGATTCGATCACCGACTATTTCCGCGTAACGGGCATCCGACTCCCGGAATTTGACGACCAGTGACTGGCCGTTTGTGGACGGTAGAATTCAACCTGATGCGACAGGGCAACTTTGGGTCGACTGCAGCGCTTCGCGAAGGCAACAAACAGCAAATAGCGCCACGCTCGTTGTTTACATCCCATGTTGGGGGCTGCCGCAGCTTAACCTATTGTTTTTAAACGAATACAACCACTTCAAAATGTGGAAAAACACCCGCTTTTCTGTGCTTATGCAAACGGAAACTCGCGGCATCCAGAGGAAGTTTTGCGCACAACCCTCACGGCGTCCTGCCGACCGAACACAATCAACCTTTCGCAGTAGTGAATCACTAATGCATCGCTGGTATTTTCGCCGCCACGTTCGCCAGACATTAAGGGATGGAGGCGAAAATAGAAGCCCCGAAGCCGCGAACCTTCGGGGCTTTGCATTTCTGTACGAAATAGCACTCCACTTGACCACCCGATTGCATTCGGCCTGACCAGGTATTTGCATTCGTTCTGACAAACGATTGCATCGGATTTGACCAGCACGCTTTATCACCATGATCGGCAGAGAACGGCCCAGAGTG
>NZ_AKJS01000057.1 GCF_000282215.1 Pseudomonas sp. GM21
ATTTTTTATGAGAACTTCATTGGGTTGATGGTGACTATCGATGTCGGCAATGGATGCATTCGATTGCGTTTCAGATTGCATTCAGGTTTCACTGATCTTGCTGACACTGGTGATCTGGCCATTCCAGATCATCTCGTAATGAGCCGTCTGAACAATCGATGCAACCGGTCGCGGCGTCATCAGTGCCCAGCAGTAGCTGCCCTGCACACGCACCGAGTGGTAGCGAATACCGGGGCATCCCGCTTCTTTGATCGATCTGCCCAATTGCCGGGAATGCGTGTAATCGTCAGGCGCGTAGACAGGATCAGTCATTGCAATGGGCGTAGCATCTTTCATCGCAGCGTCCGCAAACAAACAGGACAACCCACGGAAAACAAAGCGCTCATAGTTCAGGCTGCGGACATTGGACCAATACAGACTCTGGTGATGCCGCACTTCAGCCAGCGCCGTTTCCATGGAATCCGCCAGATACAACACGCCAAAGCTGCCATCGCTGAACCGCGAACCTGCCGGGTTAACGTGGGTAAAAGGTGCTATTGCGTAAGAGCAGCCAGGAATGCCGAACGGGATCTGATCCCGCGCAATCAACTCAAGACGACCCACTTCATTGTGAAGCCGTGGATTTGTCAGCGCCTGTATCTGATACAGCACCTCAAACTCACCCGCGTCCGCCACGTCATCAAACAGAGCAATCGGTGGAAATTTCGAATTAACCAGTCGGAAGGCCTGTAACTGCTCGCCGGCAAGCGCTGGCAGTTCGCTCACCCTCACCATTGCGCACCCCGCAACACATCAATGCGCCGAAAGGTTTCATACAGCGAAATCATGTCGCCCTGAGACATGATTTCGAGCGGTGAACGGCCATTGAAGAACTCGTTGTCGTTGGCCATCGACGCAAAACCGTAGACGTTTTCCGGGTTATCAAAGACCAGGCGCAGCGTGGCGTGGATGTTGAGCACAAAACTGATGCGCTGCATCTGGTCAGCGTCCAGTGCCACGGCCCAAGACGGATCAAGCTGCCGGGCACGTGTGTAGGTACTGCGGGAAATACGCAGGATGCGACAGGCCTGATCGCTGGACGCCGCCCATTTTTCGAGAATGCCGACCGCTGCACGCAAGCCCGTGACGCACTGGTTTTTGGTGAAAGTCTGTTCCTGGAGGGGGACTGCCATCTTCTAGACCTCAGTTGATCCATAGACTCAAAAATATACAACTTGAGTCTGTAGATCAATAGCGCATCGAGTATCCATTCGGATGCTCGAGACAGGGTGCCCTACGGACAGGCGCGCAGAACCATTTCCATGTTCGTCACCTGGTGGTGACTCTTAAGTTCGCCAATCAGTCCCACCAACAATAGCTATCGATAAAGTCCCGAAAAACCTGCGCCAAGCTGCCGAGCACACCTCTTTAGGGGCGGACCCTTGACTCGCGGGGCATCAATCGTAAGCGCCAAAAACAACTCCAACATGGCCACTCAACATGCACCCGTTACGACAAAGCCTGCACAACGAATTACACGCGCGCCCGTCACTGTATTTCGATGAGCCGGCCCATGTATTTCACCTGGCCTTCCTCGGCAGCGATCAGGCGTGCAATGCATTCCTGCAAAACTGCTGCCCTGGCGCCCTCGACCTGACGGCCGCCCAAGGCATCACGCAACTCGATGGCCATGCATTGAAATGGGAGCGCCATGCCGAGTTTTTCACCCTGACCCTGGTGGTCACTTCATCCAGCAATGATTTGTCCTGGACAACGCTGCCCGAGGTGCTGGCGCAAAAGGTCGAAGGGCATTTGCCGACGCTTATCAACTCGGTGCAGATCGTGGTGCGTGGTGAAGCCGATCTCGATCTCTCCCGTTACGGCTTCAAGGACCCGAGCGGTTCTTGCGTAGGGGGCGGCGATGCGGTGGTCTGGAGCGATTTTCGTATCAGCGAGGAGGGGAACAACCACCTGTTGTTCGTCAACCGGCGCCTGAATGCCTACCGTCAGGGGCGAATGATACGTCGCCTTCTGGAAATCGAGACCTACCGGATGATGGCCTCGTTATCTTTGACCATGGCCAAGTCCTTGAGCGCGCAGCTCGATGTATTTGACAAGACACTGGTCACACTCTCTGAACGTAACGCCCATGCCGACAGTAATAATGCGAAAGCGTTGCTCGCAGATATTTCCAGCCTTTCTGCCCAGGTGGTCAGCAGCACCGCGAAAACCCGCCATCGCTTCAGTGCCACTCAGGCCTATGCTCAACTGGTGTTTGAACGCTTGGGAGAGTTGCGCGAAAGTCACGTGGGCGATTGCCAACGCCTTGGTGTGTTTATCGAACGTCGCTTCAAACCCACCGTCAGGTATTGCTCTGCCACCGAACAGCGATTGGAGCACCTGGCCAAAAGCGTGGCTAACCTGGGCGACCTGTTACAGGCTCGGGTCCAGGTAGAAATGGAAGAACAGAACTCGGATATTCTCAAAAGCCTGAACGCCCGCGCCGATGCTCAGATCAAGATCCAGCGCGCAGTGGAAGGTCTGTCGATTATTGCAATCACCTACTACCTGATTAACCTGCTCAAACTGGGCTACTCGGGGTTGCACTTGCTAGGCGTTGCGGTGGCCCCGCGTGAAGCGATGCTCGCAATGACGCCGCTCGCGATCGGCATTCTAGCGTTGATTGTGCTTCGTATCCGGAAAGTCAAAGAGCATTGAGGCAACGGCCTTCAAGCTCACTTTTTTACCGAAAGCTGCCCGCTACAAAGGATAGGTTTCGGTGACTTGTAACAGGGGGGAGGCCCGCGTCTATTTGCACAATAGACGCGGGAAAGCCGTTACTTGCGCGCGTTCTGGTACAGCATCAACCGTGAGGTTTCATGCATGGCGCGGGTCAACTCTGACAGGCGTTTGAACTCTTCGGGGTGTTGCTCGGCGACGTTGTCAAGTGGTGTCGGCGAGGCCAGGTCATGGAGACTTGGCGAGCTGCCGTCGTGTTCCATCTGAACCATGTAGTGTTGAGTCACGCCGGCAATCAGCGGGAACGTGCCTTCGCGCAGTACCAATGGCACCACGCGTTCGCCTTCGGGTGCGGGCTGCTGGATATCACGGCCCATGCCACTGTTGCGGAACTCAAAGCCGGCCATACCCACTACGGTTGGCAGCAAGTCCACCAGGCCGACTGCTTCCTCGACAGTGCGCGTCCCGATCAAGCCTGGCGCGTGGATGATCATCGGCACCGCGTTGCTTTCCAGGCCCAGTTGTTCGTACGCCGGTGCCAGGAAAGGGATCTGGGCGATACGGGTGTTGTGGTCGCCATACATCACGAATATGGTGTTTTCGTACCAGCCGCCGGCCTTGGCAATTTCCATCAAGCGTCCGATGTTGAAGTCCAGCAAGCGTACGGCGTTGTACTGCTCGACACTGCGCGAGCCTGCGGCCTGGACTTCCTCCAGGGTAGGGTGCTTGACCTCGAATCCGTCATTGCTCTTTGGGATCGTGAAGGGGCGATGGTTACCGGCCGTTTGCACATAGGCGAAGAACGGTTTGTCCTTGGGCAGTGCTTGCAGGATCTGGTCGGTTTCCTTGAACAGGTCCAGATCCGAGATGCCCCAGACATCGACCACCGGGGATTTCCAGTCCCGCTCGTCGAGCAGGCGAACGCCGTCGATACTTTGCTTGATCAAGGCGTTCATGTTGGCCCAACCGGAGTTGCCGCCAATGGTGTAGATCTTCTCGTAGCCGGTGAAGGCATTGATCAGCGTGTTTTGATTGGTGATCAGTGGATTACGCGTCGCGGATTCCTGTCGAGTCACGTCAGGCACCCCAGTGATGCTGGCCCAGACAGTTTTTGCGGTTCCCGTTACTGGCACATAGAAGTGTTTGAAGAACCAGCTCTGCGTGGCCAGCCGATCGATATTGGGCGTTGGGTTGATCGGGTTGCCATAGGCCCCGACGGCGCTGGTGCCCAACGATTCAAGCATGATGAACATCACGTTCGGTGGTCGCGAGCCCGGTATCTTGTAGGGTTGCGGCGCCTGGTGGCGGACGAAGTTCAGGGTCTGCGGATCGGGTTGGTCGACGCCCAGATAGTTGGCCATGATCGCGTAATGTTGGCGCACCTGCGCTTCGTCATAGCGCAGATGGCCGACCTTGACGGTGTCGTAGAAGAAAATCACCGGGTTCAGGCCCAATGCGGCAACCTGGTTATTGCCCGAGAAAAATGCATCGCTCCAGCGCAGCGGCACCGGGTTTTCAAAGTTAAGATGTTCGACACGCCCCAAAATACCCAGCAGCACCAGCATGAACATCACCGCACTGCCCCATGTCGCGGAGAACCGGGAAATGACTTTGCGGGGACGGTCCAGCGTGACGCGCTCCAGGCGCACCAAGGCCAGTGTCACGAACGCGACGGTCGCCAGCCAAGCCAGTGAAATCCAGATAACCGGGTAGGTTTGCCAGACCATATCGCGGGATATTTGCGCGTCGTCGATGAAACGCAACACCGTGGCATTGATCCTCACGCCGAGGTACGCGTAATGGCCAAAATCGATGATGTAGACCAGCAGCAGAGCGCTGAGGATGGCAACCAGGTACAGGCGGGCGATGCCGCGAACAAGACGGCTGCTGATCAGGTTCCAGCGCGGGATCCAGGCCAGCAACGCCAACGGCAGCATGACCAGAATGGCCAGGCGCAAGTCGAAACGAAAACCGATGCCCAGGGTTGTCAGGACGGCATTTTCTTCACTCAGGGCTTTGGCGTCAAAACCGGAAAAGCCGAAAAAGAACACCACCCGCAGCAGTGCAAACAGCACAAACGCGATCGCTGTTGCGCCTAGCCAGTAATGCAAACGTCTCGATTTCAGCCAGCCCATCGATGTTTCCCTATTAAGAGTTTCGTTAAATTTCAAACGGAATGGTTTCGCAGTGGACCGCGCGGCCGGATGAGCCGGCGATACGCCCAGCGTGTCCCCAGCACCAACAGTGCCAGGCAGCAATACAGGCCCAGCAGCGGATCAATCAGGTAATCCCAATAGTTTTGGGACGGTTTGATCCCGGCGATGAAGGCCAGGGTCGCGCAGGTCAACATCACGACAGCCAGGTAATTGCGCAGGTAAAACGCGCCAAACGTAAGCATCGCGATAACAAACAGCAGGGGGCGCGGGCTGAAACCCCGCCGGTAAGGATCCAGCTCACTCAAGCCCAGGGTTGCCGGGTACAGCACCAGGGCCATCACGGCGAAGAGGAGCAATACGCAGATGTGACCACCGTGCTGTGCGGGCGGCAACACCTCCAATCGACGCAAACAGCCCCACCCCATGAACACTAATGAAGTGATCGCAAGGTCATCAATATGGCTGCGCAAGTAAGCGGCCAGCGATATCCCGCCCAGCGGTATGAAACTGGCGGCCAGCAATGCAACGAGCAGTGCGATGCGCCAGCCCCTGTTCAGGCCAAAAGACGGCAGCACCAGAAAGATGATCATCGCGAAGCTGAGATGGGCTTGCCAAAGACTAATCATTTGAGACGCTCGGACAGCCACGCATCGTTAAAGGTGACGTGTTTGATGAAGGTGTTGTTCCAGGAATAGACCAAGTGATACATCCCATCCGGACTGCGGATGAAGTAGGGGTATTCATATTCAAACTCACACCTGTCGTTTTTACAGACACGGTTGTCGAGGTTGGCGAGGAATTGCGCCTCCAGCGGTTGGCGCAACTTGCCACTGGATCCTCGGAACTCAATCCCGATGATTTCCTTGTAGGCGAGGGGTGAAAACGGGTCGCCCTCGGGATCCGGTGATTTGTCCAGATCGTGCACCAAACGCCAATCTTCCATTTTCGCATCGGTGAGATAAAGGCTCAGCTTGAAGCGCCCCTCCTGCAGATCATTGAGCGCTACCAGCATCCCGTGTTCGGGTGTCGCAACGGCCGCCAAAGAGGAATTGGGGTTTGAAGGATCGAGCGGATAAGGTTCGCTCCAGGTTTGCCCGGCATCCTCGGTGCGGCTCGCCAGGACTCGGTGATGGGTTTCGCCGGCGTAGCGCAACAACGCGATACCGCGCTGACCGTCCAGCGGAACGACTGCGGGTTGCAACGAATGATTGCCGTGGCTGATGCGGTATTTATCGATCACTTCGCCGTCTGCGCTCAAGTACAGGTACTCGGCAAACTTGCCCAGAAATTCGTGGTAGACCGGCAAACCGATGGAACCGTCGACATGAAACACCGGTGCCGACCGGACCAGGGTACTGATGTTCAGAAAGGGTGAAGTGATCAATTGGCGCGGTGCCGACCAATTCACACCAAAGTCATCTGAAACCATCACATTGACCGCGCTACCGGCCCAGCCGCCCATGGATACGGAGACGTAGAACAGCCACAGGCGGTTGTCCGGCGCCAGTGCAATGACCGGATTGCCCAGTTTGCGGATGTATTTTCGAGTACTTTGCTGGGTCGAATCGCGGGTCGCCATGACCTGTTCCTCCCCCCATTCACCGGTGCTGACGTTGAAACGGGCGGAGCGCACCTGCACATCGGCTGCGCCTTCGCGAGAGCCGGCGAACCAGACCGCCATCAGGCTACCGTCAGGCAAGGCAGTGATTGCTGAGGAATGCACGAAGTCCACCAACCCGGAGGAGGCGAAACGGCTGGTGTAAATGGGCTTGGCCGCTTCATCCTTCACAGCCGAAACCGGACTTATCAGGGCAAAGGAAGAATGCTTGGGGGCCGGGTGGGTGAGCCATGCGCCGGCAAAGAGGCAGCCAAGGGCAAGGTAAACACAGAGGGCAGGAAGGCTGGGAAACTTTTTGCGCATAATTAAGACTTTGGCATCTCATGGCCCGATAAAGCGCGCAAGCTAACACTCGCTAGTACAAAATCGGTTTTTATGAATTTTTATACTGTAACCGGTTATTTGTAGCATGTTGGCCCGACGGCCTACAAAGACTGATTGAGTCGCTGACACTCCCGTTCTATAGGGGTTTCGCTTCGGTCCGATACTCGTCAGCCAGCTTTGCCGCTGGTCGCAAAGATGGATTTGAACAGGGACGAACCAGAAAAGGAAGCTGAATAACCGGTTGAATTCACAATCGCTCCCGCCAGAGAGGCAGGGAGCGGCCTAAAGCAACCGTGGAGATACCGCCATTTGTTCAATCGAACAATGTCCTACCCCATTTGCAGGGTCATCACTTAACAGAGAGCACCGTTGTGACGGCGGGACCGCTTCTGGGCGAAACCAGACTGATGCGAAAGACTGTAATCGGCCCAAAGAAACTATTTGCGCGCTAGTTATTGATTAGCTGTGTTCAGGTTTTTCTGCACATTTGATCCAGATGTCAAGCTCTGTAATCATTTTGTTGACTTCGCTATCTTCCCTTTCCGATGGCCGAATAATTGCGTTCCAGGCGATGTCCAGCCCTTCGTTCAGGGCTGCCCACGCAAGCTCCCCACGCTCAAGGCTGGGGGTCACCAAATCGCGTTGCAATATGCTGATTCCGTATCCCGAGCGAACCAGTTCGACTATGGCTTCGATCAACTCCACCGTGATCATACGGCGCGGCAAGATGCTGGCGGGGGCGAAGAACCGATCATATTCCCAACCACTTGCGCGATCAGTTGAGTAGGTCACCAGGTTGTAGGTTTTGAAGTCTTCGGCATAAATGTTTTGCCTTCCTGCAAGGGGATGATCGGTTGCCATGATCGCAATCAAGTCGTCCCGGAAGAGTGGCAGTTTTGCTACACCACTCGGCACCATGCCGTCATCGATGATGGACACATCAAGCCGTCCTTGCATCAGGCTCGCGTAAACGTCATTACGGGGCACGGTCACCAGTGTGATTTCGATGTCTGGCCGGAGACTTGAGTAGTGCTTGATGAATTTTGGAATCCAGCGAAACGGGCCGTAGGAGGTGACACCCATGCGCACAAACGCCGTGACGCCACCGGCCATGGACCTGGCCTCAGACTCAGCTTCATTCAGTATCGCAATGATGTCTTTGGCCGCCCTTTCCAGGCGTACGCCGGCAGGGCTGAGTCTTAGTTTTCCGCCTGATCTTTCTGTCAGGCTTACACCCAGCCGTCGCTCGGCTTCGCGTAGGCGATGACTGACGGCTGAAGGTGTCAGCCATAAACGCTCGGCAACCGCTGTTACCGAATCGACTTCCGAGAGGGTTTGCAACATCACAAGGTGATCCAGCGTGAGTCTCATGGCGAGCGACCTGAAAATAATTCACAAAATTGCGTAAAATTATGAGCGTGACTTGATTTTGGTGCCGATGCAATCTGAATCCAGCAGATCCACCGGAGACCAATAAAAATGACAACCCTGCCTTTTACACCTGCGCTAACCCTGGGCGATATCATCGATCTAGAGCGCTACCCTATTACTGATCGCACCAACTTCGCTTATCTTGCATTGGTCACTCAAAGTCAGTCTTTGCTGGGGCAAGAGGGCGTTGCGATCTTCCCGGGTTTCGTTCGCAATCCATCGGTTGTCGCGATGGCTGATCAGACGCTTGCCTTGCACTCGCGCATGTTTCATTTTCGGGAAAACCACACGGTTTATTTCAAACCCCAAGATGAAAGCGTTGATCCAGAACATCCGCTACGACGGTTGATGAACACGGCAAAAGACACCGTTGCGTATGCAGATATTCCTGCCGACCATTTAATCAGGCAGATCTATGAGTCGGACGAAGTGCTTTCTTTCATCAAAGATGTTTTGGACCTGGACGCGCTCTATCGTCATGCCGATCCGTTAGCCGCCCTTAACTTGCAGGGCTTCACGGCGGGGCAGGAGTTGGGATGGCACTTTGATCGTTCCGACTTCAGCGTCACGCTGTCCCTTCAGGCGGCGAGCGCCGGGGGGGATTTTGAGTACGTGCGCATGCTGCGCAATGAAAACGACGATTGCTATGACGCGGTCAGACAATTCCTCGATGATCCGAACACACAGCAGATAGAAGTTCTGCCTCAAGTGCCCGGCACCCTGACATTGTTCCGTGGCCGCTATTCATTGCATCGGGTGACGCCGGTGGCAGGGGACCGGCTGAGGCTCAATGCAGTGTTCGCGTACGTGGACCAGCCCAACGTTGAATTCAGTGCCTATGCCCGCCAGTTGTTCTACGGGCGTACCTCGGTAGATCCATTGGTTTAAGTTTCGCCAAAAACAATAAAAGCAATTGATCCACTTCTTCGCTTCACATGTTTGCGCACGCACCTGTCCATGCTAATTCTGATGGGCTCGTTTGCTCCTGTGTCGCACACAACAGTTCGCTGCCCCCAATAATAATGATTCGGAGCGTCTGATTATGAAAAACAGGAAGAGTTTGCTGGCCTCGTTACTCACCCTTGGCTTGCTCGTCGGTAGTGCTTCAAGCCAGGCTTCAGGATGGTGTGAATCGGGCAAGCCGGTGAAATTTGCCGGTCTGAATTGGGAGAGCGGGATGCTCCTTACCGACATCATGATGATCGTGCTCAAGGAGGGCTATGGCTGTGCAACAGATCAGTTGGTGGGTAACACCATCATTCTTGAGACTGCTTTGGCCGGCAACGACATTCAAGTGTTTGGCGAAGAGTGGATGGAGCGTAGCGAAGTCTGGAAAAAAGCTGCGGCCGCCGGAAAGGTCGTCGGGGTCGGTGCTCCGATCATCGGTGCGACTCAGGGCTGGTATGTACCGCGTTATGTTGTTGAGGGGGACGCAAAGCGCAATAAGCCAGCACCCGCACCAGACCTCAAAACAGTCTCTGACCTGAGCAAATACCCGAAGATTTTTCGAGATTCGGAGGAACCGTCTAAAGGGCGCTTCTATAACTGCCCTGCTGGTTGGATTTGTGAGCAGGACAATACCGAGATGTTGAAAGAGTACGGTCTTGAAAACACCTTCACGAATTTCCGTCCGGGAACCGGTGCCGCATTGGATGCCGCGGTCCTGTCCAGCTATAAACGCGGTGAGCCAGTCCTGTTCTACTACTGGTCACCGACTCCGCTAATGGGGCAGATCGATGCGATAAGACTGGAAGAAAAGACCGGGGCCAACAAAAACGTCATTACCATGGTTGGACTCTCCACGCCTTTTCATGAACAGGCTCCCGAACTGGTCGCGGTGCTGGAGAAGGTCAATATTCCTATCGATGTGCTGAACCAGAACCTGGCGAGGATGACCAAGGAGCGCATTGAGTCACCGAAGTTGGCCAGGATCTTCCTTAAGGAGCACCCGGAAGTCTGGCGTGCCTGGGTCGATGAAGTCGCTGCAAAAAAGATCCAGGCATCACTCTGATCGGCCACTGAGGGCAAGGACGCCCGCTCTTTTTAACGCCCCTCTGAGCGGCGAACCCGCCCACTTTAAAGTGGGCGGACTTACCAAACGCCAATGCGATCGTGCCTTGGTTTGCTTAACGAATGCCGGCGCCCGCCAGGGACTCCGACGACCACTGCGCCTTGGAGAGCGGATCGATGTATTTGATGCCGCCGTACGGGCCGACTACACCGTTGATGTTGTAGGAACCGCCCACCAGGTCATAGATCATGAACGGGGTAGAGTCAGGAACCTGCTTGTCATAGCTTTGGCTGAGGAAGGCAAACGAACCACGGTAGAGCTGACCACGGGCGTCATATTGATCCGAGGCCAAAGCGGTCCAGCTGTCTTCGTCAAGGTAGAAGCGACGCTTCTGGTAGATGTGACGAGCGCCGGCCTTGAGGTTGCCCTCGACCACCCATACACGGTGTTTTTCCCAACGCACGAACTCTGGGGCCAGGTGGTTCGGAGTCGTGATCGACTTCGGATCCTGGACGTAGGTCAGCTTGTAGGTGTTGTAAGGCACGATCATTTCTTGCTTGCCGACCAACTTCCAGTCGTAGCGATCCAGCGCACCGTTGAACACGAAGACGTCGTCGTAAGTACCGGCGCCGGCGGTGCCTGGGTTAGGCGTGTCGTAGGCCAGGTTCGGTGCCAGCTTCACACGGCGCTGACCAGGCAAGTACTGCCAGGCACGGCGTGGTTGTTGCAGCGGGTTGGCGGCGTCTTTGAGCATGACCGCTTCGCCGGCACGACGCGCCGGGCCGGTGTACTGCAGCTTCATCTGGTAGTACACGTCGGCACTGCTGATCGGCTGAGACAGGTTTTCGTAGATCGGGTAGGAGATGTTCGCCTGTCCGGTGGTCGCCAGGCTTGGAACACCGGCGGAGTCAACGTTCCAGGAGTCGTACTTGGAGCTGATGCTCACGCCCTGATAACGCAACAGGAAGTTCCACATCGCTTCGTTACCCGATTGCGGGATCGGGAACGGTATGCCCGGCAGCACGTTGTCGATGGCCAGGCCACCTTCCAGGGACTTGGCGCCGGTGGCGTTTTTCACGCCGTTATCGAGGATCGCTTGAGGCAGCGAGACGGTACGGTGAGTCGGGTACACGTCGACCTTGAAGGTCGGGAAACGCTTGGCCAGTTCCACGGTCGTTGCGCTGAGCAGGCCCTTGTACTGATCAACGTTTTTGCCATCGATGACCAGCACCGGTTTTTCGTTGGCAAACGGATCCGGACGCATGCTGTCACCGGATTTGAAGCTGGCCGGCGGCGTGGTCAGACCACCATTGTAGGCGGGGATGGAGCCATCGGCATTACCGGCTTTTTCAGCGCCGACCAGGGTCAGGTTGCTACCCAGTTTGGCGGCGTCTTGAGCCGATACAGCGGCATGGGCCTGGGCGGCGACGATCATCGCCAGCGAGGCAGCCAACACGGTTTGTGCAAATTTCATATTGTTATTCTCCTGCTTGCATTGAGCAAATCAGTGGTGAATCAGAGTTGTGAATCAAAAGGTTGTTTTCATCGTCAGGTAAACAGCGCCACGGTCCTCAGTCGTTGCGCCACCACCGGAGAAGGACGAGTAGCCTCCGGCGTAACAGGCGTAGTTTTCGTTGCCGCTAAAGGCGTTCGGCGTCGAGCCATCACCACCGGTCGGACCGGTGCTCACGCCACTGGTGTTGCACTTGTCGGTTTGGCCGAAGGAGTCCACGTACTTCAGGTCGACAAAGTATTTGTTGTACACCACGGCACCGAGGCCGACGGCGTAGTTGCCGGTATCCTTGGCACCGCCACCGGTCACCGGTGACACGCCGTCCAGGCCGACGTTGACGGACATCGGTGCGTTGAGGTCGACACCCGGGAACACCTGGTACCAGGTCGGGGTGAAGTTGACCGCCAGGCCCCAGTTGTCACGGGTCGGCTGGTCGATGCCGCGATAGGTGCCTTTGCCTTTGTAGAGCGCTTCGTTCTTGTCATCGAGCTGGAGCAGGTTGCTGTAGTACAGCTCGGCCAGCACCGTTGCCGAATCGAACACCGGCATTTTCGGAATGGTCATCAGACCGTTCAGTGTCCAGTGCAAGGTGTCGCCGGTAGCGCTCATGCTGTCGCCGCGGCTCGGGGTGTCGTAGATCACACCGGTGGAAGCGGTGCGCGCCGGCAACAGGCCGAGGCCCTGGCCCAGGCCCAACGGGCTGTTGGTGCTGACGATGGCCGGGATACTGGCCAGCGGCATGTTGTGACGGATGTTCAGGTCCGAACCCACACTGATACCACCGACATCCTTGGACAGGCTCAGACCGGCAATCTTGATGTTGTCGGCATAGGCCAGTTGATAGGTGGCGGTGCTCAACGAGTTGAGCGTGTTGACCACTGCCGGCACTTGCCCGGCTGGGCGGGTGCCGTTCGGGTTGGCCGAGGAGATGCCTCTGGCATCCAGCCAGGCTTGCGGCAGGATTTCTGAGGTTTCGCGGTAGTAGACGCCAAGGGTCCCGTCCAGCCAGGCCGGCGACCACTTGGCCATCACGCCCCAGTCGCCGCTGTTGTGCGGTTCCAGGTCATTGCCCCGACGTACGTTGGTCAACGCGTCGCACGGTGCCAGGCCACACCCCAACGGGCTGCCCGGAACCACGGCATTGGTATTGCCCAACAGGAACGATTTGGCGCCAAAGCCCACCAGGTCGGAACCAC
>NZ_AKJS01000058.1 GCF_000282215.1 Pseudomonas sp. GM21
GGCCCGCCAGCCGCTGAAGCCGACGGAAAAACTCTTTGCGGTCTTCAGCAATGCCAGCGCGGCTGAGCCGTTCAAAGCCTGGCAGCGCTCGACCACCGCTCATGCGCTGCACCCGATCTGGGCCGACACCGCCTACGCCGAGTGGGAACCGGTGATGCCCTATGTCGGAATTGTCGCGGCGGGCAGTGAGTTTCTGGAGTGGGTCGCTGCCACCGAGTCTCGCGATTGGGGTTGGTTGGCGGTTTCTTCTGCGTCTCAAGAAGTGCTGGTCGAGCATCTGCGCAGCCTTACCCAAGTTCTTTTGCCCAACGGTCATGCGGTGTTTTTCCGCTTCTGGGATGGGCGTTATTTGCTCCCGATCCTTCAGTCCGGCGAAGTTAATGCCACGCAGTTAATGCCTGTGATCGACCGTTGTTTGATCAATGGTCAGCCGCTCGATATCGGTGGCAGTGCGCTGAAGACTTCCAGGGTTTTCCCGTGGTGGGAAGTATCCGCACCGCTGATTGAACACCTCGCTGGCGAGTCCGCGACGACTCGCATCAACAACTTGCTGATGTGGTTGAGCGAGGACCGACCTGATCTTTATGAAGCGTTTTCGCCGAGCGTATCGCGGCACAAAGTCGCGCTTTTCTTGCAGACGCCGGACCTGCCTCAAGCACCGAAATCAGCTTTGGTGGATTACCTGATGACGGAGCTGGACTGATGGATCAGATCGTACGGATCGAGCAGGAGCTCGACGGGTTTAAAGACACGCTGGTTTTGTATCGCCAGCAACTTGGCAGCTTCTTGGGGCGGAATACGGACAGGGTCAGCCGGGCGATGGATTTGCCTTCGCTGATGAGCATGGAACGGCTGATAAAACTTGGGAGCACCACGACTGCGGTGAGCAGTGGCGATGATGATTTTTTCTCGGGTGTTGCGCAGTGTCCTGATAGCAAGATTCTGGAGATCGAGAGCAAGTTTGAATCGGTTTATGACATTCCGTTGGGGAACATTTCGGTTGATGTGATAGCTGTTGATGGCGGTGAGATCACACCGGTCAAGCTCGATGTATACGGTAAAGGGCAATTCGAAGGGGTACCCGGTAAGTTCTATCGGGTTCATGTTCAGAGTGAAGTTACGCCGAAGCAGATCGACACGCTTTTTGATTCTTACGAAGGCCTGACCACAGAGCTGGAGGGCTGGCTACGCAAGGAGTGGGAAGGATTTAAGCCGCAGTGGTCGCAGCAATCGGCGTCGGCATCGTTGGCCGCCGTGGGCAATGGAATGCTCGCAGGGGGTTGGGCGGCAGTGCAGGCTGTTTGGGATGGTATCGGTGAACTAACCGACATTCTGAAAGACCCCGACGCCTTTGCCGAGAAGCTGGGTGATAGCGCAGGAGAACTCGCAAGGCTCGCAGTCAGCGCTCCAGACATGATGGAAAAAGCCATGTTGCTGGCCAGCGACGAGGCGGCACTGTGTTTGCTGATGCGCGCCGCAATGTTATGGCTCGAAGCATTGCCGCCATCGCAATTGGCTGGGACGTCGGCTGAGGCCATTTCGAAAGTTGTGGTTGGCCTGGTTATCGACTTGTTGATTGGCTTGGTGTTGAGCGTGGTCGGCGTCGGTATTGCCTGGCTGACAGTGCGACTGGCCAAGTACAGCGTGCAGATTTTTCAGGCTGTAATGGGCTTCGTGAAGTCGATGGTCACGATCATCGACAACTTTATGAAGTACGTCGACCAGTACAAAGCAGTCGCCGCACGCGGCGTTGCAGCGGGACTAAACAAGGGTCGGATGCAGCTACGCTGGGATGCCAAACGCAACACCACCCTCAAGCAAAACGAACTCCACGACGACGCCTCAAAACAGGCCACCAACCCCAACGGCGACAGCGCTGATTCCGCCAAGAAAACCGCCACCAACAAATGCCCGGTCTCTATGGTCACCGGCGAAGAACTGCTGACCCTCACCGACGCTTCGCTGGACGGCCTCCTGCCGTTCGACTTCACCCGGTTCTATCGCACCAGCGCCGCCGAAATCGATTGCGGCCTCGGTTTCGGTTGGAGCCATTCGCTCTCCCATCGACTGGACATCGACGGTGACAGCGTTATCTGGATCGACCACGAAAACCGCCGCACCACGTTCCCGTTGCCGTCCGCTGAGCGCCCGGCGATCCACAACAGCCTGTCGCGCGCGGCCATTTATCTGGGCAATGATCCCGAAGAACTGATCCTCGCCCAGGCCGGCGACGACACGCGGTTTTATCACTTTCACCACGGTCGACTCACGACCATCAGCGACGCGTACGACAACCGCCTGCGCATCTCCCGCGACCGCCAGGAGCGCATCCAGCGCCTCGACAACGGCGCCGGCCGCGCCTTGCGCTTGCGTTATGAACGCAACCATTTAGTCGCCGTCGACTACCAGGTGTTTATCCCCGCGCAAACCCTTGAGGAGTGCTGGAAAACCGAGCAAACCCTGGTCAGTTACACCTACGACGAACGCGCACAACTGATCGAAGCCAGCAACGCCGCCGGTGAAAGCGAACGCTACGACTACGACGACCAACACGTCATCCTCCAGCGGCAACTGGCCGGCGGGGCGCGTTTTTTCTGGGAGTGGGAACGCTCCGGCAAGTCCGCGCGCTGCATCCGCCACTGGGCCTCGTTTGCGCAGATGGACGCGCGTTATGTCTGGGATGACGCCGGTAGCGTCACCGTCCACAACCTCGATGGCAGCGAAGAGGTTTACGTCCACGACGAGCGCGCACGTCTGGTGCGCAAGGTCGACCTGGACGGCGGTGAGCAGCTCAAGGCTTACGACGATGATGGCCGGCTGATCGCCGAGCAGGACCCGCTCGGGGCGGTGACTGAATACCGCTACGACGAAGTCGGACGGCTGGTGGCGCTGGTTCCGCCGCAAGACGAGCCAACGGCCTACGAGTATCGCAACGGTTTCCTGCATGCGCGCTATCGCGGCAAAGCGGTGTGGAAGTATCTGCGCAATGCCCAGGGGGACATTACCGAAGCGACCGATCCTGACGGCCAGATCACCCATTACCACTACGACGAAAAAGGTCGGCTGCTGTCGATCCGCTACCCGGACACCAGTCGGCATGTGTTTGTCTGGAACGGTTTGGGGCAACTGGTCGAGGAAA
>NZ_AKJS01000059.1 GCF_000282215.1 Pseudomonas sp. GM21
CGCTCACCGGAGACCGTGTGCTCCACGGTCACGAACACCAACTCGCCATTGCGTCCGGTTTTGCGTTCGCAGTGTGCAATGCGGGAAATCCTGGTAACGGCCTCGCCGACCCGCAGTGGCTGCTCGAAACTCAGGCGGCCGCCTGCCCACATACGGTTGGGCAGGTCCACCGGCGGCAGGAAACCACCGCGTTTCGGATGGCCGTCGATGCCAATTTCGCTGGCCCGGGCGTTGGGCGTGAAGTACACCCAGTGCCACAGGGGCGGCAACTCGGCACCCACTTCCAAACCATCGGGATCCAGATCAAGCGTGGCGGCCAGCGCCTGGACAATACGTTGATCGATGCGGTCGGCACGCAGTTCCCCTCGGCCCACCCATTGGGTCAAGTCAACTGTGCTTGTCTTGTTGCAACCGTTCATTCTCGTCTCCTGCGCCACGTGTTCTGTTATCAGGCTTCTTTGCGACGTGCCGCCGGCAAGTCGGTGCAACTGCCATGGGCGACTTCCGCCGCCATCCCCACGGTCTCACCCAAAGTCGGATGAGGATGGATGGTCTTGCCGATATCCACGGCATCGGCGCCCATTTCGATGGCCAGGCACACCTCGCTGATCAGATCGCCCGCACCAGTGCCGACGATGCCTCCGCCGACCACCCGATGAGTTTCTGCATCAAACAAAAGCTTGGTGAAGCCTTCATCTCGGCCATTGGCAATCGCGCGTCCAGACGCGGCCCACGGGAAAACCGCGGCCTCGACTTTGATACCTTTGTCCTTGGCTTCTTGCTGAGTAAGTCCGGCCCAGGCAACTTCTGGGTTGGTGTAGGCAACGCCCGGAATCTGCAACGCATCAAAACGGCTGCGAGCAAGCTCTGAATTGTTCAAGGCTTCACCTGCTGCCACTTCAGCGGCGACATGCCCTTCATGGACCGCTTTGTGAGCAAGCATGGGCTGGCCAACGATGTCGCCGATCGCGAAGATGTGCGGTACGTTGGTGCGCATTTGCTTGTCCACGGAGATGAACCCACGCTCACCGACGTTGATACCCGCCTTGTCGGCATCGATTTGGTCGCCATTGGGTTTGCGGCCGACAGCGACCAATACCAGGTCATAGCATTGCGGCTCGGAGGGGGCTTTTTCACCCTCGAATGTCACCCAAATGCCCTGCTCGCTGGACTCGGCTTTCACCGTGCGGGTTTTCAACATCACTTGATCGAAACGGTGGCTGTTGTGCTTTTCCCAGACCTTGACCAAATCGCGATCAGGCCCTTGCATCAAGCCGTCAAGCATCTCGACCACATCGATGCGTGCGCCAAGGGCTGAATAGATGGTTGCCATCTCCAGCCCGATAATCCCGCCGCCCACCACCAACAAGCGCTTGGGCACCGCCCTGAGTTCCAGGGCACCGGTGGAGTCGACGATGCGCGGATCCTGCGGCATAAAGGGCAGCTTGACTGCTTGGCTGCCGGCGGCAATCACGCACTGTTTGAAGCGAATGACCTGCTTTTCACCTGTCTGTTTCTGGCCGGAACCCGAACAGAGTGCGACCTCGATATGGTGCGGATCGAGGAAGCGCCCGAAGCCGCGCACGACCTCAACTTTGCGGCCCTTTGCCATCCCGGCGAGCCCGCCAGTCAGCTTGTTGACCACCGATTCTTTGTGAACGCGCAACTTGTCGATATCCACCTGGCCTGCGCCAAAGTCGATACCCAGTGGTGCCAAATGCGGGACTTCCTCCATCACCGAAGCGATATGCAGCAACGCTTTGGAGGGGATGCAGCCAACGTTCAGGCACACACCACCCAGCGAAGCATAGCGCTCCACCACGATGGTTTTCTGGCCCAGATCGGCTGAGCGAAACGCAGCGGAGTAACCGCCAGGGCCACCCCCCAAAACGAGCACGTCGCACTCCAGATCAGCGTTGCGGGAGCCGGTTGAAGTCACTGCTGGCACCGACGCCGGCGATGAAGCTGCTATTGCTGATGGCAAAGGCCGGGCTGCAACATCATTCAACTCCAGCGTCAACAACAC
Source organism: Pseudomonas sp. GM21 (assembly GCF_000282215.1). Taxonomy (GTDB): domain Bacteria; phylum Pseudomonadota; class Gammaproteobacteria; order Pseudomonadales; family Pseudomonadaceae; genus Aquipseudomonas. Next base: position 2,027 of record NZ_AKJS01000059.1, read on the forward strand.
CGCGCCTTCGGCCACGTTCTCGCCGACCTTGACCAGCACTTCCTTGACCACACCGGCGGCTGAAGAAGGCACATCCATCGTCGCCTTGTCGGATTCCAGCGTGCAGATGGCGTCATCGACAGCCACCACATCGCCGACTTTGACCAGCACCTCAATCACCGGCATGGCGGCGGCATCGCCGATGCCTGGCATCTTCACTTCAATAACCTGACTCATGTGCTCTCCCTCAAAGAGTAATTCGACGGAAATCAGCCAACAGAGCCGCCAAATGCTGGAGGAAACGTGCCGCCGCCGCGCCATCCACGACACGGTGATCCCAGGAAAGTGCCAGGGGCAGAATCAGGCGGGGGGCAAATGAATTACCATCCCAAACCGGCCTGATTTGCGCGCGAGTGACGCCAAGGATCGCCACTTCAGGCGCATTGATAATCGGCGTAAAACCGGTACCGCCAATTCCACCGAGACTGGAAACGGTGAAGGTT
>NZ_AKJS01000060.1 GCF_000282215.1 Pseudomonas sp. GM21
CATGCTCCACTTGAGTTCTTACTTGCATCGGCCAACCTTAGGCGTGCGTATCAACGCGTAGTCAGCAACAAGGGCGCACCGGGTGCCGATGGCATGACGGTCGACCAGTTGGCGGGCTACATGAAACAGTATTGGCCGATTCTCAAGACTCGGTTGTTGGCCGGCGAGTATCATCCGCAAGGTGTACGCGCCGTCGACATCTCCAAACCCAAAGGCGGAACACGGCAACTGGGTATTCCCTGCGTTGTGGATGGCCTTATCCAACAGGCTCTGCTGCAACAGCTCACGCCGATCTTCGATCCGCTGTTCTCGGACTATAGCTACGGTTTTCGTCCAGGCAGAAGCGCTCACCAAGCCATCGAAACTGCCCCGTGGTCATGTGGCGGCGGGTCATCGCTGGTGCGTGGAACTTGATCTGGAGAAGTTCTTTGATCGGGTCAACCACGATGTATTGATGGCGTACATCGAGCGTCAAATCGAAGACAAGCGGGTGCTCACGCTGATCCGCCGTATACGGTACCGTACGTACGGTGGTGTGAGAGGACGACGGATGTAAATCCGCCTCCTACTCGATTCTGACGACAGGTGTAGTGGAGCGCCTTTCATCGCTCAATAAAAAATTACGGCTATCATAATCTGTTTGAATTATGCCTATAATTCATGCTGAAGCGTACTGTCATTGAGGCGCTCACTTCCCCAGCCATCTTCCCTGGAGCACAGTCATGACTTCCACCCAGTCCCAAGGTACAGCCCTCGTCACCGGTGCATCTTCCGGTATCGGTGCGATTTACGCCGAGCGGTTGGCAGCGCGTGGTTTTGATTTGTTGTTGGTTGCTCGGGACGAGCAGCGTCTTGAGGCTGCAGCGAGCAATTTGCGCGTCGAGCACGGTGTTCAGGTGGAAGTGCTCAAGGCAGACCTGACTCAAAGGGATGATGTGCTCAAGGTCGAACAACGCCTTCGCAGTGATTCGAGTATCAGCCTGTTGCTGAACAACGCCGGTGTCGCGGCGGATGGCCTGCTGGCGAATGCTGACATGGAGCAACTGGAAAAACTGATTCAACTGAACGTCACCACGGTCACACGCCTGGCATCGGCGGCGGCCGCC
>NZ_AKJS01000061.1 GCF_000282215.1 Pseudomonas sp. GM21
ACTACCTTGAAAAACGCCGGTAAGGCACAACAACAAAGCCTTTGGCACCAAAGTCGAGGGGGGCGCGCTGAATCTCTATAACGCCGCTGTGGCCCAGGACAGCACTGTAAAAAATGGTGTTATGACCGTAACCAACTCGAGCAAAGCCATTGGCACAACCGTCGACGGGGGAACCCTGGATCTCTACGACGACGCTGTGGCCCAGGACAGCACTGTAAAAAATGGTGTTATGACCGTAACCAACTCGGCCAAAGCCATTCGCACCAGGGTCAATGACGGGGGGGTGATAGTGTTGGGGAATGGCGTCGAAGCCATTGACACAACTATCCATCAGGGCGGCGAGTTGAACCTCAGGGGTAACGCGGCTCTCAGTGGAAACAATCAGTTAGATGGCGTCGTCAGGTTCGCTCGTGTGGTCGACAGCTTTCACACTCTGACCATCGACGATCCGCTGAGCGGCAATGGCCACTTCGTGATGAACACTGATCTGGCGTCCCGGCAAGGTGATTCGCTCAAGTTGCACGGGGCGGTCAGCGGAAACCATACGCTGGTGGTCGCCGATTCGGGCGCTGATCCTGTTGGTGCGGCACAGAGTTTGATGCTGGTGGATGGCAATGGCGGTGATGGTAACTTCAATCTGTTTGGTAATACCGTTGATGCTGGCGCCTATCGTTTCCAGTTGCAGCAGGAAGGTAATGACTGGTATCTGGCCAGCCGAGGGTGTACTGAATTCTGT
>NZ_AKJS01000062.1 GCF_000282215.1 Pseudomonas sp. GM21
CCCGCTCGTTTGGCGCGTTAGGTGGGGTGCCGCGTCGCGGCATCTACGACAACATGAAGACAGCTGTCGACAAGGTCAACAAGGGTAAGGGCCGCACGGTCAATGCCCGGTTTGCCGTGATGTGCGCACACTACCTGTTCGACTCAGACTTCTGCAACGTGGCCTCCGGCTGGGAAAAAGGCATCGTCGAAAAGAACGTCCAGGACAGCCGGCGACGCATCTGGCTCGATGCTCAAGATTGTATGTTCCACACCTTTGAAGAACTGAATGTCTGGCTCGGCCAACGCTGTCGTGCGCTCTGGAGCGAGCTGCTTCACCCGCAGTACAACGGGCTGACGGTAGCGGACGTCCTGGAACTGGAACGGGTGGAAATGATGCCAATGCCCACGGCCTTTGACGGCTATGTCGAACGCACTGTGCGGGTCTCCAGCACCTGTCTGATCAGCGTGACGCGAAATCGCTACTCGGTGCCGTGTGAGCGGGTCGGTCAGTGGGTCAGCAGCCGCCTGTATCCCTCCCGGGTAGTGGTCATCGCCGATGAAACGATGATTGCCAGTCACGAGCGCCTCTTTGATCGAGACCAGGTCAGTTTTGACTGGCAGCATTACATCCCACTCATAGAACGCAAGCCCGGAGCGCTGCGCAATGGCGCTCCGTTTGCCGATCTGCCGAAGCCGTTGCAACTGCTAAAGCGCGGTCTGAGGCGTCACACCAACGGTGATCGAGTCATGACGCAGGTACTGGCTGCTGTTCCCATCGCCGGGCTCGATGCCGTGTTGGTGGCTGTGGAGTTGGTACTTGAATCAGGCAGCTTGAGCGCCGAACACATCCTGAATGTCCTGGCTCGACTGACATCGACAGCCGCCCCTCCGTCCGCCGAAACCAGCCTTCAACTCAAGATAGCGCCTGTCGCCAATACGGCACGCTACGACCGGCTCCGTACCACCGATGAGGAGACTCGCAATGCGTGATCTTATGGCGGAACTCAAAGAACTGCGACTGCATGGCATGGCCAGCGCCTGGGAAGAGCTGGCCTCGCAAGGAGAATCCTCAACGACCTCGTCGAAATGGCTGCTCGAAC
>NZ_AKJS01000063.1 GCF_000282215.1 Pseudomonas sp. GM21
GTTCGAGCAGCCATTTCGACGACGCCGTCGAAGCTTCTCCTTGGGACGCCAGCTCTTCCCAAGCGCTGGCCATGCCATGCAGCCGCAGTTCTTTGAGTTCCGCCATAAGATCACGCATTGCGAGTCTCCTCATCGGTGGTACGGAGCCGGTCGTAGCGCGCCGTATTGGCGACAGGCGCGACCTTGAGTTGAAGACTGGTTTCGGCAGATGGAGGGGCTGCTGTCGATGTCAGTCGAGCCAGGACATTCAGGATGTGATCAGCGCTCAAGCTGCCTGATTCAAGTACCAACTCAACAGCCACCAACACGGCATCGAGCCCGGCGACGGGAACCGCAGCCAGTACCTGCGTCATGACTCGATCACCATTGGTGTGACGTCTCAGACCACGCTTGAGAAGCAGCAATGGCTTCGGCAGATCGGCAAACGGAGCGCCATTGCGTAGCGCACCAGGCTTGCGTTCGATGAGTGGGATGTAATGCTGCCAGTCAAAACTGACCTGGTCTCGATCAAAGAGGCGCTCGTGACTGGCAATTATCGTTTCATCGGCGATGACCACTACCCGGGAGGGATACAGGCGGCTGCTGACCCACTGACCGACCCGTTCACACGGCACCGAGTAGCGATTTCGCGTCACGCTGATCAGACAGGTGCTGGAGACCCGCACCGTGCGTTCGACATAGCCGTCAAAGGCCGTGGGCATAGGCATCATTTCCACCCGTTCCAGTTCCAGGACGTCCGCCACCGTCAGCCCGTTGTACTGTGGGTGCAGCAACTCGTTCCAGAGCGCACGACAGCGTTGTCCAAGCCAGACATTCAGTTCTTCGAAGGTGTGGAACATGCAATCTTGAGCATCGAGCCAGATGCGTCGCCGGCTGTCCTGGACGTTCTTTTCGACGATGCCTTTCTCCCAGCCCGAGGCCACGTTGCAGAAGTCCGGATCAAACAAATAGTGCGCACACATCACGGCAAACCGAGCATTGACCGTGCGGCCCTTAC
>NZ_AKJS01000064.1 GCF_000282215.1 Pseudomonas sp. GM21
CAACTATCCTGACACCGGGGGCACGCCATGCTTGCTGGCTGCCCCTCCCTCGACAAGATCAACAACCCTGTATCGCTTGCTGCCATCCACCAGTGTGGTGGTTTCAATTACTCTGAATCTTGCGTGCATGGGTGCTTTCTGTGCTGACATTGGTGACCTACAAGTACCGGCAAAAGGAAACGATTTCAACAATGGGACGGGCTTAAGCTGAGACAATTTATGACGGTGCACAGTGCTGTTGACGCGGACGCAGTGCTGAAGTAAGACTGACCCACCTCTAAATCTGCAGAAATCTCGCGTAGATAATTCGTTCCGGACGAACTGACTGGGTCAGTGACATCTTGGCAACTGGATCAGTTCGGCGTCGGCGCCAACAGACAGGATACCGTTTCCCCTTACGATAAGGGATAGGTAAACGGTTAAGGGGATACTATCAGGCGTTTCCAAATAGTTGGCTGTATAACTCATGTATGGTTTTCAATTCAATGAAGCTGCCTTTGTTCAATATGCGAATATTCGGCCTTTCTGATTTTAAACCGGCAGCATCACCTTTTGTGTGTTTGGCGGTTTTTAGATCCTCTAGACTGGCTAGTGGCTGGCCAGGGCTAGTACCAAAAAAATAATATGGCCCAAGCCCCCGGTGTCAGGATAGTT
>NZ_AKJS01000065.1 GCF_000282215.1 Pseudomonas sp. GM21
CGAACGCAGCCTCGCAGGCTCGGCAGCTGCTACCCAATCCCGATTCTTCCCTCCCTGCGGCCATTGGTCGCAGAAATCCCAGATAAAAGTCTGCTTGTCATTTTTACTGCTGTATCCTGCCCAGGCTTTGTACAAGCGCGGATCTACCAGATCTATCAACAGACTTTGCGAGGAGCGCGAACCATGCACGAGATCCCTAATCTCCCCTTCCCAAGCCTGCACGAAACTGAGCAGACAACCACGCAACAAGCCGGCGCCCAACAGCCCGAACCGAAACAAGCCACTGAACGCCGCCAGGCCGACAGCGACGACTGAAACACCTGCAATGCCAGACCGTGTGGAAAGCGCTAACATGCGCTTTCCACACCGCCTGAACCTTGAGCTACACGCCATGACCGACGAATTCAATGAAATCCAGGCCAGCGTCCTGATCGGCACCGCCGAGAAGATGATCGATATCTGGAATCGCCTCTCCCCCGAGAAACAAGCCGCGCTACTCGCACGTTTCGGCACTCAAGAAAATGCCCTGGCCGCCTTGGTCACGACGCAACTGGTTGCCCCCCCCAAACCCTGATCCCTGTCGCCCGGCAAATAGTTTTACTTTTTCCACGACCCGCAGCCGCTCGCGCCGCTATCATAAGCAGCCTATCTATCCTGCTTTCCCGTGGACCTTTACCCATGTCTGAAAACCAGCGCCCCCTGGCGGTCACGCTGCAAGTCGTTTCCATCGTCCTGTTTACCTTCATCGGCTACCTGAATATCGGCATTCCCCTGGCCGTATTGCCCGGCTACGTCCACAGCGACCTCGGTTTCGGCGCGGTCATCGCCGGGCTGGTGATCAGTGTGCAATACCTGGCCACCCTGCTCAGCCGCCCTTATGCCGGCAAAATCATCGACAACAAGGGCAGCAAACTGGCGGTGATGTACGGCCTGGCCGGTTGCGGCTTGAGCGGTGTGTTCATGCTGATTTCCGCCTGGACTCAGAGCCTGCCGACACTGAGCCTGATCAGCCTGCTGATCGGCCGCCTGGTGCTCGGCAGCGCCGAAAGTCTGGTCGGCTCGGGATCGATTGGCTGGGGCATCGGCCGGGTGGGTGCGGCAAACACCGCCAAGGTGATTTCCTGGAACGGCATCGCCAGCTACGGCGCACTGGCCATCGGCGCGCCATTGGGCGTGTTGCTGGTACATCAGTTAGGTTTGTGGAGCATGGGCGTGAGCATTGTGCTGTTGGCCGTTCTCGGGCTGGCACTGGCCTGGCCAAAAACCGCTGCGCCGATCGTGGTCGGTGAGCGCTTGCCGTTCATGCATGTGCTGGGGCGGGTACTGCCCCACGGGTGTGGATTGGCGCTGGGCTCCATCGGTTTTGGCACCATCGCCACCTTCATCACCTTGTATTACGCCACGCAGCATTGGGACAACGCGGTGTTGTGCCTGAGCTTGTTCGGCGCCAGTTTCATCGGTGCGCGCCTGCTGTTTGGCAACCTGATCAATCGCCTAGGCGGTTTTCGCGTGGCTATTGCCTGTCTGTCCGTGGAAACCCTGGGGTTGCTGCTGCTGTGGCTGGCGCCGGATGCCCATTGGGCGCTGGCCGGTGCGGCGCTGAGCGGTTTCGGTTTTTCGCTGGTGTTTCCGGCGCTGGGCGTGGAGGCGGTCAACCTGGTACCCGCCTCCAGCCGTGGTGCGGCTGTCGGGGCTTATTCGCTGTTCATTGATTTGTCGCTGGGGATTACCGGGCCACTGGCGGGGGCCATTGCGGCCGGGTTTGGTTTTGCTTCGATTTTTTTGTTCGCCGCGATTGCCGCGCTGAGCGGTTTGGCATTGAGCGTTTACTTGTACCGGCAAGCCCCCAAGCAACGCGAAGCGCGCGAGTCACGTTAAAAATCGACCTTGCCGCGCCCGGCCTTGATGCTCCCGCGCTTGGTCTTCGATTCGAGCCGTCGTTTCTTCGAACCGAGGGTCGGCTTGGTCGGGCGGCGCTTCTTCTCGACCTTGGTCGCACTGAGGATCAACTCGGTCAATCTCTCCAACGCATCCGCGCGATTGGCCTCCTGCGTGCGGTACTGCTGGGCCTTGATGATCAACACACCTTCGCTGGTGATGCGACTGTCGCGCAGCGCCAGCAGCCGCTCCTTGTAGAACTCGGGCAAGGACGAGGCCGGAATGTCGAAGCGCAGGTGCACGGCGGTGGACACCTTGTTGACGTTCTGCCCGCCGGCGCCCTGCGCGCGGATGGCCGTCAACTCGATCTCGGCATCCGGCAGATGCACATTGTTGGAAATTACCAGCATGGAAAAGCGTCCGAGTTCAGGGTGGTCAGGATACCGCGAGCGAGGTTCTGATTTGCAGACAATCACAGGTGCAGGCGAAATGAATTAAAGCACACGAGACTTTTCTTACAGCACTCTCAGATTTTCGAAGTGTGAGTTGCATTGTTTCGAACGGCAATATTAATCTAGGATCTCACATCGACAAAATATGTTAAATAATGAACCTTGAAAATATTAGATACTATATTTCAGTAACCCTCATGGTTTTAGCCGGCTCCGGACTGCCGACCGGGCTAATCGTATTCGGCATAAGAAAAATAATCCACATAGATGAAGAATATTTAGATGCTACCTATTTGGCAGCATATGCAATTATTGTTTTTTTGGGATTGGTTTTTTACTTTCCAAGAATGCGTGGAAAAACATAAATAGCTCGCTCCTCACAACACACCACCTCAACGCGATGACTCTTCTTCTGAAAACATTGTATTGATGGTCAGAAAATCGACTAACGCCTCGAAAGCCAACGCCAGTTTTCCCGTTTGCCGGAAAGCTCTCTCGTAGTTTATTGGGTCACGCCTGAATAGCTCCACCGCTCCAGGCTTCAGTACCTTCCTAGAAATTCCGTACCCTGAAGCAATTAAATCTACAGAATAATAAGCAATATCACCTCGCGCGTCGTCAAATAAAGCTCTGTAGAGACGCCTGACAGGCCCGACCGACCCTGAAGTTCCCGGCCCATGATAAATATTACCCAAGCCTTCATAAATATTATTTACACCATGCCCGACCATCACTCCCCCCGGAACTACACCTAGCCCTGCTGAATTACCAATGACCGAAATACCTGGCTCTGCGTCGTTCATACGTATTGCGTGTGGGACTTGCTGAGTGATATGCGCAATACGCGCACCAGTAAGATGTATTGAATAATATCGCTCCTGCCCCCCAGCAGAGGCGGTGCGATAGAGATTAATAATACACTCAACCTCTTCACGCTCATGCAGTGCACTGGCTAATAGAGGCGATGACTTATCGATAGCCTTGGTAATCATGACAGGCCTGTGCTGGCCGCGAGCACCTGCGATACTCCCATCATTACCGGTGACCATATCGTGCGAATAAGCCAGCACCATGATTTCGTCCTGATGCGCGAACTGGCACTTGTTACCAAGTGAGCTTTGGCCTGAACAGCCGGCAGAAATAAGCCCTTGTCGCTTACCGGTAATACTCATGTAGCTGTGACTGGCCATTAGCACTAATCCTTGATGTATTCAAAGCGGCAGACTATGGCAAAAAAAGCATTAGGCAGGGTGTAGGCAGCTTCTGAATTAACTAGCATCAGCCAACCTTTTGGAAATTTCAGAAATCACTGTAGTAAACGATGAATGCTTATGTAGGAACGGGATTACAGCGCAATCTAAAGTTAACGCAACAAGAACAAAAAACCCGGCACATTGGCCGGGTTTGTTGTTTCTGCGCTCTGCGTTTACTTCGCGCTTGAGCCTGCTGCGTGCAGTGCGTGTTGGGCGCTGCGCTTGTTCTTGATGCCGTAGCAGACCCACATGAACACGACCCACACCGGAATCGCGTACACCGAGACCTGGATCCCCGGAATCAGCAGCATCACGCCCAGGATGAACACGACGAACGCCAGGCAGACATAGTTCCCGTACGGGTACCACAGCGCCTTGAACAGCGGCGTTTGTTTGGTCTTGTTCATGTGTTGGCGGAACTTGAAGTGCGAGAAGCTGATCATCGCCCAGTTGATCACCAGGGTTGCAACCACCAGCGACATCAGCAGTTCCAGCGCGTTTTGCGGGATCAGGTAGTTCAACAGCACCGCGATCAGCGTTACCGCCGCCGAGGCGAGGATCGAACGCACCGGTACGCCACGCTTGTCGATCTTCGACAACGCCTTCGGCGCATCGCCCTGCTCGGCCATGCCCAGCAGCATGCGGCTGTTGCAGTAGGTGCCGCTGTTGTACACCGACAATGCCGCGGTCAATACCACGAAGTTGAGGATGTGCGCGGCGGTGTTGCTGCCGAGCATCGAGAACACTTGCACGAACGGGCTGCCGCTGTAGGAATCACCCGAGGCGTTCAGGGTCGCCAGCAAGCTGTCCCATGGCGTCAGCGACAGCAGAATGACCAGCGCGCCGATGTAGAAAATCAGGATCCGGTAGATCACCTGGTTGATGGCTTTCGGGATCACGGTTTTCGGCTTGTCGGCTTCAGCAGCGGTGAAACCGAGCATTTCCAGGCCGCCGAAGGAGAACATGATGATCGCCATGGCCATCACCAGACCGCTGACGCCATTGGGGAAGAAACCACCGTGGGACCACAGGTTGCTGACCGCCGCTTGCGGGCCGCCATTACCGCTGACCAACAGGTAGCTGCCCAGGGCAATCATGCCCACGATGGCAACCACCTTGATGATCGCAAACCAGAACTCGGCCTCGCCAAAGACTTTGACGTTGGCCAGGTTGATCAGATTGATCAGCACGAAGAACCCGGCGGCCGAGACCCAGGTCGGGATGTCCGGCGCCCAGTAGTGGATGTATTTGCCGACCGCGGTCAGCTCCGACATGCCCACCAGGATGTACAGGATCCAGCAGTTCCAGCCCGACAGGAAGCCGGCAAAACCGCCCCAGTATTTGTGCGCGAAGTGGCTGAATGAACCGGCGACGGGCTCTTCAACGATCATTTCGCCGAGCTGGCGCATGATCATGAACGCAATGAAGCCGCAGATGGCGTAGCCGAGGATCATCGACGGGCCGGCGGATTTCAGTACCCCGGCCGAGCCAAGGAACAAGCCGGTACCGATCGCGCCACCGAGGGCAATCAATTGAATGTGGCGATTTTTCAGGCCGCGCTTGAGCTCGCCTGACTGCGAGGTTTGTCCACTCATGAAAAGGGTCTCACGTTCTGCGTATTTACAACGTTCATGCGTCACCTGTTTGTTTTTATCTGTGACGAAATCGAACCCGACACGCTTGTGGCGCGGCGGAGTGAACAAGGCGGATAGCCTTGAGGTTTGCGCTGGTGCGCAGGAGGTCACAGTTAAAACGCGGCGCATTGTACACCTGTAACCCCCTGCTGCCAGACCCGCTGGATCAGCGTGTCGTTTGCCGGGATTGCCTGTGTCCACCCCGAGCGTCTCGGGCGGCTGCAAAAATGGAGTCAGACCTTTGCGGGTCAGTGACGGGAGCAATCGAAAAATCGCCCCTCGATAGGAGATGGGGATGAGTCACGGCGTACATTGCGCCTCCTTCTTGTTATGCACCTGCACGACAGGCATGTGGCGCATCTGACCCTGCCCGCGCCGCTGAAACAAGCAGTCCAGAGCCTTGGGAGAGCGGCACGCAGATTGATTTCGGCAGATTTTCCTTACACCCCTTCCGTGAACGTAAACTCATGGCGTTTCAGGCAAGATTTCGTCAGGATTTCTTTACATGCCGTAACGAATATTTTCCTGATCGGATTCGTCAGTCAGACGACTGCACATATACGACGGTGTCACTACTGGCGCCTTCGCGAGCAGGCTCGCTCCCACATTGGAATGCGATCAACTGTGGGAGCGAGCCTGCTCGCGATGACGCCCGACTATTCACCACAACACTTAAAGCCAGACAAAAAAAAACGCCACCCCGAGGGATGGCGTTTTTTATGCAGCGCTTACCGATTACTCAGGCTTGCGACGACCAAAGCCCGGACGCTGGCCCGAACCGGCTGGTGCACCACGGCGCTTGCCCGATGGCGCGTCCTTGTCGACCAGGACGATGCCTGGGCGTTTCTTCGGCGCTGGCTTGGCCGGACGCTTGGTGTCGGCAGGACGGTCTGCTACTGGCGTACCGCGACCCGACTCACCACGACCCGCCGGAGCGCGATCGCTGCGACCGCCGCTTGGCGCACCACGGCCTTCGCCGCGCTCGGTGCGACCATTGGCTGGACGTGGTGTGCGTGGACCGCGCTCGCCATCAGCACGAGGTGCTGCTGGTTTTCGGGCTGGACGCTCGCCTTCGATATGCGGTTCACGGGAATCACGCGGAGCAACAGATGGCTGGCCACCGGCTGCTGGACGCAACGTACGCACACGCTCGGTCTTGCCCATCGGACGCGACGATTTACGCTGCATGCGATCAAGCTTGTCTTTGCTCTTGGCGTTCATCTGCGGCATCGCTACCGGCGTCAGGCCAACTTCAGCACTCAGAATGTCGACTTCGTACTGGCTCATTTCGCGCCAGCGGCCCATCGGCAGGTCGGAGTTGAGGAATACCGGACCGAAACGCACGCGCTTCAAACGGCTGACCACCAGGCCCTGGGATTCCCACAGACGACGAACTTCGCGGTTACGACCTTCCATCACCACGCAGTGGTACCAGTGGTTGAAACCTTCGCCGCCTGGCGCCTGCTTGATGTCGGTGAACTTGGCCGGGCCGTCTTCGAGGACGACGCCTGCTTTCAGACGCTCGATCATCTCGTCGTCCACTTCGCCACGTACACGTACCGCGTATTCACGGTCCATTTCGTAGGAAGGGTGCATCAGGCGGTTGGCCAGTTCACCGTCGGTGGTGAACATCAGCAGACCAGTGGTGTTGATGTCCAGACGGCCGATATTGATCCAGCGACCTTCTTTCGGGCGCGGCATCTTGTCGAAAACGGTCGGACGGCCTTCCGGGTCGACACGGGTGCAGATTTCACCGTCGGGCTTGTTGTACATGATCACGCGGCGTACCGACTCGGCGGCTTCTTCGCGCTTGATCACCTTGCCATCAATGGTGATGGCGTCGTGCATGTCGACACGCTGACCGAGCGTGGCGTCTTTGCCATTGACCTTGATGCGGCCGTGGCTGATCCAGGCTTCTACGTCACGGCGCGAGCCGACGCCGATACGGGCGAGGACTTTCTGCAGTTTTTCGCCTGCCGGGCCGATTTCCTGGTCGTCTTTCTGGTCGTTGATACTCATCTGGGCACCTCCCGGTGTGGTCTGTTCAGGCTGCCCTGAATTGAGCGTCCTGAAGCGATGTAAAACTGTGCGCTAGGGCGAAGGGATCGCCAAAGGGTCGCGAATCATACGCTCATGCGGGCGATTTCGCATCAGAGACTAGTTGATGAGTGCAGAGTTACCTGTTTTTCCGCCGACCGGTGGCGTTCGGCTTGATTCAAAACATCACCCCCCGCTCCCACAGGGATCTCTATTGTTTGAGGGACTGCGTCAGTCATCGAACTCGCGGCGTTCGGCTTCAATGGCTTCAGCGAGCGCCCGGGCTTCGGCTTCTTCGTCGCTTAACTCGGGCTCGGGCTCGGGTTTCGGTTGTTCAAGCGCCGCGACGGCGGCCAGGAGTTTTTCGCGAGCCTCGGCGACACCCAGCACGTCGTCTTCCAGCTCTGGCTCCGGCTCTGCTTCGACGGTGGCTTCGGGCTCGACCTGAAGTTCGCTGTCGATCTCAGGCTCAACCGCAGGTATGTCGCCATCGCGCAGCAAATCATCGAAGTCAGTCTTGAGCCCCTCCTCCATGGTGTCCAGCTCCAGCAACAGCGTGTGGAAACTGGTTTCTTCCTTCGGCTCTTCCGGTTCGGCGCTGGCGTCTGCCAATGCCTGCAGGCTGGCCGGCACGGGGGCGTCGTCGAAGTCGAGCACCGGGTCCGGTTCCAGCTCGCGCAGCTCGGCCAGCGGCGGCAGATCGTCGAGGTTCTTCAGGTTGAAGTGATCGAGAAACGCCTTGGTGGTCGCGAACATCGCCGGTTTGCCGGGCACATCGCGGTAGCCCACGATGCGGATCCACTCACGTTCCATCAGCGTCTTGACGATCTGACTGTTGACCGCCACGCCCCGCACATCTTCGATCTCGCCCCGGGTGATCGGCTGGCGATAGGCGATCAGCGCAATGGTTTCGAGCATGGCGCGGGAATAACGCTGCGGCCGCTCTTCCCACAAACGCCCGACCCACGGCGAGAACTTTTCGCGGATTTGCAGACGGTAGCCGGAGGCCACTTCCTTCAGCTCAAAAGCTCGACCGTCACAGGACTTGGCCAAAATCGTTAGCGCTTTCTTGAAGACCGGCGGCTCCGGCCGCTCCCCTTCTTCGAACAGTTCGAACAGGCGTTCAAGCGATTGCGGTTTTCCCGAGGCCAACAGAAAGGCTTCAAGCAGTGGCGCCAGCTCGCGGGGTTCAGTCAGGTTCATGATTCAACTCGTTATTCGGCTCGGGCCCGCACGTGGATCGCTGCGAACGGCTCATTCTGCACCAGCTCGACCAAGGATTCCTTGACCAGTTCGAGGATCGCCATAAAGGTCACCACCACCCCGAGTCGTCCTTCTTCAGCGGTGAACAGCTCGACAAAGGGCACGAAACCGCCACCTTTGAGCCGCTCCAGCACATCGCTCATGCGTTCACGGGTGGACAGCGCCTCGCGGCTGACCTGGTGGCTTTCGAACATGTCGCCACGGCGCAGGACCTCGGCCATGGACAACAGCAATTCCGATAGACGCACGTCCGGCAACAGTTTGCGCGCCCGGGCTTCCGGGGCATCCAGCTTGGGCACCACCACGTCACGTCCGACGCGGCTCAGGCCATCGATACCTTCGGCAGCCGCCTTGAAGCGCTCGTATTCCTGCAAGCGGCGGATCAACTCGGCGCGGGGGTCGTCTTCTTCATCTTCAATGGTTTCGGCTCGCGGCAGCAGCATCCGCGATTTGATCTCGGCCAGCATCGCGGCCATCACCAGGTACTCGGCGGCCAGTTCCAGGCGCACCGACTGCATCAACTCGACATAGCCCATGTACTGGCGAGTGATTTCCGCCACCGGGATGTCGAGGATGTTGATGTTCTGTTTGCGGATCAGGTACAGCAACAGGTCGAGCGGGCCTTCGAAAGCTTCGAGAAACACCTCAAGTGCATCCGGCGGGATGTACAGGTCCAGCGGCATTTCGAGGACCGCCTGGCCATACACCATCGCGAAGGGCAGCTCTTGCTGGGCTCCGGCCTGACTGTCGACAACGGGTTCTACTGCTGACATCTACGCCTCGGCCATGAACGGCGAAGGATCGCCGCAACCGACACGGATCACTTCCGGCTCGCCGTCGGCGAGGTTGATCACAGTCGACGCCTTGATCCCGCCGAAACCGCCGTCAATGATCAGGTCGACCTGATGTTCAAGCAATTGACGCATTTCGTATGGGTCGGTCAACGGGTCGATGTCGCCGGGCATGATCAGGGTCACGCTCATCAGCGGTTCGCCCAGCTGTTCCAGCAGCGCCAGCGCAATCGGATGGCTCGGGACACGCAGGCCGATGGTGCGTTTTTTCGGGTGCAGCAACAGCCGCGGGACTTCGCGGGTGGCGTTGAGAATGAAGGTGTACGGCCCCGGCAGGTGCGCCTTGAGCAAGCGGAACGTGCCGGTATCGATCTTGGCGAACAGCCCCAGTTGCGACAGGTCGCTGCAAATCAGTGTGAAGTTGTGTTTGTCATCCAGCCCGCGCAAACGGCGCACGCGATCCACGGCATTCTTGTCGCCGATCTGGCAACCAATGGCATAGGACGAGTCTGTGGGATACACCACCACTCCGCCGCTGCGAATGATCTCGACGGCCTGTTTGATCAGGCGTGCTTGTGGGTTTTCCGGATGAATCTGGAAAAATTGACTCACATTTTCTACCTGTTCAGACGGCGGCAATAATTGGGTCATGTTTGAATCGACACCACAGTGGTGGCAGATCCTCCGGGAGCGGGCGGTATTCACCGATCTCAGACCAGCCTCCAGGGCCATGAAAATCACTGCCGGCGCTGACCAGCAGACCGAACTCACGAGCAAGAATAGCCAGGCTGCCCACTTGTTCGGCAGGCTGATGGCCATTGACCACCTCAATCGCGTGGCCTCCGGCTTGAATATAGTCAGAAATCAGGCGACGACGCTTGCTGCGAGTGAAATCGTAGTGCCAGGGATGCGCCAGGCTGACCCAGGCCTTGGCGGCACGCAAGGTTTCGACGGTCTCTTCCAGGGTCGGCCAGTGTTGCTTGACGTCGCCCAGCTTGCCGGCGCCCAACCATTTGCGGAACGCTTCGGCGCGGTCCTTTACATGCCCTTCCCGCACCATCCAGTCGGCGAAGTGCGGGCGGGCCGGTGCGTTGCCGCTGTCACCCAGTTCCTGCTGCATGGCCCGGGCACCGTCCAGCGCGCCCGGCATGCCCTTCAATGCCAGCTTGCGGCTTATTTCTTCGGATCGTAGCCAACGGCCATCGTGCAGTTTGGCGATCGCCTCGACCAACGGCGGCGCCGTTACATCAAACCCGTATCCCAATACATGAATGGTCGCGCCGCCCCAGGTGCAGGACAATTCGACGCCATTGACCAGTTGCATCCCCAGCGCGGTCGCGGCTGTGCGGGCCTCATCAAGGCCCTCAAGGGTGTCGTGGTCGGTCAAGGCCAGGACTCGCACGCCTTTCTCGAACGCACGCGCAACCAGAACCGCAGGCGCCAGGGCGCCATCGGAGGCCGTGCTATGGCAGTGCAAATCAACATTCACAGGACTTTGTTACCTCAAATCAGCTGGCGCTATCGCGCGCCCATATGTTTGTTATTATGCCGCCACATCCTGCTTCTGGCTGCCACTGTGAAACAATTCATCGATTTCATCCCGCTTTTGCTGTTTTTCATCGTCTTCAAACTCGATCCACGGGTCGTTGACATCGCCGGTCACGAGGTGACTGTAGGCGGAATCTACAGCGCCACCGCAATGTTGATCATCAGTTCGCTGGTGGTTTACGGCACGCTGTTCATCAAGCAGCGCAAGCTGGAGAAGAGCCAGTGGCTGACCCTCATCGCCTGCCTGGTCTTTGGTAGCCTGACCCTGGCGTTCCACAGCGAAACCTTCCTGAAGTGGAAAGCGCCCGTGGTGAACTGGTTGTTTGCCCTGGCATTCATTGGCAGCCATTTCATCGGTGACAGCCTGTTGATCAAGCGCATCATGGGCCACGCGCTGACCCTGCCGGAGCCGGTCTGGACGCGCCTGAACATCGCCTGGATCGCGTTTTTCCTGTTTTGCGGTGCCGCCAACCTGTTCGTCGCGTTCACCTACCAGGAATACTGGGTCGACTTCAAAGTCTTCGGCAGCCTGGGCATGACGCTGCTGTTCCTGATTGCTCAGGGCATTTACTTGTCCCGCCACATGCACGACGCCGATACCACTACGCCAAAAACCGAGGACTGACATGCTTTACGCAATTATTGCCACAGACGTCGCCAACTCCCTGGAAGCCCGACTGGCCGCGCGCCCTGCCCATCTTGAGCGCCTGCAAGTGCTCAAGGGCGAAGGCCGCATTGTTTTGGCCGGTCCACACCCGGCAGTGGACAGCAATGATCCGGGCGCCGCGGGTTTCACCGGCAGCCTGATCGTCGCCGAATTCGATTCCCTGAACGCTGCACAAGCCTGGGCCGACGCTGATCCGTACATCGCCGCAGGCGTCTACGCCAACGTTCTGGTCAAGCCCTTCAAGCAAGTCCTGCCGTAACTTCCCCCCAAAAATGCCCCCGCGCGGTGAACCTTGTCGGTTCATCGCGCTCTCAATCGCTCATTATTCTCGTTTGCCTGCCGACAACCTGCCCAATTACTCGATTGGAATCAGGAGTCGCGATGCGCAAGGGTCCGTTGTGTCTGTTGTTGGTGACGTTGTCGATGGTGGCCCCGGCTCACGGTGAAGATAACGCCGAGGGCGGTAATTCGACGCCGCTGTCGCTGAGCGCCGGCACCCAGATTGCCGAGTTGCAGCAGCGCTTGAAGGTAAGCGAACAGCAACGAGAAGAACTGAACAAACAATTGCAAAATACCGATGGCGAACGCGAAAGCGCTCAACTGGGCCGGTTGCGCCAAGAGAATCAGCGCCTCAAGCTGCAACTCAAGGAAACGCAGACCAGCAACCCGCTGCCACGCCTGCTGACCGATCAGCAGCAGTGGTTTGTCATTGGAGCAGGAGTTGCGCTATCGGCCCTGCTGTGCGGTATCTTCGCCAGTGGTGCCACCAGAAAACGTCGGCAATGGCTAAATTGAGTGATTCATGAGCGAGCTGTTACTAATTGATGATGACCAGGAGCTATGCGAGCTCCTGAGCAGTTGGTTGAGCCAGGAAGGTTTTCAGGTCCGTGCTTGCCACGATGGCCTGAGTGCCCGTCGCGCGCTGGCCGAAACCTCCCCGGCCGCCGTGGTGCTGGACGTGATGCTGCCGGACGGCAGTGGTCTGGAGCTGCTCAAGCAATTGCGCAACGATCACCCGGATTTGCCGGTACTGATGCTGTCGGCGCGCGGCGAACCACTGGACCGCATCCTCGGCCTGGAACTTGGCGCGGACGATTACCTGGCCAAACCCTGCGACCCACGGGAACTGACAGCCCGTCTGCGCGCAGTGTTGCGCCGCAGCCACCCGGCGGCGGTGTCCAGCCACATGGAGCTGGGCGATTTGTGTTTCAGCCCGGTACGCGGTGTGGTCAGCATCGATGAACAGGAATTCACCCTCACCGTCTCCGAAAGCCGTTTGCTTGAAGCCCTGCTCAAGCAGCCCGGCGAGCCACTGGACAAACAGGAACTGGCGCAAATTGCCCTCGGCCGCAAGTTGACCCTGTACGACCGCAGCCTGGACATGCACGTCAGCAACCTGCGCAAAAAAATCGGCCCGCACCCCGACGGCCGCCCACGCATCGTGGCCCTGCGTAGCCGTGGTTACTACTACAGCCTCTGAATCACACACGATCCGTTGTGTAGCAGCTGACGAGCACCGCGAGGCTGCGTTCAGCTGCGAAGCAGTCGTGAAATCAGGCACTGCGGTTTTTCACGTAAACCGCGCGCTCTGGGTTTACGACGGCTGCGCCGCCGAACGCAGCCTCGCAGGC
>NZ_AKJS01000066.1 GCF_000282215.1 Pseudomonas sp. GM21
TACACGCCGAATCCGACGGGGTGGGTTGATCCGTTGGGGTTGAGCGGGAACTGTCCGCCACCGAATAAGCCTGGGTGTGGGGCGCCGGATGATACGACTGGCACTAGGGTGGATGAGGGTGAGCCTGAGTTACCCAAGCGTAAGTTAAGTGCTGCGGAGCTTGCCGAGAATGAAATTAGACGGTTGGATAAAAGCCAGGGCATGCATATGGTGGGGAAACATAGTCCAGCAGTACCAGATGCCAAATGGAAGCAGCGAGCTATTGATGGTACGGATCCGATAACTGGTAGAAAACCCTGGCACCAACGTGGTAATCCAAGCTCCAGATTTAGCAGTTGGGAGTTGATGCTCGAGGCTTACACTCTTGCAACAACAAGAACGAAGAACGGTCTTCCGCGTTACACGGGGAAAGACAATGAGGACAACGATGTTGTCAGAATGAGACTTCCGGGCGCGGGGGAAGGGTACATGCCAAATTCCAAATCAAAAGAAAATCCGAAGTTGATCGGTTTGGACGGATTTGAAATGAAATTTGATGATGACGGCGTGCCATTTACGCTGTATCCGATTAAGTAGAGAAAAAATGCTTATTGATCCTGGAACTGAACAGCCATACGTCCCGACGCCTTCATATTTTTTAGGGTGTTTTGATATTTATGATCGCGAAGAGACCCTTGGGGAGGAGTTGGAACAGTTTGATCCCAATAATCCTGCAGACAGGGAAGAGCTAATACTCAAGTACTGCCTGACTAGAAAACGGTCATACCGACATCGATTTTTACTTTATAAGTGCTTGGAAGAGGCGCTTCAGGACGCAGCATATGATTTTAAGTCGCTGCTGGCGTATGACCCAGAAGCATATTCGTCATTTCCTTGCGGCTGGGATGAGATGGATAACACCAGAGCTTTTTTCGAGGATATCTTCCGGTTGGCAACCTTGGAATGGAAAGACGATCTTCAAAAAGCCAGTCTTGAAGACCAATCCACTTGGTAGGCGACGTTTGTGAAACGGAAGCGAAATTTCTGGGCAAGGTCGTCGGAAGTTTCCTTCAACTTGTAGCGGCTTTCATGAACTGGTGCGAAGTGAGATCCATGGATAGTCTTTGGCTGTCCCTGCAAATGCAGTGGCAGGGTGTAGGAACCCTTGGGTATTCACCGCGCGTCAGCGCTGTCGTGTGATTGCGGCACTTAATCAGTGTCCGTAAGATCGTTCGCGGCGGCTGTGCGCGGGGCACGCTTCGGCGTGGCTGAGTTTGGTGGGTACCTCAGTTTCCTACTCCCGCGTACGGCTGCCACCCAAGCCCGTAGGAAAGGCCGTTGGTAGCTTAAATTTATCCGCCAAAGGTCTGAAAAAATGAAAACCCTTCACCCCGATCCCCCCTACGAAAAACCAATCCCCCACCCCAAAAGCCGCTTCATGGCTCTCACCAGCAACTGCACCGACATGCCCACGCTGTTCGTCGATACCCACGCGCCGCTCGATGTTTTATACGACGCCGCCAACTATCGAATTCGCGCCGTCACGCAGGTGCTGGAGAACATGTCGATGCGCGGATCGGTTGAGTGTGAGTCGTTCATTCTTAGTGATTTTGCGTTGCTGTGCGCCATTCCGTTGCGCGATGGGTGTGATGTGCTGGATGTGCTCGGGCGGCGGTTGCGGGCTCAGGCTTCGGAGTAACGCCGCTGAAAGATCATTCCCACGCTCCGCGTGGGAATGCAGCCCGTGACGCTCTGCGTCACAGGGGTGCCCGGCGCGATGCCGGCGCTGTAGCTGGAACGCGGAGCGTCCCTGGAGGCATTCCCACGCGGAGCGTGGGAACGATCACAATATCTAGGCGATAAAAAAGGACTGGGAGCAGACTCTTGTTCAAGAGTTGCTCCCAGTCCCTTATTTCGCGACAGATGATGACGCTCCGGAGAGCGCCAGCATTAATTTGCCATCATCTTAGTGCTTGGCGACCGCGGTGTTGAGTTTCAGGTAGTCCAACAGGATCCGACCAGCCTCGCTCAGGTAAGCGTCGTCTTCTGGCTTGGTCTTGTCCGGCTCGGCCGCGATGGCGTCTTCGTCTTCTTTTTTCAGCTCTTTGAGCGGCTCTTCGCCTTTGGCCTTGCGACGGATGTTTTCCATCGCCAACTGTTTGGCTTCGATGTCGGTGTGCTGCGCCCGACGCTCGACTTCGTTGAGGCTAACGGTTTTTTCATCCATCAGCTTCTGCGCCAAGGCCAGCTTGTCGCGGATGAACACGAACTCCGCGTCTTTGGCCGAGCGAGCGTCATGCTCGGACTTGAGCTGTGTGATGTACGGCTTGAACGGATCAACCGCAGGCTTGATGGCCGGTTTGATGGTGTCCCACGGCATGGCTTCCGGAAGGGCGCTTTCACCGATTTCCTTGGTGTCGATGATCGACGGGTAATCAATATCTGGCAGTACGCCCTGATGCTGGGTGCTCTGGCCGGAAACCCGGTAGAACTTGGCCAGGGTCAGTTTCAGCTCGCCATGGTTCAGCGGTTGAATGGTCTGCACGGTGCCTTTGCCGAATGTCTGGCCACCGATGATCAGCGCGCGGTGGTAATCCTGCATGGCGCCGGCAAAAATTTCCGATGCCGAGGCGGACAAGCGGTTGACCAACAACACCATCGGGCCTTTGTAGAAGGCGCCCGGGTTTTCATCTTCCAGCACATCGACCCGGCCATCGGCGTTACGCACCAGAACCGTAGGCCCCTTGTCGATGAACAGACTGGTCAGCTCGGTGGCTTCCTGCAAGGAACCGCCGCCGTTGTTGCGCAGGTCGATAACTACGCCGTCGACCTTGTCTTTCTGCAACTCGGTCAGCAGTTTCTTGACGTCGCGTGTGGTGCTCTTGTAGTCCGGATCGCCTGCACGGAAAGCTTTGAAGTCGAGGTAGAAAGCCGGAATCTCGATGACGCCGAGCTTGTAGTCCTTGCCATCCTGTTTCAGGTTGAGGACCGACTTCTTCACCGCCTGATCTTCAAGCTTCACCGCTTCGCGGGTGATCGGCACGATTTTGCTGGTCTGGTCGTTGGGTGCATTGCTGGCCGGAATCACTTCCAGGCGCACCACGGTGCCTTTCGGACCACGGATCAATTTGACCACTTCGTCCAGGCGCCAGCCGACCACGTCGACCATCTCTTTATTGCCTTGGGCAACACCGATGATCTTGTCGGCAGGGGCAACCATTTTGGTCTTGTCGGCCGGGCCGGCAGGCACCAGACGCACGACTTTTACCTGGTCGTTGTCGCTCTGCAACACGGCGCCGATGCCCTCCAGGGACAGACTCATGTTGATGTCGAAGTTTTCCGCATTATCCGGTGACAGATAGTTGGTGTGCGGGTCGTAGGACATGGCGAAGGTGTTGATGTACGCCTGGAAGATGTCTTCCGCACGGGTCTGGTCCAGGCGCGCCAACTGGTTCTTGTAGCGCTTGATCAAGGTTTCCTGAATCTGCTTGGAGTCCTTGCCCGCAATCTTTTGCCGCAGCACTTCGTCCTTGACGCGTTTGCGCCACAGGTCGTTGAGTTCGGCAGTGGATTTGAGCCAAGGTGCGTCCTTGCGGTCGATCAGCAAGGTTTCCTTGGCGGTGAAGTCGATCTTGTCGACGCCTTTGTTCAACTCGGCAAGGGCGAAGTCCAGACGCGCCTTGACGCGGTCCAGGTAGCGCTTGTAAATGGTGAACCCGGCATTGAGGTCGCCGCTTTTGAGGAAATCGTCAAACTGGGTTTTCCACTTGTCGAATTCGGCAATGTCGCTGGCCATGAAGTAGCTGCGCGACGGGTCCAGCAGCTTGAGATAGCTGTCGTAGATGATCACGGAACGCGCGTCATCGAGCGGCGGTTTGCTGTAGTGATGGCGCTTGAGCAATTCGACTACGTTCAGACTGGCGATTACTTCGTCACGATCAGGCTGAAGCTTGTCCCAGCTATTGGCGGCAAACGTATTGGTCGACAGCGGCAACAGGCCGATACCGATGCAGAGGGCAAGGGCGGAGCCAGAGAAAAAATGCTTCATGCTGATTCGACGCGGGGACAATTGATCACGCATATTAGGCCGTCTTTGAAGTCGCCGGATCCACGAGAACCGGTCGCATAATGCAAGAAAGCCCGGCGCTACAGCTACGGGCTCAGTCCAGACTCACTATGGAGGCACTGTGAAAGCATTGCAAGGCGTTGAAGGTCAAGTGGAGTGGCTTGAAGAGCCCAGTCCTACATGCGATGTAGGACAAGTTCGTATCCGAGTGGCGGCAGCGGGTCTCAATCGTGCCGATTTGTTGCAGAAAGCGGGCCTCTATCCACCCCCGCCGGGAGCCAGTCAAGTACTGGGTCTTGAGTGTTCAGGGGTGATCAGCGAGGTGGGCGCGGGGTCTTCCTGGCAGGTCGGTGATCGGGTTTGCGCCTTGCTGGCCGGGGGTGGAATGGCCGAAGAAGTAGTTGTCGACGGGCGGCATGTGTTGCCGGTTCCCGAAGGACTGTCCCTGGTCGAGGCGGCCGCCTTGCCAGAAGTATATGCGACCGTTTGGCTGAATTTGTTTCAGCTGGCTGCGCTCAAACCGGGTGAGAAAGTTCTTCTGCACGCCGGAGCAAGTGGAATTGGTTCAGCTGCCATTCAGCTCTGCAAGGCGTTTGGTAATCCGTGCTGGGTCAGCGTCGGTTCCGCCGAGCGTTTGGCTTACTGTGAAGCACTGGGGGCGCAGGGTGGGGTGGTGCGCAAGGGTGGCCTGGACAGTTTGAATGATCTGGGGCCGTTCGATGTGATCCTGGATCCAGTGGGCGGCAACTACGCCGCGCTGAATCTGAAGCTGCTGGCCCGCGATGGACGTTGGGTGCTGATCGGCCTGATGGGTGGGCGTGAGGCACAACTGGATCTGGCGCAGGTGCTGGCCAAGCGTGTGCAACTGCTGGGCTCGACGTTGCGCAACCGCGACGAGCAGTTCAAGGCGGACTTGTTCAGTGATCTGAGCCAGCATGTCTGGCCATTGTTTGCAGAGGGGCGTTTGAGCCCGCAACTGGCCAGGACGTTCCCGATCAAGGATGCCGAAGCGGCGTTTGCGGAGTTGGCGAGCAATACTGTGGCGGGGAAACTGGTGTTGGTGATCGACGAAAGCCTGACCTGACAACACAAAACCTGTGAGAACTAGCCTGCTGGCGATGAACGATGGCGCGGTTTTCCAGCTGAACCGCGTCATCGTTCATCGCCAGCAGGCTAGCTCCCACAGGGGATTTGCGTTACTTCCAGATATGGATCGGCCAGCCGGCTTTTTCGGCGTGCTCAAGCAGGACCGGGTCGGGGTTTACCACGTGTGGGAAATCCACCTTCAGAAGCAGCGGCAAATCGTTACGTGAGTCGGAATAAAAGCTCGCGCCTTCCAGGTTTTCCTCTTCCGCATCCAGCCATTCCAGCAGACGGGTGATTTTGCCTTCGCGGTAGGTCAGCGTGCCAACGGTGTGGCCGCTGTACACCCCATGCGCGACTTCCAGTTCAATGCCGAGAATCTCGTCAATGCCCAGGCGATCTGCAATCGGCCGCACCAGGTGCGTGCCAGACGCCGATATCACCAGAATCCGGTCGCCAGCCTTGCGATGGGCGGCAATCGCTTTAGTAGCGTCGCTGAAGATGATTGGCTCGATGAAATCTTCAACCCATGGCCCGACCAGGTGATCGACCTCTTCAGGCGTCCGGCCGATCATCGGCTCAAGGCTGAACTCCATGTACTCTTCCATACGCAACTTGCCGTGGCTGTAAGCGTCCATCAGCTCATTGTTCTGCCGCATGAACGACTCAGGGTCGACCCAACCCAAGCGGCCCATTTGCTCGCTCCAGAGGGTGGCGCAGTCGCCGTGGATCAGGGTTTCGTCCAGATCAAAAATTGCCAGGGCCATCAGTGGGTTCTCCCTGAGAACAGCTTCAAGCGGCAAGCTTCAAGCTGCAAGGTGGATAGAGGTAATCAGTCGTTTACTTGCAGCTTACAGCTTGAAGCTTGCAACTGCTTTCAAGCTACCTCACAGAGCGCCGCTGGATCGATGGAAAGCGCCAGACGCTGACCATCGGGATGCAGGTCGGCCGCCGAGCGGTTCAGAACATCCACCACCAATTCCACGCCGCGGGCTTCGACCCGGTAACGAATCACGTTGCCGAGCAAGCTGTGGCTGCGCACCTGGGCGTCCAGTTGACCGTTCAGACTCAGCTCGATGGCTTCCGGGCGAATCGCTATGCGGTGGTTGATCGGCCGTTGCAGCAACCTTGTAGCACTGTCGGCGTCCAGCAAGTTGTAATTGCCGATAAATCCGGCGGCAAACACATCCACAGGCGCGGTGTACAGGGTTTCGGCGTCTCCGCTTTGTACGATCTTTCCCTGATTCATCAGGAAAATCCGGTCAGACATGGTCAGCGCTTCTTCCTGATCGTGTGTGACGAAAATCGTGGTCAGGCCCAGTTCGCGCTGGATCTGACGGATCTGTTCGCGCAAGTGCTTGCGAATCCGTGCGTCGAGGGCCGACAGCGGTTCATCCAGCAACAACAGTCGTGGTCGCGTGACCAGCGAGCGGGCGAGGGCCACACGCTGGCACTGACCACCAGACAGTTGATGAGGGAACCGCGCGGCGAAGTCGTTCAGTTCCACCAGCTTGAGCACTTCGGCAACGCGCCTTTGGCTGTCGTCGGCGTTGACCTTCTGCATCCGCAGGCCAAAGGCGATGTTTTGTTCCACGGTCATGTTCGGGAACAGTGCATAACTCTGAAAGACCATGCCGATCCCGCGTTTCTGCGGGCTCAATGGAACGAGGTCCTGACCCTCCAGCAAAATCTTGCCGCCATCGACCGAGGTCAGGCCGGCGATGCAACGCAACAGTGTCGATTTACCGCAACCTGACGGGCCGAGCAGGGTGACGAACTCACCCTTCTGGATCTCGCAGTTGATGTCGCTGAATACCGTGGTGCCCGAGTAGTTTTTTTGCAAATGTTGGACGCTGACATAGCTCATTCGCTTTTGTCCTTGTTCAAGATATTGGCCGCCCAGGTCAGAACCAGCACAAAGAAGAAATAGGAAATCACCAGCGCACTGGTGAAGTGGCCGCTGCTGTTGCGCATGTTGTTGAGGTAGACCTGCAGGGTTTCGTAGCGGGTGCCGACGAGGATGTTGGCGAACACGAATTCCCCGAACAGGAACGAGAACGACAGCAGAAGCGCCACCATCAAGCCCTTGCGCAGGTTTGGCAGCACCACCAGGAACGCCGCTTGCCAGGTGCTGGCGCCGAGCAACTGTGCGGCGTCCATCAGGTCGCGCAGGTTGATGGCTTGCAGGTTGTTGGTGATCGCCCGGTACATGAACGGCGACGCAATCGTGAAATAGCAGCCAATCAAAATCCACGGTGTACCCACCATCGCGAACGGTCCGGAACCGTAGAGCTGCAACAGCCCCACCGACGACACCACTGGCGGCACCGCGAAGGGCAGCAGGATCAGAATGTTCATCAGGGCGTCGAGTTTCGGGAAGTGGTAATGCACCACAAACAGCAATGGCAGAATCAGTACCACCGACAACAGCAACGAGCCGACGCAGACCAGCAGTGACTGACCGAACGCACCGAGGAAGCGCGGGTCGCTCCACAGCTGGAGGTACCATTTGAAGGTAAAACCGCTGGGCAGAATGGTCGCCGACCAACTGCTGGAGATCGAGTAGATCAGCGTCCCGATCAGCGGCAACAACAGAATGGCAAACAGCAGGTACACCACGATGCGGTGATAGACACCGACGGGGCCCAGTTCAACGCGAGACATGGTAGCTCCTCTTCAACAGCAGCTGATGCACGAGGGTCACCAGGGTCATCAAGGCCACCAGCACCACCGCCAGGGCACTGGCGAGGTTCGGGTCCAGGGAAATATCACCAGAGACCATCGCCGCGATGCGGATGGTCATCACGTTGAAGTTGCCGGTGGTCAGCGCGTAAACCGTCGCGTAGGCGCCGAGGGCATTGGCCAGCAGGATCACGAACGTACCGAGCAACGCCGGCGTCAGTACCGGTAAGCCGATATGCCGCCAGAACTGCCAGCCGTTTGCGCCGAGCAATTCGGCGGACTCACGCCAGTCTTCGCGCAAGGCATCGAAAGCCGGGTAGAGCAGCAACACGCCGAGCGGAATCTGGAAATAGGTGTAGAGAATAATCAGCCCGGTTTTCGAGTACAGGTTGAAATCCTGAATGATCCCGGCCTGCTTGAGCATGATGGTGAAGCTGCCGTTGAAGCCCAGCAGGATGATGAACGCGAAGGCCAGGGGCACGCCGGCGAAGTTGCTGGTCATGTTGGCGAAAGCGTTGACGAAATTACGCAGTTTCGAGTCGACCCGGCGCAGGGAGTAGGCACCCAGCACCGCGATAATGATCCCGAATACGCTGGACCAGAAACTGATCTCGAGGCTGTACTGGATCGCCTGCAAGTAGAACTTTGAACTGAAAATCTTGGTGAAGTTGGCCAGTCCCCAGCCGAATTCTTCCGACTCCAGACTGTTGATCATTACCCAGACCAGCGGGGCGATTTCAAACACGATAAAAAACAGGGCGAAAGGTACAAGGCACAAGGCTGCCAACCACTTGCTACGGGTATTGGCATTCACTTGAGCAGCTCCTGGCACACCGGTTTGTCGTGGGCCACGCCCAGCAATTTGCAAATCGTGCCGCAGATTTCGGTCTGTTTCGGCGTGGCGTCGGGGTTGAGACTGAACGCGTCACCGAGGACAAACAGCGGCACTTCGCGCTCTTCCGGCAACAGGCCGTTGTGGGAGCGGTCGTTGTTCATGCCGTGGTCGGCGGTCACCAGCACTTGATAACCGGCGTCGAGCCAGGTGCGCAGGTAGTCAGCCAGAATAATGTCGGCCGTGCGCGCGCTGTTGCGGTATTGCGGGGTGTCGAGACCGTGTTTGTGCCCGGCGTCGTCGATGTTCATCGGGTGGATCAAGAGAAAATTCGGCGCATGACGCAGGCGCAGGCTTTCGGCGTCGGCGAACAGGTGAGAGTCCGGGTAGTGGTCGTTCCAGTAGAAGTGACCGTGCTGGATAGGCAGGAATTCATCATCGGTGTGACGATCCCGTGCAGCCACAAACGGCGAACGGTTATACAGCTCGCTGACCCAGTGATACGCCGCTGCGGCAGTTATCAGACCGGCGTCCGTGGCGTAGTGATAAATGCTGCGCTGGTTGGACAGGCGCGAGACATTGTTGTGAACGATGCCGCTCTCGATGGGCGGGACACCCGTGAGAATGCATTCGTAGAGTGGACGGGACAGGGACGGCAGTTCGCACTCAAGTTTGTAGAGCGCGGCGCGCCCAGCGCCGACGTACGCCTGCAAGTGCCCCATGGTGTGGCGTGCGACGTCGTGGTTGAGACCGTCGAGCACGACAAGGATGACGTTGTGCTTCATGGGCTGAAACTCCGCAATACAAAAATTCAGAAACTCAGGCTTCACTCGATCCAATGTGGGAGCGGCGGTGCGACGATTCGACTTGCTGGCGAAAGCGGTGTGCCAGTCAACCTAAATGTTGAATGTAAAACCGCTTTCGCGAGCAGGCTCGCTCCCACAGGGATTTACGACATCACTTCATTTCTACGATGACTTCTTCGTTCCACATCTGAGGAAGGGCTTTGGAGGTCTTTTCCCATGCGTCGGCGTCTTTGATCGGCTTCACGTTCTTGTACTGCTCGTTAGGCAGCAGCTTGGACTTCACGTCGTCTGGCAGTGTGATGTGCTCGGCACGGATCGGACGTGCGTTGCCTTTTGCCAGGTTGATCTGGCCGGCGTCGCTGAAAATGTATTCGCGGGTCAGCTTGGCGGCGTTCGGGTTTTTCGCGTACTTGTTGATGATGGTGGTGTAGCCGGAGATCACTGAACCATCGGACGGGATCAGCACCACGTAATCATCCGGGTTAGCCATCTTGGCCTTGTAGCTCAGGCCGTTGAAGTCCCAGACCACGCCGACTTCGATCTCGCCTTTTTCCATGGCGCCAATGACCGGGTTGGACATCGACAGGCGACCCTGCTTGGCGAGATCGGCGAATAGCAGCAGCGCAGGCTTGAGGTTTTTCTCGTCGCCGCCGTTGGCCAGTGCCGCCGACAGAACGCCGTTTGCAGCCTGGGCCGCGGTGCTTACGTCACCAATGGAAACTTTGTACTTGCCAGTTTTGAGGTCAGCCCACTTGGTCGGCACTTCGGAACCGTGCAGCAGTTTTTTGTTGATGATAAACGCGATGGAGCCGGTATAGGCCAGTGCCCAGTTACCGTCCTTGTCCTTGGCCCAGGGCGGAACCTGATCCCAGGTCGTCGGCTTGTACGGTTGCACCACGCCTTGCTTGACCGCGATCGGGCCGAAGGCTGCACCCACGTCGCCGATGTCAGCGCTGGCGTTGTCTTTTTCAGCGGCGAACTTGGCAATTTCCTGGGCCGAGCTCATGTCGGTGTCGATGTGTTTGAGGCCGTAGGTTTTGGCCAGGTCTTCCCAGGTGCCTTTCCAGTTGGCCCAGTCATCGGGCATGCCGACGCTGTTGACGGCGCCTTCCGCTTTCGCAGCGGCTTCGAGGGTTTTCAAATCATCAGCCGCCATGGCGGCGGTGCACATGGCTATGGTCGAGCCTAACAGTGATGCCAGGAAAAGCTTTTTCATCCGAAGCTCCTTTGGGCGTTTTCAACGCTGCGATTGCGGTTGTGTTGGTCTAGGTCAGCAATACCTGAGCCAATTTAGGCGGGCTCGATGACACTTTCATGTCGGTCGTCGCCCGGCAGCACAGTTATTTGCCCGGTATTGGCAGGTGCACGGTAAGCGTAGACCATGGGTAAAGACCCCGTGAGCAAGGGACTTGGCGGATGTATTGCAGGGTTTTCGGCAACCGTGGGAATGACCGTTGGGTGGCTTTGTCATCGATCAGTCATCTGCATTGCCTACGCTTGCAGCATGTCGATGAACCGGTTTGACAACGCGATTTTGCTCTGTAACAGCGCTGGTCTAGTCCAGATAGGTAACTTTGATGCGTGATGAGGCAACGAAAGCGGTGACGGCCATTGGTCAGGTCTTGCAGGAGCAGCTCGACCACGGTTTGTTGGCGCCCGGCAGCAAGCTTCCGGCCGAGCGCAAGCTCAGTGAGTTGTTCGGGACCACACGGATTACCGTGCGCGAGGCGTTGTTGCAACTGGAAGCGCAGGGCCAGATTTATCGCGAAGAGCGCCGTGGCTGGTTCGTTTCACCGCCGCGTCTGGCCTATAACCTGATGCAACGCAGTCACTTTCACGCGATGGTCAGCGCGCAGGGTCGTGTGCCGTCCACCGAAGTGATTTCGGCGCGGTTGCAACCGGCCTCGGCAGCGGTGTGCGCGTGGTTGCAGTTGCCGGCGCTGTCGAGCGTGATCCAGATTTGCCGCGCGCGACGTATTGATGGGCGGCTGGTGTTATACGTGGAGCACTATTTGAATCCGCTGTATTTTCCGGGAATTCTTGAATTCGATTTGAATCAGTCGATCACCGAGTTGTACGCACGGCATTACGACTTGCACTACGGGCGGGTGCGTTTCGAAATAGTCCCGACATCGCTCTCGGTGGATGCGGCCGCCGCGTTACGCGTTTCGGTGGGCAGCCCGGGTTTGCGCATTGCGCGGGTCAACTACGATCAGCATGAGCGGTTGATCGACTGTGACCTGGAGTTCTGGCGCCATGATGCGATTCATGTCGGGGTTGATGTGGTTTAGTTCGCAGAAAACCGAGTCGCCGCCATCGCTATTCCTTCTGCGCTTCACCCGTCGCCGTAACAACCTGAACACTCATGCGCGGCGTCGCCAGGTCCAGGCCCGCCTCATCCAGATGCCGCTTGAGCGACAGGTTGAATGCCCGTGAAACCTCCCACTGTTTGATCGGCGCGGTTTTGAACCGGGCGCGAAGGATCGCATTGCCAGACTCGAAACTCTCGACCCCCTGGATTTCCAGTGGCGACCAGATGTTGCGACGTTGCAGTGGGTCGGTGCGCATTTTCTGACCGACTTCGCGCATCAGTTTTATCGCGCTATCTATGTCCATGTCGGACGGCACCGCTACCCGGAAAATCGCGTAGCCGAATTCCCGGGAGTAGTTCTTGATGCTTTTGATTTCGCTGAAGGGAATGGTGTGGACGATGCCGTCGATGTCTCGCAGGCGCACCGTGCGGATGGTCAGCCCTTCCACGGTGCCCAGGTGGCCGCCGACGTCCACATAGTCGTCGATGGCCAGGGAGTCTTCGATGATGATGAACAGCCCGGTGATCAAGTCCGCGACCAGCGACTGCGCACCGAAACCGATGGCCAGACCGATCACGCCGGCACCGGCCAGTAATGGCGTGACGTTCATGCCCATGTTCGCCAGCGCGACGATCAGCGCAATAATAAAGATCGCCACGAACAGCACGTTGCGAATCAACGGCATCATCGTCTGTGCGCGGGTATTGGCCAGGCCTTTGCGGGATCGGGTGAGGGCGAGGTGCACGGCCGTGTCGCTGAGAATCCAGATCAGCCAGGCGAAAATCAGCGTGCCGGCGAGGCTGAACAGTTTGACGCTGACTTCATGGCCTTCACCTTCAGTGAACGTGATCAGCGACATGCCCCAAACCCGCAGGCCGAGCTCGATGAACGCCAACCACACCAGCAAGTGAACGAGGGTGTAGAAAAAGTTTTTCAGGCGTTCCGAATACAGCGCATGGCGCTTTACACCGCGTTGCGGTTTAAGGGCGTGGCGCCGCACCAGTCCATTGATGACCATGCTCAACACCAGCAACACGGTGCAGATCAGCGACTGGCGCAATGCGGTGCTGGTGTCGCCCGCCGAGATAAACGTGGCGAACAGCGAGACGCCCACCAGCACCAGTGCCGGGACGTACCAGAAGGTACCGAGAATCTCGATGGTATCGCTCAGGGCGCGACGGGTCAGGCGCCGGGACAGTGGCTGGTTGCGGATCAAATGCGCAATCGGCCGGCGAAACCGCAAGATGAACAGCCCGGTCGAAATCGCGGCCAGTACGTTGGCCGCCGTCGCCGCCGTGTGCGCCAGATGGCTGCCGAGACCGGCGATCAGTCGCGGATCGTTCAGCGCCTCACCAAACGCGGCGAAACTGCCGATCAGCCACAATGGCCGAAATGCCTGGTGCCGCAGGATATACAAGGCGCGGTGGCGGTGCGGACCATCGAGCAGGGAGAACGCGATCACACAGATCGCCGAGAAACAGGTGCCAACCACCAACGCGTAAGCCAGCACCATGGCCAGGCTTTTGCCCAGTGAGGAGGGCAGGGCGTAGCTCATGTAGACGGTGATCACCAGGGCGACCATCCATGGCCCAATCTTGCGCAAGGCGAAGCGCAACATGTCCAGCGCCTTGGGGTGTTGCGGCAGTTCCTCGGTCAGGCCGAAGCGCGTGCGCACCCGGTGACTGATCCAGATCAGGGCCGCCGCCAACAGGCTCCAGACCATCAGGATCATGGCGAACGCGAAGATGATCGGCAGCCACTCACTGGCCGGCAACAACAATGCTGTCAGTTCGTCCCTGGCCTGATCGAGTTCTTCAGTCCAGCGTGTGAGCGGGCTGTCGGCCCCGGAGAATTGTTTTTCGAACGTGGCCAGCGTGCCGCCGATCAAGCCCAGTACGCCTTCTTCGGCGGCGGGTTGCGCCTTTTTGGTGGCATCGCGCAGTTTCTTCAGGTCGGCCAGCAGTTTGCTGCGCTGCTGATCGTTTTCCAGCGACTTGATGACTTCGTCCAGCGATTGGCCCAACGGTTCTTGCGCCTCTGGCTGGGCTTTGGTCGAACTGCCGAGCAGGCCCGGCAAACCGACCGCCTGGGCTGGCGTCATCGGCAGCAACGTCATGAGGCAGACAAGGAAGAAACACGGCAGGGCGAAAAGACGGGCAAGCACTAGGCGGTCAACCTCGGGATGAACGGATCGTCCGAGTGTACGAGCCCCTCTAAATCAATGCGAGTCAGGGGGAGGGTTTATTCATTGAGTTTGGCGAGGATCTTGAAAATCACGGTGCCGAAAATGGTCAGCATCCCAACCCACATGGCAAATACACCGGCGTTTTTGTCGCGAAAGTTGAAGCCGATTGCCAGCATGAGCATCCCGGCGAGGATCGGGACCAGCATGGCGTGAAACGAAGACAGCGAGATCATGGAGACGGCCTTGTCAGTGGTTAATTTAAGTCTAGGTGGCTTTTGGGTGGCTGATTGTCAGGTGTGTAAAACAACATGCTGTGGTGGCAGTGCCGCCGTCATCGCGAGCAGGCTCACTCCCACATTGGAATGCAATTCAACTGTGGGAGCTAAGCGGCTCGCGATGCTTTTAGGGGTTACGGCAATTCCTGGCAGGCGTAGAACGCGCTCAGCACTTTGACCAGGTGCGCCAGGTCGTGGCTGCCGCACAGTTCGCGGATCGAGTGCATGGCGAACGTCGGCAGGCCGATGTCCACGGTGCGCACGCCCAGGTGGCTGGCGGTGATCGGGCCGATGGTCGAGCCACAGCCCATGTCGCTGCGCACCACAAAGCTTTGCACCGGTACTTCCTCGGCCATGCACAGGTGGCGGAAGAAGCCGGCGGTTTCGCTGTTGGTGGCGTAACGCTGGTTGCTGTTGACCTTGATCACCGGGCCGGCGTTGAGTTTCGGGCCGTGGTTGGCGTCGTGTTTGTCGGCGTAGTTGGGGTGCACGCCGTGGGCGTTGTCGGCCGAAACCAGCAGGGATTTCTGAATGGTGCGCACGAACTCGTCACCTTCAGGCAGCAGACGACGCAACGTCTGCTCAAGCATCGGACCATCAGCGCCGCACGCCGAACAGGAACCGACTTCTTCGTGATCGTTGCAGACCAGCACACAGGTTTCGTCGGTTTCGGCACTGAGCAATGCTTGCAGGCCGGCGTAGCACGACAACAGGTTATCCAGGCGCGCGCCGGCGATGAAGTCACCATGCAGGCCGATGACCGCAGCGCTTTGCGTGTCGTAGAAACTCAACTCGTAATCCAGCACCACGTCGGCGTTCAAGCCATGTTCCAGTGCCAGTTGATTGGTGAGCACGGCGCGGAAGTCCACGCGCTCGTCACCGGCGAATTGCGCGAGGATCGGCGGCAATTCGGTCTGCGCGTTGATCGCCCAGCCCATGTTGGCTTCACGGTTAAGGTGAATCGCCAGATTCGGAATGGTGGCGATGGGCGCCTTGAAGTCGATCAACTGGCTCTCGACCTTGCCGTCGCGGCGGAAGGTCACGCGGCCGGCGAGGGACAGGTCACGGTCAAACCAGGGCGCGAGCAACGCACCACCATAGACTTCGACACCCAATTGCCAGAAACCCTGACGCTGCAGCTCAGGCTGTGGCTTGACCCTCAGGCACGGGCTGTCGGTGTGGGCGCCGACCAGGCGAATTCCGCCATGCAACGGTGAATGCCGACCCATCTTGATCGCGACGATGGAGGAGTCGTTACGGGTGACGTAGTAACGACCGTTGGCTTCGGTGGTCCAGGGCTCGCGCTCGTCAAGGCGTACAAAGCCCGCCGCTTCCAGGCGTTGAACGAGGCTGGCAGTGGCATGGAATGGGGTAGGGGAGGCCTTGAGGAAGTCGATCAGGCCTTGGTTCAACTCTTCGCGCATAAGAAGCTCCAGACAGCAGTGGCGCCAGTTTAACGTATTGAAAGCTCATCGGGCGTCAGAACGGTGCCGGGCACTCGAAGCGCAAGCGTTCACCGGTTTGAGGGTGGGTGAAGCTGAGCATGCTGGCGTGCAGGCACAGGCGAGGCCAGGCGGCCAGGGCTTGCTCATGGGCATAGAGCCCGTCACCCAGTAGCGGGTGGCCGATGGAGAGCATGTGCACGCGCAATTGGTGCGAGCGGCCGGTGATCGGCGTCAGCTCGACGCGGCACCAGTCGCCACAG
Organism: Pseudomonas sp. GM21; assembly: GCF_000282215.1. Classification (GTDB taxonomy): domain Bacteria; phylum Pseudomonadota; class Gammaproteobacteria; order Pseudomonadales; family Pseudomonadaceae; genus Aquipseudomonas. The sequence continues at coordinate 15,926 of NZ_AKJS01000066.1, forward strand.
CGTTCCAGCACGCGCCAGAAGGTCAGGGCGTGCTTGCCGAATTCGTGGTCGACCACATGGCGTGGTTTGGTCGGCGGATCATAGCGCAAGGGCAAGTCGATGCTGCCGCTGTCCAGTTCCGGCTGACCCCAGCACAATGCCGTATAGGCTTTTTCGGTTTCGCGGTCGTGAAATTGCCGAGACAGCTCGCGATGAGTGTCCGGGTCACGGGCCAGAAGAATAATGCCGGAGGTTTCCCAGTCCAGGCGATGGACGATTCGTGCTTCCGGGTAGCCGTTTTCTTGCAGGCGGGTAATCAGGCAATCCTTGTTGTCGTCAGCCCGGCCAGGGACGGAGAGCAACAGGGTCGGTTTGTTCACCACCAGTACGGCGGCGTCCTGATGGATGATGTGGACATTGGACAACGGCATTAAAACAGCCTCGTAACAAACGCCAACGGCGGCTCAGGCCCCTTCCAGTGGCAGAAGGGCCCTGAGCCGCCGTGGCTCCGACCGGATCGATTAACGATCTGGCAGGGTGATATTGAGTTCCAGAATCGAGCAGCTGCCCTGGTTTTCCAGAGCGACGTGCACGTCATCGGACCCGATATTGACGTACTTGCGGATCACTTCCACCAGTTCCTTCTGCAAGGCTGGCAGGTAGTCCGGGGTACTGCGTTGGCCGCGTTCATGCGCCACGATGATCTGTAGACGCTCTTTCGCTACCGATGCGGTACTTGGCTTCTTGTTGGCACGAAAGAAGTCAAAAATGTTCATTATCTACCTCCAAACAGGCGCTCGAAGAATCCCTTCTTCGTGACATCGAGAAAACGATGTTCCACGGTTTTGCCCAGCAGGCGATCGACGGCATCGCTATACGCCTGACCGGCGTCGCTCTGGTCGTCGAGAATGACTGGCACGCCCGAGTTGGAGGCCTTGAGCACCGCTTGCGATTCCGGAATCACACCCAGCAGGGCGACAGCCAGAATCTCTTTGACGTCTTCGACGCCGAGCATTTCGCCATCGCTGACGCGTTGCGGGTTGTAGCGGGTCAGCAGCAAGTGTTCCTTGATCGGCTCTTCGCCTTTTTCAGCGCGGCGCGATTTGCTGGCCAGCAGGCCCAGCATACGGTCCGAGTCACGAACCGAGGACACTTCCGGGTTGGTCACGATAATCGCTTCATCAGCGAAGTACATGGCCAGGTGGGCGCCTTTTTCGATGCCCGCCGGGGAGTCGCAGACCACGAATTCGAAGTCTTCTTTCAGCGCCATCAGGACTTTTTCAACGCCTTCCTGAGTCAGCGCGTCTTTGTCGCGGGTTTGACTGGCGGCCAGGACGTAGAGGTTTTCCAGGCGCTTGTCTTTGATCAGGGCTTGCTGCAGGTTGGCTTCGCCGTTGACCACGTTGACGAAGTCATACACCACGCGACGCTCGCAACCCATGATCAGGTCGAGGTTACGCAAGCCGACGTCGAAGTCGACGATGACTGTTTTGTGACCACGCAGAGCGAGGCCGGTACCGATAGCGGCGCTGGTGGTGGTCTTACCCACACCACCCTTGCCGGATGTAACCACGAGAATCTTGGCCAAGGTGTTTCACCCCTAAGGAAAAAGGACATTTAGCCCCTGAAAAACATCTCTTGAAAAACTACTGCAGTCGGACAGCCTTGGCTGGAATACGGTTTTGGGCGGGGCTTACCTCCGGTAAACACTGCTTGTAGCCGTTTTCCTACTTCGTTTGAGCCGTTTTCGCTACGTTTTAGAGATGCTTGGAAAATGCGGCAGTATCCGTTAAAGCCGAATGATGTTCAACACGTCGCCGGACAGGCTGACCTGTACGCCCGCGCCCCACAAGGGATCGCGACGCAGATCCTCGGAGACCTTGTAGTGGCCTGCGATGGACACCAGTTCAGCGCTCATTTGCTGACAAAAAATCCTGGCTTTCGTGTCGCCTTTGACGCCGGCCAACACACGACCACGCATCGGACCGTATACATGGATATTGCCATCGGCGAGAAGTTCCGCCCCCGGGCTGACTGATGAAATCACCACCAAATCGCAACCCTGGGCATAAATCTGCTGGCCCCCACGTACTGGCGAAGTGATGATTTTCGTCGGTTTGATGGTCGGTTCCGGCGGTTTTTCCGGTTTTTTCTTCACCTGACCTTCGAGCGGGTCAAGCGCACGCTCACGGGCACCGGATGGCGGCAGTACGGGCAGATCGATGGCAATGGCGGCAGCGATGTCTTCAATGCGACTGGCGCGGATGGCCAGCGTGCGCAAGCCATGCTGGCGACAGACGCGCATCAGGCCCGGCAAATCCACCGCGCCTTCACCCGCTGGAAGCTTGTCCAGGGCCAGCACCAGCGGCGCATTGCTGAAAAAATTAGGCGCCTGAGCGACCTTGGCGGCCAGTTGCCGATCAAGGTTATCGAGGTCGTTGCGGGCCAGTTCCAGCACCGTGATGGCGAGCATGCTGCCCTTCAACTGGAACACGGGATCCTGGTCTTGCGGTTCGGTTTGGCTCATGGTCGGCATACAACGGCTTGTCACTAAAAGTGCCGAGACTTATAACGAGAACGCCCGCAAGCCGCAAGCCGGGTCGAACGATGTAGAATGTGCGGCCATTGTCTTTCCGGAACCTTTAATGGATCGCCCGCGTTTTCGAAAAACATTTCTTATGCCGCGTTTCTGGCCGCTGTGGTGCGGCTTGGGGTTGTTGTGGCTGATTGTTCAGCTGCCATATCCGGCGTTGCTGTTTATCGGTCGCCTGCTCGGTGCCCTGATGTATCGGCTGGCCGGCGACCGACGGCGCATTGCCAAGCGCAACCTTGAACTGTGTTTCCCTGAAAAGTCCGCCGCCGAGCGCAAGCGTCTGCTCAAGGAAAACTTTGCCTCGACCGGCATCGCCTTCTTCGAAATGGCCATGAGCTGGTGGTGGTCGCGTCAGCGTCTGGCCAAACTGGCCCATGTCGAAGGCCTGGAGCACCTGAAAAAGGCTCAGCAGGACGGCAAGGGCGTGATCCTGATGGCGGTGCATTTCACCACGCTGGAAATCGGCGCGGCGCTGTTGGGGCAGCAACACACCATCGACGGCATGTATCGCGAGCACAAGAATCCGCTGTTCGATTACGTCCAGCGTCGTGGTCGCGAGCGGCACAACCTCGATTCGCTGGCGGTGGAGCGCGATGACGTGCGCGGCATGCTCAAGTTGCTGCGCGCGGGTCGAGCGATCTGGTATGCACCGGATCAGGACTACGGCGCCAAGCAAAGCATTTTTGTACCGCTGTTTGGCATTCAGGCGGCCACCGTGACCGCCACCAGCAAGTTTGCGCGGCTGGGCAAGGCATTGGTGGTGCCGTTCACTCAAGAGCGCCTGGCCGATGGCAGCGGTTATCGACTGATGATTCATGCGCCGCTCGAAGGTTTCCCCGGTGAAACGGAAGAGGCCGATTGCATCCGCATCAATCAGTGGGTCGAAAGCACCTTGCGTGAATGCCCGGAGCAATACCTCTGGGCTCACCGCCGCTTCAAGAGTCGCCCGCCGGGCGAGCCGAAGCTGTACAAAAAACGCGGTTGAGTGACCGATCCCTTTAAGCGCCATGGAGTGTTGCGATGAGTCCTGCTGAACCGGTTACAGGGTTGATTCTTTCCGGCGGCGGGGCTCGGGCGGCGTATCAAGTGGGTGTATTGGCGGCGATTGCCGAGCTGTTGCCGGTGGGCGCAAGCAACCCGTTTCCGGTGATCGTCGGCACCTCGGCCGGGGCGATCAACGCGGTAAGCCTCGCCAGTGGGGCGATGGATTTTCGCGGCGCGATCGAACGGCTGACCGCATTCTGGCAGGGCTTTCGCAGCCATCTGGTGTTGCGCAGCGACTGGCCCGGCGTGATCAGCCAGGCCAGCCGCTTTGTCAGTCACAGCCTGTTGGGCATCGGCGCGCAGGTACCGGTGGCGTTGCTGAACAGTTCGCCGCTGCGCGGTTTGCTCAACGACAAACTGAACATGGCGGGCATCGACGAAGCCATTGCCCAGAAGCAGTTGCAGGCGGTGGCGGTGACGGCGTTCGGCTACGAGTCCGGTCAGGCTGTCACGTTCTATCAGGGTGGCGGCACCATCGAATCGTGGCTACGCCATCGGCGCATCGGCGTTCCGACTCAATTGAGTGTCGAGCATTTGCTGGCCAGTTCCGCCATTCCGTTGCTGTTCGCCCCGGTGAAAATCGGTGAGGAATACTTCGGTGACGGTGCCGTGCGCCAATCTGCCCCGATCAGCCCGGCCCTGCACCTGGGTGCCAGTCGGGTGCTGGTGGTGGGCGTCAGTGGCAACCCGCGAGGCGTCGACCCGCAACAGCTACAACGAGCCTATACCGGGCAACAGCCAACGCTGGCGCAGATTGGCGGGCACATGCTCAACAGTACCTTCATTGATAGTCTGGAAAGCGACATCGAGTTGTTGCAGCGTCTGAATCAGTTCAGTCACTTGATGCCCAGTGGTACGCCGACCCGTGCGCTGGGCGTGGCACCGGTGGAGGTGCTGGTGATTTCGCCGAGTCAGCCGATCGATGAGATTGCGGCGCGGCATCGTCAGGAATTGCCGGCGGCGCTGCGTCTGTTCCTGCGCGGGCCGGGGGCGACCAAGACCAGTGGGGCGGGGGTGTTGAGTTATCTGTTGTTCGAGGCGGGGTATTGCAGCGAATTGATTGATCTGGGGCGGCGGGATGCGTTGGCCAAGCGTAAGGAACTGTGCCGGTTTCTTGGGTTGGCGGAGCCTGTAATCCCTGCTTGAGATTTGTGGTGCGGCCATTCGCGAGCAGGCTCGCTCCGACAGTAAATTTTTGTCGAATACAACCTTTGCATACGGCGAAAATCCCTGTGGGAGCGAGCCTGCTCGCGAAGGCGTCCTTGCAGACGCCGCGAAACTCAAATCGTCAGAAGTGAACCTTGACCAGGAAGCTGGTCACGCTCTGATCCGTCTTGAAGCCATCGGTGTCTTTGATGCCGTACTTGTCTTTCCAGTAGTCATACTCGACACCGACGTACAGTTGTTTGTCGCCCAGCTTCAGTGCTTTACCCAAGTCGTATTTGACCTGAGGGTTGAAGTGCAGGTTGGCGTGGTATTCGCCTTCGTCGTTCACGTCGTTGTCGACCACCCAGTCCATGAAGCCGTCAATCACTACATCCGAGCTGCCCGCCGGGATGGTGTAGGACCAGACTGGAGAGACCTGCCAGATATCATCACCCGGTCGGCCGCCTTCGGTGTGACGGTTGTAGAAGTTCAGCTGGAAGTAGTCGAAGCCAGGGATAGCCAGATCGAACCCCGGACCGATCAGGTACGACTCGGTGTCGTCCTCGCCAAACTCATAGGTCATGGCCAGCAGGACGTCTTTGATCGGGCCGAATTCCAGCTTCTGATCAAAAATCTTGTTGAACGACAGGCGCGGGCTGATTTCGCCGTAGTGGGTGTTGTCCCCAGCGAAGGCGTCTTCCTTGCCGTTGTAGAAGATCTTGTCGATGAAGAAGAAGTTGTCACCGTATTTCCAGCCATCGGCGTGTTCGAAGGTCACCGTCTGCTGAATGCGCGGGTTGACCTGGAAGTCCTTACCGTACAGGTAGGTCAGACTATTGGTCTGCCATTGCAGCAAGTCGCCGGCCATGGCCTGCCCCCCAGCCAGCATTGATCCCGCCAGCATCAGGCTAGTGCACGTACGTTTCATTCGGTTGCTCCCAAAAAGTAGGTGATTCCACGTTATTTTTTTAAGGTCGGCGCTCTGGTTTGGCGCCTCTATCTGTAGCGGTAAAAAATCATCCAGTCGGTCAGCTTTAATGCTCTTAGCAAGAGCTGAGCCAAGGTTTTCAAAAAACAAATAAACGCCCTCTCGGCTGCTCAAAAACAGTCGATTGAGTGGGGATATGGAGTGCCTTGCTACTGCCCAGCGCCGGAAAAAGCTGGCTTTATGGTCAGAAATTAAATCCGGGCTTTTTTTTAGCGTGGATTCAGGCGGCCGCGGAGAATACTGACTACTCGGCCAGGTCTCAAGTGCCCCGTAACAGCGCACCGACGACAGGTTTGGCGCACGGTTGCGGGTCATCTTAGAAATGCACCTTCACCAGCAGGCTGGTGGTGTTTTCATTGGTGTCGAAGCTGGAGGTGTTCTCGATGCCGTATTTGTCTTTCCAGTAGCTGTATTCGGCGCCGACGTACACCTGTTTCTCCCGCCAGCCCAGGGCTTTGCCCAAGTCATATTTGATCTGCGGGTTGAAGTGCAGGTTGGCGTGATAGGTGCCGTGTGAGTTCTGGTCGTTATCCACCACCCAATCGATGTAGCCGTCGATCAGCAGGTTGGAATTGCCCAATGGCAGGGTGTAGGACCAGGCCGGGGTGACCTGCCAGACATCGTCGCCGGGGCGCGCGCCTTCGGTCTGGCGGTAATAGAAGTTCAAGGTGAAAAAATTGAAGCCCGGTACCGCGAGGTTGAAACCAGGGCCTATCAGGTAGGCCTCGGTGTCGTCTTCGCCATTTTCGTAGGTCATGGCCAGCAGCACGTCCTTGATCGGGCCGAATTCGAAACGGCGATCGAGGATCTTGCCGAAGGACAGGCGCGGACTGAATTCGCCGTAATAAGCGTGAACGCCTTTGTTCCGGTCTTTCTCGCCGTTGTAGTAGGTGCTGTCGACGAACAGGAAGTTGTCGCCGTACTTCCATCCGTCGGCGTGTTCGAAGGTTATCGTCTGCTGAATCGGCGGGTTGACCGCGAAGTCCTTGCCGTACAAATAGCTCAGGCTGTTGGTCTGCCACAGCAGTAAATCGCCGGCCATGGCTTGACTCGCGGCCAACAGGCCAGCACTCAACAGCACGTTGGTTTGTGTCCGAATCATCTGTTGCTCCCTCTTGGTTTTTATTGTGTGAGGCGCAGGCAACCGCTGACCTGTGGGGGCGGGCTGGCTCCCACAGGTCTTATGTCCTTCTGTGTCAGTGGGCGTGGCAGTCGTTGGCTGCGGCGCGTTCTTTGCCGCCAAGGATGTTGAACAGCAGGTTCAACGACAGGGCGCTCAAGGTGGCCATGGCGATACCGCTGTGGGTAATCGGGCTCATCCACACCGGCAGGTGGGCGAAGAACTCCGGCCGCACCACCGGAATCAGGCCCATGCCGATGCTCACCGCCACCAGCAACTGGTTGCGACGGTCACCGATGTCGGCTTCCTGAAGAATCTTGATCCCGGTGGCGGCGACCATGCCGAACATCGCAATCGCCGCACCGCCCAGTACCGCTGGCGGAATCGAGGCCACCAGGAATGCGGCTTTCGGCAGCAGGCTCAATACGATCAATAAGCCACCGGCAACGATGGTGACCGAGCGGCAACGCACCCCTGTCATTTGCACCAGGCCGATGTTTTGCGCAAAGGAAGAGTGGGTGAAGGTGTTGAAGAACCCGGCGAAAAACGAGGCGCCGGCATCACACAGCAAGCCGCGACGCAGCATCCGTGGGCAGACGTCCTGGCCGGTGATTTTGCCCAAGGCGAGGAACATCCCGGTGGACTCGACGAAGATGATCACCACCACCAGGCACATCGAAAGGATCGGCGCGAGTTCAAACTTGGGCATGCCAAAATGCAGCGGAGTGACGAATTGCAACCACGGCGCTTGCGCCATTCCGCTGAGGTCGACCATGCCGATCAGGCCGCAGAGCACGTAGCCCAGGCTCATGCCGATCAGCACTGAAATATTGACCCAGAAGCCACGCATGAAGCGGTGCACCAGCAAAATGGTGCCCAATACCAGCGCAGCAATGGTCAGGTAAATCGGTGAACCGAATTCGGTGGCGCCGGCACCACCGCCGGCCCAGTTCACGGCCACGGGGAACAACGACAAACCGATCGAGGTGATGACCGTGCCGGTCACCAGAGGCGGGAAGAAGCGAACAACTTTGGACATGAACGGGGCGATGAGCATGCCGAAGAACCCGGCGGCGATGGTCGCGCCAAAGATCCCTTGCAGACCGATACCCGGCATGCCGGCCATGGCGACCATGCTGCCGACCGCGGCGAAACTGGCGCCCATCATCACCGGCATACGAATGCCCATCGGGCCGATGCCCAGCGATTGAACGATGGTGGCGATGCCGGCGACCAGCAGGTCCGCGTTAATCAGAAAGGCGATTTCTTCACGACTCAGGCCAGCGGCCTGTCCGATGATCAGCGGGACCGCGATGGCGCCGCCGTACATCAGCAAAACATGTTGCAGACCGACCAGGATCAGTTGCAAAAGGGGCAAACGCTGAATGGCGGGTGCGTCGGGGATGCGCGCTTCGGATAGCTCGGACATGCAACACCTCGGATCTTTTTTATTCTTGTGATGTACAGCTGCCGTGCTGCTGGCAGCTGTTTTCGAATCAGGTGGCCGCAATGTGCGGCCAATCGCAGGCAAGCCAGCTCCCACGCAGGCAATGCAAAACCTGTGGGAGCGAGCCTGCTCACGATGCTTTTACTGCTTAATTGGTCTGAGCTCCCTGAACAATCCAGGCACCAATCAGGTCACGTTCCTGCTGGGTCATCTGCGTGATGTTTCCCAGTGGCATGATCTGGCTGGTAACGGCCTGAGCCTGGATGCGCGGGGCGTTCTGGCGGATCTGCTCGGGGGTGTCGAACATCACACCGCCAGGGGCCGCGCTGAACAGTGGGCTGGTCGGTTTGGCCGAGTGGCAAACCGCGCAACGCTCCTGAATCACGCTGTGCACCTTGTCGAAGCCCGGACCGGCGTTGGACGCTTGAGCCGGTGCGGCTGCGGGCGCTGCCGCCGGCGCTGCTTCAACCGGTTTCAATCCACCGCCTATTGCGGTTTCCGGCAGCGGTTGGTACTCGATCTTCGCAGGAGCCTTGGCCACTTCCGGGCTGGTCATCGGCGCAGGGCCGGTGACGTAAGCCAGGCAGATCATGCCTACCGCTGCCACTGGCAGGGTCCAGGCAAACTTGTGGCTGTCATGACGGGTGTTGAAATAGTGACGCACCAACACCGCCAGTACCGCAATCCCGGCCAGGATCAGCCAGTTGTATTGGCTGCCGTAAGTGCTCGGGAAGTGGTTGCTGATCATGATGAACAGCACCGGCAAGGTGAAGTAGTTGTTGTGACGCGAACGCAGCAGGCCTTTGGCCGGCAGCGCCGGATCGGGCGTGCGGTTCTCGGCGATCGCCGCAACCAGTGCGCGTTGCGCCGGCATGATGATACGGAACACGTTGCCGACCATGATGGTGCCGATGATCGCGCCGACGTGCAGGTACGCACCACGACCGCTGAACACTTTGCTGAAGCCGTAAGCGGCGCCAATGATCAGCACGAACAGGATTCCGCCTAGCAGGGCAGGACGTTTGCCCAGGGCCGAGTCGCACAGGAAGGAGTAGACGAACCAGCCGACGAACAGCGAACCGATACCCAACAGAACGCCTTCAGGGCCCGTCAGGCTGCTGCCCGGTGCCAGCAGGTACAGCGTCGGGTTGGAGTAGAACACCACGCACAGCAGCGCGACACCCGACATCCAGGTGAAATAGGCTTCCCATTTGAACCAGTGCAGGTTGTCCGGCATGGTCGGTGGAGCCAGTTTGTATTTTTCCAGGTGGTAGATACCGCCACCATGGATTGCCCACAAATCGCCCGCCAGCCCGCTTTTCGGGTTGACCCGATTAAGGTTGTTTTCCAGCCAGACGAAATAGAACGACGCGCCGATCCAGGCCACGCCAGTAATCATGTGAACCCAGCGTACGCTCAGGTTCAGCCATTCGAACAGATGTGCTTCCACAGTCTTTACCTCTCGCCTGTCACTCTGTTGTCGAGTGATCAGACCTTCTCTTATTGGTGGGGGGCGAGGACCAAACGCTCATCCTCTTTGAAAAAATGCTCATCGCAGTTGTTGCCTGTGCCACTGCGATCAACCACCAGGAAGTCATCCCGCTTTTCGATCGTCAGCACCGGGTGGTGCCAGACGCCGCGATGGTAATTAATGCCCTGCCTGCCGTTGGTGACGAAGGCGCGGACCAAACCTGATACAGGTTCATCGCCAAGTGGCGCGACCACGATCAGAAAAGGGTTGCCGAGCAGCGGAATAAACGCCTGACTGCCCAACGGGTGACGCTCCAGCATGCTGACGGTCAGCGGCATGTCCTGCGCGTCGGCGCGGAAAATGCTGATGATCGCGTTGTCCTCTGGCGTGGCGGTTTGCACCGTCGCCAGTTTATGGAAGCGCATGGTCGAACCGTTGTTGATCATGAAGTGATCGCTGCCATCGGTTTCGATCACGTCACCGAAAGGGGCGAAGGCTTCTTTGGTCAGCGGTTCAATCGTTAGTGTGCGCATGCTGTTCTTATCCGAATTCTGTGTTGTTGGTTCTATCGTCATCGCTAGCAGGCTAGCTCCCACATTTGGAATGCATTCCCCTGTGGGAGCCAGCCTGCTGGCGATTGGGTTCGGCGCTTATTTAGCGACCTTGCCCAATACGCGCAGGCGGCTCACACCACCATCCGGGAACACGTTCAGGCGGATGTGGGTGATCGGGCCCAGCGCCTTGATCTGCTCGGCGAAGGTGTGTTCGGCGTGCATTTCCAGTTTCTGCGCCGGCAGCAGTTCGCGCCAGAACAGCGATTGGGTTTCGATCTGGCTGTCGGTACCGCCCTTCACGAACGCGCCCTGGATCGAGCACGTGTCCGGGTAGTTGCCCTTGAAGTGCAGGGTGTCGACGATGACTTTCTCGACTTCACCGGCATGGCCCAGCGCGACGATCACCCAGTCATTGCCCGGGGTACGGCGACGTGCGGTTTCCCAGCCGTCGCCCATGTTGATGCCACGGCCCGGGTTGAGGATGTTGCTCATGCGGCCGAAGTGTTCGTCGGAGCAGGCGAGGGCGCGGCCACCGTTGAGGGCTGCGGCCAGGTCGATTTGCTCGTTGTCGCCGACGGCCGACCAGTCACGGTGCGGAACGCCATACACACGCAGACGGGCTACGCCACCATCCGGGTAGATGTTGAAGCGCAGGTGGCTGAACGGCTGGTCGTTGTTGATTTCGTGGAAGTGGTGGCTGTTGCCCTGCAGCTCGACAGCCGACAGCACTTCAACCCACTGGGTGTTTTCAGTCGGTTCGCCTTCAGCCAGGAAACAGGCTTCCAGGGAGGCCGATGGCGGGAAGTTGCCGGTGAAGAATGAAGTGTCGATATCGACGCCTTTGATCGAGCCCGGTACACCAAGGCGGATCACCGCACTGTCGTAGCCTTCGAAGCGCTTGCGGCGCGATTCCCAGCCGTCCATCCACTTGCCGTTGTCATCGAACACGCCTTCTTTCCACACAGCCGGAGTCGGCTGGAACAGGCGGTTGGCATCAGCGAACCAGTCATCGGTGACCGAGATGATTTTGGTGCCCAGGCGGGCGTCGGCCAGGTTGACGAACTTCTCGAAAGGTACGGCGTAAGCTTTCATTCTTCTTGTCTGCCTTTAATAAGTTGGCTTGGGATGCTTGCTGGCCCTGTGCGTTTTCCGCGTTTTTTACGCTCGGAGGCTTTTCACAAGGGCAGTTCGCTATAGGGTCAGTAAACGGAACAGGGCGATCTTGTTGATCTCCGCCAGCGCGCATTTGAATTCGGTGTCGACCGAGTTGTGAATGCGCGTTTCGAACGCCGCGAGGATCTGATGCCGGTTGCTGCCTTTTACCGCCATGATGAAGGGAAACTTGAACTTGGCTTTGTAGGCGTCGTTCAGCTCGGTGAAGCGCTGGAACTCTTCGGCCGTGCATTGGTGAATACCCGCGCCAGTCTGTTCTTCAGTGCTGGCTGCGGTAAGCTGGCCCTGGACGGCGGCTTTGCCGGCCAGGTCCGGGTGAGCGTTGATCAGCGCCAGTTGACTGGCGTGATCGGCGCTCAACAGGATGTCGCTCATGCGCTGGTGCAGGGTTTCGATCTCGTCGATCGACGCGTCCTGGCCCAGATCGAAGGCCTTTTCGGCCACCCATGGCGAATGTTCGTAGATGTCGGCGAAGGCTGCGACAAATGCATCGCGGCTCAAGCTTGAAGGTTTGACGGTTTGAAAGGTGCTCATTTCGCGGCCCCTTGGAATGGATGGGTTTGCTGCCAGTGGCGCGCAATGTCGACACGGCGGCTGAACCACACCTGTTCATGACTTTTAGCGTATTCGATAAAGCGTTTGAGCGAAGCCAGACGCGCCGGGCGGCCAATCAGACGGCAGTGCAGACCGATCGAAAGCATCTTCGGTGCTTCGGCGCCTTCAGCGTAAAGCACGTCGAAGGCGTCCTTGAGGTATTCAAAGAAATCGTCGCCCTTGTTGAAACCCTGGACCTGGGTGAAACGCATGTCGTTGGTGTCCAGGGTGTACGGGATCACAAGGTGCGGCTTGCCGGTCGGGTTGTTCGGTTCCCAGTAGGGCAGGTCGTCGTCGTAGGTGTCGCAGTCGTACAGGAAACCGCCTTCTTCCATCACCAAGCGACGAGTGTTCGGGCCGGTGCGACCGGTGTACCAGCCCAGTGGGCGTTCACCGGTGATTTCGGTGAGGATGCGGATCGCTTCGAGCATGTGCTCGCGTTCCTGCGCTTCGTCCATGTACTGGTAGTCGATCCAGCGATAGCCGTGGCTGCAGATCTCGTGGCCGGCATCGACCATCGCGCGAATTACGTCCGAGTGGCGCTGGGCGGCCATGGCGACGGCGAAGATGGTCAACGGAATATCGAATTCCTTGAACAGTTTCAGAATCCGCCACACGCCGGCACGACTGCCATACTCGTAAAGGGATTCCATGCTCATGTTGCGCTCGCCTTGCAGCGGCTGGGCGGAAACCATTTCGGAGAGGAAGGCTTCGGACTCTTTATCGCCGTGCAGGATATTGCGCTCGCCGCCTTCTTCGTAATTGAGTACGAACGACAAGGCGATGCGGGCATTGCCCGGCCAGTGTGGGTGAGGAGGGTTACTGCCGTAACCTTTCAGGTCGCGTGGGTAGTCAGCGCTCACTGCAGTCTTCCTTCTTATTCGTGTCGACGTGTTCAAGGTTATGTGGCGGCCTTGCGATGAGGTATCAGGCTGGCGTCACTGCGATGGAGTGATTGTATACAACTTTATATTCAATTTGTAAGCCCGTTTTTTTGCATTTTTCTCGAACCGTCATGAATTCATGATACTGCAAGAAACCTGCCTGAGTGGTCAGCTAAAGGATAGAAGGTCCGCTGATCTTATGGCGCGGGCTTAAATTCGATGAAAAATCCCGGCTGGCGGACATCGAGGCAAATAGGTCGTTTTTATTGTGTACAATTTTTCTGGAAAGTGTCTTAATCAATCGCTCGCCGCAGTGATTCGTGCTCCGAATCGGTGCGGTCTCCTTTTAACTGACTTCGGGAGGCGCGAAGCCTGACTGCTGTACGCAGGCAGGCGCGCAGAATCAATGGGACGTTTGACTACACACGTTTTAGACGCTGCACACGGTTGCCCGGGCAGCTCGATCAAGGTCGAGCTATACCGCGTTGAAGGATCGCACCTGGAATTGGTCGCCAGCGCGACAACCAATAGCGATGGCCGTGTCGATGCACCGCTGCTGCAAGGAGATGACTACCGTACCGGGGTCTATCAGGTTCAGTTTCATGCGGGCGACTACTACCGCGCCCGTGGCGTTCAACTGCCGGAACCTGCATTTCTGGATGTGGTGGTGCTGCGTTTCGGCATCTCTGCGGAACAGGATCACTACCATGTGCCGCTGCTGATTTCGCCGTACAGCTATTCCACGTATCGCGGCAGCTGATCCCCCAAGCAGCTGCCGCAACCTGGAAGCGACTGCGCATATAGCTTCTTTGGTCTTTCGCCCGCTCACACTGCGGGCTTTTTTTCGCCAGATGGAAAAGCGTGTGTGGTGCACCCCGTCAGCAGCCTGGCGAGGTGCCGTCGTTTTAAATTAGCGCTCTCTGATAATAAAAATGGAAGGGCTCCTTCCCGACGGGTGTTGAACGCCACCAATCAGCCATACCACATCATTTCGTGCGTCGGCGGCCACCAGTGTTTGATGTATTTCTGTACTCATCTGCTTGATTAAAAGAGGATCATCAAGCTCTGGTATCAACGGCGTTCTGATTTCGATGGCGTCAGTTGCCACTCGTCCCAGTTTCAAGAAATAGACCTTGGGGTGGTTGGGGCGTTTGAAGACCAGCGTGTTGAGATGGGTCACAGCATTGGGAGTCAGGGTGTCGTAACCGCTGTCGTTGAGGATATTAACGAACAGAGTCTTCAGGTTCATCGCCGTCTGGTCGTTTGCATATATTTTCCAGTGGGACGAGGAGGTGAAGTTCAGTTGCTGCAATGTCTTCACCGATTCGGGAGGCAGCAAAGGAACGATGCGTCGGGAGACGTCACTGCTTGCAGTGATGGGCAACATATCCAACGGGTCGCCAATTCCAAACGTACTTAGGGTCGATTTGCCTTCCCAATGGCGGAAAGTCTGCATCATACGAGCTAACCCGCTGCCGTTGATCTCCCCATCATCACTGGACAGTTCGAACAATCGCTTGGCGACGACCCGCGATGTTTGATCCGTAAAGTTCTTGAATGTATTCGCTACATAATGAGCCAATGGTTTTTCAAAGTTGCGGATGGCCCCGTTCACCCTCCTGGGGGCGGGACCACTCCGATAAGTCAGCACTGGTTGCAAATCAGGCGCTTCCTGCAGCATGCGTTCGAATGCTTCAAAGCGCGAGGGTGCAAATTGAGGATGCTGAATGAAGGCGAGCGGGAGTTTATCGGCCAGCGGACCCTGAGGAACGATGGGGTAATAGAGCTGGCCTATCTGAATGGATTCAACTGTATAGGGTTTTGTTGTTTTTCCCCAGGATGCCCAAAGATAAGGGTTCGTCGTTGTTGGGACGTTAACCGGATCGATGATCGCTTCTGTTTCGGCATGTTTGATATCCTCCCCGAGGCGAGGGCGCTTGCTCGGGCCAGGGCCTGAGTCGTCTGTTGCTGAAAGCTGTGCAGGCTGCTGTGGCTTGCGTTGCCAAAGCGTCATTCCTTCGATGCATTCAAGCACAGGGCCCGACGGGACTAGCTCGCTGGTGGTTGTCGCTTGATACTGACCCTTCACATTTCTACGGACCAGTACGGTGCCTTCTTCCACGACATCAACATAAGTTCTCTTCAGCTTGTCGTAACGCAGACCCTTCGCGTCGGCCTTGGTCAGCTTTTCGGCAAGTACCGGTAGAATGACCTGTAGCGTTTGCTTCGCAGATGCATCCGAAGGCTGCATGAATACAGTCTTGCCATTTGCCGATGTATCCAATCCCTGTCGTTCGATACGCCACCGCGGCTCGCCAGGAATTTTTGCCAGGATCGGGCCGGGCAGATCAGGGGTAGAGCGGGAGGGAACCTGGTACTTGCCCTTCGCATTGGGTTCGATTCTTAATAGTCCTTCTTCTCCAGTATCAGCGTAGAGTTTTTGCTCGGCACTCATGAAGAGCCCCGTATCGTCGATTGGAAATAATTGATCGATCTGGTGACGAGGCCAGGAAATAACGTTGGAGGTCACTTCAATTGCGCTGGCCCCGCTTACAGGTATGTCAGTCACGACAATCGTCTGGCGAGAGGCAGTATCCGATAAAACAGTCGAGGCGCCAGTGTCCGGCATTTGATCCAGGTCCAGGGCAGATCTGCCAGACAGGCCGGAATGATCACCCGTGACCGAGCTGGTTTGACGTGTTGATTCTAGATGTGTGGAGGAATCTTCTGTTTTTGAGTTTCTGGTTTTTGGTCGTTTGGCCATGGTCATACTCCAATTGATATATAAGTGCCGCTTGATCAAATCGATATCGCTTTAAACAAGCAAAAATTAATGGCGCGCGAAAATAAAGCCTGTGTTGAGCTTATAAAATCGTATGCCGGTTTAATGGGTGTGTGCTTTGAATCCGGTAAAGCGAATGTATACCCTAAAAACTGATATCAAAACTGAGTACCTGGATGTCACTACCTAGGCATGATGATGTTAGATCGATAGGTGACTGTTAGCGCTCTCTCATAATAAAAGCTGATTGCCATCCAGAAGCAGTTGTTTGAGCGCCACCCGCGAGCCATACGATATTATTTTGCTCGTTAGCGGTCATCAGAGCCTGATAAGCGTTGTTGCCGATATTATTGGCCAGTGTTGGATCGGATAACTCCGGGGGGGTTGCCTTTAGCTCTATATAATCCCCCTCGGCAAGACCCAACTTGAGAAAGTAAATCTTGTCATGGTTTGCACGCCTGAATATCAATGCAGGGTTCCATGGTGTATCTATAAAAGGAAACACTTCATACCCGTTGTTGCTGAGCAGGGTATTCATTAGATGTTTCAGGTTGTAGTAAGATTGCTGCTCCATGTAGCGAGTCCACTCAACTTGATAGCGCTGAAGAGTGAAGTCCAGCCGTTGCAGCGGGTCACGCGGTGTGGGTGGTCGTGTGGAAATGAAGGTCTTCGAAGGTCCGGTGCGTGAAGCAACAGGCAACAAATCCACCGGGTTTTCGAATTCAGGAACAAACAACGGAGATTTGTCCTTCCAGTGACGAAGGGTCACCGCTGTAACTGACAATCCATCCTGGAGGATGATCTCGGAGCGACTCGAATGTTCAAACAGGCGCTTGGCGATGGCTCGCGCGGTATAAACCGAAAAGTCCTGGAATGAATCCATGACGGTCTGTGTTATAGGTCTATCGAATTGTCGAGCGTTGCCTTGTACGTTCCATGGGCTGCTCGTGCTATTGCGGATGGCTGCAACGGGTTGTAATCCTGGGGACTTAGCGAGCATTTTTTCGAAAACTTCGAAGCGCGAGGGAGGGAAATCGGGGTGCTGTAGGTAGGTCACGAGTGGATAGGGAAATTGTCCATGGGGCACAATTTGATAATGAAGCTGGCCTATCTGAACGGATTCAACGGTCTCGGGTTTCGCTATTGTTCCCCATGACGCCCATAGGTACGGATTGAAATCTGATGTGATGGAGATATTGGCAGATTTATCACGGCTTTCGTCAGTTCGATAACGCTTGGCAGGGCCAGGCCCGGAATCTTCAGAAGAGGAGGAATGTTCAGCGATGTTTAGTTTTTCCACAGAGCTGGAACTTGTCGACTTGCGCCTCCAGAATCGTGTCACTCCGATTCTTTCCACTGCCGGACCGGACGGCGTCCATTCCTGGGGAATGGTCGCCTGATAGTCTCCATTGGCGCCCTTGCCAACCAGCACAGTGCCCTCGTTGATCAGATCGACATAGCTTCTGAGGTTGTGCCAGCGTATTCCAAGTTCATTGGCTGCTGGTAGTTTCTTCACCGCAGCCGGATTAATGAAGATGACAGGAGCATCGGTAGCGGGAATGTTAGTGTTCGAGCCGCCGGCTTGGGGAGCAGCCCAGGGCTCTATAAATTGCCACTGTGCCTTGCCTGCGATTTTTTTCAGAACCGGGCCTGGATAGTCCGGCGCAAACGGAAAATGAACCTGATAGTCTCCTTTCGAATTCAGTTCTACTCGGCCGAGCCCCGCGTTTTCAACATCGGCATACATCTTTTGCGCTTTACTCATAAAGAGCCCTGAGTCGCCGATCCGAATAAGTTGATCGATCTGGTCCCGGGGCCAGGAAACCAGGTTGGCAAGACGTGTGATTGTTTCCCCGCCGGGCATCTCGGTGACGACCACTGGCTGATGATGATGAGGAGTATCTCTTGTCGGGTTAGTTGAGATGCGCGAGTCGGGCTCTGGTTCTCCCGTCGGCAGGCGCACGCCAGGCTGGACAGGTTGATCGCCTCTGAGTACGTCCTCCCTTGACGATGTTCTTGGCGGTGTCGACGACGAGTCGGCCGCATGAGTGCTGGTCACTTTCTTGGGGGGTTTAGCCATGTCTATATGTTCCAATAAATTATCAAGTGGATGCCTGATTCAGGAAGTTCACCTGAATGAAGACCAGAGTGTCACTGGCGTAACAGCACGCGTAAAAATGTGTGGCGTCTGATTGTTACAGCGCTTAGTTTCGGGTGATTCAGCGTTTGATGTGCACTATATATTTATAGGGGGCGAGGTTTTTGCTTCAAAAGACTTCACTGCGAGGTCGAGTTGCGAGGCCAAGGAGAATTCATATAAGTTATAAAGCCTTGCAGGCGTCCATCAGTATTCTTAAGTTCGCCGCGCTGACGGGGGGAGATTGGTTGGCGCCGAACTCCATCAACGCATGGCAATGTTCTAGCTGGTGCTGGCACCGGTTGAGTTTTATCAGGTCTGTGTAGTGGATAGTTCGAGATGTATCGGTATCCAACGTCCAGCTCCTTGTCGGCAGGCTGAAAGTAAGAGTGCCCGCGGTGCCGTCTTTTAACGCTATGTTTCGAACGGGAATCTCATTGGTTTCGGATGATTTAAAGTCTTCGGGTATTGATATGCTGAGGTCGGAGTAATCATTGCAATACCGACCATCTAACGAATCCATTTGAACGGTTTCAAAAACAAGGTCGACGTTGTAAATAATGCCAGACGCAGTGATGACACTTATTTCGTCTATGAGGTCTGCGGGGTCTCTATAATCTGGGAGGTGAATCACAGTATGTCCAAGGACCAATTGGTTATTGGCCAAGTGGATCGTAATTTCGCCTAGTTGTGTTGCGTCAAGTTCCCAGCTGGAGGCGAAGGGTAGTCGGTGAACTGCTTCGGCCAGTGCACCGGGGGTCGCAATGCGCAATGAAAGGCCGGGGCTGAGGTGGACAAGGTACTTTGAGCCTTCACCTGTCAGATTTTCGATAGCTGTCTGCTCTGGGGAAGCTTGTATGTGTACACATTTGTCCCTTGAGCCCAGTTCATGCGCTTCATTGTTGAAAGGCTGACGATAAATATGCGTTCCATTCCTGGCTTTTAGAGGCAGCGGAACCTCGCTTGTCCACTTCATGGGCCCGGTTATTTCGAAAGCTTCGTTTTTAAATACAGTGTCGGGCAATGGGGGTTGCGAGAGACGATAGGAAACCCCATCCTTCATTGTCAATACAAAAGGGTGGTTCAAAGAGTTGACGGGGCGAGTAATTCGACTCGTGATTCTGTCGTGTCCGCCGGCATAAGATTTAGCCAGATTTTTGATGATTATTCGCTTGCTGCCGAAGTGAAACGTCAGCCCACACTCCGTAAACATAATGCGGTCGAAATTCTGCTCTTTATTGAGGTCCGCGTAATAATACGCTTCGACACGGCTCAGCTCATCACTGGTGTAATCCAGGTAGAGGGTGGTAAGAATATTGTGACTGGACTGCTTTACGTGCAGTGTTGTTTGCGCATTGAATTGCGAAACACAATAGCTCGTATTTCTGTCGTGGGGGATCGTGCATTCAGGTTGGGTGAGTATGATTGGGTTGTGCGGGGCTCCTTGTCGGGAGATGACTGCCTGAATGTCCGTTGAGTGATCAGCCTCTAGTGTCTCAGGCAATTCAGGGGTTAGATGGGATCCGTCTTTAGTAATGAACGTTAGCTTGTTGTTTTGTAGTTGTAGCAGGTTGCCAGATTTTTTATAAACATCTTTTATATAAACATCTCTCTGTCTGTTGTCATCGAGGTCGAACCCCGATGTAATGACCAGTTGCTGGTTTTCTATTTTCCAGCTTTTTATCAGGTCCATTCTCCAATCCAGGGCAATGATACTTTCATCGATGCCATCCTCGGTAATATAAACACCACCGGATTTGTGGGCGATGGCGTAGTGATCCTTGCCGGCTCCTCCGGAAACCGAGCCGTGATTGTTGAACAAGTAAATCTGGTCATCGCCATTACCCGCCTGAATGCTATCGAAGCCTCGAGACTTGATAACGTTCGGGCCGTCGGTGCCAATGACTTCACTTTCCGCGCCCGCCAGGGTTTCAACGTTCTCAATGCTCTCTAGCAGAGCGTGCCGGTAATTCCAGCGGTTCTGGTTGGCGCTGTCGTAGCTGATGATGGACAGTCGGCCATCATTCAAGTCGATGAGATAGCCAAGTCTTAGGTTGTTACGCTCTGGATAATATCCGTCCAGTATTAACGTGTCGTTGCCCGCGCCGCCCTTCAATGTAGTCGGCAAGGCATCCTTTGAACCATTTTTTAGCAGTTCAGTGGCGCCTTCGAAGATGAACTCATCGTCTTTTTCACCCCCCGTCAGGTTTTTGATTCCAGCGCTGTAATAGAATCGGTTGGGCTTTTTTTCTACGCCACGGACAGTATCTTGTCCACCGCCGATAAACCACAACGCCCCTTTTTTCTCTCCGGGTGTCCCAAACTCCGCACCAGGCATGTCAACTGTAACGCCGGCTCGAGCATCAATCATGTCATTCCCGTCGATAACCTGGGGTTTTGTTTCAGTCTTATAGATATATTGTTGTGCTTCCCAATCGTACTGCCTTACCTGTGTCGGCTTAAGTTCTACCTTGAACTTACCGTTTACGATGACCTCGGTACTGTCCTTTAATTTTCCATTCAGTAGTTTTCTGGCAGTTTTTTGTAATATTTTCGCGTGTTCAACCGACGATTTGGTGATTGCGTGGCGATCTTGAATGCTTTGGTCAGGACTGACTCCCCAGAAGGCGAACCAGCCTGTGCGGAGGCGCTCGTGGGCAGTGAGCTCGATATAATCGTCAATGTCATCCACCACGCGTACTGCCGCATAAATCTGTGAACCCGCGACCAGAAGCAACCCTGCCGCCAGACCTACCGGCCCCGCGAACGAAAAGCCTGCCAAGGCGGCGGCACCCAATATCAATGTCATAGCTGCACTGGTCACGCTCAAGCCCGCAGCGACATAGTGGTCCAGGGCCTCTTTGCCGCTGGCGCCTGCTGCACTGTTAAAGGATTTAACCGCAGAGATGATATCGAAGGGCAAAGTCAATGCACTCGCTATCAGGCCTGCCCCCCGACCCAATCGAACTCCAAAACGGCTTTTGGCAAAATCCTTGTAGGCGTTTTGACCCGCTTCGATCATGTATTTTGCTTGTTTGGTGACAGCCAGTTCGACAGCTAACGATGAAAACTCTCCGGTAATACTGAGGCTGTTAAATACAACCTCACCCTCGTCTTTTCGGCTAATGGCATCTTGCAATCCACGAAGGCCGCTGTAGATTCCAAAGGCCTGAAGCCCGGCTCCCATACTCACCATGCTGCTGCTTTTTATACGATTTACCCATTGAGGGGTGCTGTCAGGAAGGTTCGCGTGGCGTACATCCAGCGTTTGTGCCGATTTCAGCAACTTGTCCAATTTGTGTTGGTAGTGATTTTGTTCGGACAGCGTGACAGGAACATTCTTTAACAGGGGGAGGGCAGTTAATGGGCGCTGGGTTGCAATCTCGAATAACAATGAAGGTAATATATAGTCATCCGCTGTATGAGTAGACTGCATGCGCGCTTCAATAAGGAATGGGTCTAGCTGTAATGAATTGATAAACGATCGTTTAGGGTGGCGAAAGAAAGTATTGTGTCCATTCAATAGTTCTCCATTTGTTGTCGCGCCGAGTGCATCCAGTGCACGTCGCGTTATCATGAACGAACCTATTTTAATGGGGCCCAACAGCTCATCTGCCACTTTTAGCTGAGCTTGGTAGTTTTTTGGGTTTTTAGTTTTGTGTGTGTCATCACTTTCAAAATCGATAGTCGAAGTTGAACGTTCGTTTGTGTTTAACCCGATATCTGTAATCTCGACGGTATTGAAATTATCTGAGTCGGATGGTTGCGGGGGAATAGCCATAGGAGACATCCTTGTCTTGGAATGGTGTGCGAAATTGCAGCGCCATATTAGTAGGCCTTCGCAGTTGCCCGAAAGTAAATATTGGCTTCGCCTATTGCGTTATATTTCATGTTGGTTGTGATGCCGTCCTTGGCGACACAACGTGTTAGGCAGGATTTCAGATGGATTATTAACGACTAAATAATAATGACATGAGTTGATAGTGTTAATGATTGCTCAATAAAGAGGCAACCCCGGCGCCGCTGAACAATCCCGCACTGATCCGATTAAACCAGCTCTGTCCCTTGCCACTGCGCAGATATCCAGCCGCGCCATGCGCACCCAGCCCATAAGCCAATTTGCACAGCAGATCCAACACCGTCCATGTCGCTATCATCACTAGCAACTGTGGCAGGAACGGCTGTTGGGCGCTGAGAAACTGCGGCAGGAAGGCTGCAAAGAACAGAATGTCTTTCGGGTTGCTCGCACCCAGTACAAACGCACGACCGAACAGCGCACGAAAGCGCGGTACTGGCGACGCCTGAGGCACTTCAGCGCCGACTGATGGCTGGCGCGATTGCTGCCAGCTCTGCCAGGCGAGATAGAACAAGTACAACGCACCGACGATTTTCAGCGCACTGAACAGTTGCTCCGATGCCAGCAGCAAGGCGCCCAAACCCAGCGCCGAGGCACTGAGCAAGCAGATCGAAGCGATCACGCCACCGAGAAACGCCGGGTAAGATCGGCGCAAACCGTAATTCAGACTGTTGCTGATCATCAGCAAAGACAGGGGCCCCGGGATCAGGATCACCACCAGCGCAGCGCCGCTGAACAGCAGCCAGGTTTCCAGACTCATCACTTTCCTCCATTTGTGCAAAAGCCCCACCCGGCGGGGTGAGGCTGTTTTGAAACACTGTTTTTGAAACGTAGGCGCCTTACAAGAAAATGAACTTGGCGATGAAGATCGTGCAAAGCACCCACAGGCTGACGGAGATTTCCTTGTACTTACCCGTACCGGCCTTCATCGCCACGTAGGTGATGAAGCCCAGCGCGATGCCGTCGGCGACCGAGAAGGTCAGCGGCATCATGATTGCGGTGACGATTGCCGGAATGCTGTCGGTCGCTTCGTCCCATTCGATGTGCTTCATACCGCCCATCATCAGCATCGCCACATAAATCAGCGCACCGGCCGTTGCATACGCGGGGATCATGCCCGCCAATGGCGCGAAAAACATCGCGGCAATAAATAGCACGCCCACGGTCACGGCGGTAAGCCCGGTCCGACCACCCGCGGCAACGCCTGCGGCACTTTCAACGTAACTGGTGACCGGTGGAACACCCACCACCGCACCAAAGACGCTGGAGGCACTGTCGGCTTTCATGGCGCGGGAGAGGTTTTCGATCCGGCCGTCCGCGCCGACCAGGTTGGCGCGCTGGGCCACGCCCATCAGGGTGCCGGCGGTGTCGAACATATGCACGAAGAGGAAGGCCAGGACCACGCTGATCATGCTGACGTTGAATACGCCAGCAACGTTCATCGCCATCCAGGTCGGGGCCAGGCTCGGCGGGGCCGACATAATGCCCTCGTAGTGCACCAGACCCAGGCCCCAGCCGGCCAGGGTGACGGTGATGATGCTGATGAGGATTGCGCCGAATACTTTGTGGTAGCTGAGGATAGCGATCATCAGGAAGCAAACGGCGGCGAGCAGCGGGCCGGGTTCGCGCAGGGAGCCGAGCTTGATCAGGGTCGCCGGGCTATCGACGACAATGCCCGCGGTTTTCAATCCGATCAGCCCCAAAAACAAACCGACGCCAGCGCCCATGGCAAAGCGCAGGCTCACTGGAATGCTGTTGAGCAGCCATTCGCGGATCCGCGAAAAGGTCAGGAACATGAACAGCACACCGGACACAAATACCGCACCGAGGGCGGTTTCCCAGTTGTAGCCCATGGTGCCAACCACGGTGTAGGTGAAGAAAGCGTTCAAGCCCATGCCCGGCGCCAGGCCGACCGGCCAGTTGGCGTAGAGACCCATCAACAGGCAGCCCAGCGCGGCCGCGATGCAGGTCGCGACAAAGGCGGCGCCGTGATCGATCCCGGCGTCGGCCATGATGTTGGGGTTAACGAAGATGATGTAAGCCATCGTGATGAAGGTTGTCAGACCGGCAATCAGCTCGGTCTTCACCGTGGTGCCATGCAAGCTGAGTTTGAAGATGCGCTCAAGCAAGCCATTGCGTAATGGCGGCGAGAGATCCAGCGTCGATGCTTCGGATTTGCGGCTTTCCACAGCGAGTACTCCTCAAGAGTTTTATTGTTATTTCCCGGACCGGACCCATGAGGGTGGCAGCGGCCCTTTGAGGCAAGGCACTTGCGAATTTATTGACCGTACGGTCAAGAACTCGCGCGAAGTGGATTATGCTTTTGTATACAAAAAAAGCAAATAATGTTTTCTGTTTTGTTGGCTGAATTTTGGGCGATAGGAATATATCGCCTGGACTGACGCCATCGCGAGCAGGCTCGCTCTCACAGGGAAATGCGCTCGCCTTAGGGCGCGAGCCTGAGGGGTAGAGGGCAAAAACAAATAAACCGGCCATTTGGGCCGGTTTATTTTTGACTGAGATTTGTGGTGGCTGTACTGGCCTCCCACAGTTTTTGTGAGCGCCACAAATCCTCTGTGGGAGCCAGCCTGCTGGCGATAGCGTCAGTCAGGGCAGCACAAAAACCATCAGGCCGCCGCGAAACGCTTATCCAGATAATCAATGATCACCTTGGACTCATACATCCAGGTTGTCTGGCCGTTCTCTTCGATGCGCAGGCACGGCACCTTGATCTTGCCACCTTGCTCCAGCAGGGTCTGGCGATCCTGTTCGTTGTTCTTCGCATCGCGCAGGGCCACCGGTACATTCAGGCGACGCAGGCTGCGGCGGGTCTTCACGCAGAACGGGCAGGCGTGGAATTGATACAACGTCAGGTCCTTGGCAGCGGAGTTGACCTTGGCCTGAGCCTCGGCGGGGCGCTGCTTCTTGCCCGGACGAGTCAGGAAGTCGATGAAGATGATGAGTTGGCCAAGGCCGACACGAAGCGCTTTTACGAACACGTTGAAAGCCTCACGGTGCGAATTGAGAAGGGCGCGCAGCTTACCTGATTTTCCGCAGGCGAAAAAAAACCGGCGATGAATGCCGGTTTTCTTCGTACTGCCATTTACTTGATCAGGCTGAGAAACTCGCTGCGGGTGGCCGCGTTTTCGCGGAACTCACCGAGCATCACCGAGGTGATCATCGACGAATTCTGTTTCTCCACACCGCGCATCATCATGCACATGTGCTTGGCCTCGATCACTACCGCAACACCCAGGGCGCCGGTGACCTGCTGGACCGCATCCGCGATCTGGCGGCTGAGGTTTTCCTGGATCTGCAGGCGGCGGGCGTACATGTCGACGATTCGCGCCACTTTCGACAGACCCAGCACTTTGCCGCTCGGGATGTAGGCAACATGCGCCTTGCCGATGAACGGCAGCAGGTGGTGTTCGCACAACGAGTACAACTCGATGTCCTTGACCAGCACCATTTCGCTGTTGTCGGAGCTGAACAAGGCACCATTGGTGACCTCTTCCAGCGTCTGTTCATAACCGCGGCAGAGGTACTGCATGGCTTTGGCGGCACGTTTTGGCGTGTCGAGCAGGCCCTCGCGGGAGACGTCCTCGCCCAGTTGGCCGAGAATCGCGGTGTAATTCTGTTCCAGGGACATGAAACTACCTGTGGGGATTTTCGCAAAGGGCAAGGGTACGGTGGCAAACACGGCGCTGCAAGCGTGACGCGTCAGCTTTACTCGTCGCGGCCTTCCATCATGGTGCGTTTGAGCATCACATAAACGGCTCCGGCACCGCCATGTCGGGCTTGGCACGAGGTGAAGCCGAGTACCTGTGAATGCTGGCGCAGCCAGGTGTTGACGTGACTTTTGATCATCGGCCGCTTGCCGTCCAGACGCACGGCTTTGCCGTGAGTGACGCGCACGCAGCGAATTTCGAATTTTGTCGCTTCGGCCAGAAAGGCCCAGAGCGTTTCTCGCGCTTTTTCCACGCTCATGCCGTGCAGGTCGAGGCTGCCCTCGAACGGAATCTGACCGATCTTGAGCTTACGCATCTGGCTTTCCTGGACACCGTCACGGGCCCACATCAATTCGTCTTCCGGGCCGACATCGATGACGAACTGATCGGACAACCCGTCAACGGTGGTGGCATCGGTGCGAATGGTTGCGGCTTGACGCAGCTTGGCGATGTGCGCGCGGTCGGCCTTGGGTCTGCCGGTTTCGGCGCGATCGTGCTTGATCGGCTTGACGCCTTGGATCGCACTTTTGAACAGGGAAAAATCGTCGTCTTGCATGTCAGCCTCCGCGAAGGGCGGCCAGTTTACCCAAGTCGAGGCGCGATCCATAACAATTGAGGCCCGGCCAGTACCAGGCCTTCTGTTCAGTCATGTTTTTTCATCAGGTGCGGAGACATGTTCAGCCCGCGCGCCTGGCGCGAACGGCGCCGGCAGCGACGCCATAGCCACACGCCGAGGTACAGCATGAACAGGCCAACCGCCAGAATCACCGCGGCACCGATCCGGCTGGTGTTCAATTCGCCCAGCGCGGGTACGTGGCCGAACAGACTCGCGGCAGCGGCCATGGCGAGCAACACACCGCAGGTTGCCAGCAACGCGGCAAACGCGGCGCCAATTCGAAAACGCCAGTTGCGTTGGCCTTTGGACCGCAAACGGCGAGCGTCAAAACCATCGGATAACTTCATTCCGACCTTCCTCAATGGGTATCGGCCCTTCGACCGGGAGTTGACCGGGTTGTTCCTGAGGCTAAGACAATTGCGGCAAATGCGAGACTTTTGCGGATGAGCGGCAGTCTAGGCCGCTCATCAAGGGTCGATCAAATCAGATCATGAGTCAGCGCGAGCGTGGCGAAGTTGTCCGCCATGATCGCCATTTCGGTCTGCTGAACGTGCTCGGCACTCAACACGCCGCCCTTGTAAGGCAGATCGCGCGTGGCGCAGGCGTCTTCCACCAGCGTGCAACGGAAACCCAGGTTCTTCGCGGCGCGCACCGTGGTGCTGACGCTGGAGTGACTCATGAAGCCGCAGACAATCAGGTCAAGGGCACCGAGGTCTTCCAGGCGCTGCGCCAGTTCGGTGCCATGGAACGCACTCGGTAGCAATTTGCCGATGATGGTTTCGTCGGCCAGTGGCTCAAGGCCGGGGATGAACTCACCGCGCTCGCCTTGTGGGTCGAACAGCCCGCCGACTGTGCCGAGGTGACGCACATGCACGATCGTGCGGCCGGCCGCGCGGGCAGCCGCCAGCAATTGCTTGATGTTCGCGACGGCAGCGTCCATGCCGCTCAGGGCCAGCGGACCGCTGAGGTACTCTTTCTGTGCATCGATGATGACAAGGGTCGCATGGCTCAGATTGGCTGCTGCGTAACCGCGGCCGCTGAGTTGAAACATCGTTTTTGGAACGGACATTCTGGGGCTCCTTGGAGTGGGGCTTTTGCGCCATTGTCCTCTGGCTGAGCGGTTCTGTGAATCGCTACTATTGTAGACGTCGTCTTTACTGGCTTGCAGCCTTGTCAGTTTGCTCGTTTTGTTCAATAGCGAGCGGTAAAAAGGGATAGGTCCTACATTTGATCGGGTGTTTTTCCTGCGTCGTCGTGGCGCGTTTTGGCTGTTAGAATCGCCAGTCGTTTTTTCTGGAGCTTGCCGCCGTGATCACTTCCCGACTTCGTACCCTGCGTGACCATATCCGTTGGGCCGTCAGCCGCTTCCATGGGGAGGATCTGTTTTTCGGCCATGGGACCGACAACGCCTGGGATGAAGCCCGTCAACTGGTGTTGGGAGCCTTGCACTTGCCGTGGGAAATCGCTGACAGCTACCTCGACTGTGCGCTGGAAGAAGACGAGTTGGTCAATCTGCAACGCCTGCTCAAGCGCCGCATCGAAGAACGTATTCCTACCGCCTACTTGCTGGGCGAAGCGTGGTTTTGCGGCATGTCGTTCATCGTCGACGAGCGCGTGCTGATCCCGCGCTCACCCATTGGCGAGTTGATTGAAAACCGCTTCACGCCATGGCTGGGCACCGAGCCTGCGCGCATTCTCGACCTTTGCACCGGTTCCGGCTGCATCGGCATCGCCTGCGCCTACGAGTTCCAGAACGCCGAAGTGGTGCTGGCCGATCTGTCGTTCGAAGCGCTGGAAGTGGCGAATCAGAACATAGAGCGTCACGGTGTCGATGAGCGGGTGTACACCGTTCAGGGTGATGGGTTTGATGGCTTGCCGGGTCAACGTTTCGACCTGATCGTGTCGAACCCGCCCTACGTCGATGCGGAAGATTTCGCCGATATGCCGGATGAGTATCAGCACGAGCCGGAGCTGGGACTGGCCTGTGGCGATGATGGCTTGAACCTGGTGCGTCGCATGCTCGCTGAAGCCGCGGATCATCTGACCGAGAAGGGTTTGCTGATTGTCGAAGTGGGCAACAGTCAGGTTCACGTCGAGGCGCTGTACCCGGAAGTCGATTTCGCCTGGCTCGATTTCGAGCGCGGCGGGCATGGGGTGTTCATGTTGTCGGCTGAGCAGTGCCGCGATCATCAGGCGCTGTTCGCGTCCCGCGTCTGACCTGAGGACGCTATCGTCGGATCGCCGCCCGGACCAAGCCCACTCCCACAGGTTTTGTGTGTGCCACATAATTTGAGCACGACATAGAACCTGTGGGAGCGAGCCTGCTCGCGATGGCCGCGCCTCGGTATCAACCTTTTACCGATGCGTAGCAATCCAGATCAACAACCCCGCCTGAAACACCGCAAACGCCACCAGGCAGGTAATGGTAAAGCGCAGCCCGGCGTCTTCACGCCTGTACTTGCTGACTTTTTCTTCGTGCGTCTTCAGCTTCACTTCCTGCTCGGCCAGGTTCTGTTCGGCCTGCTGAAGCATCTGCGCGGCTTCGAGAATTTCCACCAGTTGCAGCTTTTCAGTATTCCACTCGCCCGACAAGTCGCCGACCTGGACGTCTTTGACGCGGCCCTTCAAGTGCTGGGCATCGGCATACACCACCTCAAAACCATGGGCCTTGAGAAATTGATCGCGGCGTAGGCGGGTGTCTTCGTTCAGTGCGTCTTTGTTGTTCAGGTCCATGCCATCGACGGTGTAACCGGACCAGCGCTTCTTCGCCCAAGTGATCCCTTGAGCGGCCATGAAGCGGCCGATGCCACGGTTCATCGGTTCAATCTGCAGGCCGCTGTCGGGTCCGAAATGCACGCTCCTGGTGGTGTGGTCGACCCACACATCCAGATGATTCTGTTCTTTGCGCACACGCTGGCCGGGCAGGGTGATGCTCATGCGCATCAGGCTCTGTTCCTTGCCGTTGCGTTCGGCATAGCCGAATTCGACAAAGCGCAGTGGCCGCCCGCCGGTGTTGCGGTCGGTTTTCAGCGGCGCCAGACGAAGCATCTTGTGGTGCTCGACGTGGACGTCCGCCCACGGCAGCTCAACCGCTGGCGGTGCGTCTTGTTCCGCGGTGGTGTCGGGTGAAATCTGGGTTTCAGTCATAACGGCGAGATCCTGTCCAAGCCCTGCCGCCAGCCAGTGCGCTGGCGACAAAGGTTTATCGGCCGTTTTTGACAGGACTGGAGGGCCAATAGCGCTTAACGGCTGTGAAGTCCGTCAATAAACCCGAGGATTCGTGTGCCAAGTTCGGCCGCCAGCGGCAATTGTGGATCTTTATAAGAGGCCAATTGCCGTTTTACATCGTTGGGTACGATGCGCAGGACGTGGTTCATGCCTTCGATCAGCGCCAGTTCGGCGTCCGGTTTAGCAGCTTTGAGCAGCCTGGCGTCACCGACCCCGACCTGGATGTCGTTGCTGCCCTGAATGATCAGCGCCGGCATTTTCAACCGGGCAAACGCTGCTGCCGGATCCTGGCGGAACAGCGAAATCAGGTACGGCTGCACACTCGGGCGGAATATCCCCTGCAATGGCGGTGGCACGTTGTCGTCGGTGTGGCCGGCCTTGAGGCTGTCGAGCAGTTCATTACTGCGCTGCATCAGCGCAGGTGGCAGGTTATTGCTCAACTGCTGACGCAACACTTGATCGACCGGTCGCGCGCTGCCGGACAGGGAAATGATCCCCGCGGCATCGACGCTCGGTGCCGCCAGGGTGGCAATCAGGGCTCCTTCGCTGTGGCCGAGCAAAATCAACTGGCTAAAACGCGGATCATTTTTGAGCTTCCTGGCCCAGGCTTCGGCGTCGGCTACATAGGCTTCAACGGACAAATTGCGTTCATTCGGGGTGGCGGCAAGGCTCGCTGCCACCCCGCGTTTGTCATAACGCACGCTGGCGATGTTGTGTTTGGCCAGCACCCAGGCCAGCCGTTTCAGGCTGTCGTTGCGTCCGCCATCGGTGTTGTTTCCGTCACGATCCGTAGGACCTGAGCCGGAAATGATCAGGACAACCGGCACAGGCGTGTCGGACTTGGGCAGTAACAACGAGCCGAAAAGCTCACCGCTGCCGGTATCCAGGGTGATAGGTCGTTGCAGGACGGTGGCCTGCACAAAGCCGGTAAACAGGGTCAGGCTCAAGGCTAAAACTCGCAGCATCATCACGCCATCATTTACAAAGGTGCCGTTTGGACTCGCCGGTACCCATAAGGTTCGAGGATGAACTACTCGGGTAGCCTGCGTATACTGGCGCGCATTACGTATTCAGGTTCTATTTCACGGAGCGTCCTGCATGTCCGGCAATACCTACGGCAAGCTGTTCACTGTCACCACCGCGGGCGAAAGCCATGGCCCGGCGTTGGTCGCCATTGTCGACGGCTGCCCGCCGGGGCTGGAGATTTCTCTGGAGGATCTGCAGCGTGATCTGGACCGCCGCAAGCCCGGCACCAGCCGCCACACCACACAACGCCAGGAAGCCGACGAAGTCGAAATCCTTTCCGGCATATTCGAAGGTCGCACTACCGGCTGCTCCATTGGCCTGCTGATCCGCAACACCGACCAGAAGTCCAAGGACTACTCGGCGATCAAGGATCTGTTCCGTCCAGCCCACGCCGACTACACCTACCATCATAAATACGGTGAGCGCGATTACCGTGGCGGCGGTCGCAGCTCGGCCCGGGAAACCGCCATGCGCGTGGCCGCCGGGGCAATTGCGAAAAAGTACCTGGCGACGCAAGGCATCATCATTCGCGGTTACATGAGCCAACTTGGCCCGATTGAAATCCCGTTCAAGACCTGGGATTCGGTGGAAGAAAACGCGTTCTTCAGCCCTGACCCCGACAAAGTCCCGCAGCTCGAAGCCTATATGGATCAGCTGCGTCGCGATCAGGATTCGGTCGGAGCCAAGATTACGGTTGTTGCCGAAGGTGTGATGCCAGGCTTGGGCGAGCCGATTTTCGACCGCCTCGATGCCGAACTGGCCCATGCGCTGATGAGCATCAACGCAGTGAAAGGCGTGGAAATCGGCGCCGGCTTCGCCAGCGTCGCCCAGCGCGGCACCGAACACCGCGATGAAATGACCCCCGAAGGTTTCCTCAGCAACAACGCTGGCGGCATTCTCGGCGGCATCTCGTCCGGACAGCCGATCGTTGCGCACCTGGCGCTGAAGCCGACGTCGAGCATCACCACGCCGGGGCGCTCCATCGACATTCATGGCAACCCGGTGGAAGTCATCACCAAGGGCCGTCACGATCCGTGCGTCGGTATTCGTGCCACGCCGATTGCTGAGGCGATGATGGCCATTGTGTTGATGGATCACCTGCTGCGCCACCGTGGGCAGAACGCCGATGTGCGTGTGAGCACGCCGGTGCTGGGTCAGCTTTAATGGCTGATCTCAACGCCGCTGCAGTCTGACGACGGTGGCGGCGCTCCCGTACTGGCGGCTTTCCAGTTTCTATCTGTTCTATTTCGCCTTGCTCGGTTCGACGGCGCCGTTTCTGGCGCTGTACTTCGATTACCTGGGGTTTTCCAGCGCGCGGATCGGCGAACTGGTGGCGATCCCGATGCTGATGCGCTGCGTCGCGCCGAACATCTGGGGCTGGTTGGGTGACTACACTGGCCGGCGCCTGGCCATCGTGCGCTTCGGTGCATTCTGTACGTTACTGACGTTCTCGCTGATTTTCGTCAGCAAGACCTACGCCTGGCTGGCGATGGTCATGGCGCTGCACGCGTTCTTCTGGCACGCGGTATTGCCCCAGTTCGAAGTCATCACCCTGGCGCACCTGAAAGGGCAGACCTCGCGCTACAGCCAAATTCGACTCTGGGGCTCCATCGGTTTCATCATCACCGTGGTGTTGCTTGGCCGAATATTCGAATGGCTGAGCCTCGACATCTACCCGATGGCGTTGGTGTTGATCATGGCCGGTATCGTCCTCAGCAGCCTGTGGGTGCCCAATGCACAACCGGCTCAGGGTATTCGAGAGTCGGGGGACGGTTTTCTCAGGCAATTGCGCAGCCCCGGCGTCCTGGCGTTTTATGGCTGCGTGGCGTTGATGCAGATGAGCCACGGGCCTTATTACACGTTTTTGACTTTGCACCTGGAACGGCTCGGTTACAGCCGAGGGGTGATCGGTCTGCTCTGGGCGGTCGGCGTGGTCGCTGAAGTGTTGATGTTTCTGGCCATGACCCGAATCCTCGCACGGTTCTCGGTGCGCCGGGTGCTGCTGGCGAGTTTCCTGCTGGCCGCCCTGCGCTGGGTGCTGCTCGGCTCGTTTGCCGAATTTCTTTGGGTATTGCTATTCGCCCAGGTGCTGCACGCGGCTACGTTCGGTAGCTTTCACGCGGCGGCCATCCAGTTCGTGCAACGTAGTTTCGGAGCGCGTCAGCAAGGGCAAGGCCAGGCGCTATACGCCACATTGGCAGGTACCGGCGGCGCGCTGGGCGCTTTGTATGCCGGTTATAGCTGGAATGCCCTCGGCGCCCCATTGACCTTTAGTATTGCAAGCCTCGCAGCCCTGGCAGCAGCCGTTATCATTGCCACACGACTGAAAGAGGACAGGCCATGAGCTGTTTCGGCAGATCGAGGCCTAAGAATTTTTTGAGTGCGAGTTGAAGACGCGTGCGCTCTTTAACCGTAAAGCATGAACCGTTAAGGAGTTGCCCTGATGAGCAGCCTGTCCGTTTACCACGTCTCAAGCCCTGACCTGCCGAACAAGGTGCTGACCCATTTCGAAGACATCGCCTCGACCCTGGCCGAGCAAGGCGTGCGCTTCGACCGCTGGCATGCGGCAGCGAAAATCCAGCCCGGCGCCAGTCAGGAAGAAGTGATTGCCGCGTATCAGGAACAAATCGACAAGCTGATGACCGAACGCGGTTACATCACCGTCGACGTTATCAGCCTGACCAGTGATCATCCGCAAAAAGCCCAACTGCGCGCCGAGTACCTCGACGAACATCGTCTTGGCGAAGACCTCGTCAGATTTTTCGTTGCTGGCCGTGGCTTGTTTTCCCTGCACATCGGCGATTACGTCTACGCGGTGCTCTGCGAAAAGAACGACCTGATCTCGGTGCCGGCCGGTACGCCACACTGGTTCGACATGGGCGAACATCCACATTTTGTGGCGATCCGTCTGTTCAAGAATCCTGACGGCAGGGTGGCCAACCTCACCGGCGACGACATCGCCGGCCGCTTCCCGCGTCTTGAGGACTAAACCTGGATAGTTTGGGCGATGCTGGAAACAATTCAGGCCGTGAAGCGAAAGCTCTCACGGCCTGTTTGTTTAAACACGGGACGATCTACGCCGTGTGATAAGTCGGCAACGCAAACCGTTGCTGGCTTTGCAGCATCGAGATCTGCGGCAGTTCACTGGCCTGTTCGGCCAGGTCACGGCGAATCGCGCTGATTACCCACGACAACTGATCGCCAGCATGTAATTGCTGATAGGAAATCGAACGCTTGAACACCCGGCCTTCGGTGCTGCGCAGAGTCAGCAGAATGCCGCCGTCAGGACGCGGTTGAGTGGTCACATCGAAGTTGGAGAACAGGGAGGAAAATTTTTCTTGGATCAGGTTCATGTCTATCAGCTCCGTGCACAGTGATTGGAAAGCATGGAGAGGTAGTTGCAGCGATTGTGCCAGTATTTTATGTTTTTAAAATCCTTATAAATCAATCAGTTATGTTTTTGCGTATTTTGGCTTTCGTGCAATCTGCATGAATGGCCATCGTGCATCCTGCATTTTGAAAGATCGTCGCTGTTTCGATGGAACCAAACGCCAGGTCGAGGTTCATCGTTCGTTTGTCCGGGTTGCGGATACAAAACATTGCAAAAACCGCGTGTACAGTTCAAGAACCGCTGACGTATTTTCGAGGTCAATGAACACCGCCCGACAATAAAAAAATCAGCGGGAACACCCATGAAACGCACGCCGAACGACACGATTACCTGGGGCATGATGCTCCGCAAACTGCCGACGATCGCCAAGGTCATCCCTCGCGTGGTGAAGGGCCTGAAAGTCGCCAACGTCAAGGATCCGACCCAACCGTGTGGCCTGGGCTGGTGTTTCGAACAGGCGACGTTGCGCAATCCTGATGGCCCCGCGTTACTGCAGGGCGACGTGGCACTAACTTATGTGCAGGTCAATCAATGGGCCAACCGCATCGCTCATCATCTGATGGCCCAAGGCATCGGCAAGGGTGACGTGGTCGCGGTCTTCATCGAGAACCGCCCGGAACTGCTGGTGACGATTCTTGCGGTAGCCAAGGTCGGCGCGATCAGCGCGTTGCTCAATACCTCGCAGACCCGCGATACCCTTGTGCACAGCCTGAACCTGGTGGCACCGGTGGCGATTGTTGTCGGAGGCGAGTTGGTCCCGGCGTTTTCGCAGGTCCGCGAACGGGTGTCCATCGCTTCGGCGCGAACCTGGTTCGTCGCCGATCAAGCGGCCTGCAATCATCCGGGCATTGCCCCCGACGGTTTCGTCAACCTGATGGCGGCCAGTGCCGATGCGGTCGACGACAACCCTGCCAGCAGCCAGCAGGTTTTTTTCGACGATCCTTGTTTCTATATCTACACCTCGGGCACCACCGGACTGCCCAAGGCCGGCGTCTTCAAGCACGGGCGCTGGATGCGCAGCGCCACCAGTTTTGGCCTGATCGCCCTGGACATGCAGCCGCACGACATCGTCTATTGCACCTTGCCGCTCTATCATGGAACCGGACTCTGCGTGTGCTGGGGCTCGGCCATCAGCGGCGCCTCGGGGTTTGCCATCCGCCGCAAGTTCAGCGCCAGCCAGTTCTGGAGTGACGTACGCAAATACCACGCGACCACTATCGGCTACGTGGGCGAGCTGTGCCGCTATCTGGTAGATCAACCTCCCAGTACCGAGGACAGCCAGCACGGCGTGACCAAGATGATCGGCAACGGTTTGCGTCCCGGAGCATGGAACGCCTTCAAGACCCGTTTTGGTGTCAGGCACATTTGCGAGCTGTATGCGGCCAGCGACGGCAACATCGGATTCAGCAACATTCTGAATTTCGACCACACCATCGGTTTTTCGCTGATGGCCTGGGAATTGGTGCCCTACGACCATGACAGTGGTCAGCCGATTCGCAATGCCAAGGGTTTCATGAATAAAGTGGAGAAAGGTGCGCAGGGGCTGTTGTTGGCGAGAATCGACGACAAGGCGCCGCTAGACGGCTACACCGATCCGCAAAAGACCGCAAAAGTCGTGCTGCATGACGTGTTCAAGAAGGGTGACCGTTACTTCAATACCGGTGACCTGCTGCGCAACATTGGATTCGGTCATGCGCAATTCGTCGACCGTTTGGGTGACACCTATCGCTGGAAAGGCGAAAACGTCTCGACAACGGAAGTCGAAAACATCCTGCTGCAATATCCGCAGATCGCGGAAGCCGTGGCGTATGGTGTGGAGGTCCGAAACACCAACGGGCGCGCCGGCATGGCTGCGATTACCCCGGCAGAATCCCTCGCTACTCTGGATTTCAGCGAGCTGCTGAATTTCGCTCGCCAGCAAATGCCGGCCTATGCGGTGCCGCTGTTCCTGCGGGTAAAAGTCAAAATGGAAACCACCGGGACGTTCAAATACCAGAAGACCCGGCTCAAGGAGGAAGCATTCGACCCCGGAAAAACCAGCGATGACCCGATCTACGCCTGGCTACCCGGCACTCAGACATACGTGCAAGTGACCGAGCAAGTGCTGGCGGATATTCACGGCGGCAAGTACCGCTATTGAATGTGGCTATGACGGCCCTTGAGAAAAAACAAGTGACAGCCGGCGGGCTGCTCGGGAAACTGTCGGCTTTGCGAATAACCCAACGTGGAGCCCCCGATGTCAGACCAAAGCCGCCAGATGACCCCTGAAGAAGCCGCTGAATTTGCCGAACAGGTCTTCAACAAAGCGCGCGAGGGCGATGCGGCCATGATGGCTGCCCTGCTGACCAAAGGCCTGCCGCCTAATCTGCGCAACCACAAAGGTGACACCTTGCTGATGCTGGCCGCCTATCATGGCCATGTGGAAACCGTAAAAGTGCTGCTCGAACACAAAGCCGACCCGGAAATTCGCAACGACAACGGCCAAAGCCCGATTGCCGGTGCCGCATTCAAGGGCGACCTGGCAGTGGTCAAGGCACTGGTCGACGGCGGGGCGCAAGTGGAAGGTTCATCGTTTGATGGCCGCACCGCGCTGATGATGGCGGCGATGTTCAACCGCGTCGAAATCGTCGATTACCTGATCAGCAAAGGTGCCGATCCGAAAGCCAAGGACGCCAATGGCGTGTCCGCACTCGATGCCGCGAAAACCATGGGCGCCGTCGACACCACCGCGCAGCTGGAAAAACTGCTCGGCTGATCCTTTGCGGTGAGGGGGAAAAGCTCCCTCACTACAGGTCTCACCCTGCTCGGTAACTTCCCCCGAATGCGCTATCCTTCGCGCCCTCAAAAATCATTCGCTACAGGATCCACCTCATGAAAGCCGCACTCGTCGAACTCATCAGCAAAATCAGCTCCGGGTGCATGAGCGATGACGAAATCCTGAAAGTCGCTGACGAAGCGGCTCAGGCCTACGCCGATCCTGAGACTTTTCTGACGGCCAACCCGGATATCAATTACGACGACACGTTCCCGATCTCCTTGGGCGAATGGGTGGTTGTCGGCAGTCTGCCGGAGACGGTGCTGTTCCAGGCCGACACTTACATGGACCTGTTCGCCCAGATCGTCGCCTCGTTCGGCCCGGGTGTTGATTTCAATATCAAGCCCAAGCAGCTGGCCAAAACCGAAGCCCTGACTGCGCTCAATCGCATTCAGGTGCAAATGGGCAGCATGAACAAGGAAAACGGCGGCTACACGCTGATGAACTTCAGCCAGTTGCTCGACGACGAACTGCAAGTGGTGCTGGTCTACGGCAACGACGTGCCGCGGGTGCTCGAATTGTGCGCCGAGGTCGGCATCGCCGCTGCGCCATCTCTGGAAGCCTTGAAAGTGGCGATCCATATCTGACGTTAATCCTATAAAAATCGGAACCCTCGCATTAGGCGGCTATCCTAAGAGTGCAAATTACTCTTAGGGAGCGTCACCATGGGTTCTACGTTCAACAGCCTGATTGCCTTGATCATTTTCGTTCTGGATATCTGGGCCATCATCAACGTGGTTAAAAGTAGCGCCACTACCGGGATGAAAATCCTCTGGGTGCTGTTGATCGCGTGCTTGCCGGTGCTGGGGCTGATCATCTGGGCCATTGCCGGGCCACGGGGGAACGCGCGGATCTGACTCGAAACTTCCTGTGGGAGCTGGCCGGCTCGCTCCCACAAGGACCGTGTTTTTCATACTCGCACGCAGTATGCCGTTGAACGATCAGTCCGCGAAAAAGTCCAGATGCTTGTAAGCCCATCAACGGGTTTTATCGAGGAGGCACTGATGCAAAAGTGGAAGATCACTTTCGTGGATGATCACGGTGAAACAATCGATGAAGTCTTTGAGTGCGACGAGTGCCCGGACAACGAGCAAGCAGCCAAACTCATCAAGGCCCGGCTTCTTCCTGTCGCCGCCGAACTGGATCTGAATGATCTGGAAGGGCGAACCGCTGATGCGAGCGTCAAAAGCCTTAAAGCCCAGAACAGCATACAAATCCTCGGTATCACGCCAATCTGAACACCTCCTGTCACATTCTCATCCAGGCCTTGGCAGCGGCTCTCTCTTGAGGCTACTCTGCAATCGAGATCAGCGAACGGATCGCTAAGGTCTGGTCTTGTCAGCTACATGCTTGCTTCCCAACGGCAACGAGATTGCCGCATCGCTCGCACCACTCGGTTGCGCGTGCCGGGAATACGGAAAGTCTATCCATCACTTTGAGGGGGACGTTTCATGAGCACAGCCTATCAAGAAGACATCAGCAGCTCGGTGCTGCGCCGCATGAAAGAAGGCGGTTTCGACTTTTCAAGATTCCATCCCATCGAGTTCTACGCCATTTTCCCCGACGAGGAGCGGGCCCGCAGGGCAGCAGGACATTTTTACCGTGGTGAGTCCCTGAATGCGCAAATCAGTGTGCGCGACGATGGCGCATGGGCGCTTGAACTGAGCAAAGTCATGTACGCCACTTACGATGATATCGGCGATTTCGAGCAATGTTTTGAGGCCGTGGTCGAGCCGCTGGGCGGCATCATCGAAGGATGGGGCGTCAAACAGGAGGTACGAGGGCTACTCGCATAATCTTATGAACAGTGACACGCGCTAACGGCTGACCTTCGGGTTGGCCGTTTTAGTTCATGGGGCGGTAAAACCCCTCCGGCAAAACCCTGAAACAAGAACCCGGCGCAAAAAAAACCGCCTGAGCAGGCGGCGAAAGGGAGGTTCGGGCTGTTTTTCCAGCGAATGCACGGATTATCCGCACCGGCGACCGGGCAGTGAAATCAACTCTGACTATGCTGGTGATAGGCGACAACGTCGCCTTGCAATGAAGCGGGGGCAATCAAGTTGGGGCGTTTGCTGCACAGGGTTGGTGCGGTATTGACGATGTGTATTTACAACTGATTGATATCTAAGCGTTTATGCCGATGGCACGGGCCTTGCGAAGCGTAGATGTCCGGGTGACAAGGAGTACGGCATGATCCGCACCTATTTTGATGAAATGTACGATGCCGGCGGCCTGGTCCGCCCGCATTATCGGGAGTTTGCCCGTTGGCTGGCCGAAACGCCTGACGAGCTTTTGGCACAACGGCGACGCGAGGCCGATCTGTTATTTCATCGCGCCGGGATAACATTCACGCTCTACGGTGATGAGCAAGGGACAGAGCGCCTGATTCCCTTTGACACCATTCCCCGCAGCATCCCTGCCAGTGAATGGCGGGTCGTCGAGCGCGGCTGCATTCAGCGGGTCAAGGCATTGAACATGTTCCTTGCCGACCTCTATCACGAGCAGCGCATCATCAAGGCGGGCATCATTCCAGCCGAGCAAGTGCTGGCCAACGAGCAATACCAATTGGCGATGCAAGGGCTGGATCTGCATCGGGATATTTATTCGCACATTTCTGGCGTCGATCTGGTGCGCGACGGCGACGGCACGTATTACGTGCTTGAAGACAACCTGCGTACACCCAGTGGCGTGAGCTACATGCTTGAAGACCGCAAGATGATGATGCGGTTGTTCCCCGAACTGTTCGCGGCGCAACGCATTGCGCCCATCGATCACTATCCGAACTTGCTCCTGGATACCCTGAAAAGCTCCAGCCCGATCGACAATCCGAGCGTGGTGGTGCTGACCCCGGGTCGCTTCAACAGCGCGTTTTTCGAGCATGCCTTTTTGGCGCGGGAGATGGGGGTTGAACTGGTGGAAGGCGCAGACCTGTTCGTGCGGGACGACAAGGTGTTCATGCGCACCACCGACGGGCCGAAAGCCGTCGACGTGATTTACCGTCGCCTCGACGACGCGTTCCTCGATCCACTGGCGTTCAACCCGGATTCGATGCTGGGCGTTCCGGGGCTGCTGTCGTCATACCGGTCAGGCAACGTGGTGCTGGCGAATGCCATCGGCACTGGAGTCGCGGATGACAAGTCGGTGTATCCGTTTGTCACTGACATGATCCGTTTCTACCTCGATGAAGAGCCGATCCTGAAAAACGTGCCGACCTTCCAGTGCCGAAACCCTTCTGAACTGTCCCACGTACTGGCCAATCTTCCCGATCTGGTGGTCAAGGAAACCCAGGGCTCCGGTGGTTACGGAATGCTGGTGGGGCCGGCGGCGACGGCGGCGGAAATCGAGTCGTTCCGTGCGCGGATCAAAGCCAAGCCCCATGCGTACATCGCGCAACCGACGTTGTCCCTGTCGACCTGTCCGACCTTTGTCGAAAACGGCATTGCTCCACGCCACATCGACCTGCGTCCGTTTGTATTGTCTGGCCGCGAAACCCGGGTTGTACCCGGCGGTTTGACCCGTGTCGCCCTGCGTGAAGGCTCTCTGGTGGTGAATTCCTCACAGGGCGGCGGAACGAAGGACACCTGGGTGGTCGAGGATTGAAGGAAGCCTGCCATGTTAAGTAGAACTGCCTCGGATTTGTATTGGATGTCACGTTACCTGGAGCGGGCGGAAAACCTCGCACGGATGCTCGACATCAGTTATTCGCTGTCGCTGATGCCACAGGATGGTCGCGGTGACGGGCTGCACGAACTCGCCATGCCGCTGCTGATCACCGGTACCCTGGACGATTATCTGGAGCGCCACGGCGCGTTGCATGCCGA
The DNA here is from genome assembly GCF_000282215.1 of Pseudomonas sp. GM21. GTDB lineage: Bacteria > Pseudomonadota > Gammaproteobacteria > Pseudomonadales > Pseudomonadaceae > Aquipseudomonas. The sequence goes on from NZ_AKJS01000066.1 coordinate 56,319, forward strand.
ACGGCTGCTGCATTTTTTCGCCCTGGATGCGGCCAACCCGGCGAGCATCTACAGCTGCCTCGGTGCCGCTCGGGCAAGCGCCCATGCGGTGCGTGGGCGAATCACCGCCGATATGTGGGAAAACATCAACGCCACCTGGCTGGAGATTCGCGGGATTGCCGAACAGGGGTTGAGCCGCTACGGCATGAGTCGTTTTTGCGAATGGATCAAGGAACGTTCCCACCTGTTTCGGGGCGCGTCCTACGGCACCATCATGCGTAACGATGCGTTCCGCTTCATTCGTCTGGGAACATTTATCGAAAGGGCTGACAACACACTGCGCCTTCTCGATGCGCGCTACGAAATGGCCGGTGATCAAGCCGAAGCCGTCAGTGACAGTACGGCGCACGCCTATTACCAGTGGAGCGCATTGCTCCGTGCGCTGTCGTCGTTCGAGGCGTACACCGAGGTCTACCGCGATGCTCCCGGTGCCCGGCATGTGGCTGAGTTGCTGTTGTTGCGGGCCGATGTGCCGCGCTCATTGCGCGCCTGTACCGAAGAAATCGACCAGATCCTCGCCAGTCTGCCGGGGGCCAACGGCCGTCCGGCTCAACGTCTGGCCGCTGAGATAGACGCGCGCCTGCGCTACACCGGCATCAACGAAATTCTCGAAGAAGGCCTGCACGCCTGGCTGACCGAGTTCATCCCGCTGGTGCGCCAGTTGGGCAACGCCATTCACAGTTCATACCTGGAGGCTGCATGAGACTTTCCATTAGCCACGAAACCACCTATCACTATGAAGATCAGGTGCGGGCGAGCATCCAGTACCTGCGACTGACACCCCACGACAGCGAGCGTCAGCACGTGCTCAGCTGGCAACTCGACCTGCCGCGCCCGGTACGCGCGCAACTCGATCCGTTTGGCAACATTTTGCACGTGCTGACCATGGACGAGCCGCACGAGGCAATCATCATCGGCGCCCGTGGCCAGGTCGACATCGATGAACTGCGTGAAGCTGAGCATGAAAGCCAGTCGGCCCTGCCGTTCCTGCGTTTCACACGCCTGACCGAGCCGGACGAAGCCTTGCGAGCGTTCGCGCAAAAGGAATGCAAAACCCGTCGGGACCGCACTGCGCTGATCGACTTGATGCATGGCCTTAACCAGCACATGACCTACTCGCCGGGTTCAACCGAAGTCGACACCAGCGCGGCTCAAGCCTTCGCCGGGCGTTCAGGCGTCTGTCAGGATCACACCCATGCGTTTCTCGCCTGCGCGCGCAGCCTGGGCATTCCGTCGCGTTATGTGTCGGGTTATCTGTACAGCGAAAACAGCGAACACCTGGCCAGTCACGCCTGGGCTGAAGCCTGGCTGGATGATGCCTGGTACAGCTTTGACGTGACCAATGAACTGGCTCGTCCGGAGCGCCACTTGAAACTGGCGGTGGGCCTGGATTATCTGGATGCCTGCCCGGTACGCGGGATGCGCCGGGGGGGCGGGTGCGAACAGATGCATGCGAAGGTGTTTGTGTCGCCAACGCCGATGCCGGTTGTCTCGGTCCAACAGCAATAATCTGCAGCACCACAATACCCTGTGGGAGCGAGCCTGCTCGCTATAGCGGTCTTTCAGTCAGCAAATCTGTGACTGATACACCGCCATCGCGAGCAGGCTTGCTCCCTCCAGGGTTGATGGTGTCAGGGCTTAACCTTGCGCCCGGCCATATGCTTCAAATACCCCACCAGCATGTCCAGATCCCGCTCCGGCAACACCTGCGCGGTAAATCCCGGCATCTTCGCCTGCGGCCACTGGCGCAGGCTCTGCGGATCCCGGATGTACCGCTTCAGAAAGTCCGCTCCAAAATACTCGGTCGGACTATACGGAATATTCAGATCCGGCCCGAACTGCGCATCTCCGGCACCATTCAGTCGATGGCATGCCAGGCAGTTTTTCTGAAACAGCGCAAAACCTTGATTGACCGGATCGTCCGCTTTCAAGGCCGGATCCGGCAGCAGGGCAGGGAAGCGCTCGGCCACCGGCGCCAAACGTTTGATGCTGGCGACTTGGTATGGCCACTGCTCCGGGCTGATATTGCCTGCCTGCGGATTACTCCAGACCAGATAAAACGGCCCGGCACTTGGCTTGCCGGCAGACAGCGCCGGCCACGGTTTGGCCGGGTCTTCAATCGCCAACCATGCCTGCGCGCCTTGGGTGTTGAGCAAAGGTGCCGCGGCCAACTCGGCGGCAAAACCGTCCAGCGCCACGGCTTGCAAATGGTCAGCAGGCTTGATGTCGGTCAACAAGGCCGCCAGCGGCACCGCTTGATAACTCATCTCCCGTTTGTAGGAAACATCGTCGGCAATGCGCAGAGTCTGGAGTCGAGGGTGCTTGAGCAGTTCCTCGGTCTGCCAGGTGCGACTGCTCGCGCCCAGCTCAAGGTTCAGCTGTGCGGCAAACAGAGGCGTGCTGAACAGCAAGGCCCCGATCAGAGTGAGCGTTTTCAATAGATCGTCATCCATGTCGTGAAGATGCCATAAAGGTTGGCACACCCACGCTGGCTCGGGTAGCGAGCCAGTCACATTTTGGAATGACGATATAAATACCTGACGCCGTATTTTTTACCGACTAGCCAATCACCTTGGTCAGATTCGGCAAAATCAACAACAGCGTGGTAGCGAAAAGAATGAGCCCCGCTTGACGTACTTTTGATTGCTTGAACATGGCTTGACCGCCTTTATTGTTATTTCCTGATGCCTGCCTGCATATCTCCATGACGGCAGAGCGTTGCACTTCCTGTAAGACGAGCGCCTCGGCAAAACCCGACGACAACTTCGTACACTTCACCTTAGAGCCCACGTCACCCGTGGTTTAGATCCATTTCGTATGGAGCTGTTGGTAAAAGCTATAAAAAAGACATGAGGCCTATTGCCAGCTTCTTGGGCGCCCTTTTGCTAGACAGCTCCGTGTCCTGAAACGGTTAATCCCATAGCAGGCTACCGTCCGTCTGAGCGTGTCCGTCAACGTCTGTGAGCACTGCGGTCATTGAATCCGAACCGACTCGGCATAAGAGTGAGCGCTCAGTATTTACTCACCGCCCAGGTTCGAGGACGTCATGACCCAAGCTTTGATATTCGATGCGTTACGCACGCCCCGCGGCAAAGGCAAGGCCGATGGCGCCTTGCACAGCGTCAAACCGGTCAATCTGGTGGCCGGCTTGCTGACGGCGCTGCAACAGCGCACCTCGCTCGATACCAGTCAGGTCGATGATGTCGTCCTCGGTTGCGTGACGCCTATCGGTGATCAAGGCTCCGATATCGCCAAGACCGCGACCCAAGTGGCGGATTGGGACGTCAGCGTCTCGGGTGTTCAGATCAACCGCTTTTGCGCTTCAGGCCTTGAGGCGGTGAACCTCGGCGCGATGAAGGTGCGTTCCGGCTTCGAAGACCTGGTGGTGGTCGGCGGTGTCGAGTCGATGTCCCGCGTGCCGATGGGCAGTGACGGCGGCGCCTGGGCGTTGGACCCGGAGACCAACCTGCACAGCCATTTCACCCCACAGGGCGTGGGCGCTGACCTGATCGCCACGCTTGAAGGTTTCAGCCGCCAGGACGTCGATGCTTACGCGCTGTACTCGCAACAGAAAGCGACGCGGGCACGGGCGAACGGTTCGTTCAACAAGTCACTGGTGCCGGTGCAGGATCAGAACGGCATCATCCTGCTCGATCACGATGAGTTCATTCGGGCCGACTCCACCCTGGAAGGCTTGGGCAAGCTCAAGCCGAGTTTCGAGATGATGGGGCAAATGGGCTTCGACGCCACGGCGTTGCGGGTTTACAGCCATGTCGAACGGATCAATCACGTCCACACGCCGGGCAATAGCTCCGGAATCGTCGATGGCGCCGCACTGATGCTGATCGGTTCCGAGGCGAAGGGCCGGGCGTTGGGTTTGCAGCCTCGGGCGCGGATTGTCGCCACGGCAGTCACCAGCACCGACCCGACCATCATGCTCACCGGCCCCGCGCCGGCCACCCGTAAAGCACTGGCCAAGGCCGGCCTGCGGGTTGATGACATCGACCTGTTCGAAGTCAACGAAGCGTTTGCCTCGGTGGTGCTCAAATTCATCAAGGACATGGCCATCGACCCGGACAAGGTCAACGTCAACGGCGGCTCCATTGCCATGGGCCACCCGTTGGGTGCCACGGGGTGCGCAATTCTCGGCACGTTACTCGATGAGCTGGAAAACCGGCGCCTGCGCTATGGCCTCGCGACGCTGTGTGTCGGCGGCGGCATGGGCATTGCCACCATCATCGAACGCCTCTGAGCCCCCGACTTTCAAGGAAACATGTTCATGACTGAAACCATTCGTTACGAAAAAGGTCAAGACCAGATCGTCGTCCTGACCATCGACTTGCCAGGCCAGAGCGCCAACACCATGAACGCGGTTTACCGCGAAGCCATGGCCGCCTGCGTCGCCCGTCTGGTTGCGGAAAAAGACAGCATTGCCGGGGTCATCATCACTTCGGCGAAGAAGACGTTCTTCGCTGGCGGCGACCTCAATGAGCTGATCAAGGTCGGCAAACCTGAAGCCAAAGCGTTCTATGACAGGGTGCTGACGCTCAAGGGGCAATTGCGCACTCTGGAAACCCTTGGCAAGCCGGTGGTGGCTGCGATTAATGGCGCTGCATTGGGTGGCGGTTGGGAAATCTGCCTGGCGTGCCATCACCGCGTGGCGCTGGACAATCCGTCCGTGCAAGTCGGCCTGCCGGAAGTCACCCTTGGCCTGTTGCCGGGCGGCGGCGGGGTGGTTCGCATGGTGCGGATGCTGGGGATTGAGAAATCCTTGCCCTATCTGCTCGAAGGCAAAAAAGTCCGACCACAACAGGCGTTGCAAGCCGGGTTGATTGACGAATTGGCCAAAGATCCCGGCGAACTGCTGAGCAAGGCACGGGCCTGGATTCTGGCCAATCCGGCGGCGGTTCAGCGCTGGGACGTGAAGGGCTATCAGATCCCGGGCGGCACACCGTCCAGCCCGAAAGTCGCGCAAATGCTCGCCATCGCGCCGTCGATCCTGCGCAGCAAAACCCAAGGTTGCATGCCCGCGCCGGAGAAAATTCTCTGTGCGGCGGTTGAAGGTGCTCAGGTGGATTTCGACACTGCGCACTTGATCGAAACCCGCTATTTCACCGAATTGACCACCGGCCAAATCTCGAAAAACCTGATCGGCACGTTCTGGTTTCAGCTCAATGAAATCAATGCCGGCGGCTCTCGGCCCCAGGGTTTCGCTCCCTACCTGACGCAGAAGGTCGGAGTGCTCGGCGCCGGGATGATGGGTGCGGGTATCGCGTTCGTCAGCGCATCGGCGGGTATCGAGGTGGTGCTCAAGGACATCACCCTGGCGGCAGCTGAAAAGGGCAAGGCCCATTCGGCAGCACTGCTGGACAAGAAAGTCGCGCGCGGCCAGATGATTGCGCAGCAGCGTGAGGCGATTCTGGCGCGGATCCGCACCACGGAAAGCGACGCGGACCTGGCCGGTTGTGACTTGATTATCGAGGCGGTATTCGAAGACCGCGAGCTCAAGGCCAAGGTCTCATCGGCCGCGCAAAAAATCGTCGGTCCGGACGCTGTCATCGCTTCCAACACCTCGACCTTGCCGATCAGTGGCCTGGCCACGGCGGTGCCGGATCAGACCAAATTCATCGGCCTGCACTTCTTCAGTCCCGTGGAAAAAATGCCGTTGGTGGAAATCATCAAAGGCGCCCACACCAGCGACGAAACCCTGGCGCGCGGCTTTGATTTCGTCCTTCAAATCAAGAAAACCCCGATTGTGGTCAACGACAGGCGCGGATTCTTTACTTCGCGGGTATTTGGCACCTTCACCAATGAAGGCATTGCGATGCTCGGCGAAGGCGTCAGCGCGCCGATGATCGAAACCGAAGCACGCAAGGCCGGCATGCCCATCGGGCCTCTGGCAATCTCTGACGAAGTTTCCCTGAGCCTCATGAGCCATATCCGCAAGCAAACGGCCAAGGACCTGCAAGCCGAAGGGAAGCCGCTGATCGAGCACCCGGCGTTTACCGTGATTGACTTGCTGCTCAACGAATACAAACGGCCCGGTAAAGCGGCAGGGGGCGGTTTCTATGAATACCCGGCCGCCGGCCAGAAACATCTATGGCCGGAGCTGAAAAGCCGTTTTGAGAAGCCTGACGGGCAGATATCGCCAAAGGATGTGCGTGATCGACTGCTGTTCGTGCAAGCCATCGAGACGGTGCGCTGTGTGGAGGAGGGCGTGCTGACGTCGACGGCAGACGCCAACGTCGGCTCGATCTTCGGCATCGGTTTTGCCGCATGGACTGGCGGTGCATTGCAATTCATCAATCAATACGGCGTGCAAGACTTCGTCGCCCGCGCCCAGTACCTGGCCGCGCAGTATGGCGAGCGCTTCAATCCGCCGGCCTTGTTGCTGGAAAAAGCGGCTAAAGGGGAGGCGTTTTAAGGGACCGGTGACGCCTCGCAGGGCTTGCCTTGGAACGGTGTTTCGAGGCAGGCTCTGGGGTGTGCATTATTCCCATCACGTGTCAGGTATTTTTTATGTCGTTACGCATCTGCATTCTGGAAACCGACATCCTGCGTCCAGAATTGGTCGACCAATATCAGGGCTACGGGCAGATGTTCAAACACCTGTTTTCGCAGCAACCTATCGCGGCCGAGTTCACGGTTTACAACGTGATGCAGGGCGAATACCCAAGCGATGAGCTGACCTTCGATGCTTATCTGGTCACCGGCAGCAAGGCCGATTCCTTCGGCACCGACCCGTGGATCGAAACCCTAAAAACTTACCTGCTGACCCGCTACGAGCGCGGCGACAAGCTGCTAGGCGTGTGTTTTGGCCATCAACTGCTGGCGCTGTTGCTTGGCGGTAAAAGCGAACGTGCAACCCAAGGCTGGGGCGTCGGCACCCACCGTTATAAACTCGCGGCCAAGGCGCCGTGGATGAGCCCGGTCAGGGAAGAGTTGACCTTGTTGATCAGCCACCAGGATCAGGTGACGTCGCTACCGGAAAACGCCACGGTCATCGCCTCCAGCGATTTCTGCCCGTTTGCCGCTTACCACATCAACGATCAGGTGCTGTGCTTCCAGGGGCATCCGGAGTTCATTCACGATTATTCGCGTGCGCTGCTGGAGATCCGTCAACAAGCGCTGGGCGAGCAGATTTACTCCAAAGGCGTAGCCAGCCTTGATCAGGAGCATCATGGTGCTACCGTTGCGGAGTGGATGATGCGGTTTGTGGCGCACAAGCCAGAAACGGTTTAAAGCTAAAACATGCAGGCTCGCCCACACTGAATATCCCTGTGGGAGCGAGCCTGCTCGCGATTGTCACAGTCACCTCGGTATTGACTAAAGCCACCCCGACCTCTTGAAACTCGCCCACAACCCTGTACACCCCACCGCAATAAACGCCAGCACCCCGAAGTACCCGTACTGCCACGCCAGCTCCGGCATGTTCTGGAAGTTCATCCCGTAAATTCCGGCCACGGCCGTCGGAAACGCCAAAATCGCCGCCCACGCAGCAAACTTGCGCTGCACCACGCTCTGGCGTGAAGCTTCCAGCAGCACCCCAATCTCAATGGTCTGGCTGGCAATGTCTGCCAAAGTTGTCAGGTCTTCCATCTGCCGTGTCACGTGAATCTGCACATCCCGGAAGTACGGGCGCATGTTCTTGTCGATGAACGGGAAGCTCAACTTCTGCAGTTCCTCACCGATCTCCACCATCGGCGCCGCATAACGACGCAGGCGCAACACATCCCGACGCAGGCCGTGAAGTTTCTGGATGTCACGTTCATTCAGCGTACCGCACAACAACACGTTGCGTTCCAGCTCATCGATCTCGGCATGGATCGCTTCGCCCATCGGCTGGTAGTTTTCAATCACGAAATCGAGGAGGGCATAGAGGACGAAATCTTCCCCATGCTCAAGTAACAACGGACGCGCCTCACAACGCTGACGGACATAGGCGTAGGACGCCGAATGACCATTGCGTGCCGTAATAATGTAACCGTTGCCGGCAAAGATATGGGTCTCGATGAACTCCAATTTGCCTTCGTTACGTATTGGCGAATACGTGACGATAAACAGCGCATCACCGAAGGTTTCGAGCTTCGGCCGGCTGTGCTTTTCCAGGGCATCTTCGATGGCCAGTTCATGCAGGTTGAACTGACGTTGCAGGTTGGCCAGTTCCTGAGCGTCCGGCTCTTCAAGGCCGATCCAGACAAAGTGGCCAGGCTTGGCGGCCCAGGCAGCACCTTCGTCGAGGGTGATATTGGTGACTTTCTTACCGGCGCTGTAAACCGCAGCAGCAACAACTCTACCCATGATTCAGGTTCACTTCTTATTGGCAGGTGGCAGTGGCAGGCAATCATCAGCTTAGCCTTGTCTACTGCTTGAGAGTGAGTGAACTCTGCAGAGTTCGCAGGCAAAAGAAAACCCGCACCAGGCGGGTTTCTTTTTACGCGGCTTGCAGTTGCCGATCCATCGAAGCGATGCACTCGCGCATCTGCTCGCGACACTGATCCATCAACATGGGCATGTCGTCCAGGCTCAATCCCGCTGTCGGAATCGCCGGCAAAGAACGAATCAGAACGTTCCCACTGCGCCAGCGGTTCAATCGCATGTGTTTGACGTAACTGCTGACACACACCGGCACGATCGGCACGCCGGCAGCAATCGCCATCTGGAACGCGCCTTTCTTGAACGGCAGCAACTCTTCGCCAAGGTTGCGCGTGCCTTCCGGGAAGACCCAGATCGAAGTATCTTCATGCTGCAGGGTATGTGTGGTGGTCAACATTGACTGACGCGCCTTATGGGCATTGCCGCGGTCGATCAACACGTTACCGGCCAGCCAGAACAACTGCCCGAACAGTGGCACCCACTTGAGGCTTTTCTTGCCAATGCACACGGTGCGGCGGGGCACCACGTTGCCGAACACAAACAAGTCGTAGTTGGACTGGTGATTGGCGACGATCACACAGCTGGCAGGCTTGTCCATCAATGGCCCGACATCGGTCTTCACCCGTAAACGCAAAATACACATCGCCGGCCACGCATACAGGCGTGCGCACAAGCGGCTGTTGTCCGGGTTGAACGGGCGACACAGGCCCAGGATTACCCCAAGTACGCCAGCCAGAATAAAGTGCAAGCCCATCAAGAACATACGAAACACAAACAGCATTTGCAGGCCCCACCGGGACAAAAGGTGGCGCAGTGTACGGATGTGCACTGTTTTCGGCAATTGCCACTAAAGAGGGGGAGAAAAGCAATGTTTGTGAGCATGTTTCTGACTAATTGGTCAGATGTGTTCTAGAGCGGTTGCAGGCTTTTTAACGCGACGCGTAAGAAAAAGCCCGACACGACGGTCGGGCTTTTCGGCACAGCAAGTATGGGCTTAACCCAAATGCTCCTGGTCCAGGATGATCGCGTTGTCCAGCGTCTCCAGTAACGCCTTGCGTACTTTCAGCTTGGTGTTCTTGTGCGCGGTCATGTTGATCTTCTTCAACTGACGAGCCGCCGCCAGCGCTGCACCTTGCAACTCTTCGGCCGACACCACTACGTCGAGGAATCCGGCATCTACCGCACTCTGCGGGTTAAACATCTCACCATTGATCACGGAGCGGTGGAACGCCGACTTGCGCAGACGATCACGCGCAATCTCGATACCCGCGTGGTGCATGGTCATGCCGATCTGCACTTCGTTCAGGCCAATGCTGAACGGGCCTTCGACACCAATGCGGTAATCCGCCGACAACAACAGGAACGCACCCTTGGCCACGGCATGCCCAGGGCACGCCACGATCACCGGGAACGGGTGCGACAGGAGGCGACGGGCCAGGGTCGAACCGGCCGTCACCAACGCCACGGCTTCTTTAGGGCCGGACGTCATCACCTTCAAGTCATAACCACCGGACAGAATCCCGGGCGTACCGGTAATGATCACCACCGCACGATCCGTCACCGCTTGATCCAGTGCCGCGTTAAACGCAGTAATCACGTCGGGCGAGATGGCATTGACCTTGCCATTGCTCAAGGTCAGGGTCGCGATACCGTCTTCGAGGTGGTAGGAAATCAACTCACTCATGACGCTATTCCTTGTATGAAAGTTGACGCAGAAGTTACCCACCAAGGCAGGCCAGGTAAAGCGCCGTGACTGACCCGCCAGTCACCCTTTCCCCGCCAGGCAAGCGTGGCCCGCCACACCCGCCGCGCATTCCCCTCTATATAGATGAGGGCGCGAAGCCGGAGATTGGCAGGTTTGCCATGGGCAGCAACCCGCCGGAATCGCTAAAACGCTAAGCGCATGAAAATTCTGCAAAAAAAGTTTGCCATCAGAAAAGGTTTCGACTACATTAGCGCGCCTCGACAGACAGAACTTGTTTGACGAGATACGGTGAAGTGTCCGAGTGGCTTAAGGAGCACGCCTGGAAAGTGTGTATACAAGAAATTGTATCGAGAGTTCGAATCTCTCCTTCACCGCCAAATTCGATGTAACCAGAACCCCTGATTTCGAGAGAAATCAGGGGTTTTGTGGTTTCTGGGTCTGGATTTTGTGAGTGGCGCTGCCGTTTCTGAATTTTATGCAGGACGAATCGCAGGCTTGTAGGAAGTCGTGCTGGAAAGCCAGGCAGTCGGGGCGTCCACGAGGTTTAGCGTCTCAAATGAGCCATTTCGAGAGGGGTTTTCGATTTGTGCCTTCGGGTTCAAGATGAAAAACAGCGCAGTACATATGACGGCTCCCCCTTAATTCGAAATGGACTTACGCGCGATATGCAGGAAATGACCATGAATCAGGCCGAACTCGAAAAGATCCACGTAGAGATCATCAAATCGCTCGCTGAGCAACGCAAGTTGAATGCTGAAGCGGGCAAGATGACCCGTGAAACCTTTTGGTATCCGGTGGCAATAGCCATTGGGATGATTGGTACGGTAGCAACCGTCACTGCAATGTTGATTAAACTTCTTTAGCGCCTGATTTTTGGAGAGTGTCAGATTTTTTGTGTGCGGGCGTGTAACGGCCTGCCGTTAGGTAGGCCTTCATTTCACCAGGTTGGCCTGACGAATCGATCCCGTACAAAACCTCAAGCGTGGTGATCGAAACGAGAGGCGCTGAGAGCAAGCCAAACACGACATCAAAAAGAGTATTGCAGAAAAGGGGGTTACGCGGATTCTGCCGCTCCCCTGGATTCATTATCAATATTGGAGGGCGATTCGTACATGTTGACGCTCAGTCTAGAGAAATAAGAGTAACGCTTATCAAAAACGTTGCTCATCCAGTTCTCGAATTCGGTAGAGGAGTTGAACGACATTTCACCAAAATTAGGGTCCATAAATTTTATGCAGTCCTGCTCCTTAATGCATGCGACGGCATGTCCCGGCCCGGATGGATTGTATAGGTAGCACATGTTAAAGCCGTCTTTGTCGTCGTTGACCACCATGCTCATCGCATTCGACAGTCCCTCTGAGCAAAAGTCGTTAGGTTTCAGGTTCAGCGTGCCAAGATGATTAAGGTGGAGTTTTAATTCATCCTGAATACGGTCCTGTACCTCGATCGGAGCAAGTGCAGAGTAATCGCTATCCAAATACGAGGACACCACTTCCCACTTTGAAGATGAGTCAGCAAGCCAAGAAAAAAAGTCTTGGTTCTGCGAATTTTTAAGAAGATATTTCGCAGACATGGCCATGCAGACGCCACTGTCGGTGGCGTTTGTTCTGACGCCATAGACCTCGTAAACGTTCTTAGTTATTTCAGATTGTTTGTAGTCAACCTGAATACTTCCGAATTTCTCACTGTTGTGTATAGCATTGAGCATAGCTTTACTCTGAAAGGTGCTTTATTAAGTCAGTGTTAGCATCGGGGTTCGAATGATGAACTTCCCTCCGCGAGCTAGCGGAGGTTAGGTCGCCAGCGCACTGTATAAACTGACAGACGATGCATCATTCCAGCCAGCTTCACCTGTTTACAATGAAGCTATCCATAGTGCTGATTTTGGGTTGTCCACAAACGACGAGCAGACCCGCAGACCCGCCTTAGCAAACAGCGGGTGCAGCATCTCGCTTTATCTGGTCAGTCACTTGCAATTTTCGCTCATTTCACAGGAGTATTTTGACAAAGAGCTACGTGTATGGATTGTGCTCCGGCGTAGGTGCTGGCCAGAGCGAGCTCTATGCGAACGCCCCTCATTCCCAGGGTAACTTTCAATGAAAAAAAACGATGTTCTTGGCTCTTAAGATCTAACCGCGAACATGATGTTTTCGCGTTGACGTTATTTGTTCCATTCTACTAAGCTCAGATTATCGCCCTCCCCAATGCAGTACCCTTCTGTGTAGTCCAAATGGCAGTTGTGTGATGGTCTAGGAAAAAATCAAGAGCAAGAAAAAGCGGCCGAAGAGAACTTATCCTTTTCCCGCCGTCGGGATTTTCGTCCCTTTTTTGTGCAAAAGTGTGTGGTGGTGAAGAAGCCAGCGATCCGGCGAAACTCGGCTGGATGGTCGGATCGCCACCTCCTGCCGACGATCAGCGTTTTACGAGGCCTGGTCGCCCCGGACCCATTGATTTTTGCACTGCGTAACGATATCGACGCCCTTAGCTTCAAACCACTTGGCGCAACGCAGTCGATGAGCTGGGATCAATCCCTCGCGGCCATTTACACCGACGGGATTGTGGTGATGTCATCGCCAGAGCGACCGGTCGCAACGTTGCACAGATGTTGTCTGAGGGCATCTGGACTCACCTGGGCGCCGAGCAGGATGCCTATTTCACGGTGGACTCCATCGGGACGCCGTTTGCTGGCGGTGGCTTGAACACCGGCTTGCGAGACCTCGCCCGATTTAGCGAGATGTTGCGCAATAATGGCCGGTTCGACGGCCAGCAGATCGTGCCCCAAGCCGTCGTGGATGACATTCGCCGTGGCGGCGACAAACAGATTTTTGCCAAGGCTGGTTATGACTTGTTGAAGGGCTGGAGTTACCGCTCGATGTGGTGGGTGACGGACAAAGAGGGCGGGGCATTCATGGCGCGTGGTGTTCATGGCCAGCGCATCTATGTCGATCCCAAAGCCGAGATGGTGAGTGTCCGCTATGCCTCGCACCCGGTTGCCAGCAATTCTGCGAATGATCCTGTGACGTTGCCGGCGTTTGATGCGTTGGCCGCCTATCTGTCCAAGTTACCTTTATCCACTGCTTATGAAGAAGAAATCCCCATGATCACCACCACAACCCACGCCATCGAAGGCCGCCAAATCACCGCTTACCTGGACATCGTCAGTGCCGAGTCAGTGCAGGGCATAAACGTTATCCGTGACGTGTTCGCCGGGATGCGGGATTTTTTCGGGGGGCGGTCCCAGACGTTGGAGCGAGCGTTGAAGGAGGCGCGGATTCAAGCGACTGACGAGATCAAGGAGCGTGCGCGGGCACTTCAGGCGGACGCGGTGGTGGGGCTCGATTTTGAGATCAGTATGCCGTCCGGCAAAGGTGGGATGGTGGTGGTTTTTGTGACAGGGACTGCGGTCAAACTGAATTGATTCATTCTGCTTTATCACGCATAGAGTTTGGGCCACTCGTCGGGCATGCGAAAATCTGAATTACAAGTCGGGTAGTGACCGGCTAGTCTCAAAAGCCTTGGCGGTCGATATTTTTCAGGCAAAGGGCTTTGCCGGTGTCGACCCTTTTTGAGAGGGGAAGAGGTATGGCTGATCCGTATATCGAAGACGACGGGGCTGAATTTCCGATCAACAATTGCGTTAATTGTGGCCAGACCGAGTATGTGGCAGGCTTTGGGGAAGACCCGGTCCAAATCATCAAAATGAAATCGACAACGCCCAGAGGCCCTAAGGCGAAATTTTTGCCAAGAGTGGCGGCGCCGCCCAAGAAGTAACGGTTAACCGGACAGACCCCGCCATCGAGCGGGGTTTTCATTTTCACGCTATCGATTATCGATTCAAACCGGACCTCAGACATTCGGTCATGGCGCCCGGTTGTTTTTCACAAACTTTTCACAGGTTCGGTCGTAGGCTCAAACCATCCGTTAGAAAGCAGTACCCTAGCCCGTTCCCCAGCGGGCTTTTTTTTGCCTGTCATAAAACCTTTTCCATAAAAGCTGTCCAACCGACGCTAATTGCGAGATGCGGAGGTTTTTGTGTGGACGTTTACCGCGCTAAAGCATTCAATCACCCGCTTTCGTTTTTCCCCCCTATTTTGAGGTTTTTGTCATGCGTTTAACGTTGCCTGCTCTGGTTCTTGGCCTTTTGGTTGCTCAAGGCGCGATGGCTGCCAGTGATGGCACCGCCGCAATCGGCGGCGGTCTGGGCGGCGCGCTGGGTAATGTGGTCGGCCAGAGCATGGGCGGCAGCACCGGCGCAGCGATCGGTGCTGGCGTAGCGGGCGCAGCTGGCAGCGCTGTTGCGGCGCCTAAAGGCCGTCGTACCGAAGCCGCCATCGGTGGCGGTGTAGGTGCAGCCGGTGGTTCGGTGATCGGCCACAGCCTGGGCGGCAAGACCGGCTCCACCATTGGCGCAGGTTTGGGTGGTGCCTTGGGCGGCGGCGTAGGCAGCAACCTGGGTAAAGGTCACAAGCGTCACTGATCCTGATCGATCAGCATTGAAGAGCCCGGCTAAATGCCGGGCTTTTCTTTTATGAACGATTCTTTAAACATAGTCTCAAAGCCCATATACCCCAGAAGAACATGAGGCGTCCTATGACACCGGTTAACAACGGCAAAAAGACTAAACGTTTGGCACTGTCCGCGTTTTTGGCTGGACTGTTGATGGCTCAAGGAGCAATGGCAGCCAATGACGGCACCGCAGCTGTAGGCGGCGGTCTGGGTGGTGCATTGGGTAACGTCGTCGGCGGCCAATTGGGCGGCAGCACAGGCGCAGCCATTGGCGCCGGTGTCGGCGGCGCGGCAGGGAGCGCAGTCGGCGCGAATAAGGGCAGTCGCAACGAAGCAGCCATTGGCGGTGGCTTAGGTGCGGCAGGCGGCTCGATAATTGGTAACAGCCTCGGCGGCTCAACGGGTTCGACCATTGGTGCGGGCCTTGGCGGTGCAGCGGGTGGTGGCGTCGGCAACAACCTGGGCAACGACGACGATGATCATGGCAGTTCCCATTCCGGTAATGGCCATAAGCACAAGCACAAGCATAAAAACAAACATCACTAACTCGGTATCGAGTTGCAAAACCCGGCCCCGTGCCGGGTTTTTCGTATCTGGGCGCCGCAAACCGGAACGATTGGCCACAGGCAGTCTCGAACTTTATACACACCAAACATGACGAGGCATGCCATGACGCCTGAAACCGAAGGCACCGAAGAAAAAGGCCCGAGCGGGCTTCCGTTCATCAATGACCCCGGCAATGAAGATCCAGGATCACTGATGGACGATGCCACGGTGCCACTCAACGATTCTGATGACGCGGGCGATGTGGGGAATCTCGAGTACGAAGAAGAGGATGAAGACGTAGAAAAAGATTGATCTTTGTTGACGCGTTTCGACCGATCGTCTCTCCGATCGAACACTCCCCTGCATCATCCCCTCGAAGTTTCAGGGCATGATTTTCACGCCCTTCGAGAGGTGCTTATGAACGCAGATCCGAAAGACACTGACACCGACGACACCCCTGAATATCCGCTGCCTTCACCGACTGACCCGTTGAGTCGCGATCAACGTCCGCCGGATGACGATACGGCGGTAGAGCAACTGCCAGCCGATGATGTGAGGCGCGGTGATGTCGAGGCGGATCCTGAGGATCCGGACATTGCCGGTGAAGATCTATCAGGTGAACCCAGCTGAAAAGCCGCTGGTCGATTGTGCGGCAACTTTAAAAAGTGAGCGCTGCCACATAGGTATGCGCCTTTTAAAGGAGATGCACCATGATCAGTTCAAAGTTAACAGCCCTGATCATTGCAGGGCTGTTGTCGATCAGTTCATTGACCGCCGTCGCTCAATCCAACGGTAACGATGCGCCTGTGGATAAAGGCGGAATGCCTCCATATACCGAAATGAATGCGAATTCTACGGATGGTAATGCGTTGCCGCCTGGGTCTATCCAAAACGGAAATGGTGGTGATGCCAATGGGAGCAGCACTGGGACTGGAAGTGGGGTGGTGAGTGGTGGGAGTTCGATGGGGAAGGGGGCTGAAAAGGATGGTAGTGCGGATAATAGCGGCACTGGCGGTGCCAAAAATAAGAATGATAATTAATCTCACGGCTGACTGAAGGTAGCAAAGCCCAGCTATATGTTGGGCTTTTGATATCCGCTGTTTCCGACTCTACCGCTCGTACGCTATAAACCGGTTTCAACACCTATTTGCTAACGATTCGATCCACCGTGTGTAGAATTCTCGTTGTCGCTGGATGTTGTTCGTAAGATTTGTTTCCTCATAGTCGAATATTCTCACAATATCCTCGTCCTCCGCTGGTATGCCTAAGCGAAGTTCATACGCTACTAATCCTGCGGACATTTGCGATGACATTCGCGAAGGGTAAACGTTGATTTTCGCACCTTTGCATAGAAATTTCGTTTCGGGGAAATCCGCCCGCAATAGCCCAAGACATTCAAACAGGTCATGGGCTTTATATGTTTTGTTTGGATTGCTTCTGAGTCGTAAGGTTGATAGGGCTCCCTCGCGTCCGTATTCAATTATAGACCTATCAGTGATACCGTCGGAATGGGTGGCGATTTCAAATGTTTTCATGAGCGTCTTTGAGTTAAAGGTTATTTTTAGTCTGTGTCGACTATTCTTTCAGAGATTTTAGCCAGCGATGGAAGAAGTCAGTTTGCAACTGTGGATCATTAATAATGTCTTGGTCGTCATACTGAAAGATATTAACAAGATCTTTTCGTGACGCGCGGACGCCTAATTTGTGCTCGTAAGCCATGATTCCGCAGCTCATTTGTGAGGACATGCTGGACGGTCGCACATTTATTTTTGCGCCTTTACATAGAAACTTAACATCCGGAAGCGATTTGATTATTTTTCCAAGGCATTCATAAATATCTAGCCCTGAGAATTTTTTAGTCCAGCCGCTCTCCAGTGTAATTTGGATGGCTGGCGCGTCTGTGTCGCAATCAAGTATCGCAGTCTCTAATTTCTCATTGACCAATATAGAAACTCTTTCAATTGTCATTATCGTTTCCTTTGAGGGTTCGGTATCGAGTGCCCAACATAGCTACCGTCTTTTTTTAGCGGGGTAGCACCTAAGATGTCTTCAGTTTTTACTCTGCTGGGAATAGCTATTTCGTCTTCATAGTGATAAGGGATATCATTGGGGTGTAGTTCTTTGTTGATATCATGACCAAAAACCCTTCGGAGGGTGTACATGTAACCTTTCTTGGTCCTGTAGTCGGTGCCAAAGTCTATGGCTATCTCCGGGTCAGTAGATGTACTGATGAAATTGCTCGGGGGGGTTTTGTTGTCCCAAACGTGAAGTATTAAATCGTTACTATCTCCTCTACTCAAGAATCCAATTTCAAAAATTCCGTCAGGCTGCCGCAAATCACCACGATATAGATACTCGCTTTCCCCTGTCGAGAAAGGAAGTGATGGCTCGCCTTCATCAACTTTAGCCGTCCCCGCCGGATCCTCATCCCCAAACCCCGGTCTCTTACACCCATCCCCCCCAGGGCACTCACTCAACCCCAACGGATCAACCCACCCCGTCGGGTTCCGCGTGTACTGATACCCGTTTATTCCACCCGCCAACCCACTCGGATCCGGCGTTAAATACCGTCCAAGATCCGGGTTGTAGTAACGATGCCGGTTGTAATGCAGCCCTGTCTCCGCATCGAAATACTGCCCTTGAAACCTCAGCGGTTGATCCAGTACCTGATGGGTATCTCGGTTAAGCCGGGTCAGGCGGCCGTAGGCGGTGTATTGCGCGGCCCAGATGATGTCGCCGCTGTAGTCGGTGAGTTCTTGCGGGGTGCCGAGGTGGTCGAGTTGGTAGTAGAACGGGCAGGCCTGGCGGGGGCCTTTGCCGTCGAGCATGGCGAGTGGGCGGAAGGTGCCGGGTTCGTAGAGGTAGCTGCGATGGTGGTCCTGGCTGTGTTCGGCGATGAGGTGGTCGCCTTGCCAGAAAAACTCGGTGGTTTTGCCGTCGACGGTTTTGCTGATTCGGCGACCGAAGGCGTCGTAGCGGTAGGTCGCGCAGGTGCCGTTGGGTAGCGTGGCGCCGATGAGTCGGTGTTGGCAGTCATAACGGTATTCGGTGACGAGTTTTTGCGCGGTACCTCGGCGTTCGCGGATCAGATTGCCGAAGGCGTCGTAGTCGAAATGCCGGTCGCCTTGCATTAACAGCCGATTGCCTTTGACGGCGGACGGGCCGGGGCGATCCTGCATCAGCAGATTGCCGGCCGGGTCGTGGGCGAAGCTCTCGGGTTGTTGATCGCGGGAATGGCGGACGCGGATCAGGCGGTTCAGGGGATCGTATTGGTAGTTGCGTTGACCGTGGCGGGTGTCAGCGAGGGTGTCCAGGTTGCCGTTGGCGCTGTAGGCGAAGTCACGCCGATACAGCGGTTGCTGATGTTGGCTGACGGCATGGGCCTTCAGGCGACCTTGTTCGTCATGCTCGTACTGGCTGTGTAACAAGCCTTGCTGACGCTGCTGCTCACGGCCGAATTGATAGGTATGGCTCGTAAGACGTGTGCCGTTGAGGTCAATGGCGGTCAGTGCGCCACCCTTGGCGCGGTGGTAAGCGAGTTTGCTGTTATCCGGCAGGCGCAAGTGGCTGAGTCGGCCGCAAGCGTCGTAGCCGTAACGCAATGTGGCCCAACTCTGGTGTTCAGTAATCAGCCGGTTCTGGGTGTCGTATTCGAACTCCAGTGGGTGATCGTGGTTGTCATTAACGCTGACCAAGCGGCCGAGGCCGTCGTAGTGGTATTCGACCTTGATGCCGTCGGGCAGGGTTTTGATCAGCAGGCGACCTGTCGAGTCCCGTTGATAACGGGTAATCAGCTGCGAGCCGTCGTCGCCGAACTCGGTTTTCTCCAGCAGGTGACGATTGAGGTCATAGGCGTACGCCGTGCGTCGACCATCAAACCCGCTTTCCTGTTGGATGAATCCACTGGGTGTGTAGTCCAGCTGATAGCGTTCGCCGGATTCGTTTTCGATTTCAGTCAGCAGCAGCCGCGCGTTGTCATAGCGATAGCGCAGTTGCGTGCCGTCGGGGTTGATCCGGCGACTGACCAGGTGCAGGTCATCGTCGTACTCAAAACGCGTGATCCGGCCCAGCTCATCGCGTTCGGCGGTGATCTTGCCGTAGGCGTTGTAGCTGAAGGCTCGGCTGGCGCCTGTAGGAAGTGTCGTCTGAATCAGTCGGCCAACGGCGTCCCACTGGTAGTGAGTGACAGCACGGTGTTGGTCCTGACGGGTAATTTGCCGTCCCAGAACATCGTAGGAAAACCGCCGCTGCCCACCGTTCGGCAGGGTTTCCTCGATCAGTTGCCCGAGAGCATCCCGAACGAACACATGACGGCTGTTGTCCGGATAACGGATCGACAGCAGGCGACCTTGAGCGTCGTAGTGGTTGTGGGTGATCTGGCCGTCGGGATCGATGGCCTCGGTAACATCGCCTTGAGCATTGCGTTTATATTTCCATACCGCTTTGCCGCGATAGCACGCATG
This sequence comes from Pseudomonas sp. GM21, assembly GCF_000282215.1. Classification (GTDB taxonomy): domain Bacteria; phylum Pseudomonadota; class Gammaproteobacteria; order Pseudomonadales; family Pseudomonadaceae; genus Aquipseudomonas. The sequence goes on from NZ_AKJS01000066.1 coordinate 75,954, forward strand.
CAGGAAGCCGTAGCGGTACTCGTAGGACGTTGGCTCATCTTCGGGGGGAATCAGCGCAATCAGCCGCCCGATGTCGTCGTAGCGGTATTGAGTAATCGCCCCCAGCGGTCCCTGTTCGGCAATCAGCTGACCCTTGTGGTCATATGTCTTGAAATGCTCGGCGCCATCCGGCTCAACCCGGCGCACCATCCGCGCCGTGTCGTCATGGACATACACTTCCTCGCTGCCATCGACGTTTTTAACTAGCACTGCGCCGTTGTTGTCCCAGGCATAGCGCGTATCCATCTGCGCGAACGTTGCCCAATGCCGTATGCATCGGGCGGCTTTGCCGGACTGTTCCCACTCCCAAAAGAAACTTGCCCCACCGGCCAGTTGCCGCTGGAGAATCACGTGTTGGTCGTCGTAGTCGTATCGTTCGCTTTCACCGGCGGCATTGGTCGCTTCGATGAGTCGCTGTCGGGCGTCGTAGCGGTAGGCAATGAGCGTTTGCTCTGTCCGCCAGGCGTCATCCGCGGTGTCGGCAGGGTGAAATGACTGATACTCGACGGCGATGATGTGCCGACGTTCGTAGCGCAACAGCAGCGCTCGACCTGCACCGTTGTCGAGGCGGTGAATGCGATCCTGGCGGTCACGGGTGATGTGCAATCGGTTGTTGTAGGCGTCACTGATCGCGGTCAGCCGCCCATTGCGAAAGTGATAAAAACGCACCGTCTCGCCAGCCAGGGCGAGGACTAATTCCTCAGGTTGATCCCCAAGATAAATCGCGGCCCGGGACAGGCTGTTGTGAATGGCCGGGCGTGCCTCGCTTGGCAGCGGAAAGGTAGTGCGGCGGTTTTCATGGTCGATCCAGACGACGTGTTCTGCGTCCAGTTCCAACCGGTGCGCCAGCGAATGACTCCAACCCCAGCCCAGCCCGCAATCGATTTCCACGGCGCTGGTGCGGTACAGCCGGGTGAACGCAAATGGCAGCAAACCGTTGAGCGAACCATCGTCCAGCGTCAGCAACTCTTCGCCGGTGACCATCGACACCGGGCAACCGTTGGTGCAGGTGAGTGGTGCGCAATCGGCGCTGTCACCGTTGGGGTTTTTCGCCTGGTCGGGCGCGTCGTCACGCTGTTCGTGCCGCCCCAGGCGAGTCTTGGCTGCGGATTTGTTGCGAGCAATGGCGACCGGGTTGTTCACCAACACAACCGGCGCGGAGCCGGCGCTGATCTGCAACGGCACCACAGGCGCTGGGTTCAGTGCAGAAGTCCGGACATTGACCGCGAGAGGTTTGAGCACCCCCGCGTGACTTGTGAGGTCGGGCAGGGTGGCCAGGCGCAAACTGGCGGCAGCCAGCCATTTGCGCGCACGTTCCGATTTGATGTTGCTCAGCACCCTGGCGCTGATGCCGAGCGTCAGTCCTGCACCACCGGTGAAACGAGCCAGCAGGAATCCGATCAATATCCCTGTACGAATCTCTGACACGACCTCGGCGATGTGCTGTGGCGGTAGCATTCGAAGCCAACTGGTGAACGCCGCCAGATGGATGAACATCAACGGCTCGTCACTCAACACCAACAACAGATTGGCAATCGATTCCGCCGAGGCCTGCAACAGCGTTTCAAGTTCGGTTTCGGTCAGGTATTCAAGGAGCTTTTCGCTGTTGGCTTGCAGGTCCGTGATCAGCTCGTAAATCTGCTTCACGTCGTCCCACAATCCGTTCAGCGACTTCTCGAAACCCAGCCAGTCAGCCTGTTGCAGCAGGCCGTAGCGCTTGATGAATCCGGCCTCGGAAAACGCTGTCCATGACGGTTCGAATTCGCTCGACCATTCATTGCGCAGCCAGCCTTCCAGGTCGTCGATGACGCCTTGATAGGAGGCGTACAACGCTTTGACATGGTCAGTGGAGACATTCGGGAAGAAGGTGATGCGATAACGCTGACCGCGCTCGCATTCGGGAATTTCGAGGATGCCGCTGGGCCCGATCTCGTGGTTGACCGGCTCGCCATAGGTGCCATCAGCGTTCAACGGCTCCAGCGTTACCGGCGTATTGCCAATCGGCACGAACCGCGCCGCGTCGAACATGTGTACCAGCGTCAACGGGCCGCTGGCCGCACACGCCGCGACGGTTGCGCTGACCGATGTCGTGGAATGTTTTGGCGCGAACAGCCGGACTTCGTTGCCGACCTTGAACACCTGCTCGATATCCAGCGCCTTGCCGGTCCAGAAACTCTCAGCCCAGGCGTCGTAGTCGTTGAGGCACAGCCGAAAGTCTGCGAGCAGCGCTTCGACGTTCGGTTGCTCGGGGTCCATGGCCGCGACCACCAGTAGCCCGATGGCGTTATTCAAGGCCAGTACCTTGTCAGGTTCGAGCATTCGCAGTCCCTCGCGCAGATCAAATGTGAGCGCGAGACTTTGCGTGGGATCAGCGGGTAAAGAAGTCGGGAAAGGAGGCGTTTTATGTAGGGAAAATCGCTAAATGACGACCAGCACTTTTTGTAAAGGTCAGGCATTGCCCGTTGCCCAACGTCAGCCGCGCTCGCTATGCTGCTGAATCCTTTAATCGATCACGGAACCGGCTGTATTTGAGCCGCCTCCGGGGCGTCATTAGAAAACGGAACCGATGCGATGAATGCACCGCTCAATCAGTTCGGCCCGATCAAGGCTGTGATTTTCGACATGGACGGCTTGTTGCTGGACACCGAAGGCATTTACACCGAGGTCACGTCCTTGATCGCCGCGCGTTACGGTCGGGTTTTTGACTGGAGCATCAAGCAAAACATTATCGGTCGTGGTGCCGGTGATCTGGCGCGTTACGTGGTCCAGGCGCTCGATCTGCCGATTACCGCCGAAGAGTTCCTGGTGATCCGTGAGCCGCTGATGCGCGAGCGTTTTCCTGCCGCTCTGGCGATGCCGGGTGCAGAAGAACTGGTGCGGCACTTGAAGGCCAACCAGATTCCGATTGCGGTGGGCACCAGTTCTTCGCGTCAGTCGTTCGCTCAGAAAACCACATTGCACCGTGACTGGTTTGCGCTGTTCGACTTCATCGTGACGGCGGATGATCCAGAAGTAGGCGCCGCCAAACCGGCACCGGATATCTTCCTCACGGCAGCGCGGCGCCTTGGCGTAGCGCCTGAGGATTGCCTGGTGTTTGAAGACTCACCGTTTGGTGTCACTGCGGCAAAAGCGGCGGGGATGACCGCGATAGCGATCCCGGACGCGGCCATGGCGGATGAAAAATACGCACATGCCGATGGCATTCTTCGAACGCTGAAGGCGTTCACACCGAGCGCTTGCGGCTTGCCAGCCCTGGAATGGGCTTAGAGCGATACACAAAAAAACGCCGGCAATCTGATCAGGGTTGCCGGCGTTTTTGTTTCGATCAAACCGTGGATCAGGCGCCGAAACCACCGTCGATGGTCAGGCTGGCCCCTGTGATGTAACCCGCTTCCGGACCGACCAGGTAAGCCACGAAGCTGGCGATTTCTTCAGCCTTGCCGTAACGACCCACTGCCATTAACGGGATCAGGCTTTCAGCGAAGTCACCGTGGGCCGGGTTCATGTCGGTGTCGACCGGGCCGGGCTGCACGTTGTTGATGGTGATGCCGCGCGGGCCGAGGTCGCGGGCCAGACCTTTGGTCAGGCCGACCAGCGCCGCTTTGCTCATGGCGTACGGGCCGCCGCCGGCGAAGGGCATGCGGTCGGCGTTGGTGCTGCCGATGTTGATGATGCGACCGCCCTCGGTCATGTGTATGGCGGCGGCCTGCGTGGCAATGAACACGCTGCGCACGTTGATGGCGAGGGTCTGGTCGAAGTCTTCGAGCTTGAAATCTTCCAGAGGGGCAACGGCCAGCACGCCGGCGTTGTTGACCAGGATGTCCAGGCGGCCGAAGGCTTTGACAGTCGCACTCACGGCGCTGCGAATGGCCTCGGCGTCGGCGCTGTCCGCCTTGATGGCCAGGGCTTTGCCGCCGCTGGTGGTGATGCTGTTTTGCAATTCTTCGGCTTTGGCGGTGGAGCTGACGTAGGTGAAGGCAACGGTTGCGCCTTCAGCGGCCAGGCGTTTAACGATGGCTGCGCCGATACCGCGAGATCCGCCCTGGATCAACGCCACTTTGCCGATGAGGTTCTGAGTAGTCATATCGATCTCCAAAGTCCCGAGGCGGATGCCTCGGTTGATGGAGCCTAGTATCGATTGAGGATTACACGCTGGGTAGACGGTAATTGCGATAGTCTGTGTAAACCAGAAGTTTATAGTGATGCTTATGGAAACCTTCAGCAGTATCGAATGCTTCGTGCGCAGCGCCGAGGTTGGCAGCTTTGCCGAGGCCGCCCGGCGGTTGAGCCTGACACCGGCCGCTGTGGGCAAGAGTGTTGCCAAACTTGAGGCGCGGCTCGGTGTGCGGCTGTTTCAACGCAGCACCCGCAGCCTGACGCTGACGGAGGCCGGTCAGCTGTTTCTTGGCGAGGTCAGTACCAGCCTGCACACGATCCAGAATGCCGTCGCCAATCTGGCCAGCGCCGAAGGGCGACCGGCGGGGACGTTGAAGGTGAGCATGGGCACGGTGTTCGGACGTCTGTATATCGTGCCGTTGCTGGGGGAGTTTTTGCGGCGGTTTCCGGCGATCAATCCGGACTGGCACTTCGATAACCGTCAGGTCGATTTGATCGCGCAGGGGTTCGACGCGGCCATCGGCGGTGGTTTCGAATTGCCCCAAGGTGTGGTGGCGCGCAAATTGACACCGGCGCACCGGGTATTGGTGGCGTCAGCCGGGTATCTGGAGGCGCAGCACGTCATCGCCGAGCCTGATGATCTCAAACATCACGATGGTATTCTGATTCGTTCGCCGCAGACCGGCCGGGTGCGTTCCTGGCAGTTGACCAGCCGTACGCAGCAGCACAGTCCATTGACGCTGAAGGCGCGAATGACCATGAGCGATTCGGAAGCCGCGTGTGCGACAGCGGCTCAAGGGCTGGGGATTGCGCTGGTGAGCATGCCGTTCGCTTCGGGTTATCTGGAAAACGGGCAGCTACAACGAGTGTTGCCGGACTGGTACGTCGACGATGGCAATATTTCGATCTATTACGTGGAACACAAACTGTTGCCGGGCAAGACCCGGGCGTTTGTGGATTTCATCATCGAGCAGTTTGCGGAGCAGGGTTTGGGGCAGAGGTTTAGTGCGGTGTGAGTTCGGCTTGGGACCGAAGTGCTGCCATCGCGGGCAAGCCACGCTCCCACAATGGATTTGTGGCGCTCACAAATCCCCTGTGGGAGCGGGTTTGCCCGCGATGAACGATAACGCGGTCTACCGTCCCAACCGCCCCGGCCAGCCAATAATGTGCTCCCGCCGGGGGAAATCAAAAGACTGGGATCAGTCCTTGGACTTGCCGATGATGTTGCCCGCATGTAACCCGCATTCTTTCTGCGTTGCCTCTTCCCACCACCAGCGACCTTCGCGTTCATGCTGATTCGGCAGCACTGGCCGGGTGCAGGGTTCGCAGCCAATGCTGATGAACCCGCGCTCATGCAGGCTGTTGTAGGGCAACTCCAGCATGCGGATGTAGCCCCAGATCTCTTCGCTGGTCATTTGCGCCAGCGGATTGAACTTGTACAGGGTGCGTTCCGGGGTGGAGAACGCGGTGTCGATTTCCAGCACGGCGACGGTGCTGCGGGTGCCGGGGCTCTGGTCGCGGCGCTGACCGGTCGCCCAGGCGGTTACGCTGGCCAGTTTGCGGCGCAGCGGCTCGATCTTGCGGATGCCGCAGCATTCGCCATGGCCGTCCTTGTAGAAGCTGAACAGGCCCTTTTCCTTCACGAACGGTTCAAGTTTCGTGTAGTCCGGCGACACCAGTTCGATGTCGATCTTGTAGTGCTCGCGCACCTGATCGATGAAGCGGTAGGTTTCCGGGTGCAAGCGGCCAGTGTCGAGGCTGAACACCTTGACGTTCTTGTTCAGCTTCCAGGCCATGTCTACCAGCACCACGTCTTCGGCGCCGCTGAAAGATATCCACAGGTCATCGCCAAACTCGGCAAACGCGAGTTTCAGGATATCCTGCGCAGATTTATTGGCATAGGTCGTGGCAAGTTCCACGACGTCGAACGTTGGGCTCATCAGGGCGGCTTCCTACAGGTCGGTGGCGCTGGGCGCTCTATATGGTCCGGATGGTAACAAAATCCTGCTGTCGCTGGCGCGCCCTCTGCGTTGCGCCGGTCAGCCTGAATCGCTAGAGTTCGGCAGTCTTTTTACTCGCTCGACTCAATAATCAATACAAATGGGAGTGTCTTGTGGAAATTGCCTGTCTGGATCTTGAAGGTGTACTGGTCCCGGAAATCTGGATCGCTTTCGCCGAAAAAACCGGGATCGAATCGCTCCGTGCCACCACTCGGGACATTCCCGATTACGACGTACTGATGAAGCAACGTCTGCGAATCCTCGACGAACACGGCTTGAAACTCACCGATATTCAGGAAGTGATTGCCACGCTCAAACCACTCGATGGCGCCATTGAGTTCGTCAATTGGCTGCGTGAGCGCTTTCAGGTGGTGATTCTGTCGGACACGTTCTACGAGTTTTCCCAGCCGCTGATGCGTCAACTGGGCTTCCCGACGTTGCTCTGCCACCGTCTGATTACCGACGAAACCGGTCGAGTGACCAGCTATCAGCTGCGTCAGAAAGATCCCAAGCGTCAGTCGGTCTTGGCCTTCAAGAGCCTTTACTACCGGGTGATCGCGGCGGGGGATTCTTACAACGACACCACGATGCTGGGTGAGGCGGATGCCGGGATTCTGTTCCATGCACCGGACAATGTGATCCGCGAGTTCCCGCAGTTCCCGGCGGTGCACACCTTTGACGAACTGAAGCAGGAGTTCATCAAGGCTTCTAATCGGGCTTTGAGTTTGTAACGATTACAGCTAATCGTTCCCACGCTCTGCGTGGGAATGCCTCAATAGACGCTCCGCGTCTGATTTGGGACGCAGAGCGTCCCGGGCTGCATTCCCACGCAGAGCGTGGGAACGATCATTCAGAAGCTCGGCTTTAGAGATTTTGCAGGGTATCGAGCAGGACTTTTACCTTGGTAATTGATTCCTGATACTCAGCCTGCCATTCGGAATCGGCGACAATCCCGCCACCACCCCAGCAACACACCTGTCCATCCTTGACCAGCAAGCTGCGAATCGCGATGGAACTGTCCATCTCGCCACGCACATCCAGATACAGCAGTGACCCGCAGTACAACCCGCGCCGGGTCGGCTCCAGCTCATCAATGATCTGCATCGCACGAATCTTCGGCGCACCGGTGATCGAGCCGCCGGGGAAGCTGCCGGCGATCAGGTCCAGCGCATCTCGCTCATCGGCCAGTTCACCGGTCACGCTGCTCACCAGGTGATGCACATTCGGATAGCTTTCCAGGCTGAACAGCTCCGGTACCCGTACCGAGCCGATGCGGCAGGTACGGCCCAAGTCATTACGCAGCAGGTCGACAATCATCAGGTTTTCCGCACGATCCTTTGGGCTGGCCAGCAGTTCGGCGGCGTTCGCGGCATCTTCGGCAGCAGTCAGGCCGCGTGGGCGGGTGCCTTTGATCGGGCGGGTTTCCACATGACGTTCGCTGACTTTGACGAAGCGTTCCGGAGACAGGCTCAGCACCGCACCACCCTCGGGGAGGCTCTGGAAACCGGAAAAGGGTGTTGGGCAGGCGGCTCGCAGCGCGACATACGCCGACCATGGATCGCCTTTGCACTCGGCGCGGAAACGTTGGGCGAAGTTGACCTGGTAGCAGTCACCGGCCTGGATGTAGTTTTGAATACGTTCCAGCGCCTGGCGATACTCTTCGGTGCTCAGATCGGCGCTCATCGGCGTTGTCAGCTTGAAGGGTTCAAGGACTTCAGCCGTCACCTGAGTGAACAGTGTGATCAGGCGCTCGCGGCCGCTTTCAATCAACGACGGGTGAAAGACCAATTGACTGGTCTTCACGTGGTGATCGCTGATCAAGGCCCAGTCGTATATCCCGAAACGCGCGTCGGGTAAGTGCAGGTCGTCTTGCGCCTGAGTCGGCAGATGCTCCAGGTGCCGACCGAAATCGTAGCTCAGATAACCGATCAGGCCGCCGGCGAAGGGCAGTTCGTCAGGAACAGCCGCTTTACCGAGTCGTGTCAGCTGGTCGCGCAAACGTTGCAGGAAATCGCTGCCGCTTTCGTCAGGCAGCACCGCCAATTGCTCCAGCGGCCAGGCGCTGAGCAGATCAAAACGGCCACGCTCGGCATTCGGCCGGCCACTGTCGAGCAGCACGGCACCGGGAGCATGACGAATCGCCGCGAAGTACTCGGCGGGGTTGGCGCGATAAGGGAGCGGGTGTACGGAACAGGTCAACATGGGCGGGGCAGATCAGCCATCGAGGCGGGGTGGCGATTGTAGTCCTCTGCAGGATTTGCTCCTAGAGGGGATTGATCGTTCCCACGCTCTGCGTGGGAATGCATCCTCTGACGCTCCGCGTCACAGGCGAACGCAGAGCGTCCGTGGCGGCGTTACCACGCAGAGCGTGGGAACGATCAACTATAAGGATCAGCCCTCAACCGCCGGAATATGCCCAAACATTTCCTGCGTAAACGCCACTCGCTCGTTCACCGTTTCGGTAACCCCGCGAGCCTTCAATTCTTCCAGTCGCGCTTCGACCGCATGGGTACGCAAGGTCAGGCCGCAATCGTTGGCGATTTGAATGTTCAACCCCGGCCGGGCATTGAGCTCAAGGATCAGCGGGCCTTTTTCCTGGTCAAGGACCATATCCACGCCTATGTAACCCAGCCCGCACAGCTCATAACAGCCGGCGGCGAGTTTCATGAAACCGTCCCAGTAGGGCAGTTGCACGCCGTCGACGGCATTGGTGGTGTCCGGGTGTTTGGTGATGATGTTGTTCAGCCACGTACCGCGCAGTGTTTCCCCGGTCGCAAGGTCGACGCCGACGCCGATGGCGCCCTGGTGCAGGTTGGCCTTGCCGCCGGATTGTCGGGTCGGCAGACGCAACATGGCCATCACCGGGTAGCCCATCAGCACAATGATGCGAATGTCCGGCACACCTTCATAGCTGATGCTCTTGAAGATCTGGTCCGGGATCACCCGGTATTCGATCAGCGCGCGGTCGCGGTGACCGCCCAGGGAATAAAGGCCCGTGAGGATGCTGGAGACATGGTGCTCGATTTCCTCATGGCTGATGATCTTGCCGGATACCGTGCGGTAGCGGCCCTCGAAACGGTCGGCAATCACAATGATGCCGTCGCCGCCCGCGCCCTGGGCCGGTTTGATCACGAAGTCGGTGCGCCCGCCGATGATCTCGTCGAGGTTGTCGATTTCCTTCTCGGTAGAAATCACGCCATACAGTTCCGGCACGTGAATGCCGGCAGCAATGGCGCGCTCCTTGGTGATGATCTTGTCATCGACAATCGGGTACAGGCTGCGCTTGTTGTACTTGAGTACGTAGTCCGCGTTGCGCCGATTGATCCCCATGATGCCCCGGGCTTCCAGGGCCTTCCAGGTCTTCCAGAAACCGAACATCAGGCGTCAGCCTTCTTCAGGAACGCCTTGAAACGCACCAGTTCGGTCAGGCGGTAACCGCGATAGCGACCCATCGCCAGCATGAAGGCCACCAGGATCAGCAGGATCGCCGGGAAGGTGAACACAAAGTACACCAGCTCCGGCACGGTCATGATCAAGTGCGCCAGGGACGCGGCGAACAGGGTGCCGATGGCCACCTTCATGGCAAAGCCCGAGCCGCGTTCTTCCCAGGTAATCGACAGGCGTTCGATGGTCATCGTCAGGATCACCATAGGGAACAGCGCCACCGACAATCCGCGCTCCAGGCCGAGTTTATGGCTGAACAGGCTGATGGCCGCAATCAGTACCACCACGAAGGTCAGTACCACCGACAGTCTCGGCAGCATCTGCAACTTCAGGTGTTCGAGGTAGGAACGCAGCGAGAGCCCCAGCGCCGTGATGATCGTAAACAATACGATACCGAAGCCGAGCTGGGTTTCGCGGAAGGCGAGGGCGATCAGCACCGGGGTAAAGGTACCGAGTGTCTGAATGCCGATCAGGTTGCGCAGGATCAGGATCACCAGCACGCCAATCGGGATCATCACCATGATCATGAACGTCTGCTGGGTTTGCAGCGGCAGGCCATACAGCGAGTATTCAAGGAAGTTGGCGTCGGTGTTTTCATCGGTCAGCTTGGCCAGGCGAATGGCGTTCATTTCGCTGTTGTTCAGGCTGAACGTCACGCTGGCTTTTTTGCCACCATCGACCGTGATCAGGTTTTCGTCGCCGGTCCACCAGAGCAAGCGGTCGGTCGGCAGGCCTTGTTCACCGGTTTCCGGGTTGAAGTAGAGCCAGTCGGTGCCGTTGAAACTGCGCAACCACAGCTCAGGCACTTGCGGCTGGTCGGCCACCAGACGAACGGTATGGACCTTTTCCACCGGCACGTGGGCGATGGACAGGACCAGCTCGATGATTTTGGCTTTGTTCGCACTGGACGGATCGCCGGCCAGCAGCAGTTTCACATTGTCGTCGCTGAGGTTGTTGACCCGCTTGATCGCCTCGCCAATGAAGGTTTCGACGTCGGCCGAGTGCTGGCGAATCGGTGCGAGCAGGGCTTCGGCGGCGAGTTTTTCCGGGCCTTCGATCGCGATGCTGTCGCGGAAGGTCGGGCCTTTGACTTTGGATTTTTCGCCGGAGTAACGCTTGGTCAGCACCAGGCGGTAATACAGGGTCTGGTTGCCCTTGGCCCGGCGCGCCGACCAGGTGACCTTGCGGTTGCCGTCGACACGGTTCACCGCCACGCCGTAATTATTGGAGATGAAGCTTTCGTTGAGGCTGACGAAGTCGCGGCTCAGCGGCGGCACGAACATCTGGATCTTGACCGGGTCCTTGGCACTGGCGACGAACTCGACCTTGGCGTCGATGTTCCACAAGTCGTCGGTGGCGTCTTCGGTCACGGGAATGCCGAGCACGAAGATCTGATAGGCCGTAACTGAAATGCCCAGTACCACCAGGATGGCGATCAGCATTTTCAGATGGAGGGTAAGAGAGCGCATTGGAATTACTCTGCGGTATGAGCGTCGGTGGCGCAGGCGGGTTTGCCAGCAGCGTATTTAAGACTGGGGTCGACCAGCGCGTCGAAGCGTTTGAGCGCTTCGGAGCCGATCAACAACGGGTATTGGAAAGCGCTGCGGTCGGTCAGGTTCACTTCGATGCTGCGTAAAGCCGAGCCCATGCAAATGTCCAGCTCGATCACCGGACGGGCCGTGTACTTCTTGCCTTCTTCCGGGTCGTAGTCGCCGGCCCGGCGCTTGATCTTGCTGACCCGGGCCAGTGGGCGTTCGATCGGGTGCGAATGGGCGGCGTCGATGGCCAGGTAAAAGCGCACCCAGGACTCGCCATTGCGTTTGAAGCGTTTGATGTCGCGGGCACTCAGAGAAGCGGTCTTCGCTCCGGTGTCGAGTTTGGCCGCGACTTCAAGGTTGATGCCATTCAGGGACGCGTACTCGTTGAGGCCGTACACCGTCTTTTCCCCAGCCGCGGCAAAACCGGGCAGACAAAGGAGATAAAGGAATGTCGGGAAGGGCTTGAGTCTCATAAATCCTGGCGTGCAGCGGTCCGTACTTCGATTCAAGGCCCTGGCATTGCTGCACAAGTTCCCTCGTATGCCTGTCAGCTATTAATGACAAGCCGTGCAGATGCCACAAACAAATGCGGGCGGCATTCTAGCACGGTGGATTGATGGCGCCAGCGCTGGCAGGCGGCTATAACCCCTGTTCTGCTTTGTTATGGAGCGACTGGTTATTAGACGATTGTCGACAATATCGAATTAACCTTTGACTGCGCGCCCTGTTTTCGCTAGTTTTTGCGCCATCAGCTTTCAAGGTGTCGACAATATGCTGGATCAACTGGATCCCCCGCTCACTACCCAAGACGATTCGGAGACACTTTCCGAAAACGTCTTTCGGCGTATTCAAGCGGCCATCGTCAAGGGCGAGATCGCCCCGGGCAGCAAGATCTCCGAGCCAGAGCTGGCGCGCATCTACGGCATCAGCCGAGGGCCGCTGCGTGAGGCGATCCATCGCCTGGAAGGCCAGCGCCTGCTGGTGCGCGTGCCGCATGTTGGGGCGCGGGTGGTTTCGCTGAACCATGCCGAGTTGCTGGAACTCTACGAAATCCGTGAGTCCCTGGAAGGCATGGCCTGCCGCTTGGCCGCCGAGCGTATGACCCTCGAAGAAATCGACGAACTGCGCCGTGTCCTCGAAACCCACGAACGCGATGAGGCGTTTCGGGCCGGACTGGGCTACTACCAGCAGGAAGGCGATTTCGACTTTCATTACCGAATCATCCAGGGCAGCGGCAACCGCACGCTGACCCAAATGCTCTGCGGCGAGCTGTATCAATTGGTGCGCATGTACCGCATCCAGTTTTCCACCGTACCTAATCGCCCGCACCAGGCATTTGCCGAGCACCACCGAATTCTCGATGCCATCGCCGACCGTGACGGTGAACTGGCCGAGTTGTTGATGCGCCGTCACATCGGCGCCTCCAAACGCAATATCGCCCGTCATTACCAGGACGGCGCCAACCCGACAGCCAAACGAGGTGAGTCATGAGTTTGAACAAGAGCACTCCAGGCCAGCGTTTCCGCGATGCGGTCGCCAGCGAGCATCCATTGCAAGTGGTCGGCGCAATCAACGCCAACCACGCGTTGCTGGCCAAGCGCGCCGGTTTCAAGGCGATCTACCTGTCGGGTGGCGGCGTAGCTGCCGGCTCCCTCGGTTTGCCGGACCTGGGCATCACCGGCCTGGATGACGTGCTGACCGACGTGCGTCGCATCACCGACGTCTGCGACCTGCCACTGCTGGTGGACGTGGACACCGGTTTCGGTTCCTCGGCGTTCAACGTCGCCCGCACCGTGAAGTCGATGATCAAGTTCGGCGCTGCGGCGATTCACATCGAAGACCAGGTCGGCGCCAAGCGTTGCGGCCACCGCCCTAACAAAGAAATCGTTACCCAGCAGGAAATGGTCGACCGCATCAAGGCCGCAGTGGATGCGCGTACCGATGACAGCTTCGTGATCATGGCTCGTACCGATGCCCTGGCGGTCGAAGGTCTGGAATCTGCCCTGGATCGCGCTGCTGCGTGCATCGAGGCGGGCGCCGACATGATTTTCCCGGAAGCCATCACCGAACTGGACATGTACAAGCTGTTCGCCAGCCGTGTGAAAGCGCCGATCCTGGCCAACATCACCGAGTTCGGCGCGACGCCTCTGTACACCACCGAGCAACTCGCCGCTGTCGACGTGTCGCTGGTGCTGTACCCGCTGTCGGCCTTCCGTGCCATGAACAAGGCGGCGGAAAACGTCTACAACGCGCTGCGCCGCGATGGCACCCAGGCGAATGTCATCGACACCATGCAGACCCGCATGGAGCTTTACGATCGCATCGACTACCACACCTTCGAGCAGAAGCTCGATGCGTTGTTCGCCGCGAAGAAGTAATGAAGAACGCAACCCTGTAGCAGCTGCCGAGCCCGCGAGGCTGCGTTCGAGGCCGAAGGCCTCGCAAAAACTGGCGACCGTGTCTGCAGGTTTTACGACTGCTGCGCAGCCGGACGCAGGCTTCGCCAGCTGCTACAAGTGTGCGATGTAAATCTGAAAGAAATTGCAGATTCCCAAACAAATTCAAGAAATACTGGAGACAGCAATGGCCGAAGCAAAAGTACTCAGTGGCGCCGGGCTCCGTGGCCAGGTTGCCGGGCAAACCGCACTGTCCACTGTGGGCCAATCGGGCGCAGGCCTGACCTATCGTGGCTACGACGTTCGTGAACTGGCGGCTGACGCTCAGTTCGAAGAAGTCGCTTACCTGCTGCTGTACGGCGAACTGCCGAGCAAAGCGCAACTGGCCGCTTACGTCGCCAAACTGAGCAAGCTGCGTGACCTGCCACAAGCCTTGAAAGAAGTGCTGGAACGCATCCCCGCCGACGCCCACCCGATGGACGTGATGCGTACCGGCTGCTCGTTCCTGGGCAACCTGGAACCGGAGAACGATTTCTCCGAGCAACACGACAAGACCGACCGTCTGCTGGCCGCATTCCCGGCGATCATGACCTACTGGTATCGCTTCAGCCACGACGGCAAGCGCATCAGCTGCGTGTCTGACGAACCGTCGATCGGTGGCCATTTCCTGCACCTGCTGCACGGTGAAAAGCCGAGCGAGTTGCACGTCAAGGTGATGAACGTTTCGCTGATCCTCTACGCAGAGCACGAGTTCAACGCGTCGACGTTCACCGCACGTGTTTGCGCGTCCACCCTGTCGGATCTGTTCTCTTGCATCACCGGCGCTATCGGCTCGCTGCGTGGTCCTCTGCACGGCGGCGCCAACGAAGCAGCGATGGAAATGATCGAGCGCTTCAGCTCGCCGCAAGAGGCGATCGAAGGCACCCTCGGCATGCTTGAGCGCAAAGACAAGATCATGGGCTTCGGTCACGCGATCTATAAGGACAACGATCCGCGTAACGAAGTGATCAAGGGCTGGTCGAAAAAACTCGCTGAAGAAGTGGGCGACAAAGTCTTGTTCCCGGTCTCCGAAGCCATCGACAAAACCATGTGGGAACAAAAGAAACTGTTCCCGAACGCCGACTTCTACCATGCCTCGGCGTACCACTTCATGGGCATTCCGACCAAGTTGTTCACACCGATTTTCGTCTGCTCGCGCCTGACCGGTTGGGCTGCCCACGTGTTCGAACAACGTGCCAACAACCGCATCATCCGCCCGAGCGCCGAGTACACCGGCGTCGAACAGCGCAAGTTCGTGCCAATCGAACAACGCTGATCTGGAGGGCACTGACGCTGGATACTGAAGGAACCGAAAACCCTGTGGGAGCGAGACCGGCTTGCCGGCGATGACGGACTGACATTCACCATTGATGTCGACGGATACACCGCTATCGCGAGCAGGCTCGCTCCCACATTTGATCCGGTTTCAATTCAACTCCAGCGTCAGACGCCCCCTTTGTAACTACCGTGACCGAGTCCCTGACGATGAACACAGAATTTCGTAAACAGCTGCCCGGCAGCCATCTGGATTACTTCGACGTCCGCGCGGCAGTCGAAGCCATTGCCCCTGGCGCCTACGACACCCTGCCGTACACCTCGCGCGTGCTGGCGGAAAACCTTGTGCGTCGCTGTGACCCGGCCACGCTCACCGAATCCCTGAAGCAATTCATCGAACGCAAGCGCGACCTCGACTTCCCGTGGTTCCCGGCGCGCGTGGTATGCCACGACATTCTCGGCCAGACCGCTTTGGTCGACCTCGCCGGCCTGCGTGACGCCATCGCCCTGCAAGGCGGCGACCCGGCGCAAGTGAACCCGGTCGTACCGACCCAATTGATCGTCGACCACTCGCTGGCCGTCGAGCGCGGTGGTTTTGATCCGGAGGCGTTCGAGAAGAACCGCGCCATCGAAGACCGCCGTAACGAAGACCGTTTCCACTTCATCAACTGGACCAAGAAGGCGTTCAAGAACGTCGACGTGATCCCGCCAGGCAACGGCATCATGCACCAGATCAACCTGGAGAAAATGTCTCCGGTGATCCAGGTACGTGACGGCGTGGCGTTCCCCGACACCTGCGTCGGCACCGACAGCCACACCCCGCACGTTGATGCGCTGGGCGTGATCGCCATTGGCGTGGGCGGTCTCGAAGCCGAGAGCGTGATGCTTGGTCGTGCCTCCTGGATGCGTCTGCCAGAAAGCGTCGGCGTCGAATTGACCGGCAAGCTGCAACCGGGCATCACCGCCACCGACATGGTGCTGGCGCTGACCGAGTTCCTGCGCAAGCAAAAAGTGGTTGGCGCATGGCTGGAGTTCTTCGGTGAAGGCGCTGCCGCGCTGACCCTCGGCGACCGCGCAACCATTTCCAACATGGCTCCGGAATACGGCGCCACTGCCGCGATGTTCTACATCGACCAGCAGACCATCGACTACCTCAAGCTCACTGGCCGTGAAGACGATCAGGTGCAGCTTGTGGAGCACTACGCCAAGACCACTGGCCTGTGGGCCGACAGCCTGAAGGGCGCGCAATACGAGCGCGGCTTGACCTTCGATCTGTCCACGGTCGTGCGCAACATGGCTGGCCCGAGCAACCCGCACGCTCGCGTGGCGGTTTCCGATCTGGCCGCCAAAGGCATTTCCGGCAAGTGGGACGACGTGCCTGGCCAAATGCCGGACGGCGCTGTGATCATCGCGGCCATCACCAGCTGCACCAACACCAGCAACCCGCGCAACGTGATCGCTGCCGGCCTGCTGGCGCGCAATGCCAACAAGCTCGGCTTGACCCGCAAGCCATGGGTGAAATCCTCCCTGGCACCGGGTTCGAAAACCGTCGCGCTGTATCTGGATGAAGCCGGTCTGACCGACGAACTGGAGCAACTGGGCTTCGGCGTCGTCGCCTTCGCCTGCACCACCTGCAACGGCATGTCCGGCGCACTGGACCCGGTGATCCAGCAAGAGATCATCGACCGCGACCTGTACGCCACTGCCGTACTGTCCGGCAACCGTAACTTTGACGGCCGGATTCACCCGTACGCCAAGCAAGCGTTCCTCGCTTCGCCACCGCTGGTGGTTGCTTATGCCATCGCCGGGACCATCCGTTTCGACATCGAAAAAGATGTGCTGGCAGTGGTCGATGGCAAGGAAATCCGCCTGAAAGACATCTGGCCGAGCGACGAAGAAATCGACGCCGTGGTCAAGGCATCGGTGAAGCCGGAGCAGTTCCGTCAGGTCTACATCCCGATGTTCGCCATCCACGAAGACACCGGCCCGAAAGTAGCGCCGCTGTACGAGTGGCGCGAGATGAGCACCTACATCCGCCGTCCGCCGTACTGGGAAGGCGCGTTGGCCGGGGCACGTCCGCTCAAGGGTATGCGTCCGTTGGCAGTACTGCCGGACAACATCACCACCGATCACCTGTCGCCGTCGAACGCGATCATGCTGGACAGCGCCGCCGGCGAATACCTGGCGAAAATGGGCCTGCCGGAAGAGGACTTCAACTCCTACGCGACTCACCGTGGTGACCACCTGACCGCACAACGTGCCACCTTCGCCAACCCGAAACTGTTCAACGAAATGGTTCTGGAAGACGGCAAGGTCAAGCAGGGTTCGCTGGCGCGCGTCGAGCCGGAAGGCAAAGTGATGCGCATGTGGGAAGCCATCGAAACCTACATGGACCGCAAGCAGCCGCTGATCATCATCGCCGGCGCCGACTACGGTCAGGGCTCGTCCCGCGACTGGGCGGCCAAAGGCGTGCGTCTGGCGGGTGTGGAAGCGATTGCCGCTGAAGGTTTCGAGCGCATTCACCGCACCAACCTGGTGGGCATGGGCGTGTTGCCGCTGGAGTTCAAAGCCGGCACCAACCGTCACACCCTGGCCATCGACGGCAGTGAAACCTACGACGTGATCGGCGAGCGCACACCGCGTGCCGAGCTGACGCTGGTGATCCATCGCAAGAATGGCGAACGCGTCGATGTGCCGGTGACCTGCCGCCTCGACACCGCTGAAGAAGTGTCGATCTATGAAGCCGGCGGTGTGTTGCAACGCTTTGCCCAGGACTTCCTCGAAGAGTCGGCAGTCGCCGTTTAACACACGCTGTACGGACACGGGACTTTAAGTCCCGTGTCTGTTTTCAAGGTAAGGAGTAACGAGCACATGGCTCACGCAGCTCAGATCAAAATCCCTGCCACCTACATGCGTGGCGGCACCAGTAAAGGCGTGTTTTTCAGCCTGAAAGACCTGCCAGAAGTGGCACAGATTCCCGGCCCGGCCCGCGATGCTTTGTTGCTGCGCGTGATCGGCAGCCC
Source organism: Pseudomonas sp. GM21 (assembly GCF_000282215.1). Taxonomy (GTDB): domain Bacteria; phylum Pseudomonadota; class Gammaproteobacteria; order Pseudomonadales; family Pseudomonadaceae; genus Aquipseudomonas. The sequence goes on from NZ_AKJS01000066.1 coordinate 93,824, forward strand.
CGATCCGTACGACAAGCAAATCGACGGCATGGGCGGCGCAACCTCCAGCACCAGCAAAACCGTGATCCTGTCGAAAAGCCTCAAGGCCGATCACGATGTGGATTACCTGTTCGGTCAGGTGTCCATCGACAAGCCATTCGTCGACTGGAGCGGCAACTGCGGCAACCTGACGGCGGCGGTCGGTTCGTTTGCTGTCAGCAACGGCTTGGTGGATACCAGCCGCATCCCGCATAACGGCGTAGCAATTGTTCGCGTTTGGCAGGCTAACATCGGCAAGACCATCATCGCCCACGTGCCGATCACCAACGGCGAAGTACAGGAAACCGGTGATTTCGAACTCGACGGCGTGACCTTCCCGGCCGCCGAAGTGCAAGTCGAATTCCTCGATCCTGCGGCAGAAGAGGAGGGCGGCGGTGGTTCGATGTTCCCCACTGGCAACCTGGTGGATGACCTCGAAGTACCCGGCGTCGGAACCTTCAAGGCGACCATGATCAATGCCGGCATCCCGACGATTTTCGTCAATGCCGAGGACATCGGTTACACCGGCACCGAGTTGCAGGGCGCGATCAACAGCGATCCGAAGGCGCTGGCGATGTTCGAGACGATCCGTGCTTATGGCGCATTGCGCATGGGCTTGATTTCGAACCTCGACGAAGCGGCCAAGCGTCAGCACACCCCTAAGGTGGCCTTCGTGGCCAAACCGTCAGACTACGTGTCGTCCAGCGGCAAGGCGATTGCGGCGGGGGATGTCGACCTGCTGGTCCGTGCATTGTCGATGGGTAAATTGCACCACGCGATGATGGGCACGGCCGCCGTAGCCATCGGCACGGCAGCGGCGATTACCGGCACCTTGGTAAACCTCGCGGCAGGCGGCATTGAACGTAACGCTGTGCGCTTCGGCCATCCGTCGGGAACGTTGCGCGTTGGCGCCGAGGCCAGCCTGGTGAACGGTGAATGGACCGTGAACAAAGCCATCATGAGCCGCAGTGCGCGGGTATTGATGGAAGGTTTTGTCCGCGTCCCAGGCGACTCGTTCTAAGCCGGACAATAAACCCCTGTGGGAGCGAGCCTGCTCGCGATGAGGCCCTGACATTCAACATTGATGTTGTCAGGCACACCGCCATCGCGAGGAGGCTCACTCCCACAGTCGATCTTCAGTTACACCAAGTAGTGTGCGACCAAAAGTCACTGTGGGAGCGGGCTTGCCCGCGATGGCGATATAAGAGGCGACGCAGAACTACTTGAACCGCCGCTCCACGCCTTTCTCCACAAGAATTTTGGCGGAAATCTCTTCCACCGAAAAATGCGTGGAGTTGATGTGCGGGATGTTCTCGCGGCGGAACAGGTTTTCCACCTCGCGCACTTCAAACTCGCACTGGGCATAGCTTGAATAACGGCTGTTAGGTTTGCGCTCGTTGCGGATCGCGGTAAGGCGGTCCGGGTCGATAGTCAGGCCAAACAGTTTGTGTTGATGGGTGCGCAGGGCGCTTGGCAGGGTCAGGCGTTCCATGTCGTCTTCGGTCAGCGGGTAGTTGGCCGCGCGGATGCCGAATTGCATGGCCATGTACAGACAGGTCGGGGTCTTGCCGCAACGCGACACGCCGACCAGGATCAAATCGGCCTTGTCGTAGTAGTGCGTGCGGGCGCCATCGTCGTTGTCGAGGGCGAAGTTCACCGCCTCGATGCGTTCCATGTAATTGGTGTTGGCGCCGATGGAGTGGGATTTGCCCACGGTGTAGGAAGAATGCTCGGTCAATTCCTGCTCAAGCGGTGCCAGGAACGTCGAGAAAATGTCGATCATGAAACCATTCGAAGTCGCGAGGATCTCACGGATGTCCTGATTGACGATGGTGTCGAAAATAATCGGCCGGAAACCGTCGGTTTCAGCGGCTTTGTTGATTTGTTGTACCATGGCCCGCGCTTTATCCACGTTATCGATGTACGGTCGCGTGAATTTGCTAAAGGTAATGTTTTCGAACTGCGCCAGGAGGCTTTGACCCAAAGTTTCGGCCGTGATGCCGGTACCGTCGGAAATAAAGAAAGCAGATCGTTTCATTTGCACCTTGGGCCTTAAGCTAATGACGAATCTTGGATATGATAGGCGCGGTTTGTCGGCCGCCAGTGGCCCGCATTCTCACTTATTTTCCAGGTCCAGGCCATACAGCCGCAAAACGCTCCTTTGAGCAGCCGGCTTCTGAGCTTTTCCAACACAGTTAGTGGAGAGATCACCTTGGTAGAGTACGTAGTTTCCCTCGATAAGCTCGGCGTCCATGATGTAGAGCACGTAGGGGGCAAGAACGCATCCCTGGGCGAGATGATCAGTAACCTTGCAGGTGCCGGTGTATCGGTGCCCGGTGGCTTCGCCACGACAGCTCAGGCTTATCGTGATTTTCTGGAACTGAGCGGTCTCAACGATCAGATCCACGCCGCCCTCGACGCCCTGGATGTCGACGATGTCAACGCCCTGGCCCGTACCGGCGCCCAGATCCGTCAATGGATCATGGAAGCCGAATTCCCCGAGAAGCTCAACGCCGAGATCCGCACTGCGTTCGCCACGCTGTCGGCCGGCAACCCTGACATGGCCGTGGCCGTTCGCTCTTCCGCTACCGCCGAAGACTTGCCGGACGCATCCTTCGCCGGCCAGCAGGAAACTTTCCTGAACATCCGTGGTGTCGAAAACGTTATTCGCGCCGCCAAAGAGGTGTTCGCTTCGCTGTTTAACGACCGTGCGATTTCCTACCGTGTGCACCAGGGCTTCGACCACAAGCTGGTGGCCCTGTCGGCTGGCGTTCAGCGCATGGTCCGCTCCGAGACCGGCACCGCCGGCGTAATGTTCACCCTCGACACCGAATCGGGTTTCCGTGACGTGGTGTTCATCACTGGCGCCTACGGCCTGGGTGAAACCGTCGTACAAGGCGCGGTGAACCCGGATGAGTTCTACGTGCACAAAGGTACGCTGGCTGCCGGTCGTCCGGCCATTCTGCGCCGCAACCTGGGCAGCAAAGCCATCAAGATGATCTACGGCGAAGTCGCCACGGCCGGTAAATCGGTCAAGACTATCGACGTCGACAAGGCTGATCGCGCTCGTTTCTGTCTGAGCGACGCTGAAGTCAGCGAACTGGCCAAACAAGCGATGATCATCGAGAAGCACTACAAGTGCCCGATGGACATCGAGTGGGCCAAAGACGGTGACGACGGCAAGCTCTACATCGTTCAGGCTCGTCCTGAAACCGTGAAGAGCCGCACCCAGGCCAACGTCATGGAGCGTTACCTGTTGAAAGAAACCGGCACCGTGCTGGTTGAAGGTCGCGCCATCGGCCAGCGCATCGGCGCCGGCAAGGTCCGCATCATCAAGGACGTGTCCGAGATGGACAAAGTCCAGCCGGGCGACGTTCTGGTTTCCGACATGACCGACCCGGACTGGGAACCGGTCATGAAGCGCGCCAGCGCCATCGTCACTAACCGTGGCGGTCGTACCTGCCACGCGGCAATCATCGCTCGCGAACTGGGTATCCCGGCCGTGGTCGGTTGCGGCAACGCCACCCAGCTGTTGAAAGACGGCCAAGGCGTGACGGTTTCCTGCGCTGAAGGCGACACCGGTTACATCTTCGAAGGCGAACTGGGCTTCGACATCAAGAAAAACTCCGTCGATGCCATGCCGGACCTGCCGTTCAAGATCATGATGAACGTCGGCAACCCGGATCGCGCCTTCGACTTCGCGCAACTGCCGAACGCCGGTGTGGGCCTGGCCCGTCTGGAATTCATCATCAACCGCATGATCGGTGTTCACCCCAAAGCGTTGTTGAACTACGACGGTCTGCCGCAAGACATCAAGGACAGCGTCGACAAGCGCATTGCCGGTTACAACGACCCGGTCGACTTCTATGTCGACAAACTGGTGGAAGGCATCAGCACCCTGGCGGCAGCGTTCACGCCGAAAAAGGTCATCGTGCGCCTGTCGGACTTCAAGTCCAACGAATACGCGAACCTGATCGGCGGCAAGCTCTACGAGCCGGAAGAAGAAAACCCGATGCTGGGCTTCCGTGGCGCTTCGCGTTACATCAGCGAATCGTTCCGCGACTGCTTCGAACTCGAATGCCGCGCCCTCAAGCGTGTGCGCAACGAGATGGGCCTGACCAACGTCGAAATCATGGTGCCGTTCGTCCGTACCCTGGGCGAAGCCAGCCAGGTGATCGATCTGCTGGCCGAAAACGGTCTGGCTCGCGGCGAAAACGGTCTGCGCATCATCATGATGTGCGAACTGCCGTCCAACGCGATCCTCGCTGAAGAATTCCTGGAATTCTTCGACGGTTTCTCGATTGGTTCCAACGACCTGACTCAGCTGACACTGGGCCTGGACCGTGACTCCGGCATCATCGCGCACTTGTTCGACGAGCGTAATCCGGCGGTCAAAAAGCTGCTGGCCAACGCTATCGCGGCCTGTAACAAGGCTGGCAAGTACATCGGCATTTGCGGTCAGGGTCCTTCGGACCACCCGGACCTGGCCAAGTGGCTGATGGAGCAGGGCATCGAAAGCGTTTCGTTGAACCCCGATTCCGTATTGGAAACCTGGTTCTTCCTGGCTGAAGGTCAGGCTTCGGCTTGATGTGAATGAAGCCCCGGTCAAGTGGCCGGGGCTTTGAGAGTGAAGTAGGGCGGGCTCCAATTGGATGCCGCCCTTTTTTGTGCAAGAGCATTATGCAAAGCAGCAGCAACCTATTTCCTGTCGCCCTGATCAGCGCCGAACGGCGTGGGGATCTGAGCGAAGATGTTTACCGATTGAAACCGGCCAACAGCCCGGACCCTAGCGTAGAGCTGGCCGTTACCCGGTTGGGCATGGCCGATGGGCCGGTGGGGCGCGGTGTGCCCGTGATTTTGTTGCATGGCAGCTTTTCCAATCGGCGCTTCTGGTTTTCCCCCAAGGGGCTGGGATTGGGCGCGTACCTGACGCGTCAGGGGTTCGATGTGTGGATTCCGGAAATGCGCGGCCATGGCCTGTCCCAACGCAATCAGAACTACCGCAAGAACCGGGTCGCCGACTACGCTCGTTACGACCTGCCAGCCATTGGCGCGTTCGTACGTGAACAGAGCGGTCAGGTTCCACACTGGATCGGTCACTCACTGGGCGGTATCACGCTGGCGGCGGCGTTGGGCGGAGAGTACATCGGCGAGCCTGTGGTGGCATCTGCGGCGTTCTTTGGCGCGCAGGTCAGCCGGACTTACTGGCCATTGAAAATTCCACCGGTGGAATGGAGCGGGCGTTTCATTCTCAAGCGCTTTGCGCAGCTATCGGGATCCCGGCTCAAGCGCGGCCCGGAGGACGAGCCGATTGGCCTGGCCCTGGAAAGCATGCGCTGGTACGGTTTGTTTGGGCGTTTCGGCGATGCCGACAAGGACTGGTGGGCCGGCTTGGCCAACGTTGCGGTGCCCGTGTTGGCCGTGAGCGCTGTGGGCGATCATCAGGACCCGGCGTCGGAGTGCCTCAAACTGTTCGACCAGATCGGCTCCGAGCACAAGCAATTCATCAACCTTGGTCGCGATCAGGGCTTTGGCGACGATTTTGGTCACGTGGAAATGCTCGTCAGCAAAGCCGCTCAAGCCGAAGTCTGGCCGTTGGTGGCGCGTTGGCTGGGCGATCAACAGACACCTTTGATGGGCGATAAGCCGGATCTGGCCGCGGCAGTATGAGCCCGATGCTCTAACAAGGGCATTCCGCTCTGTTCCGCTTGCGGCTAAGATATGACGCATTGAGCTATTTTGGTCACGTTCGACACCCTCGATTGTCTTCCTCTTTACAGGAGTTTCTCGATGAACCATTACCTCACGCCTGACCTGTGCGACGCCTATCCGGAGCTGGTGCAGGTGCTGGAACCGATGTTCAGCAATTTCGGCGGCCGTGACTCGTTCGGCGGCGAAATCGTGACCATCAAGTGCTTCGAAGACAACTCGCTGGTCAAGGACCAGGCCGAGCTCAAGGGCAATGGCAAGGTGTTGGTGGTCGATGGGGGCGGTTCTCTGCGTCGTGCGCTGCTGGGCGACATGATCGCCGAGAAAGCCGCGAAAAACGGTTGGGAAGGGCTGGTGATCTATGGTTGCATCCGTGACGTCGATGTCATTGCGCAAACCGATCTCGGCGTTCAGGCCCTGGCCAGCCATCCGATGAAAACCGACAAGCGCGGTATCGGCGATCTCAATGTGCCGGTGACCTTTGCGGGCGTGACATTCCATCCAGGCCATTACATCTACGCGGACAACAACGGCGTGATCATTTCGCCAAGCCCGCTGAAAATGCCTGAATAAGCCAAAACCAACAAAGGGATGCGGATGTTCGAGGAAGAAAACGCGCAATGGGGCCTGGTGCATGCCCTGGTGCTGGACGGTAAAGGCGGCGCGCGTTCGATAGCCCGGACTGAACTCGATGACTTGCAGCTACAGGCTCATGAAAGCCTGTGGCTGCACTGGGATCGCAGTCATCCACAAACCCAGACCTGGCTGCGTAAATCCAGCGGTCTGAGTGAATTCAGCTGTGACCTTTTACTCGAAGAAAACACCCGGCCACGCCTGTTGCCCTTGCCGGACGCCGAATTGTTGCTGTTTCTGCGTGGGGTCAACCTGAACCCTGGCGCAGAACCGGAAGACATGGTCTCGGTGCGGATTTTCGCTTCAGCTCAGCGTGTTATTTCTTTGCGTCTGCGACCCTTGCGCGCCACCGATGAATTGCTGGTGCAGCTCACTGATGGCAAAGGGCCGAAAACCGCCTCTGAACTCGTCCTGTATATGGCGCAGTACCTCACCAACAAAGTGCAGGATCTGGTCAGTTGCCTCTCGGAAGTGGTCGATGAGGAAGAAGAAAAACTGGATACCGACGAACGGTATACGCCCGAGCACGGAGCGATTTTGCAGATTCGTCGCAGGGCCGCCGCGCTGAAACGTTTCCTTGCACCTCAGCGGGAGATTTTCGGGCAACTAACGCGTATAAGGCTGCCCTGGTTTGTCGAAGACGATGGCGATTACTGGAACGAATTGAACAACAGCCTGACCCGCTACCTTGAGGAGCTGGAGTTGACCCGGGAGCGGGTGGGGCTGGTCCTTGAGGCTGAAGACAGACGTCTGAGCGTACGCATGAACCGCACGATGTACCGTTTCGGGATCATCACCGGGATCTTTTTGCCGATGAGTTTTCTGGCCGGTCTTTTGGGGATCAACGTGGGGGGGATTCCGTTCTCTGACAGCCCCTATGGCTTCCTCATTGCGTGCCTGATGATGGTCTCGGTGGCGCTCGCGCAGTGGTGGTTATTTCGACGTTTGCGCTGGGTCTGAGCATGAGTCATGTGACCCGAGCAAATTTGACCGCGTCTTTCACAGACATCACGAGAGGTGCGTATGCACGATCCGTTTGAACAGTCTTTGCGTGACATGCTCAATGCATCACCCTCCACCCGGGACGATGATGCGTGCCTTGGGCGTGTACTGAAAACCGCCAACCGCCAGGTCGGCGCCGGCGATCTGTTCAGCCTGCTGGGCCGCTGGTTGCCCGCGCTGATGATTGCCCTCAATAACGGCTCGGCCCACGTCTCGCCGGTTTCCCGCCACCGTAAACCTACCGTTCGCACTGCTGATAAGGCTGATTAATATGGAACTTGATCTCTGGACTCAGAGCCTCGTCACCGCAATGACTGCGTTATGGACCAAGGTTGCGAACTTCATTCCGAACCTGTTTGGCGCACTGGTTGTGCTGCTGTTGGGTTTTGTCGTGGCGAAACTTTTGGACACTTTGTTGTCCAAGCTGCTCGCCAAGCTGGGGCTCGATCGCCTGATGGGCGGCACCGGTCTGACCAAATTGCTGTCCCGCGCCGGGCTTCAGGTACCGATCTCGACCTTGATCGGAAAAATCGTCTATTGGTTCGTTCTGCTAATTTTTCTGGTTTCTGCCGCAGAATCCCTTGGACTTGAGCGAGTTTCAGCTACGCTAGATATGTTAGCTCTGTATTTGCCGAAAGTATTCGGCGCGGCGCTGGTGTTGCTGGTGGGTGTTTTGCTGGCACAACTGGCCAATGGATTGGTACGCGGGGCGGCAGAAGGCGTAGGACTGGACTACGCTTCAGGATTGGGACGAATTGCTCAGGGGCTGGTGATTATCATCAGCATTTCGGTTGCGATCAGCCAGTTGGAGGTCAAGACTGACCTTCTGAACCATGTAATTGTTATCGTTTTGATTACCGTTGGTCTGGCAGTTGCACTGGCCATGGGGTTGGGAAGCCGGGAAATTGCCGGTCAGATTCTTGCGGGAATCTATGTGCGTGAGCTATATGAGGTTGGGCAACAAGTGCGTGTTGGTGAGGTTGAGGGGCAGATAGAAGAGATCGGCACGGTTAAAACTACATTGCTGACCGATGAGGGTGAGCTAGTCTCTCTCTCAAATCGGATTCTCCTGGAGCAGCATGTGAGTAGCCGCTAACCCGGCAAACCCTGCTAACGTATGCCGCCGCAAAATGCCCTGAAAGGGCGCGGCGGACATTGACCTGACTGTCGGCCCGACTTGTTTTGAATAAAGCTCAATCGCTCTCCACGCGCTACGACCCCCGCGAGCTCTCTGATGAGGAGTTGGTCGCGCGCTCGCATACCGAGCTGTTTCACGTAACGCGCGCTTATGAAGAATTGATGCGGCGTTACCAGCGAACATTATTTAACGTCTGTGCCCGATACCTTGGGAACGATCGTGACGCAGACGATGTCTGTCAGGAAGTGATGCTGAAGGTGTTGTATGGCTTGAAGAACTTTGAGGGGAAATCAAAGTTCAAGACGTGGCTATACAGCATCACGTATAACGAATGCATCACACAGTATCGAAAGGAACGGCGAAAGCGTCGCTTGATGGACGCTTTGAGTCTGGACCCCCTCGAGGAAGCATCTGAGGAAAAGATGCCGAAACCTGAGGATAAGGGTGGACTGGATCGCTGGCTTGTGTATGTAAATCCGATTGACCGTGAAATTTTGGTGCTACGATTTGTCGCAGAGCTGGAATTTCAGGAGATCGCGGATATTATGCATATGGGATTGAGTGCAACAAAAATGCGGTACAAACGCGCTCTTGATAAATTGCGTGAGAAATTTGCAGGCAGTGCTGAAACTTAGTTCAGCGCAAATATCTCTTACGTGTAGGCTAGTTCTGATAGACTAGCCGCCGAGTTGTCCCCCGGTTTGAGGGACTGCTTTACAATCACCAGATGGGGATTTAACGGATGAAACTGAAAAACACCTTGGGCTTGGCCATTGGTACTCTTATTGCCGCTACTTCTTTCGGCGTTCTGGCACAAGGCCAAGGCGCTTTTGAAGGCGAGCTTAACTACGGGAAAAAGTACAACGACAGCGTTGACAACGTTCAAGATGGTTACACTCCTGGCGCCTCCATCGGTTACTTCTTGACCGACGATACATCGTTGAACTTCACCTACAACGCTGAAGACTACACTCGTTCGGAAAACAACACTGGCAATCAGAAAATCGAAGGCGACAGCTTCGGTCTGAACGCTCAATACCACTTCAACAACGCTGGCGACGCTCTGCGTCCTTACGTGCTGGGTGGCGTTAAACACGGCAGCATGACCAACGTAAAAGCTGATGGCCACAGCGGTCGTGACCAGTCAACCTTCCTGACTGCAGGCGCTGGCGTTAAGTGGTACTTCGTGGAAAACGTCTACGCTCGTGCTGGCGTAGAAGCTGACTACAAACTGGACAACGGCCGTTTTGACTACATTCCGTCCATCGGTCTGGGTGTGAACTTCGGCGGTGGTAACAAGCCTGCTCCGGTTGTTGCTCCAGAAGTTTGCTCCGACAGCGACAACGATGGCGTGTGCGACAACGTTGACAAGTGCCCAGACACCCCAGCCAACGTAACTGTTGACGCTGATGGCTGCCCGGCAGTTGCTGAAGTTGTTCGTGTTGAACTGGACGTGAAATTCGACTTCGACAAGTCGGTAGTCAAGCCAGACAGCTACGCTGACATCAAGAACCTGGCTGATTTCATGAAGCAGTACCCAGCCACCTCCACTACTGTTGAAGGTCACACTGACTCCGTCGGTCCTGACGCTTACAACCAGAAACTGTCCGAGCGTCGTGCAAACGCCGTTAAGCAAGTTCTGACCAACCAGTACGGTGTTGAAGGCTCGCGCGTTGAGTCTGTTGGTTACGGCGAATCCAAGCCAGTTGCTAGCAACGATACCGCTGAAGGCCGTGCTGTAAACCGTCGCGTAGAAGCGCAGGTTGAAGCTAACGCTAAGTAATTAGCGCGCCGCTCTGAGAAAAGCCCGGCTTAAGCCGGGCTTTTCTTTGTCTGCGATTTGGTGAAATGGAGTGATGCATGCAGCTTTACGCTGAGTGATCCGCCGTCAACGCAGGCAAGTCGTGCTCCCACAGAGATCGAGTTGCACAGGCTGCGACCGCGCCGATCACCAGGATTGCCGGGCTTTTCAACTCGAAAGCACAGGCATCTTCTTCCATCGCCATCAGGCTGCTCCGACATTCCCGTTGATGCGGCAACGATGCATTTTCAATCATCGCCACCGGCGTATCGGCTGGCATTGCGCCCGCCA
>NZ_AKJS01000067.1 GCF_000282215.1 Pseudomonas sp. GM21
ACAGACGGGTTGGCAGCTGACCGTCGACCTGTTCCAGCAACTTGCCGGCCGCGCGGAAGTGACCGATGTTGGTCATGCAAGAACCGATGAACACCTCGTCGATTTTCTGACCTTCAGCGGTCGACAGCAGACGAGCGTCGTCCGGGTCGTTCGGTGCGCAGAGAATCGGTTGGGTGATTTCTGCCAGGTCAATCTCGATGATTTCAGCGTATTCGGCGTCAGCATCGGCAACCAGCAACTCAGGGTTGGCCAGCCAGGCTTCCATCGCTTGAGCACGACGTTCCAGGGTGCGCGCATCGCCGTAGCCTTCGCCGATCATCCAGCGCAGCAGGGTGATGTTGGAGGTCAGGTACTCGGCAATGGCCTTTTCCGGGAGTTTGATGGTACAGCCGGCAGCCGAACGTTCAGCCGAGGCGTCGGACAGCTCGAAAGCCTGTTCGACGGTCAGGTTGTCCAGGCCTTCGATTTCCAGAATGCGGCCGGAAAAGGCGTTGATCTTGCCTTTCTTTTCTACCGTCAGCAGACCGGCCTTGATGGCGTAGTAAGGAATCGAATGGACCAGGTCACGCAGGGTGATGCCCGGTTGCATTTTGCCTTTGAAACGCACCAGGACGGACTCAGGCATGTCCAGCGGCATGACGCCGGTGGCGGCCGCGAAGGCGATCAAACCGGAACCGGCCGGGAACGAAATGCCGATCGGGAAACGGGTGTGCGAGTCACCGCCGGTACCGACGGTGTCCGGCAGCAGCATGCGGTTCAGCCAGCTGTGGATGATGCCGTCACCCGGCTTGAGCGAAACGCCGCCCCGGTTGCGCATGAAATCCGGCAGCGTGTGGTGAGTGGTCACGTCCACTGGCTTGGGGTAAGCCGCGGTGTGGCAGAAGGACTGCATCACCAGATCGGTCGAGAAACCCAGGCACGCCAGGTCTTTCAGTTCGTCACGGGTCATTGGACCGGTGGTGTCCTGAGAACCCACGGTGGTCATTTTCGGTTCGCAGTAAGTGCCCGGACGAACGCCCGTCACGCCACACGCCTTGCCGACCATTTTCTGTGCCAGGGTGAAACCCTTGGTGCTTTCAGCCGGCGCTTCAGGCTTGTTGAACAGAGTCGACGGCGGCAGACCCAGCTCGGCACGCGCCTTCTCGGTCAGGCCACGGCCAATGATCAGCGGAATACGACCGCCGGCACGGACTTCGTCCAACAACACCGGGGTCTTCATTTCGAAGGTGGTGATGACTTCATCGGTACCGTGCTTGCAGACTTTGCCAGCATGCGGGTACAGGTCGATCACGTCGCCCATGTGCATATTGGACACGTCGAATTCGATTGGCAGGGCGCCGGCATCTTCCATGGTGTTGTAGAAGATCGGAGCAATCTTGTTGCCGAAGCAGAAACCGCCAGCGCGCTTGTTCGGCACATAAGGCACGTCATCGCCGAAGAACCACAGCACCGAGTTGGTGGCGGATTTACGCGACGAACCGGTACCGACCACGTCACCGACGTAGGCGATCGGGAAGCCTTGGCCGCGCATTTCTTCGATCTGCTTCATCGGGCCGGTGACGCCTTGTTCGTCCGGCACGATGCCGTCGCGAGCCATTTTCAGCATGGCCAGGGCGTGCAGCGGGATGTCCGGGCGGGACCAGGCGTCCGGGGCAGGGGACAGGTCGTCGGTGTTGGTTTCGCCGGTGACCTTGAACACGCGCAGGCTGATCTTGTCGGCCAGCACAGGGCGGTTTTTGAACCACTCGCCGTCGGCCCAGGATTGCAGCACGCCTTTGGCGTGAACGTTACCGTTCTTGGCGCGTTCAGCGACGTCGTGGAAAGCGTCGAACATCAGCAGGGTGTGCTTGAGTTCTTCGGCAGCGACCGGGGCCAGTTCGGCGTCGTCCAGCAGGTTGACCAGCGTGACGATGTTGTAGCCGCCCTGCATGGTGCCGAGCAGTTCAACAGCGCGCTTCTTGTCGATCAGAGGGGAATTGGCTTCGCCTTTGGCGAGGGCGGACAGGAAACCGGCCTTTACATAGGCGGCTTCGTCCACTCCAGGTGGAACGCGATTGGTGATCAGGTCAACGAGGAAAGCTTCTTCGCCAGCCGGGGGATTCTTCAGCAGCTCGATCAGGCCTGCAGTTTGTTCGGCGTTAAGCGGCTGGGGAACGATACCCAGTGCTGCACGCTCTTCGATATGTTTGCGGTAGGCTTCAAGCACAGTTATTACCCTCATCAGTGGTCCCAAATGGGTGTCCGGGACGCTCATCCCGAATTGCCGTACTCATGCGCTGCATGGCGTTGTGAGCCATTTAGCCAGAATTACCGACAATTCCTTACAGAAGCTGCTTTCAAAGTTTTACGCCTGCAGAACGGGAGCTGATGAGGGTTGGCGCTGAGCTTTTCCCCGCTGGAAAAACCCTTCGCCAACACCGCTCTGAAGGAACGACTGTGCTCGTGACGCTTTGAAAACAGCTTCTAACGGACATTGGCGCCTTAAAAGGCTGGCTGATTCTACGGCAAAAAGAAATTAAAGGTAAGTTAGGCCTTTAACTTTGAGGGGTGATGAATGTTAGACAAAGGGCTAACATGCGCGCCTGTTCTGCTTTTCCGTGTTTTGCCTACCTATGCCCAATCAGACCATCAAGACCCCCTGCGTCGGCCTTTGCTCCACTGTTTACGGTGACTTGGTGTGCCGTGGCTGCAAGCGTTTCCACCACGAAGTGATCAGCTGGAATGGTTACAACGAGGAGGAAAAGCGCGCGGTATGGCTGCGTCTTGAGCTATTGCTGTCCCAGGTGATGGCCAGCAAGCTGGAGGTTTTCGACCCTCAGCGTCTGCGTTTGCAACTGGAGCAACGCAAAATTCGTTTTGTGCCGCATCAGTCGGAGTATTGCTGGGCGTATCAGCTGATTGCCCGTGGGGCGCGGGTGATCAATAACCTGGAGGCCTACGGGATGGTGCTGATGCCGGAGTTTCGCGACTGGAACCTGCCGGAATTGCGTGATGCCATTGATCGAGAATTTTTCTTGCTGTCTGAAGCGCATTACCAGCGTTACATTGCACCGGGATTCTTAAAAGACGCCTTTGGCGGTTAAATCTTAAAAGCTTCGCGAGCAGACGCCATAGATTTCAATGCTGAGCCAATTCCTCAAGGTGATCCTCAATCTCCTGCGGCTTGAGCACCAGTACATCGCTCTCCACCTTATCCAGCACCACTTCCGCCGTATTGCCGATCAACGCCCCCGACAACCCTGAGCGCGCCACGGTGCCGATCACGGTCACTGCCGCTTGCAGTTTGTGCACCATGAATGGAATCAACACATCCGCCGGGCCTTCCTCGATATGCAAATGGTCATCGTCGATGTCGAATTCCGCCTGGAACGCCCGGCACTGCTCGCGATAGCGCGCCTCGATGGTTTCCTTGAGCTGGAAGGTCGGGTCGGCCGATGACAGCATCGGCGACGGATGCGCACTGATGACGTGTAAATGCGCCTTGGCCAGGCTGGCGATGTCATAGCCGTAATCAATGATGGTGTTGTGCAGGTGGCGGTGTTCGCCATCGCTATTGCCCACGTCGATGGCGGCCAGGATGACTTTGTCTCTCCAGGAGCCGGACGTTTTTACCAGCAACACCGGTGTCGGGCATTCACGCAGCAGTTTCCAGTCATCCGGGGTCAGCAAGGCCTTTTTCAGCGGGTTGTCCTGGTAATGCTGCTTGACCACCAGCCCGCAGCCCTCGGCTTGCTGCACGTCGATGATGGTTTGGTGCAGGCTCTGATTCCAGGCTTGCTCGGTCGTGACGCTGTAGCCGTCGGCTACAAGCGCAGCCTTGAGCACTCCCAACATGCCGTTGTGATCATGCTTGGGATCACCAACCAGCAGGTGCAGGTGGGCCTGGGTCACACCGGCAATCAATTTGGCCCGTTTGAGCGCCAGGCTCTCCGAATGTTCCGGTTCTATGACCACCAGAATGCTGCGAATGGCTTGCATGATCGGGATCTCCATAAACGGGTAAAAAAGCACGGCGTTGCACAACTATAGTTGCTGCTCGCCAACCAGGTACTTGATGCATATCAACGGTTGGCGACTGGTGGTCTGCCCGCAGGCCGGTATAATCGGCGCCCTTCGATTTTGAACCCTTTATCCGTGAGCCCCATGATCCTTCCCGAAATTCACGAGTTCCTCGGCTGCCGTACCCCTGACGGCTGGGTGCAGGCCGCGCTGGCCGATCAGGAAACATTACTGATCGACCACAAGAACTGCGAATTCAAAGCGGCCAGCACGGCGCTGAGCCTGATTGCCAAGTACCACTCCCACGTCGACCTGATCAACCTGATGTCGCGCCTGGCCCGGGAAGAACTGGTGCACCATGAGCAAGTCATGCGCCTGATGAAAAAGCGCAAGATCGAGCTGCGCCAATTGTCCGCTGGTCGCTACGCCTCGGGCCTGCGCAAAGTGGTGCGCAGCCATGAACCGGTGAAACTGGTGGATACGCTGGTGGTAGGGGCCTTCATCGAAGCCCGCAGCTGCGAGCGTTTCGAGGCGCTGGTGCCGCATCTGGATGAAGAACTGGGCAAGTTCTACTTCGGGCTGCTGAAAAGCGAGGCCCGGCATTTCCAGGGTTACCTGAAACTGGCTTACCAGTACGGCGACGCCAAGGACATCGCGCAAGTGATCGATAAGGTGCGCGCGGCCGAGCAGGAGCTGATCGAGTCGCCGGACGTGGAATTCCGTTTCCACAGCGGCGTGCCCGTTGCGGCCTGACGTTTAAAACGCTTTAGCGGCTCAAGCCGAGGCGTTCGTGCCAGTCGGCGATGGACTCTTCGGGATAGACCTCGAATTGCTGATCGCCGGAATGCGCCTCGACTTCCACCCATGGCGCTTTTGAACCGAGCATCAAGTGCGTGTGTTCTGGCGGCACCGGTAACGGGGTGTCTATGGCGGATGCAAACGGGTGGATCAGTTCAGGCCATTCGGGGCTGAACAGCCACAGTCCCGTACCGCAAAGGGAGCAGAAATGCCGTTCGGCGCTGCTGCTGTGCGCCCGTTTATCGCCTTCAGCCTTGAGGCGTGCATGGTAAATCGCGATGTGCTTGCGACCGCGCACCTTGAGGCTCTTGGCATCGCCGCCGAGATTGATCGCATAACCGCCGCCGCCTTGAGTCTTGCGGCAGATCGAGCAGTAGCAACGCTGATAAGGGTAGGGGTGGGCGCTGTTCAGGCTGAACGATACCGCGCCACAATGGCAGGAGCCTTCTAGCTGCATGGTTGTCTCCCTCAAGTATTGGGCTTCTCCGCCTTCAGGGCCCGGGCGGGCCTGCTCGCGATGAACGATAACGCGGTCTACTTGCTGGGCACCCGCCACAAATACCAAGCCGCCACCGTCCGATACGGGCTCCACGCCAACCCGATCTCTACCATCTGCTTACGCGTCGGCTGCACCTCCAACCCCTTCAGCCGGCGATAGCCTTCACGCACACCAAAGTCATCGGCGGGCAAGATATCCGGGCGTTCGAGGCTGTAAATCAGCAACATCTCAACCGTCCAGCGCCCAACCCCGCGCAAGGTGATCAAGCGCTCGATCAGGGCCTCATCTTCCATCGCCAACGCGGTCGCATACTCCGGCACCACGCCGTCCAGCGTTGCCTGGGCAATCCCCTGAATGGTTGCGATCTTGCCCGCCGAAAACCCGCAACTGCGCAGTTGATCGAACCCCGCTGCCAGGATCTGTTCCGGCCGTGGGAATGCCGCCGACGGAAACAACGCCAGCAACCGCCCGACAATCGCATCCCCGGCCTTGGCGTGCAGTTGCTGATAGGCAATCGCCCGCACCAGCGACTCATACGGATCACGAGCCGCATGGGGCTGGTGCAGGCACGGGCCGATGGCGGCGATGTGGCGCGCCCAGTCTGCGTCGAGGGACGCTAAAAACCGGGTCGCCGGCAGATAGGGATCGGGCATGACAATCAAGGGTTTCCGGTTGTTTTCAGCAAGGCGTTAACTTCACCGTAAGTAAGAGCCTTGAGGTGACTGCTGTCGAGTTTGCCGGTTTCCAGAAAGCTTTGGGTCAACCCGGCCATGGCGCCATACAAAAACTCGGCGATGCCCGAACCGGCACTCAAACGTCGCACGCCCAGTGCTTTCAATGCTTCAAGCGATGGCAACCCCGACAGGCCCAGCACATTCACCGGCAACGTCGTGCCGTGGCACAGCGCAGCGATTTCATACTCCGCCGAGACACCCGCCGCAAACAGCCCATCGGCACCTGCCGCTTGGTACAGAGCAGCACGCTTGAGGGTTTCAGCGACGCGATCTTCGGCCGGTACCAATCCTCGCAGGTACACATCGGTGCGGGCATTGATGAACAGCTTCACATTGCGCTGATCGGCCACTTTGCGGGCCACTTCGATCTTGCGCACCAGCAACTCGGGCGCAGAAGCGCCGTCCTCGATATTGATCCCGACCGCCCCGGCCGCAATCACCGCTTCAATCACTTGGGCAACCCGCGTCAGATCATCGGAATAGCCGGCCTCGACGTCCACGGTCAACGGCAGCGAAATCACGCGGGCGATGGATTCGACGGTTGATACCAGACGTTCGAGGGGCAGGGCGTTGCCGTCCGCGTAACCATGAGCCCAGGCCACCGCCGCGCTGCTGGTGGCCACGGCTTTGCAGCCCAGTTGCTCGACGATACGGGCCCCGGTGGCATCCGCGACGTTAGTGAGGATCAGCAAGCCTTCGTGGTGCAATTGGTGGAATTGTCTGTCCATCGAATGTCCTTCCTGATGACAGTTGAGGTAATCAGAACGCGAGTGGTTGGGTGACCTGTAATGCCGCGCTTTCCAGCCGTAGCAGAAATGCCTTGCGCGGTTGTCCTCCACCATAGCCGGTCAGCGAGCCATCCGCACCGATGACCCGGTGGCAGGGCACCACGATGGACAGCCGGTTGTGCCCGTTGGCCAAGCCCACGGCGCGACTGGCACCGGGCTTGCCCAATTGCCTGGCGATGCTGCCGTAGGTGCTGGTCTTACCGTACGGGATCTTCGCCAATTCGGCCCAGACCTGCCGGGAAAACTCACTGCCGGGCAGGTACAGTGCAACGCTGAATTCGCTGAGTTTGCCGGCGAAGTACTGTGCCAGTTCCACCTCGATCTGTTGCAGATGCGCGTTGTGTCCCGGCGCGACCGCGTAGCCATACCGGTTCTGCAGTTCTTCGACTTCGCAGGTCAACGCCGGACGGTCGAGGAATTCCAGCAGTACCAGCCCACGGCGCTCGGCCATGGCGATCATCGGCCCCAGTGGCGTGGTCAGCCGAGTGAAGAGCAAGGGTTCACTCTGCGCAGCTCGGCCCGGGGTGATGTGGAACGACTTTTGAAAGGCGTCACGAAAACCACTGAGGGATTCATAACCCGAGTCGAATGCCGCGCTGTCGATGGAATCGCCCTGTTTGATCCCGCCCAGTGCCATGCCGAGGCGACGGGTGCGCAGCCAGGCATGAAAGGTCATGCCCAGTTGCTGCTTGAACCAGCGCCGCAGTTTCAACGGCTCGATGCCCTCGGCCAGCAACTGGGCGTCGGTCCAGCGTTGCTCGGGATCGGCGTTCACCGACCTCAGCAACCTCTGCACCCAGTCGGGCGCGATGGCCGCAGCGTCCAGCGGCTTGCAGCGCAGACACGCGCGATAACCCGCCGCCAGGCATTCATCGGCGTGCGCAAAGAACTCGACGTTCTCTGGTTTCGGCGAGCGTGCCGTACAGCCGGGGCGGCAAAAAATCCCGGTGGTTTTCACGGCCGTGAAGAACACCCCCTCATAGGCAGTGTCGCGTTCGAGCATGGCGCGAACCATTTCGGCGTGGGGCGGCAGTAGTGCGGTCTGTATGTTCATGGGTCGAGCATAAAACCCTGTTGGCAGTGTCTCCACCGGAAAATCGACAATGAATTTTTGTGACTCTGGACTACAGTGGTCGGGTTACTGATCAGGCAGTCAAACAGGGAGTGATTTCATGCAACCGTTTACGATTCAACACATCGATCACATCGTGCTGCGCGTCAAGGACCTGGAGCGAAGCATCACGTTCTACGCGCAGGTATTCGGCGCTGAGTTGGTCAAGCGCCAAGACAATCTGGGGCTGGTGCATCTGCGCGCAGGGACCTCCATGATCGACCTGGTCAGCCTGGACGGTGAGCTCGGGCGCAAGGGCGGTGCCGCCGCCGGGCAAGAGGGGCGTAACCTCGACCATGTCTGCCTGCGCATCGAGCCCTTCGACGAAGCGGCACTCATCAGCCACTTGCAGTCCTTTGGTCTGGCGGCCGAGAAAGCGGCCAGGCGCTTCGGTGCCGAAGGTTATGGCTTGTCACTTTATTGCTTTGATCCGGATGGCAATCAGGTCGAGCTCAAAGGGCCGTCAAGGTAACAGCGGGGTAGCTGACGGAGCTTTGGATTGAGGTTCCGTCAGCTTGAGCGTTTGTCTGCACCAAAGGCTTAAAACCATCCCGGATCAACGGTCATGAGCTGTCATGAAATGACAACGCGCTGTCGCCAAATGAAAGATTGGCAGTCCCACCGTCGATAAACTCCTTCTCATGGTGTGCGCTGCAAGCCCGGCAATTGGGCAGCTTGCAATGCCAGGCCGTATGACGATCAGTCCTGAAGAGAACAATAATATGTGCGTAGAACATTCGGTCCTTGCCGAAGGTTCCGACGATAAACTCGTCGAACCAACCCAGCGTCCTGGTAAATCTTCCACCCAGAAGGAGGACGGATTATGGATCTCCAAATGACGGTGGCAGATTGGGTGCGCACAGTCATGACCGGCACCTGCGGGTTAGCGTTGTTGTCCCTGGTCTTCTGGTGGGATGAGTACGGGATACTTTTGCACCGCCTGAGCTAACTCGGCCAGCGACCTGCCCTGTTGACTGCAGGCCGGTCGCTGCCTTGGAAGGGGCACACGATTCCCTGCGGCCTGCGCCTTGCCTGGCCCGCTTTAAGGCCGACAACGCAGCGGGGAAACTAATTCAGAACGCCCCCTAGCCCCTTGCTGGCGGCGCAAACCAGCGTCCCGCAATTCCAAGATTCATCGGTGTTTTCCTGAAAGTGGGAAGCTCAAAGAAAGGGGGTGCCTGTTCATGCCAGATCCACCGTTGCAGAACGGTTTGGCAATGGAACATCGATCCCCATAAAGCGCCGCACTCGTTCTCCTTCGGCATCGCAGCGTATGGTTTCAGGCGCGGCATCGAGTTGAATATTGCCATTCTCCATGAAGATCACCCGGTCGGAAATCGACATGGCGAAGTCCATTTCGTGGGTCACGATCAGCATGGTCATGCCTTCCTTGGCCAGATCACGAATCACGTTCAGCACGTCGTTGACCAGTTCCGGGTCGAGGGCCGAAGTCGGCTCGTCGAACAGCATGATCTGCGGTTCCATCGCCAGGGCCCGCGCAATCGCCACGCGCTGTTGCTGCCCGCCGGACAGTTGATGCGGGTACTTGTGGGCATGGGCCAGCAGGCCGACCTTGTCCAGCAGCGCATAAGCGCGATGTTCACTCAGTTCGCCCGGCTGGCCGTGGTAACGCGGCGCCAGCGTGACGTTGTCGAGAATGGTGCGGTGGGGGAACAGGTTGAAGTTCTGGAACACCATGCCAATGTGGCGCACGCCTTTGCGCAAGCGCGAGCTATTGGGTTTGTCCGACGCCTCGATGAATTGTTCGCCGAACAACAGAATGTCGCCGGTATCGATGGTTTCCAGGCCGTTGACCGTGCGGATCAGCGAAGTTTTACCGGAACCGGATGGGCCAATGATCGAGACCACCTGGCCGTATTCGACCTTCAGGTCGATCCCCAGCAGCACTTTGTGTGTGCCATAACTCTTCTGGATGTTCTTCAGTTGCAGGATAGGCGTCAGGTTGTTGCCCGCTACTTTGCGTGTGCTGTCGGGCAAGGCTTCGGCGCAGGCCTTGAGCTTGGCTACGGCGGGCGCGTCGAGTGTTTGCGGCTTGCGGAAGTTCAGGTCCAGGTAGCGCTCCAGGCGCTGCAGGAAAAAACCAAACACGGTAACGATCAACACGTAGTAGACGCCTACCGCCGCCAGGGTTTCCATGACCAGGAAGTTGGTGGCGTAGAGGCGCTGGCCGACCGTAAGAATTTCCGTGAGCGAGATCACCGAGACCAGCGAGGTCAGTTTGACCACCGTGATGTATTCATTAATCAACGTGGGCAGCGAGATACGGAAAGCCTGGGGAATCACGATCAAGCGCTGCATGCCGAACAGGCCGACACCCAACGCGCGCCCGGCTTCTTTCTGCCCCTTGGCCACGGAGATCAGACCGCCACGGTGGATTTCCGCCATGTACGCCGCTTCGGTGACCACCAGGGCCAGCAAACCGGAGTAGAAGGGGTTGGACAGGATCGGGCCGCTGCCGGGAAACAATTGCGGCAGGTTGTAGACGAAGACCACCAGCACCAGCAACGGGATGCTGCGGAAGAACCAAATGTAGACCGCTGCGGGAATGCGCAGCAAGGGTGACTGGGACAGCTTGGCCGTGGCCAGGAGAAACCCCAGCAGCATGCCGATGAACCAGGCCAGGGCACTGAGCTGGACCACCGTGACGCAGGCATTCCAGAAGTCTGGCAGGGAGAACAGGGAGAAGAAATACGACCAATCGAATTGCATAGGGCACCTCACTCTGCGGCCCCGATGCAGGGGCGGCAGATGACCAGACTACAAGGACACGTTCTTAGTTGGCAGTCGGTTCTTCCAAGGCGTATTTCTTAAGAATAGCGGCGTACTCACCACTCTTCTTGGTCTCCTCGAAGGCCTTTTGCACCGCCTGGAAGGTTTCTTCGTTACCTTTCTTGACGAAGATGCCCAGGGTTTGCTGATAGATCGGGTGATCGGTAGTGATCACTACCCGGCCGTTGGTCTTTTCCGCGATCAGTTTTGCGGCGCCGGCGATTTCAACCTGGGCCTGAATGTTCTTGGACAACAGGGCCTGGGTCACTTCGGGCGCCGAAGGGTATTCGCTGACGGTGATGGCACCTTTGTTGTTCGGCACGCAATATTCATCGGACAGTTTCCTGAATTCCTTGACCCAGGTCGTGCCCTGTTCCAGGCCCAGTTTCAAGCCACACAGGTCTTCAGGTTTTTTCGCATTGATCTCGCTGCCTTTGGGCACCATGACCGCGGCACCAGTGTTGGCATAGGCGATGGTCTGGGCTTGAGTCTGGCGCTCTGGCGTGATGTACATGCCGGAAATAACCGCGTCGTATTTGCCGGAGTTCAGGCCCAGGATCAGGCTCGGGAACTTGGTGTCGACGAACTCCACCTTGGCGTTCATGTGCCTGGCCAATGCGGCGGCCAGCTCGGGGTCCGAACCGACGACGTTTTTATCCTTGTCATAGGACTCGAAGGGAGGGTAGGTGATTTCCATGCCGACCTTGAGCGTGTCTGACGCGGCCATGCCCACCGAGGCACCGAGCATACCGGCTGCCAATATAGCCAAGCTCAACAGGTTCTTTTTATTGTTTTTCATTTCGTACTGACTCCGGCGTAGGTAAGGGGGTAGCTGAAAACTTCAATCAGGACGGTTGAGCCTGATTTTTCAAATGTCCGAAACTGGCGGGCTTGCGTGCCTTGCCTGGCAGTTGAACTTCCCCATTGGCCACCCTCGCGCGCAGATATTGATACGTCTGCAGTGCCTGGCCATACATGTGTTCGCCGATCGTGATTTCTTCGTAGACGTTGCCTGGCTGGGCGAACCCGGGCAGCGGTTTGATCTGGGTGTGGTAGTCGCAGGCATAAAACAATGGAAAGGAGTAACGCTCCTCGCGCACGCTGCGAACCCGGTGTGCAGTGGCAACGAATGCGCCTGCTGTCATCACTTCCAGCATGTCGCCGATGTTGACCACAAAGGCATCGGCAATCGGTGGGGCATCGATCCATTGCCCATGATTGTTCATCACCTCAAGGCCTGGTTTGTCGGCCAGGAGGATGGTGAAGCACTCGTAATCAGTATGGGCTCCAAGCCCCGGTGCGTCATGGGCGGCACCGTCGAAGGGGTAGTGGATCAGGCGCAGCTTGGAGGGCGGACGGGTGACCAGGCTGTCGAAATAGTTTTCCTCCAGGCCCAGGGTCAGGGCAAAGCCGCCGAACAGGCGCCGGCCCAAGGCAAAGATCGCTTCATAGTAGGCCTGAACCGATGTCTTGAAATCCGCCAGCTGTGGCCAGTCATTAGGCCCCAGCAATGGAGTGTTGGCCAGCACCAGCGGGTCATCGGCCGGGACTTCGAAGCCGACGTCGAAGGCCTCCTTGTGGTCCGGCTTGCCTTTGGAATAGACCTCTTCGCCTTCAGGTACAAAGCCCTTGTGGGTTTGCGAAGTGCCGATGTAGTGCCGCATCTTGGTGTCGAGGGGCTGGTCGAAAAAGTCCTTGGCAGCCTTGCGCAGGTTGGCGATCAGCTGCGGGTCGATACCGTGATCAGTGATATAGAGGAACCCGACCTCGCTGGCAGCGCGCCCCAATTGTTCGGCCACGGCCAGGCGGTGCTCCAGCTCAAAGCTGAACAAACCGGCGATGTTGACCACCGGGATGCTGTTGAAATTGGCTTTATGTGTGTCAGTGCTGGCGCTGTTGTTTTTATTGTCAGGCATGACGCATCGGCTCCTAAGGATGGCTTGAGTGGTGGAAACGGTTGAAGTGTTCACGCTCGGTCCGGCCCATCCACACGTTCAATGACCACAGGTCAGCAACCGGTACATTGGTGAACGGCAAATGATGCAGGTAGCCGTCGGCGCCGAATTCCGGGGTCAGGGTGCTGACCTGGTAACCGCGGGCTTGCTGCGAGCACCAAATGCTTTCCCAGTGCTGCTGATGGAAGGCCAGTTCTTTTGCATATTCGGGCGCCGCCGGGTGCGGAACCTGCGGGCCCTGGTCGTAACCGACCCGAGCCTGGATATGGTGAACCCGCTCGATGAAAGCGCTCAGGTCATCGGCCGGGTCGTTCAACAGGCGCTCGCAGGTCACGACCCAATGGCTGATGTCACTGGTGAACAACAGATCGGGTAGCTGGCGGATCAACTCCAGCGTCACCCACGGGTTGAACAGCGACCGCGAACGATGGGTTTCGAAACTGCAGACCTGGCCATGTTTGCGCGTCAGTTCCAGCGCTTGGCCAAAGAATTCCACTTGTTGTGGCAGGGACCAGCGATCATTGCCCGCCAGCACGTTGACGAAGCGCGGGCCGAGCTCGGCGGCCCAGGCGAGTTTCTGGTCAAGGTCAATGAGGTGAACGACAGGCGTTGCCGACTGGTCTGGCAACACGTCGTACGCGGTGAAGACTGTGCTGATATAGCCCAGGCGATTGGCCTGGAGGAAGGCGCCGAACTCAACGCGCTCACGGGCGTCCAGGGGCAGGCGTGCTTCCATGCCATCAAAGCCCGCTTGCAGCAGCTCCTCCAACGCTTGGGCCTTGCTCGCGGTGTAACCCCACAGCGTGCGGAATATTTCCAGCTTCATCGGTAATCCTCAATAAAATCCTGGCGCAACCTGATCCCCACCCAGCGATGCCGTGGCGGGTTCGCTGTGGTGCCGATGTTAGGCACAGGCTGAGGCGTGAAAGAATCTGAAAGTTCAAATGAATACTTCAGACTTTCATCAACGAATAGCTAGCTATTTATCTTGGGATGGCGGGAGCGTTTTATAGGCGAGGAGGCGCCTACGCTGACGATCAGCGAGCGGTGCCATTATTGTGAAATCATTGTGATACATCCAAACAACATCCAACGCCAGGGCGCTAAAGCCACGTATTCACCACCCGACGATCCAGTTCCTCCCAGTCCGCCATACCCAGCACTCGCATGGTGTTCAAACCGCGCAAATAACCGCGCAACTGATTGGCGGTGGCCTGCACAAGTGCCGAGTCGGATGTGTTTTCGCCCATCAGTACGGTTTCGTACTCGACCAGGTACTCGGCCACCCGGTCACGGAAATCGGGCAAAACGGCGTCACGGATCAGGTCAAAAGTTCTCAAGGGGAGATCCTCATCAATCTGTTCTGGTGGTGATTGAGTGTTTATCCACCTGCACGGCGCGCAACTATTGCTAGGCGTAATAGTGACCATTACGAAAGGCAGTTTCTACTTTATCGACAATAGTCGGAAAATCGCCGCCATTGATGAACCGGACCGTTTATTTTTTGGATGAAACGCATGCGCCCTTTATTCGTGCCTGCCATGGCATTTGCCTTAATGTTGCTCGCCGGTTGTGCCTCTGCGCCGAACGACCCGACTCTGACCTTGCAGACCAGCAAGACGCCTGCCCAATACGCCGACTGTGTCGTGCCTAAATTGCAGGGCAGTGCGTTGAGCCCGACTGTCTCGCAAACCTCACGCAGCTACCGGATCGTGGTGCCGAGCAAAGTCTCGACGGACAACGTGCTGGAAGCCTACAAGGCCGGGAAGGGTGGCAAGGTGTTCATCTACGAGCGCCAATTGCTGGCCTCGAACTTCCTGCCTTCGGCCTTTGAGCGCGCCGCACAGGAATGCATCTGACCCCGGCTCGCAAGCGCTTTTCACTGAGCTCCTTTGGTTGGCCGCAACCAACCAATTTTTTGCCCCGCACCGCTTTCGGTTGTGGGGCTTTTTTTCTGCTGGCAGTTTGTCAATGATGTTTTCAGTAGTGCGGTCAAACCGGGTCGATGGGCTGTCGAAGACCCAATAATTTGCGCAGGATTCGCCCAAGCTCAGCCCGTAACATCTCACCGCTTCTCGTTTTCATCCTTAACGCTAAACATGTGCCGTGAACGATTGATTACTTGAAATGCATCCCTATGGGTTTCAATTTCAAAAGTAGATGGAGTATCCCATGCTGAATTCAGTATCGAATATGCGATCAGTAGTCCAGTTGTCAAATGCTGATGATGCTCTAAACATTGAAATGCCAGACGAGCACCTTGCAAAAAAACAGGCTTTCGCAAACTCCTGTGGTGCCGCCAGCCTGTTGTGTGTGGCGAAAGAGCTGGGTATAGAAAAAATTCCCGTCTTGGCCGGGTCTATGTCGGAGCAGGTAGGTTGCGATACCCTGGAGTTGGATAACCGTTGTGAAAGTGATATTTACACGATAACGAGCGGTAATGACACGCAAAGAAAACACTGCGGTAACTTGATGGACGCAGGCTATTCCATGCCGGATGGTATTGTTACGGCAGGGAGGTTGTTAGGTCTTGAAATGAAGGTCGTAGAGACTCCGACCATATTCTCAAAAGCCCTGAGCTGGTTCTATCCGGATGCGAAATCGAGGCTGTCTGGTATCGGATGTGCTGTAGTGAATGGGCCAAATGAGCTTGCGGCAGGTCAGGCAAGAATAGAAGCGATGGCGGTAACGCTTGTAGGTTTACCCGTTGGTTTGCATTGGGTCGTTCAAAGAAGTGACGGTAGTTACATGGATCCAGCAACAGGTAAAAATCATAAGGGTTTCTCTGAACTGAATGCCGGTGCCAAGCAAGCCGGGCACGGAGTGCTGGGGTATTGCCAAACCGGCATATCAATTATTGTTTCGAAAGCGCTTTGAATCTCTAGAGTTTCCTCGGAATTTTGCAGTACATGATTTAGTGACGCGATTTGCTCTCCAGAAGGATTGTAGTTTCGGTTGCTGAGGTAGTTGTGATCTTGACGTGCTATATGCTTGTTGCGATGCCCGCGGGCAAACTATGCTGCCACTATTGCCTTAGTGCAGAGATCCTGAGCCTCCACCCTTGGCGCGGAATCAGTGATGAGTGGTGGAAGCGACTGCACGGTTAGGTAATTGTTTTTTTCGAAGAACATCAAACTCTACGAGCTCTCTATAGAGTTCGTAGAAATCAGCACCGAGCTCTTGTCCCATCGCGGAAATATAAACGGCACGTACTTCGTGGGTGTTGAGCGCCTTGTCAGGCGTATTCAACAGAATGTCCCATCTATAAATCTTCTGCCTCGGGCGCACGCAAGGCCTTACTGTAGTAGCCAGACTGGTCGAAACAGCAAACCTGCTTTTTGCCGGATGCGAGCATATCGCAGGCATCACCGATTCGTTTTGCGCGCGTCTTGAGTTGCTTGGCTGAAGTAATCCAGTGTATCCAGTCTACTCGTGCGATGGTCGTCGTACTGTTCCAGACTTTACGAGCCTCAGGCGTGGCTGCCAGTGCCTCTTGAAAATCTGCTGGGATGTCAGGTTCGGGTTCTTTCTTCACAGGGGTTAGCTCTAGTGTGACGATATCCCCAACGGCCGCGCCTGCGGCTTCGTGTAACGCTCTACTGATCTGCAGCCAATGGCTCAGCTGACCATCCGGCTCAAGTGTTGCCTGGAATGGGTGTCCATTGATCGTGCCTTCAACTGTCGTCCTTCCTCGCCTCGGAAGCTGTTCACTCACGTCTCTTGGCAGCACTACGAACGCCCACGACTTACCATCACCAGGCTTTGCCGGACGAAGAAGCTTTGCTTCGAATCGGGATTTCACATCGATTGTTGTCATTGCAACACCTCCAGCTACTAAATGGACCGTCTCACCCGCTTGATCAAACCCGCTTCGCCATCAATAACACCGAAGCCGCCGCCGACAACAACCCTGCGCAGCACCGATTGAAAATCCGCTTGCCACGTGGCTCGGCGAACCAGCGGCGAATGTGCAGCCCCATATAGGCGTATGCACTGATCGCGATCCACTCCAGCATCAAAAACAACGTACCGAGCAGCGCGAATTGTGGTGTCACCGCGCGGGTCGGGTCGACGAATTGGGGCAGGAATGCGGTGAAGATCAGGATCGCCTTGGGATTACCGGCCGCCACCAAAAACTCCTGTCGCGCCAACGCCAGCACACCGACGGGTGCGCGGGTGTCAGCGCGCTCGGCGCCAGGATCAGCACGCCACAATTGCCAGGCGAGGTAAAACAGGTAAGCCGCGCCGACAACTTTGATCCCGTAGAACAACATTTCGGAGGTTTGCAGCACCACGGCCAATCCGGCGGAGGCGAGGGCGATCATGCCGGCAAATGCCAGTAACCGACCGATCCCGGCCACGCAGGAGGTGCGATAGCCGTAACGCGTCGAGTTGCTGACGGACAGCAGGTTATTCGGGCCGGGTGCCATGTTCAGGGCAAAGCACGCCGGGAGGAAAAGGGTGAGGGTGGCGAGGTCCATGGCGAGTCTCCGAAAGCGAGAGCGCCATTTTTATCATGGACGGTGTGCGGCTCGCCCGTTACAGCCATGAACGCAAGCCGCAGTACACTTTCATTTGGCGAATTTTCTCGCGCCCGCCACACAGAAAATCACGGCCACGGTGACCCCGAGCATGCCGATGCTGACCTGTTCGTGCAGCAACGTCGCCGCGAGTGCCAAGCCGAAAAACGGCTGTAACAACTGCAGCTGTCCCACCGCCGCGATCCCGCCTTGCGCCAGCCCGCGATACCAGAACACGAAGCCGATCAGCATGCTGAACAGCGACACATACCCCAGGCTCACCCAGGCCGGCACACTGATCCCGGAAAACGAAACGGGCATCCGCCACCAGGTCAACACGGCCATCAGCGGCAGCGACAGCACCAAGGCCCAGCAAATCACCTGCCAGCCGCCCAGTGTTCTGGAGAGTTTTGCGCCTTCGGCATACCCCAGGCCACACGCCAGAATCGCCAACAGCATCAGGACGTCGCCGATGGGGGACGTGCTCAACCCCTGAGAAACGGCGAAGCCAATCACCAGCAAACTCCCCAGCACCGAAAACAGCCAGAACGCCGGTCTTGGGCGCTCGCCACCGCGCAATACCCCGAAGACGGCGGTGGCAAGCGGCAGCAGGCCGACGAAGACGATGGAGTGCGCCGACGTCACGTATTGCAACGCCAGCGCCGTCAGCAACGGAAAGCCGACCACCACGCCCAGTGCCACGATGATCAAAGGCAGCAACTGGCTGCGCGCTGGGCGTTGTTGCTTGAACAGCCACAGCATGCACAGCGCCAGCACACCGGCGATAGTGGCGCGGGCGACCGTCAGGAACACGGGGTTGAATTCGAGCACGGCCACCCGGGTGGCGGGCAGCGAGCCGCTGAAGATCAGCACGCCGATCAAGCCATTGATCAGTCCGCTTGCGTGTTTGTCCAGCGCCGGGCTTTTAAGCGTTGAGGCCCTTTCCATCGCCTGTCTCCGTATCGGGTTGTGTCAGGGCATCCTATGAGCCAGGATTAAGAACAATCAAAAAATTGTCATGGATACATCCCACAATGGCACGCTCCCGCTACAAGTCGCTGGTGGACACTTTTGCTGCCGATATTCACTCGGGGCGCTTGTTGCCCGGCACGCGCTTGCCGACGCACCGCCAGTTGGCCGTCAGCGAAGGTCTGGCGCTGGTCACCGCCAGCCGGGTGTATGCCGAGCTGGAAGCCATGGGCCTGGTCAGTGGTGAAACCGGACGCGGGACGTTTGTTCGCGAGACCTCGTTGCCGCCCAGTCATGGCATCGATCAGCCAGACGTCGCGGCGGGGGTGATCGATCTCAACTTCAACTATCCCTCGTTGCAGGGGCAAGGCGATCTGTTGCGCAATGCCTTGCGCCAACTGGCGTTGTCCGGCGACCTGGAGTCGCACTTGCGCTATCAACCCCACGCCGGACGTGCGCATGAGCGCGCCTCCATCGCCCGCCATTTGCGTAGCCGTGGGCTGACGGTTGAGGCCGAGCAGGTGCTAATTGTCAGTGGCGCCCAGCATGGCCTGGCGGTGACGCTGATGGCGCTGCTGCGACCCGGTGACGTGATCGCGGCCGACGCATTGACCTATTCAGGTTTCAAAGTGCTGGCGGAATCGCTCCACCTTGAAATCGTCGCCATCCCCGTCACGGAGCAGGGGCCGGATCTGGAGGCGCTGGAAAAGCTGTGCCGCAGCCGGACCGTGCGTGCCGTCTACACCATACCGACCCTGCATAACCCGATGGGCTGGGTGATGCCCGCCGATCAACGCGAACAACTGGTATCGATAGCGCGCCAGCATGACCTGCACATCATTGAGGACGGGGCGTACGCGTTTCTCGCCGAGCAAGCGCCGCCGCCCCTCGCTGAGCTGGCCCCGGAACGCACCGTCTACGTGTCCGGCTTTTCCAAGAATGTCGCCACCGGTCTGCGCGTGGGTTTCATCGCAGCACCGGCGCAAAGGGTCGCCGCACTGGAGCGTTCGATCAGGGCGACCACCTGGAACACTCCGGGCGTCATGACAGCCATCGCTTGCGCCTGGCTCGACGATGGCACTGTTACCCGCCTCGAAGCGCAAAAGCGCGAAGACGCGCGAGCCCGGCAGAAGCTGGCGGATGAGGAGCTAAGCGGCCTTCGCGTCATCCGCCATCCATCGTCGTACTTTCTATGGCTGCCCCTGTCGGAAGACGCACGGGCAGACCAGATCGCCGTGGCCTTGATGCGTGAACAGGTCTCGGTCTCCACCGCCGAGCCGTTTGCGGTATCGGTTCATGTTCCGCACGCCTTGCGGTTGGCGCTGGGCTCGGTGGACCTGGCCACGCTTCGCCACGCGTTGGTGAAAGTGAAGTGGGTAGTGGAGGCTTACACGTAAAAAGCGCTAGCGCCTTTGGCCGGCTGAACTACAATTCCCTCACTTTTTTGGAGGCCAGGCGGTCGTGGATGCATTGTCGTTTGTCTATGACTACCTGTCCCGATGGGTGATAACGCCAGTTACCCAGCAGTTTCTTGGCATTTTTGATTTGAATGGCCGTTTCGGCCTGTTGTTTCTGGCGACCTCCTACAGCGTTGCCTACGGGCTGTTCCGTTTCAGGAAATCTCGCGGGCTGACCAGCGCACCAACCCTCTGGCAATTCATCGGCGGCAAGCAGGTTTACCTGCATCAGTCGGCGTTGCTGGATTATCGCTACTACTTCGTCCGCGCCATTCTGAAAGTCATGCTGGTGCTGCCCATCGTCGGACTGGTGGACCCACACATCCTGCGCTCCGCCGACTACGTGAGCTTTTTCACCAACCTGTGGGGCGCGCGCACTCAAGTCGAGGAACACCTCGCGTTGTCGCTGCTCTATGGGCTCGGCGTGTTTCTGGTCAAGGATTTCGCCAACTATTGGGGCCATCGCGCCTTCCATACCCGCTGGCTGTGGGATTTCCACAAGGTCCACCATTCGGCCCCCGTGCTGGTCCCGGCGACCGCTAGCCGGCTGCACTTTGTGGAAAAAATCGTCGAAAAACTCACCAATACACTGTGCGTCGGTGTTTACGCCGGTGTCTTCTGGTACGCCTGTGGCGGCGAAATCAGCCGCTACACCCTGTTCGGCGTGACCTGGATGGTGCTGATCCTCAACGGGTTTGCCGCCAACCTGCGCCATACCCATGTGTGGTTGTCGTTTGGGCCCGTGGTCGAACATGTGCTCAACAGCCCCGCCCAGCACCAGATTCATCACAGCGACGCGCCGAAACACGTCAACAAGAACTTCGGCATCAACCTGTCGCTCTGGGACTGGATGTTCGGCACGCTCTACGTCACCACCTCCAAACCCGAGGCGCTGCGCTTTGGCACCGGCGAAGCGGATCACTCACGTTACCTGACGGTGTACAGCCTGATCGTGACGCCATTTGTGGACATCGCCCGCAAAATCCACCTGACAAAACCTGAGCAGAGCCTTGCCACCGAGGTAGTTGAACAGTCGAAGGACGTTCCACTTCGGTAACAGCCCGCCCTCAAACACATCCATGACCTACGCTTGTTCATTAGACGCATGTTCAGTGAGCAGGGGTTGCTCCTGAGCGAGATTCAACCGGCACCTACAAAAACAAGATCAGGAGTCCACTCATGTTCGCTTTGTTCCGTCGTTTAAATTTCGCCGCTGCCGTGGCGATCACCGCTGCCGCACTTTCAACACCCGCAATGGCGCTGGATACCGTCAAGT
Organism: Pseudomonas sp. GM21; assembly: GCF_000282215.1. Classification (GTDB taxonomy): domain Bacteria; phylum Pseudomonadota; class Gammaproteobacteria; order Pseudomonadales; family Pseudomonadaceae; genus Aquipseudomonas. The sequence goes on from NZ_AKJS01000067.1 coordinate 20,897, forward strand.
TCATGGCCCCAGGGTCGGTCGGTGGTGGTTATGACCAGACCGCACGGGAACTGGGCAAGGCCATGATCGAGGCCAAAGTGGCCAAGTCCGCCACCTTCGAAAACAAGGGCGGCGCTGGCGGTACGCTGGGGCTTGCGCAGTTCGCCAACAGCACCAAAGGGGAGGTGGGTGCGTTGCTGGTGGTGGGGGCGATCATGGTCGCCGGCATCGAACAGAACAAACCGCAAATCACCTTGAAGGACGTGACACCGATTGCCCGGCTGTTTACTGAATACAACGTGATCGCCGTGCGCAAGGAGTCCGACTTCAAAACCCTTGAGGATTTGCTCAAGGCCTTCAAAGACAAACCCACCAGCATCACCTGGGGCGGCGGCTCCAAAGGCTCGGTCGATCACATCGGCATCGCCGAGCTGGCCGGCAAAATGGATGTCCCGGTCAACAAGGTGAATTACGTCGCCTTCGGCGGTGGCGGTGAAGTGGTGGCTCAGGCGCTCGGCGGCCAGCTCAAAGTGATCACTGGCGGCTATGCCGAGCTGGGTCAATACATCAAGAGCGGCCAGTTCCGCGTCCTCGCCATCGGCGCGCCGGAGCGCGTTGCCGGTATCGATGCGCCGACCCTCAAAGAGAAAGGCTACGACGTGATCATTGGCAATTGGCGCGGTGTGTACGGCGCCGCAGGTCTGAGCCCCGAGCAGCGCCAGGAACTGACCGACGCCGTCGTCACTGCCACCAAAACCCAGTCCTGGCAAGACAACCTCAACACCAACGCGTGGTCGCCGAGCGTGTTGACCGGCGATGCATTCGGCAAGTTTGTCGACGAAGAACATGTGCGGCTGCGGGCGATGCTGGTCAACGTCGGGCTGCTTTGACATGACCGGGTTGCGCAAGGTTGTGCCGCCACAGTTGGCCATCGGCCTTGGACTGATCGCCATCAGTGCCGTCCTGGCGGTCGGCGCCTGGCGGTTTCCGCCCGAGATGGGCTACGTCGTTTTGGCCGCCGATGTCTACCCCTACGGGCTGGCGGTGTTCCTGGGCGTCGTCGGGTTGCTGCTGAGTGTTCAAGCCTGCACCGGCGGCTTTCGCGAATTGGCGGACCACGACGACGAGTCTGCCAAAGCGCTGCCCGGTGGCAAATCCGGTGCGGCGTGGGTCACGGCGGGGCTGATGGGGGTGGCATTGCTGATTAACCTCATCGGCTTCGTCCTCTCCGCCGGGCTACTGTTTGCCTGTGCGGCACGTGGGTTTGGCAGTCGCCATCCGCTGCGGGACCTGGCCATCGGCATTGCCCTGACGTTGCCGATTTACTGGCTGTTCAACGCCGGGCTCGGCGTCTCCCTGCCGCCCCTTGTCAACGCCTGGATCTGAGCCGGGCCGAAGGAGATGAACCCGGTGGATATTCTCGCAAGCCTGGCGATGGGGTTTTCCGCCGCACTGTCGCCGATCAATCTGATGTGGGGGTTTATCGGCTGTTTGCTCGGCACGGCGATTGGGGTGTTGCCCGGTATCGGACCGGCGCTGACCGTTGCGCTGTTGCTGCCCATCACCGCCAAGGTCGACCCCACTGGCGCGCTGATCATGTTCGCCGGCATCTACTACGGCGCGCAGTTTGGCGGCTCGACCACCTCTATTTTGCTAAACACGCCGGGGGAGTCATCCTCCATGGTCACGGCCCTGGAAGGTAACTTGATGGCCCGCAACGGCCGGGCCGGGCCGGCGCTCGCCACGGCGGCGATCGGTTCGTTCGTGGCCGGGACCATCGCCACGATTCTGCTGACCCTGTTTGCCCCCATCGTCGCCACGCTGGCGCTGAAATTCGGCCCGGCGGAATATTTCGCGATTCTGGTGCTGTCGTTCACCACCGTGTCGGCGGTGCTGGGCGCGTCGATGCTGCGCGGTTTCGCCTCGCTTGGGGTGGGCCTGGCCATCGGCCTGATCGGTCTCGACTCGACCTCGGGCATCGCCCGTTACACGCTGGGGGTGCCGGAATTGGTGGATGGCATCGAAGTGGTGCTGGTGGCGGTGGGCTTGTTTGCCGTGGGGGAGGCGCTGTACAGCTTGCTGTATCAAAAAGAAGAAAGCAGCGGGCGGCACCGCTTGACCTCATTGTGGATGACCCGCGCCGACTGGAAACGCTCGGTACCGGCCTGGCTGCGCGGCACGCTGATCGGTTTTCCGTTTGGTTCGATTCCTGCCGGTGGTGCCGAAATTCCGACGTTTCTGTCCTATTCCGCCGAACGCAAGCTGAGCAAGTTCCCGAAAGAGTTTGCGGGCAGCAAGGGCGAGGGCGCGATTGAGGGCGTCGCCGGCCCCGAGGCGGCCAACAATGCCAGCGCGACGGGGTCGTTGGTGCCGCTGCTGACGCTGGGCATTCCGACCTCCGCAACGGCGGCCATCCTGTTGGCCGCGTTCCAGAACTACAACCTGCAACCGGGCCCGATGTTGTTCCAGACTTCGGGTGACCTGGTCTGGACCCTCGTTGCCTCGCTGTACATCGGCAATGTCATCCTGCTGGTGCTGAACCTGCCGTTGGTGGGCTTGTGGGTCAAGCTGCTGCAAATTCCACGGCCTTACTTGAACGCCGGCATTCTGGTGTTTGCCACCATTGGCGTGTACGGCATGCGCCACTCTTCGTTCGATCTGCTGCTGATGCTCGGCATTGGCTGGGGCGGAGTGCTGATGCGGCGTTTCGATTTCCCCGTGGCACCGGTGATCGTCGGTATGTTGCTGGGGCCGATGGCTGAAAAGCAACTGCGCAACGCCTTGTCCATCAGTCAGGGTGACTGGCTGATCTTCGTCACTGAGCCCATCGCTGCGTCGTTCCTCACGCTGACGCTTTTGGTGTTGATCGTTCCGCATTTGCTCCACGCTCGGGGCATCAAACTGCATGAGGATGATTGAATCAACGCGCGACCTGTGTAGCAGCTGCCGAAGGCTGCGTTCGGCGGCGAAGCCGTCGTAAACCTGAATGCACGTTGTACCTGAAACACCGAGTTGTCTGGTCTGACGACGGCTTCACCGCCGGACGCAGGCTTCGCCAGCTGCTACAAAAAAACTGTCGCATCGCTTTAGGCAGTTTTCTTCAATACGCCGGAGCAGGGCGCTCAGTAACTTGAGCGCTGACTTCCCTGAATTGAAGAAGGTGTGCGATGAGTCTGATGATCTCCATGGCGACGTTTGCGCTGGTGGCGTCCATAACGCCGGGGCCGGTGAATATTGTGGCGTTAAGTTCGGGCGCGCAGTTTGGCTTTCGTGCCAGTCAACGGCACGTTGCCGGGGCAACGCTGGGGTTCGTGCTGTTGCTGGTGCTGATGGGCCTGGGCCTGCATGAAGTATTGCGCGTGTGGCCGGCGCTGACGCGGGTGGTGCAACTGGCGGGTGTGGCGTTTTTGCTGTTCATGGCCTGGAAACTGGCGGCGGACGATGGTCGTCTCGATGCCAAGGCGTCGGGCCGGGCGCCGTCGATGCTCTATGGCGCGATCATGCAATGGCTCAACCCGAAAGCCTGGCTGGCCTGTGTGGCGGGGATGGGCGCCTTTGTCGCGGACGGCGAGGCGCGATTGGTCTGGCAGTTTGCAGCGGTGTATCTGGTGATCTGCTATCTGTCCGTCGGCTGCTGGGCCTATGCCGGGACTTTTTTACGCGGCTACCTGGGCAACCCGGCGGGCATGCGCTTGTTCAATCGGACCATGGCGTTGCTGTTGGCGGGCAGTGCGGTTTATTTATTGTTGCCCTGATCAGCCACGATACTGCCCCGGCGTCGCTGCCAAATGTTGTTTAAACGCCCGTTGAAAATGCGCCTGATCAGCAAACCCCGCTTCCAGCGCCACATCGGCAATCAATTTGCCGTTGCGCAATTGGTCGCGGGCGAACTGGATGCGCCGATTGATCAAAAACGCGTGGGGTGTCATGCCGTAATGGTGCTTGAAGGCGCGGATCAGGTACGACGGCGACAACTGAGCGGCTTGGCAAATGTCTTCGAGCTTGAGCAGTTGCGTGCAGTTGTCGCGGATGTAGTCGGCCGCGCGTTCCAGCTTGAAATTGGGTTCGCGCAGAGGTTGGTCAACGGGGTTGAGCCGCTGTTGTACGTCAGTGAAAAACTCCACCGCCGCGCTGTGTTTGCACAGCACGTCCTGCACGGGATCGACGAGTATTTCGTACAACGCTTTCAGGCCGGTAAACAACTGGATATCACGGGTATGAGTGGTGGAAAAACGTCGAAATGCCAAGTCGTGGCTGAAGCCAAGCTGATGCTGCAAATCGGTCAGCCAGGGTGTCTCGACGTATAGCATCAGGTACGACCATGGCTGGTCATCGATCGGATTGCAGGCGTGAACATCGTCGGGGTTCATCAGCACCACGGTGCCCGCGCTGACCTGAAACGCCGACTGTTCATGCAGGTAAGTGCTGCACCCGGCAGTGATCGCACCGATGGAAAAGTGCTTGTGGGCATGCCGGGTGTAGCAGACGTCGCGACCGTCGGCGATGGAACGGGCCTCAATGAAGGGCAGGGCGTCATCACGCCAGAAGCGCGGAGCCTTGTCAGCGTTTTTGGCGGCGGCGTGCTTCATCGTCAGCGTCCTCGACAGGTCAGCCCTGGAGTGTATTAGCTCTCGCCGTCAAAGGCTCGTTGCAAGGCGGCGATGTCGAGCTTTTTCATCTGCATCATGGCGTGCATGGCGCGTTGGGACTTGGTCGTATCCGGATCTTTCAACATCTCCATGAACGGGATCGGGACGATTTGCCAGGACAACCCGTATTTGTCCTTGAGCCAACCACATTGCTGGGCCTGGGGCTCGCCACCGGCGGAAAGAGTGCCCCAGTAATGGTCGATTTCCTCCTGTGTCTGGCAGTTGACCTGAAAGGAAATTGCTTCATTGAACTTGAAATGGGGGCCGCCATTGAGGCCGGTAAACGGTTGCCCGTCCAGCTCGAAGCTGATCGTCAGCACCAGGCCTTCTGGCATGCCGTGAACATCCTGGCCTGCCTTGCCGTAATGGGTGGTGCCGGTGATTTTTGAATGATCGAAGATCGAACAGTAATACTTCGCCGCCTCTTCGGCCTGAGTGTCGAACCAGAGGCAGGGAGTCAGTTTTTGCACGCGTTGCATGATGGCGCTCCTCTACGGGTTACTCATGCTGGACTATCAGCGTAGTCAGCCTGGGGTCGATCAGTTGGACCGTAGATCGATAACTTCATAAGAAATGTAGTCGGATTGACATATTTAAAGGTCATATAGACTCTTTTCGAGTGTTGTCGATATGACCACGTAGCACTCAAGGTATTGATTAAACAGGGGTAAATACCTGGCACGACACTTGATATATCCAACGTACAACTGACCCGCTTGAGGAGTACGGCAAAATGTTCGATTTTCTCAACAACCCACTGACCGTTCTGCACCTGTCGAGCAAAGTGCTTGGTGCTGGCCTAGCCATGCTGCTGGCCGGTATCTATGGCGCCTACCTGTACGGCGGTCACTTGTCGATCGTAGTGTTGGTAGCGATGCATGCAATGACCATCGTCGGGCCGACCCTCATCAAGATTGGCTACGTCATGCGCCTGCTGGCCCAATACCGGTTGGGTAAAGGCCTGACCCATGCGGTGGCTTGAGATGCGCAAACTGGCTGCGGTACCGGTATTCAGTCTCGGGTTTCGACCGTTCTTTTTCGCCGGCGCCGTGTTTGCGGCAGTTGCAGTGGCGATCTGGGCGCTTTGGTTGTATGGCCGCTTGCCCGGTGCGCAACCGGTGGGCGGCATGTTGAGCTGGCATCGGCACGAGATGCCGTTCGGGTTTGCCACGGCCATCATCGCCGGGTTTCTGTTGACGGCGGTGCCGAACTGGACCGGGCGCCCCGGCTTGAGCGGCTGGCCCTTGGTCGGGTTACTGCTGGTCTGGGTGCTGGCGCGATTGGCTTGGTTAATGCCGATCCCCGCACAGCTGATGATCGCTCTGCAGACACCTTTTTTGCCGTTGTTGGCCTGGATGTTGGGTCGGGATCTGGTGGCGGCCGGCAAGCGTGAGAACTATCCGGTTTTGTTGGTGGTGGCCCTGATAGCCGGCTGTCAGGCGCTGACGCTATGGGGGATCGCCACCGATGATGTCGGGCTACAGCGCCGCGGTGTGCTGGCGGCCCTGTGGCTGGTGGCGGCGCTGATGACAGTGATTGGCGGGCGGGTCATCCCGTTTTTCATTCAGCGCGGTTTGAACCGTCCTGCCACGCCTGCGGCGCATCCGCTGCCCACTAAAATTCTGTTGGTGAGTTCATTGCTGGCGGCGGTGTCCTTCGCCAGTGGTTTCAACGACGTCCCGAGGTTGTGGTTGGCAGCGTTGTTTCTGCTGATGGGGGCGTTGCATCTGCTGCGTTTGTGGCGCTGGCATGATCGAGGCATCTGGCGGGTGCCGCTGTTGTGGTCGCTGTACCTCGCCTATGCCTGGTTGGTGATCGCTGCGCTGGCAATGGCGCTGTGGCATGCGGGGATGATGCCACAACAAAGTCTGGCCACCCATGCGCTGGCCGTGGGCGGTATTGGCGGGTTGATCCTGGCGATGATTGCTCGTGTCAGTCTCGGCCACACCGGGCGGCAGCTGCTGGCATCGAAAACCGTGGTGCTGGGGTTTGCCATGCTGGTCGTCGCTGGGGTGTGCCGGGTTTTGCTGGTCCCGTATTCCGGGGTCGGGCTGGGAATCTCGGCGCTGCTGTGGTGCGCGGCGTTCGGCCTGTTCCTGACGCGCTATACGGCGATCCTGTTCACGCCAAGGGTCTAGCGCTCCAGGCCGCCCTGTAGCAGCTGCCGAGCAGCGCGAGGCTGCGTCCGGCGACGAAGTCGTCGTGAAGTCAGACACTGCGGTGTGCAGATAAACCGCATTCTCAGGGCTTACGACGACTTCGTCGCCGGACGCAGCCTCGCGCTGCTCGGCAGCTGCTACAAGCCATCCGATTGGTCTTGAAGGGGTGACCGGTGGTCGATGAACCGGTCCCGCCCGGCATTTTGCGCTTAGCTGAAGGGAGAACCCCAAGGCGCGCACAGGCCGTTGGATGCCACTGCGATGCCCTTCAGAACACCGTGAGTCTGAGGTATTTCGCAATGCTGACCCTCAACATCAATGGCAAGGATCAGGAGCTCGATGTCCCGGCGGACATGCCACTGCTCTGGGTGCTACGCGATGTTGCGCACCTCACGGGCACCAAATTCGGCTGTGGCATGGCCCAGTGCGGTGCCTGCACCGTGCATGTCGATGGTGCGCCGTTGCGTTCCTGCGTCACGCCCGCTACAGCCGTGGCGCACGGACAGAAAATCCTCACCATCGAAGGCCTGTCTACCGACGGTACGCACCCGGTGCAACAAGCCTGGGCTGAACTGGATGTGGTGCAGTGCGGTTACTGCCAATCTGGGCAAATCATGTCCGCCGCCGCGTTGCTGGCGAAGATTCCCCAACCCACCGACAGCGACATCGACCAGGCGCTCTCCGGCAACATCTGCCGCTGCGGCACCTACCCAAGGATTCGCGCAGCGGTCAAACGTGCCGCCCAGATGGGTTCGAGTTGAGGGAGTCTGAAGCCATGAACAGCAACCCCCCGTTGTCGCGCCGTGGTTTTCTCAAGGGCAGCGCCCTGTTGGGCAGTGGTCTGGTGGTGGGGTTTGTCATCCCCGGTGCCCATCGCTTTGCCTTGGGCGCGGAGAATCAAGGCAACATTTTTGCGCCCAATGCCTTCCTGCGGATCGGCAACGACAACAGCGTCACCGTCCTGCTCGGCCATTCGGAAATGGGCCAGGGCATCTGGACCGGCCTGACCATGTTGATCGCCGAAGAACTGGACGCCGACTGGTCGAAAATCCGCGTCGAACACTCGCCAGCCTCCGCTGCTTTGTATGGAATGGCCGGTTTTGGCGGGATGCAGATCACCGGCGGTTCGACCTCGACCTGGATGGAATTCGACCGCTACCGCCAGGCCGGGGCGGCCGCGCGCCTGATGTTGGTCGAAGCGGCAGCCAAGCGGTTTGATGTTGCACCTTCGCAGCTCCGCACCGAATCTGGCGTGGTCATCGCGGGCGACCAGCGCGCTACCTATGGCGAACTGGCCGATGACGCCGGCCAGTTGCCGGTGCCGGATCCGGCCTCGATCAAGTTCAAGGAGGCCAAGGACTGGAAGATCATCGGTAAACCCACCAAACGCCTGGACACGCCGGAGAAAATTACCGGCAAGGCCAAGTTCGGCATGGATGTGCAATTCGACGGTTTGATGACCGCCATGGTTGCCCGCCCGCCAGTGTTCGGTGGCAGCGTCAAATCCTTCGAAGGCGCCGCGGCACTGGCCGTGCCGGGCGTGCATAAAGTGGTGCAAGTGCCCTCGGGCGTTGCGGTGATTGCCGATCATTACTGGGCGGCGAAGCTGGGGCGCGATGCGCTGCAAATAGACTGGGACCTGGGGCCGAACACCGGCCTGGACAGTCGGAAACTGCTGGAGAGCTTCCGCAAACTCGCCACCACGCCAGGGATTTCGGCCAGTAAGGCGGGCGATGCAACGGCCGCACTGGCTAAAGCGGCGAAGAAGATCGACGTCGAATACAGCGTGCCGTACCTGGCCCATGCGCCGATGGAGCCGCTCAATTGCACGGTGAAAATCAGCCAGGACAAATGCGAGATCTGGACGGGCACCCAGTTTCAGACGCTGGATCAAATGATCGCCGGAAAAATTACCGGGCTCAAACCCGAACAGGTAGAGATTCATACCGAGTTTCTCGGCGGCGGTTTTGGTCGCCGGGCCAATCCGACGTCCGATTTTGTCGCTGAAGCGGTGCAGGTCGCCAAGGTGGCGGGCGCACCGGTGAAAACCGTGTGGTCCCGTGAGGACGACATTCGCGGCGGTTACTACCGTTCGATGTTCCTGCATCAGGCGAATGTCGGGCTGGATGCCGACGGAATGCCGGTGGCCTGGAAGCATGTGCTGGTCGGGCAGTCGATTATGGCCGACACATCGCTGGAGGCGAGCATGGTCAAGGGGGGCGTCGACAAGACTTCGGTCGAAGGCGTCGCTGACAGCCCTTACCTCGAACACTTGGCCAATCACCAGGTGGAACTGCACTCACCGAAAACCGGCATCGCCGTATTGTGGCTGCGCTCGGTCGGGCACACCCACACGGCGTTTGTCATGGAGTCGTTGATCGATGAATTGGCCGAGGCGGCCGGCAAGGACCCGGTGGAATACCGGCGAACCTTGCTGAAAAACCATCCGCGACACTTGGGCGTGCTCAATCTGGCGGTCGAAAAAGCCAATTGGGGCGCCCCCTTGCCCGATGGTCACGCGGTGGGCGTGGCGGTACACGAGTCGTTCGGCAGCTACGTGGCGCAGGTCGCCGAAGTGTCCCAGGACAATCTTGAAATCCGCGTGCACCGGGTGGTGTGCGCCGTGGATTGCGGCATTGCGGTCAACCCACAGAGTATCGCCGCGCAGATGGAATCGGGCATCACCTTTGGCCTCAGTTTCGCCTTGCACAGCAAACTGACGTTGGAAGGCGGGCAGGTGGTGCAGTCCAACTTTCACGATTATCAAGTGCTTCGGCTGAACGAAATGCCGGTGGTCGAGGTGCATATCGTGCCCAGCAGCGACAAGCCCGGAGGCATCGGCGAGGTGGGCGTTCCACCCACTGCGCCAGCGGTCGCCAATGCTGTCTTCGCTCTGACCGGGCAGCGCTTGCGCGAGCTGCCGCTGCAACTGTCGGGGGTGTGAGATGAAGCGACATCTGATGCTGGGGGCGGTGCTGTTGATCGGCCTGGCGGTCTACACCGAACACCTGTATGCGGACGACAAGGAGGCGATAAAGGCCTTCGATACGGTGCAGAAAGTCTTTCAAAGCCCGCGTTGCCAGAACTGCCATATTCCGGGCGATTCGCCGCTGCAATTCGATGCCGGGATTCCCCACGCGATGAACGTGGTGCGCGGGATGGACGGCAAAGGCGCGGCCGGTTTGCCGTGTACCACGTGTCACGCAGAGTCCAACCCGCCGGCCAGCTACGGGCTGCATACGCCCCCGGGGGCACCGCACTGGAGCCTGCCGCCCGCGGCGCACAAAATGGCCTGGATCGGTCTGCCAGCCGACAAGTTATGCGCAATGATCAAGGACCGCTCCAGCAATGGCGACCGTGATTTCGCCGCATTGATCAAGCATGTCAGCGAAGACAAGTTGGTGCTATGGGGCTGGAATCCCGGTGAGGGCAGGGCGCCGGTGTCGGTGTCTCACGATGTCTTCGTCACGCAATTCAAGCTGTGGGCGGAGGCGGGAGGGCCCTGTCCGCTGGCGGGCAGTTGACCGGTGGTCCGTAACACGGAGTCAATGCGGGTATGACCGACTCTAAAGATCATACCCGCCAATGGAGTTAGCCATGTTAATCCCAGGCAAACCGGTCAAACCAGGTGCTGGTGGCATTCCTTCACGTTCCCCGCAGGAAGAACGCGAATGGTTGCGTGACCTGGCGCGCAAGGCCGAGCAGGAACTGTCGGGCGTACAGATGGCGAGCATGGACGAGTTGACCCTGCTCCCCAACCGTCACGGGTTCGCCACGCTGGCCGAGCAAGGCCTGGACGCCTGCCAGAGGCTGGAGAAACCGGCCACGTTGTTGCTATTCAATCTTGATGATTTCAAACGCTTGCATTACCTGTACGGCAGTGCCGCGAGCGACAAAGCGCTGAAAATATTCGCCGACGTGCTGCGCATTGCCTTCCGCGAAAGCGATGTTATCGGCCGACTGGGCAGCGATAAATTTGTCGCGTTGCTCACGGGTTCAGGCACGGTCGAACTCGACGCGATCAAATCCCGGCTCGAAGAAATACTCGCCGAACGAAATGCCTCAGCCCATCGCGCCAACGACCTGCGCTTCAGTCTCGGCCAGATCGAATACGACCCCCTGAGTCACGGCTCGATCGAAGGGCTGCTGGCCGAGGCGGACGCGTTCACTTGGCAAACAACTGACTGATGTCTTTAAAGGCTTTGAATTCCAGTGCATTGCCGCACGGATCGAACAGGAACATCGTCGCTTGCTCGCCCACCAGCCCCTGAAAGCGAATACCCGGTTCGATCACGAACGACGAGCCCAGCGCGGTCAGACGCTGCGCCAGCGCCTCCCACTCACTCATGCTCAACACCACACCGAAGTGCGGAACAGGCACGTTGTGACCGTCCACGGCATTGGTGTGCGCTGCTTCCTGGGAGGCATTTTTCGGTGCCAGGTGAATCACCAATTGATGGCCGAAAAAGTTGAAATCGACCCAGTGGTCGCTGGAGCGGCCCTCTTCAAGACCGAACACTTCGCCATAAAAATTCCGTGCGGCGGTCAGGTCATACACTGGAATCGCCAAGTGAAAAGGGGACAGTTGCATAGGGCAGGCCTCGGAGGGTGGTAGGTGTGAGGCTGAGTTTAGCGCTGTGCTTTTCGATTGTAAGAAGATTGAAGGCCCGACAGCTGAACTACTTACTCCTGTGGGAGCGTGCGCCCCGGAAGCGCAGGCATAAAAAAACCCGCCAGCAACGGCGGGTTTTTTTGGTCAGCTGAAAGATTACTCTTCCAGGCTGCCCATCGCAGTGGTGTTGAAACCACCGTCTACGTACATGATTTCGCCGCTGATGCCGGACGCCAGGTCCGAGCACAGGAAGGCGCCGGCGTTGCCGACTTCGTCGATGGTGACGTTGCGACGCAGCGGGGTTTGCGCTTCGTTGGCAGCCAGCATCTTGCGGAAGTTCTTGATGCCGGAAGCGGCGAGGGTGCGGATCGGGCCAGCCGATACGCAGTTGACGCGGGTGCCGTCCGGGCCCAGGGAGCCGGCCAGGTAACGCACGCCAGCTTCCAGCGAAGCCTTGGCCATGCCCATCACGTTGTAGTTCGGCATGGTGCGCTCGGCGCCCAGGTACGACAGGGTCAGCAGGCTACCGTTGCGGCCTTTCATCATTTCGCGACCGGCTTTGGCCAGGGCCACGAAGCTGTAGGCGCTGATGTCGTGAGCGATGCGGAAACCTTCACGGGTGGTGGCTTCGGTGAAGTCGCCGTCCAGTTGGTCGCCTGGGGCGAAGCCGACGGAGTGCACGATGCAATCCAGGCCGTCCCACTTCTTGCTCAGTTCAACGAAGACCTTGGCGATTTCTTCATCGCTGGCCACGTCGCACGGAAAGCACAGTTCAGGGCTCGAACCCCAGCTCTGTGCGAACTCTTCGACACGACCCTTGAGTTTGTCGTTCTGATAAGTGAAGGCAAGCTCAGCGCCCTCGCGATGCATGGCGGCAGCGATGCCGGATGCGATGGACAGCTTGCTGGCGACACCGACGATCAGTACGCGCTTACCGGCGAGAAAACCCATGTGTTGCTCCTCTCTTTCAGGTTATTACGCAGTGGCTGGTGCCAGGAAAGCGGCTTCCAGCAACTGCTGTGTATACGGATGTTGGGGGGCGGCAAAGATACTTTGCGCGTCCCCCTGTTCGACCACTTGGCCCTGCTTGACCACCATCAGCTGGTGGCTCAGTGCTTTGACGACAGCCAGGTCATGGCTGATAAACAAATACGTCAGGTTGTACTTGGTTTGCAGTGAACGCAGCAGCTCCACCACTTGGCGTTGTACGGTGCGGTCGAGGGCCGAGGTCGGCTCGTCCAGCAAAATCAACGCCGGTTTTAGCACTAATGCCCGGGCAATGGCGATTCTCTGCCGTTGCCCGCCGGAAAATTCGTGGGGGTAGCGGTTCCGGGTTTCCGGGTCCAGACCTACCTCCTTGAGTGCCGCAATAATCGCTTGTTCCTGTTCCGCCTCGGTGCCCATCTTGTGGATCCGCAGGCCTTCGCCGACGATCTGGCTCACGCACATCCGTGGGCTCAGGCTGCCAAACGGGTCCTGAAACACCACCTGCATCTGCCGCCGCAACGGCCGAACCTCGTTCTGCGTCAGGCAGTCTAGCTGCTTGCCTTCAAAACGAATCGCACCCTTGCTGCCGATCAGCCGCAAAATCGCCAGACCGAGCGTCGATTTGCCCGAACCGCTTTCACCCACAATCCCCAGGGTCTGCCCCTGCGGCAGGCTGAAATTGATCCCGTCCACCGCTTTGATGTGGTCAACGGTCTTTTTCAGCAGGCCTTTCTTGATCGGGAACCAGACTTTCAGGTCTTCGACTTGCAGCAATGGCGGCCCGATAACATTGGTCGCCGGCTTGCCGCTGGGTTCCGCTGCCAGCAATTCCCGAGTGTACGGATGCTGCGGCGCGCGGAACAACTCTTCGCACGATGCCTGTTCGACGATGCAACCGCGCTGCATGACACATACGCGATGCGCAATTCTTCGCACAAGGTTCAAATCGTGGCTGATCAGCAGCAACGCCATGCCCAATCGGGCCTGTAATTGCTTGAGTAATTCGAGGATTTTCAGCTGAACGGTCACGTCCAGCGCCGTGGTCGGTTCGTCTGCGATCAGCAATTCCGGCTCATTGGCCAGGGCCATGGCGATCATGACCCGTTGGCGCTGGCCGCCGGACAATTCATGGGGTAGGGCTTTCAGGCGTTTTTCCGGCTCGGGAATACCGACCATCTCCAGCAGTTCCAGGGTGCGTTTGGTCGCCACTTTGCCGATCAGGCCTTTGTGGATGCCCAGCACTTCGTTGATCTGCTTTTCGATGGAGTGCAGCGGGTTGAGCGAGGTCATCGGCTCCTGGAAGATCATCGCGATCCGGTTGCCGCGGATGTGGCGCAGGGTCTTTTCATTCTGGGCCAGCAGGTTTTTCCCGGCGTACTCGATGGTGCCGGACGGATGCCGTGCGATCGGGTAGGGCAGCAGTCGCAGGATCGAGTGGGCGGTGACCGACTTGCCCGAACCGCTCTCACCGACCAGCGCCAGGGTTTCGCCACGGCGGATATCAAAGTTCACGCCCTCGACCACCCGTTGCACACGCTCGCCGACGCCAAACTCGACGGACAGGTCGCGCACTTCGATCAGATTGTCCGGATTCATTTCACTTCCTCGGGTCGAAGGCATCGCGAGCGGACTCGCCGATAAACACCAGCAAACTCAACATGATCGCCAGCACCGCAAACGCGCTGATGCCGAGCCAGGGCGCTTGCAGGTTGGATTTGCCCTGGGCCACCAGCTCACCCAGCGACGGCGCGCCGGGTGGCAAGCCGAAACCGAGGAAGTCCAGCGCGGTCAGGGTGCCGATCGCGCCGGTCAGGATGAACGGCATGAACGTCATGGTCGAGACCATGGCATTGGGCAGGATGTGGCGGAACATGATCGCACCGTTCTGCATCCCCAGCGCCCGCGCCGCACGCACGTATTCAAGGTTGCGCCCGCGCAGGAACTCGGCGCGCACCACGTCCACCAGGCTCATCCACGAAAACAGCAGCATGATACCCAGCAGCCACCAGAAGTTTGGCTGCACGAAGCTGGCCAGGATGATCAGCAGGTACAACACCGGCAAGCCGGACCAGATTTCCAGAAAACGCTGCCCGGCCAGGTCCACCCAGCCGCCATAGAAACCCTGCAAGGCTCCGGCAATCACACCAATGATCGAGCTGAGAATGGTCAGGGTGAGGGCGAACAACACCGAAATCCGGAAGCCGTAAATCACCCGTGCCAGCACGTCGCGGCCCTGATCGTCGGTTCCGAGCAGGTTTTCCATCGACGGTGGCGCCGGGGCCGGGACTTTCAGGTCGTAGTTGATGCTTTGGTAACTGTAGGGAATCGGCGCCCACAGCACCCAGGCGTCCTTGGCCTTGAGCAGTTCGCGGATGTACGGGCTCTTGTAGTTGGCTTCCAGCGGGAATTCGCCGCCGAACGTGGTTTCCGGGTAGCGCTTGAGCGCCGGGAAGTACCAGCTGTTGTCGTAATGCACCGCCAGCGGTTTGTCGTTGGCGATCAGCTCGGCGCCAAGGCTCAGGCCGAACAACACCAGAAACAGCCACAGCGACCACCAGCCACGCTTGTTGGCCTTGAACAGTTCGAAACGGCGTCGATTGAGCGGGGACAGGTTCATCTCAATGCTCCCGGCTTTCGAAGTCGATGCGCGGATCGACAAAGGTGTAGGTGAGGTCGCCGATCAGTTTCACCACCAGGCCCAGCAAGGTGAAGATAAACAGCGTGCCGAACACCACCGGGTAATCGCGGTTGATCGCCGCTTCAAAACTCATCAGACCGAGGCCGTCGAGGGAGAAAATCACTTCCACCAGCAACGACCCGGTAAAAAAGATCCCGATAAACGCTGACGGGAACCCGGCGATCACCAGCAACATGGCGTTGCGGAACACATGGCCGTACAGCACGCGGTGACGGGTCAGGCCTTTGGCTTTGGCGGTGACCACGTACTGCTTGTTGATTTCATCGAGGAAGCTGTTTTTGGTCAGCAGGGTCATGGTCGCGAAGTTGCCGATGACCAGCGCCGTGACCGGCAAGGCCAGGTGCCAGAAGTAATCGAGGATTTTGCCGCCCATGCTCAGTTCGTCGAAATTGTTCGACGTCAGCCCGCGCAACGGGAACCAGTCAAAATAACTGCCACCGGCAAACACCACGATCAACAGGATCGCAAACAGGAACGCCGGGATCGCGTAGCCGACGATGATCGCCGAACTGGTCCAGACATCGAAGTGGCTACCGTGTCGCGTGGCTTTGGCGATCCCCAGCGGGATCGACACCAGGTACATGATCAGCGTGCTCCACAACCCGAGGGAGATCGACACCGGCATCTTTTCCTTGATCAGGTCGATGACCTTGGCATCGCGAAAGAAGCTGTCGCCGAAATCCAGCGACGCATAGTTCTTGACCATGATCCACAAGCGTTCAGGCGCCGACTTGTCGAAGCCGTACATGTGCTCGATTTCCTTTACCAGCGCCGGGTCCAGGCCCTGGGCGCCGCGATAGGCAGAGCCGGCCACCGACACTTCGGCACCGCCACCGGCAATGCGGCTGGTGGCGCCTTCGAAGCCTTCGAGCTTGGCGATCATCTGCTCTACCGGGCCGCCGGGAGCGGCCTGGATGATCACAAAGTTGATCAGCAAAATACCGAACAAGGTCGGAATGATCAGCAGCAGTCGCCGAAAAATATACGCCAGCATCTGATTACTCCGTGCCCGCAGGGGTGGCTTGCAGGATGGCTTCGACTTCTATCGCAGGTTTCGCGTCAGGCTTGATCCACCAGGTGTTTGTGCCGATGTCGTACAGCGGTGAGATTTTCGGATGGCCGATGTGGTTCCAGTACGCCACGCGCCAGGTCTTGATGTGCCAGTTGGGGATCACGTAATAACCCCATTGCAGCACGCGGTCCAGTGCACGGGCGTGCGCCACCAGGCTTTTGCGCGAATCGGCGTTGATCAGTTGCTCGACCAGTTGGTCCACCACCGGGTCTTTGAGGCCCATGGAATTGCGACTGCTAGGTTTGTCGGCGGCGGCGGACATCCAGAATTCGCGCTGTTCGTTACCAGGAGAACTGGACTGCGGGAAGCTGCCGACGATCATGTCGAAGTCCCGTGAGCGCACGCGGTTGATGTACTGCGAAACGTCGACCCGGCGGATCACCAGGTCGATTCCCAGGTCGCTGAGATTACGCTTGAACGGCAGCAGCACCCGCTCGAATTCGGTCTGGGCCAACAGGAATTCGATGGTCACCGGTTTGCCGGTGGCATCGACCATTTTGTCATCGACGATCCGCCAGCCGGCCTCTTGCAGCAGTTGATAGGCTTTGCGCTGGTGGTCGCGAATCATTCCGCTGGCATCGGTCACCGGGTTCTGGAACGCTTCGCTGAACACCTGCTCGGGGATCTTGCCCCGAAACGGATCGAGCACAGCCAGTTGATCGGCATCCGGCAAGCCGGTGGCGGCCATTTCCGAGTTCTCGAAATAGCTGCGGGTGCGCGCGTAAGCGCCGTTGAACAATTGCTTGTTGGTCCATTCAAAATCCAGCAGCAATGACAGGGCTTCACGCACACGCACGTCCTGGAACAACGGGCGACGCAGGTTGTACACAAAACCCTGCATGCCGGTGGTGTTGCCGTTGGGGATCTGTTCCTTGATCAACCGGCCTTCGGTGACGGCCGGGACGTTGTAGGCGTTGGCCCAGTTCTTGGCGGTCATCTCCAGCCAGTAATCGAACTGTCCGGCCTTGAATGCTTCGAGCGCCACGGTGTTGTCGCGGTAGTAATCAGTGGTCATCACATCAAAGTTGTAGAACCCGCGATTGACCGGCAAGTCCTTGCCCCAGTAATCCTTGACCCGCTCATAGCGAATCGAACGTCCGGCCTTCACTTGACTGACTTTGTACGGGCCACTGCCCAGCGGCATCTCCAGGTTGCCCTTGTTGAAATCGCGGTCGGCCCACCAATGCTTGGGCAACACCGGCAACTGGCCGAGGATCAGCGGCAACTCACGGTTGTTGTTGTGCTTGAACTTGAACAGCACGGTCAGCGGGTCTTCGGCGATCGCTTCCTCGACGTCGTTGTAGTAAGCGCGGTAGAGCGGCGCGCCGTCCTTGGTCAGCATCTGGAAGCTGAACACCACGTCTTCGGCACGAATCGGATGGCCATCGTGGAAGCGCGCTTCAGGGCGCAGGTAGAAACGCACCCAGCTGTTGTCCGGGGCTTTCTCGATCTTGCCGGCCACCAGGCCATATTCGGTGAACGGTTCGTCCAGCCCTTGTCTGGCGAGGGTGTCGTAGATCATGCCGATGTCGTCGGCCGGTACGCCCTTGCTGATAAACGGATTGAGGCTGTCGAAGCCACCGAAACCTGCCTGACGAAAGATCCCGCCCTTGGGCGCATCCGGGTTCACATAGTCGAAATGTTTAAAGTCCGCCGGGTACTTTGGCGGTTCGTTGTAGAGGGTCAAAGCGTGTTGCGGGGCGGCGCAGGCCACCCCGGCGAACAGCAGACCGCTGGCCTGCAAGAGCAGGGCGCGTACGGGTTTCATCGATCTTTCTCCGAAGACTTCAGCCACCATGCGCTCAGGCCCAGGGTGTAGGGCGGCGTGGTGACAAAGGCCAACCGGTTACGGTAAGCCAGGCGGTGATAATTGAGGTACCAGTTGGGAATGCTGTAGTGCTGCCACAACAACACACGGTCGAGGGCTTTGCCCGCGGCGACTTGTTCGTCGCGGCTCTGGGCGGCGAGCAGTTGTTCGAGCAAATGGTCGACCACCGGGTTGGCGATACCGGCGTAGTTTTTACTGCCCTTGATCCCGACCTGGCTGGAATGAAAATACTGCCACTGCTCCAGACCCGGGCTGAGGGTCTGGTTGAGGGTCATCAAAATCATGTCGAAGTCGAACTGATCGAGGCGCTGTTTGTACTGGGCGCGGTCGACGGTGCGCAGTCGCGCGTCGATTCCAATGCTGGCGAGGTTCTCGACGTAGGGCTGGAGGATACGCTCCAGGTTCGGGTTGACCAGCAGGATCTCGAATCGCAGCGGTTGCCCGACAGCGTTCTGCACACGCTGGCCATTGAGCTTCCAGCCCGCCTCGGCGAGCAGTGCCAGGGATTTTCGCAGGGTTTCCCTTGGAATGCCGCGGCCATCGGTTTGCGGCAGGCTGAAGGGCTCGGTGAAGAGTTTGGCGGGCAACTGTTCGCGGTACGGCTTGAGCATCAGCCACTCATGACCGACCGGCAGGCCGGTGGCAGAGAATTCACTGTTGGGGTAGTAACTCAGGGTGCGCTTGTAGGCGCCACTGAAAAGCGTGCGGTTGGTCCACTCGAAGTCAAACATCAGTCCCAGGGCTTCGCGGACTTTGGCCTCGGCAAAGGTCGGGCGCCGGGTGTTCATGAACAGCCCCTGACTCTGAGTCGGAATCTGATGCGCGATCTGCGCCTTGATCACGTCGCCGCGGCGGACCGCCGGGAAGTTGTAGCCGTTTTGCCAATTCTTGGCTTGATGCTCGATGTAAACGTCGAACTCGCCGGCCTTGAACGCCTCGAAGGCGACATCGCTGTCACGGTAAAACTCGACCTCCATGCGATCAACGTTGTACTTGCCGCGATTGACCGGCAGATCTTTGCCCCAGTAGTCCTTGACCCGCTCAAACACAATTTGCCGCCCGGGCGTCACCGAGGTGATGCGATACGGCCCGCTGCCCAAGGGAGGCTCGAAGGTGGTTGCCTTGAAGTCGCGACCTTTCCAGTAACGCGCAGACATGACCGGCAATTCGCCCAGGCGCAGGATCAATAGCGGATTGCCGGCGCGCTTGAAAACGAATCGAACGCGATGGGGGTTGAGAATATCGACCCGCGCGACTTCCTGAAGATTGGTGCGGTACTGCGGATGACCTTCCTTGAGCAGCCGGCGGTAGGAGAACGCGACGTCGCGCGCAGTAATCGGCGAGCCATCGTGGAACCGCGCTTCGGGGCGCAGGTTGAACACCACCCAACTACGATCCTCGCTGTATTCCACCGACTGGGCGATCAGGCCATAACTGGAGGTAGGCTCGTCACCGGATGGCGCGTACTGGCCGGTGCCGACCATCAGCGGCTCATTCAACTCATTGATCCCGTATTGCAGGAAATTGGCCGTAGAGACCGGGCTTGAGCCTTTGAAGGTATAAGGATTGAGCGTATCGAAGGTGCCAAACGCCATCACCCGCAACGTGCCGCCCTTGGGCGCTTGCGGGTTGACCCAGTCGAAATGGGTAAATCGGGCCGGGTACTTGAGCGTGCCGAACTGCGCATAACCATGGCTTTCGCTGATCGTCGCACTTGCGGGAGAGCTCAAGGCCAGGCTGATCAGGAGCAGAATGAGGGGGCGCTTCAAGTCAGGGATCCGATCCAGGTGGCTTGGGCTAAGTGGTCCGTACAGTAACAGCTTGTATCGACAGGAAAAAGACAGGGGGTTAATGGGCCGTTAATTGATCTTGCGCGGACCGGCCGACGCAGGCTTCGCCAGCTGCTACATGGGTTTTGGCAAGCTTCAGGCGAAAAAAACCCCTGATATCAGGGGTTCTTTTTAATGTGGCGAAGATACCTTCAGCACCTGTCCAGGCTTGAGCGCCTTGCCGACACGGGGGTTCCAGCGCTTGAGATGCTGCATCTCGACATTGAAGCGTTTGGCAACGATGTATAACGAGTCGCCTTGCTGCACCTTGTATTGAGTCTGGGAATTCTTTTTGCCGGTCTTGCCAGTTTTGCTGTTTGAGGCGACGACCGTATTGACGCGACCACTGCTGCGCTTGGCGGTATCGCGCATCACCAGTGTCTGACCCGCCTTGAGATTCTTGCCCGACAGCTTGTTCCAGCGTTGCAGATCTTTGACGGCGACGTTGTTGGCCTTGGCGATGGTGGCAAGGCTGTCGCCGCGCTTGACGCGGTAGGTGCGCTTGGCGCTGGCGACTTGAGAAACATCTGCGTTGTCGAAGACAGGTCTGAGTGGCTTCTTGCTTATCAGCTCTTCCGGACGCATGGTGGACAGGCTGGTGGTCAGCAACTGCGCCTTGGACGTGGGCACCAGCAAATGCTGTGGGCCGTCGAGAGTGGTGCGTTGTTTGAACGCCGGGTTGAGCTGGAACAGTTCGTCTTCGTCGATGTTGGCCACCGCGGCAACCGTGGACAGGTCCATGCGCTGGTTGATTTCGACGACCTTGAAGTACGGTTCGTTGGCGATCGGGCTGAGGTTTACACCGTAGGCTTCGGGTGCCAGTACCACTTGCGACAAGGCCAGCAGCTTGGGCACGTAGGCCTGGGTTTCCGAGGGCAGTGACAGGTTCCAGTAATCGGTCGGCAGGCCGAGTCTTTCGTTGCGCTCGATAGCGCGGCTGACCGTGCCTTCGCCGGCGTTGTAGGCGGCGAGGGCGAGCATCCAGTCACCGTTGAACATGTCGTGCAGGCGGCTCAGGTAATCCAGGGCCGCCGTGGTCGAAGCCGTAATGTCGCGTCGGCCATCATAGGCATGGGTCTGGCGCAGGTTGTAGTAGCGGCCGGTGGAGGGGATGAATTGCCAAAGACCCACCGCGTGAGCCCGGGAATAGGCCATCGGGTTGTAGGCACTTTCAATCACCGGCAGCAACGCCAGTTCAAGCGGCATGTTGCGTGCTTCAAGGCGTTCGATGATGTAGTGAATGTACAGGCTGCCGCGCTCGCCGGCGTTTTCGAGGAAGGACGGGTTACTGGCGAACCACAGCCGCTGCTGCTCGATACGCGGGTTGACGCCCAGGCCATCCTGCAACTGGAAGCCCAGGCGCATGCGCTCCCAGACGTCCTGTGCGGCCAGCGGGCTTGGTTTTTCGCTGAGCCAAATGGGTGGCTGTTTGGCGCGGGCGGCGATTTTCGGGGTGTGTGTCGCGTCGGTCTGCGGCACATGGCTGGAACAACCCGCCAGAGTGGCGGACACAGCCACCGCTATGGCTTGAGCCAGGCGGGTCAATGCGTCTGTATTGATGACTTTGCTAATAGATGACGACATTGGCTGGAAGTAAGTTCCGGGCAAAAATGTCGGTCGATTCTAGAAAGCGCACCCCCTGCGGTCAACCATTCAGTATTTTCATTACAAAATGAAGATCGCTTAGAACGTATCTTTCCAAGCTCTCAAAGCCGAAAAAACCTTACTCGGTGCCCGGTTATCGGGGCCATTCCGTTCGTCCACTTTTTCTTTAACAGATGTTTCAGAAACACGTAAAAACGGGTTGGTGAGCGTTTCCAGGGCCAGCGTCGAAGGCAACGTCATGATCCCGGCTTCACGTTGCTGCGTCACTTTGGCCAGGCGAGCGGCGATGTCTTGATTATCGGGCTCCACTGCCGCAGCAAATTTCAGGTTGCTCAAGGTGTATTCGTGGGTGCAATACACCAGCGTGTCTTCCGGCAAGGCGGCCAGGCGTGTCAGTGAGGTGTGCATCTGTTCAGGCGTGCCTTCGAACAACCGTCCGCAACCGGCAGCAAACAGGGTGTCACCGCAAAACAACAGACCATGATGGTAATAGGCAATGTGCCCCAGGGTATGGCCGGGGACGGCGTAAACATCGAAGTCCCAGCCCAGTACGCTGGCGCGGTCGTTGTCTTTGAGCGCCACGTCCCGGCCCGGGATGTTCTCGCTGGCGGGGCCATAAACTTTTGCGTTTGTCGCTTTTTTCAGTAACTCGACGCCACCGACATGGTCATGGTGGTGATGAGTGATCAGAATATCGCTCAATACCCAACCCGGATGCGCCGCAAGCCAGGCCTGTACGGGGGCGGCATCACCCGGATCGACCACGGCGCAGCGCTGGGTGCGGTGGTCTTGTAACAACCAGATGTAGTTGTCGGTGAAGGCGGGCAGGGCACTGATCTGTATCATCGTCGGATTCGCCAAGCGGAAAACAATGGCGCATCTTAGAACTTCCTGGCGCGTTGGAGAATGCAATGACCGATAAAGCGTTCGCTCAGGCTGATCCCGAGTGGCTGACATTGATCAGCGCGGCCCGTGAATGGCTGTCCGGCCCTATCGGACAATTTTTGCTGGATGAAGAACGACGCATGCTCGAAGACGAGTTGGGGCGTTTCTTCGGCGGTTATCTGGTGCATTACGGTCCGTCGGCCCAGACGCCGCCGTCGGCTCCCCAGGTGCAGCGCAATGTGCGGCTCGGTGCGCCGTTGCCTGGCGTCGAAATCGTTTGTGAAGAACAAGCCTGGCCGTTGAGCGAGCACGCCGCAGACGTGGTGGTGTTGCAGCATGGGCTGGATTTCTGCCTGTCGCCCCATGGTTTGCTGCGTGAAGCGGCGAGCAGCGTGCGCCCCGGCGGGCATTTGCTGATCATCGGTATCAATCCGTGGAGCACGTGGGGCCTGCGCCATGTGTTCGCCCATGACGCCATGCGCAAGGCACGTTGTATCTCACCGTCGCGCGTCGCCGACTGGCTCAACCTGCTGGGTTTCGCGCTGGAGAAACGCCGCTTCGGGTGCTATCGTCCGCCGCTTGCGTCACCCGCCTGGCAGGCTCGTCTGGCCGGTTGGGAGCGCAAGGCTGGTGACTGGCAATTGTCGGGCGGCGGCTTCTATTTATTGGTGGCCCGCAAGATTGTGGTGGGCCTGCGCCCACTTCGTCAGGAACGGCGCGAACCGATGGGCAAGCTGATTCCCTTGCCGATGGCCAAGGTCAATCGTCGCCGCATCGAACCGTAATACCTTTTTATTTTCCCGGTCGGGTCAGCCCCGGCCTCGGGCATCGTCGATCACGGATCGTCGAGCCACCGCATTTTCTGGATAGATTGGCATGAGCGATAGCGTAGAACTCTTTACCGATGGTGCCTGCAAAGGCAACCCTGGCCCGGGTGGCTGGGGTGCACTGCTGGTGTGCAAAGGCGTGGAAAAGGAACTGTGGGGCGGCGAAGCCAACACCACCAACAACCGCATGGAGCTGATGGGCGCGATTCGTGGCCTCGAAGAGCTCAAGCGTTCGTGCGACGTGCTGCTGGTAACCGACTCCCAGTACGTGATGAAAGGCATCAACGAATGGATGGACAACTGGAAGAAGCGCGGCTGGAAAACCGCTGCGAAGGAACCGGTTAAAAATGCTGATTTGTGGAAGTTGCTGGATGAGCAGGTCAATCGCCACAACGTCACCTGGAAATGGGTGCGTGGGCACATTGGTCACCACGGTAACGAACGAGCGGACCAGCTGGCCAACAGGGGGGTGGATGAGGTGCGTGGGTTCAAACAGGCATAAATCACACACTGATCGTTCCCTGTGGGAGCGGCGGTGCGACGATTCGACTTGTCCGCGATGGCCGCGCCCCGGTCTATCTGAAACACCCCGGCGAGCGTGTTAACATCGCCGCTTTTGCACGAATGTCCCGTTGAGAGCTGAGCACTGATGGCCACCAGATCCGTTGTACTCGATACCGAAACCACCGGCATGCCGGTGACCGACGGCCACCGGATTATTGAAATCGGTTGTGTCGAGTTGATCGGTCGGCGCCTGACCGGCCGGCATTTTCACGTTTACCTGCAACCGGATCGCGAGAGCGACGAAGGCGCCATTGGCGTCCACGGCATCACCAACGAATTTCTGGTAGGTAAACCGCGCTTCACCGAAGTGGCCGATGAGTTCTTCGAGTTCATCAAGGGCGCGCAACTGATCATCCATAACGCGGCGTTCGACGTTGGTTTCATCAACAACGAATTCGCCCTGATGGGCCAGCACGATCGTGCGGACATCACGCAACACTGCTCGATCCTCGACACCTTGATGATGGCCCGGGAACGTCACCCGGGGCAGCGCAACAGTCTCGACGCCTTGTGCAAACGTTATGGCGTCGACAACTCGGGTCGTGAACTGCACGGCGCCTTGCTCGACTCCGAGATTCTCGCCGACGTCTACCTGACCATGACTGGCGGCCAGACCAGCCTGTCGCTGGCGGGTAACGCGTCCGACGGTAATGGCTCCGGCGAAGGTGCGGACAACTCCGCCACCGAAATCCGCCGCTTGCCGGCCGACCGCACACGCGCCCGCATCATCCGCGCCAGCGAAGATGACCTGGCCCAGCACGTGGCGCGTCTTGAAGCCATCGCCAAGGCCGCTGGCGCCCCGTCGCTGTGGCAGCAACTGGCGGATGCCAAAGCACAGGCGTAGCAGCTGCCGAGCCTGTAGCAGCTGACGAGCCGCGCGAGGCTGCGTTCGGCTGCGAAGCAGTCGTAAAACCTGAATGCGCGATGTTCTGTAAAACCGCGGGGTTTGATTTCACGACTGCTTCGCAGCCGGACGCAGCCTCGCGGTGCTCGGCAGCTGCTACCGGTCTTGCACGATTGCGACATTAGCGTGCACATGGCGACCCGGTTTGGGGCATCGGCACTCGCCACATCCGCAGCAACCCTCTACCCTGAGGGTATTGGCAGGCCACGGTCTGCCGCCTCAGGACACTGAGCCCCATGTATAAAGATTTGAAATTCCCGGTCCTGATCGTCCACCGCGACATCAAGGTCGACACCGTCGCCGGTGATCGCGTGCGGGGCATCGCACGGGAGCTGGAGCAGGAAGGCTTCAGCATTGTTTCGGCGGTGGATTACACCGAAGGGCGGTTGGTCGCATCGACCCATCACGGCCTTTCCTGCATGTTGATTGCCGCCGAAGACGCCAGCACCAACTCACATTTGTTGCAAAACATGGCCGAGCTGATCGGTCTGGCGCGAGTGCGTGCGCCGGACCTGCCGATCTTCGCCCTCGGCGAACAAGTGACGCTGGAAAACGCGCCGGCCGATGCGATGGCCGAACTCAATCAGTTGCGCGGTATTCTTTATCTGTTCGAAGACACGGTGCCGTTCCTGGCCCGGCAAGTAGCCCGGGCCGCGCGCAAGTACCTGGACGGTCTGCTGCCACCGTTTTTCAAGGCGCTGGTGCAACACACCGCCGACTCCAATTATTCCTGGCACACACCGGGCCACGGCGGCGGCGTGGCGTATCACAAGAGCCCGGTCGGGCAGGCGTTTCACCAGTTTTTTGGGGAAAACACCCTGCGTTCGGATTTATCCGTGTCGGTGCCTGAATTGGGCTCCTTGCTCGATCACACCGGTCCGCTGGCCGAAGCGGAAGCACGCGCTGCGCGTAATTTCGGTGCCGATCACACTTTTTTCGTGATCAATGGCACTTCGACCGCGAACAAGATCGTCTGGCATTCGATGGTTGCCCGCGATGATCTGGTGCTGGTGGACCGCAACTGTCACAAGTCGGTGCTGCATTCGATCATCATGACCGGCGCGATCCCGTTGTACCTGTGCCCGGAGCGCAACGAATTGGGGATCATCGGCCCGAATCCGTTGAGCGAATTCAGCCGCGAATCGATCCAGGCCAAGATCGACGCCAGCCCGCTGACCCTGGGTCGAGTGCCCAAGGTCAAGTTAGCGGTCATCACCAACTCGACCTACGACGGTCTTTGCTACAACGCCGAGTTGATCAAACAGAGCCTGGGCAACAGCGTCGAGGTGCTGCATTTTGACGAAGCCTGGTACGCCTACGCGCCGTTCCATGAGTTTTTCGCCGGACGTTACGGCATGGGCACCTCGCGCAGCGAAGACAGTCCACTGGTGTTCACCACGCATTCCACGCACAAGTTGCTGGCAGCGTTCAGTCAGGCCTCGATGATTCATGTTCAGGACGGCGGCGCACGACAGCTGGATCGCGACCGTTTCAACGAAGCGTTCATGATGCACATCTCCACGTCGCCGCAGTACAGCATCATTGCGTCGCTGGACGTGGCCTCGGCGATGATGGAAGGTCCGGCCGGGCGTTCGCTGTTGCAGGAGATGTTCGACGAGGCCCTGAGTTTTCGTCGCGCCCTGGCCAATCTGCGACAGCACATCGCGGCGGACGACTGGTGGTTTTCCATCTGGCAGCCGCCGTCGGTGGAAGGCATTGATCGCGTGGTCACCGACGACTGGTTGCTGCAACCCGATGCCGACTGGCACGGTTTTGGTGGCGTGACTGACGATTACGTTTTGCTCGATCCGATCAAAGTCACTCTGGTGATGCCCGGGCTGACGGCGGGCGGTGCGCTGAGCGAACGCGGAATTCCGGCGGCGGTGGTCAGTAAATTTCTTTGGGAGCGCGGGCTGGTGGTCGAGAAGACCGGGCTGTATTCGTTCCTGGTGCTGTTTTCGATGGGCATCACCAAAGGCAAATGGAGCACGCTGTTGACCGAGTTGCTGGAGTTCAAGCGCAGCTACGATGCCAACGTCAGCCTCGCGACCTGCCTGCCCTGTGTGGCGCAACAGAGCGTCGGGCGTTATCAAGGCATGGGCTTGCGCGACTTGTGCGATCAATTGCACGCCTGTTATCGCAGCAACGCCACGGCCAAACACCTCAAGCGCATGTATACCGTGCTGCCGGAAATCGTCATGAAGCCGGCTCACGCCTATGATCATTTGGTACGGGGCGAGGTGGAGGCGGTTTCGATCGACGCCCTGGACGGGCGGATCGCAGCGGTGATGCTGGTTCCGTATCCGCCGGGCATCCCACTGATCATGCCGGGCGAGCGGTTCACCGAGGCGACCCGGTCAATCATCGACTACCTTTCATTTGCACGTACATTTGATAGCAGTTTCCCCGGATTCGTCGTCGATGTGCATGGCTTGCAACACGAAGACGAGGGCAATGGACGGCACTACACCGTCGATTGCATCAAGGAATGAGGACCTTTCCCAGTATGCAACCTGTCATTAATCCCCAGTACCCCGGCCTTTCGGTGCGTGTCGCCGACGACGGGTTCGCGGCTTACATCTGGGGCAGTGATTTCAGTTTTGAAGTCGCCGCCTATGGTGCTGCTGAAATGGGCAAGCCGGTCGAGCAGTGGCCGATCACGCCGATCACCCCTTATCGAAAGTGCTACGGCATCGATCCCGAAGAGTTCAGCAGTTTTCGCGATGCCACTGACAGTGCGATTTTCATGGCCTATCTCGACGATGAGCCCGTCGGTCATCTGGTGGTCAGCACCAACTGGAACGGCTTTGCCCATATCGACGAACTGGCGGTGCATGCGCCGGCGCGGCACCATGGCGTGGCCAAAGCGTTGCTGGACGTGGCTCAGTTCTGGAGTCGCAAGAAAAAACTGCCGGGCATCATGCTCGAAACCCAGAACAACAATCTGGGCGCCTGTCGGCTCTATGAGCGGTGTGGTTATGTGATTGGCGGGATCGATCATCTGCGCTACCGCGGGATCGATCCAAACACCGCCGAAGTGGCGCTGTTTTGGTATCGCTTGTTCGATAATGCGCCGGAATACCCGCTCAGTTCGCCAGCATCGCCACGGCTTGTTCCGTAACGATGTCCAGCAGGGTCTGAACGGCGGTGGAGGGTTCGCCGTTTTTCAGGGTCAGCGCGTAGAGGCTGACAGGCACCGCCGGCGCCAGTGGGCAAACGTCCAGTCCGCTGGATTTGGCGCCCAGGGCGGTAAACGGGTCGACAATCGCCAGACCCTCTCCGGCCTCGACCATGCTGCGCATCATCTGATGCGTCTGCACCCGGATATGCACGAGCGGAGCCGGGCGCAAGGCCTGCAATTTGTTTTCGAGCGCCGGGCTCAGCGGGTCGTGGCCTTCCAGGCCGACCATCGACTGGCCTGCCAGATCTTGCAACGAAATGTATTTCTGCTTGGGCTGCAGCCAGCCATGGGGCGCCAGGAGCTGGAGCTTGCCTTGGGCAATCACTTGGCAATGGATGTCGGCGTGATCGGGATCCTGCAGGCTCAATCCCAGATCGCTTTCGCGCAATAACAGGGTTCTGATGATCTCACGGGTCGGGTGGCTCAGCAGGTTGCAGGGTGCATCGGGCAGCCGTCGGCGTAAGGCGGCGATGCTCTGGGGCAGCAATTGTTGGGCCAGCGGCGGGGTGCAGATGATGCGCAGGGGGGGAGCCTGATATTGCTTGAGGCTGGCGGCCAAGCGCTGGATGGGCTCAAGCGCTTCGTAGACGTGGGCGATTTCGACCTGAAGCTCCCGCGCTTCGCGGGTCGCCTGCAAACGTCCACGCACGCTGGAAAACAGCATGAAACCCAACTGACCCTCGGCCTCGCGCAAAATGCCTTCAACCTCGGCCACCGGCAACTGCAGCCATTCGGCGGCGGTGCCCAGGTGACCGGTTTGCACAAGTGCGTGGATCACTTCGATATGGCGTAAACGCATGCGTGAAGTCCATGTTCGGCAGGTGAGGGAATCAGTGACTGAATCCTAACTCAAGTGCATCCATATGACTTCTGCTCATAACGCGGGGTTATGACGCGACGCTGGCTACCGGCACGCTACCGACAAAGGTGTCGGGTTCGCGCACGATGGTTACGTCCGATTGGACCAGCAGAAACTGGTTGTCATCCAGCTTCCTGACGCGGTCGCCAATGGCCAGTTTGTAGGTGGTGACAGACTCCGTACCACCGAGGCCGTCTGCCGACGGGGTGGATTCCTGGAACTCGTGCACGGAATATACGCGGCCTTCCGCATCTCTTGCGTGGAACTGACCGACAAGTACTGCTGCCATCTGTTTAGAACCTCTGGAGATAAATCACTCAATTTTCGGTTGTGTAGACCGTGGTAGGGCGAAGTAAGTTTTCGTGCAAGAAAAAAATAGTCAGGGGTGTGAAATTCAACAGCCCGCTGGGTGATTCGTCATCTATAACTACAAGTTCTTTCCATCGGACAGTCGAGACATCTTCCATGAGCAACGTCTATACGATCGCCGTCATAGTCGGCAGCTTGAGAAAGGCATCGATCAATCGCAAGGTGGCACTGGCACTGGCCGACCTTGCTCCAGCCAATCTCAACCTTCAAATCGTCGAAATTGGTGACTTGCCACTCTACAACGAAGACATCGATGGCGCTTCACCGCCGGCAGCCTACAGCACTTTCCGGCAACAGGTGCGATCATCCGACGCAGTGCTGTTCGTCACCCCGGAATACAACCGTTCGGTGCCGGCACCTTTGAAGAATGCCATCGACGTGGGATCACGGCCGTATGGCCAGAGTGCCTGGAGCGGCAAACCGGGCGCAGTCATCAGTGTTTCGCCGGGGGCTGTTGGCGGGTTTGGCGCCAACCATAACGTGCGTCAGTCCATGGTATTTCTGGATGTGCCGTGCATGCAGCAGCCGGAAGCCTATCTCGGAGGTGCCGGGTCGCTGTTCGACGAGGCGGACAAACTGTCCGAATCGGTGAAGCCGTTTTTGCAGAAGTTCATCGACGCCTATGGAAAATGGGTCGAACAACACAAAAAGACCTAATTGCCTGTAGCAGCTGCCGAGCAGCGCGAGGCTGCGTTCGCTGGTAGCAGCTGTCGAGCAGCG
Source organism: Pseudomonas sp. GM21 (assembly GCF_000282215.1). Lineage (GTDB taxonomy): Bacteria > Pseudomonadota > Gammaproteobacteria > Pseudomonadales > Pseudomonadaceae > Aquipseudomonas. The sequence goes on from NZ_AKJS01000067.1 coordinate 50,624, forward strand.
CGAGGCTGCGTTCGGCTGCGAAGCACTCGTGAAATCAGGCGGCGTGGTAATTCAAACAGACCGCGTTTGCAGGTATTACGACTGCTTCGCAGCCGAACGCAGCCTCGCGCTGCTCGACAGCTGCGGGCCTCGCGGTGTGCAGCAAGTTTTGGCTTTACTCCGCCCGAGCATTGCGGCTGAATCGCGGTTTGTTTTTCCGCACAAGGTTTTTGCATGCTCATCGCCTCACTCATTTTCCTGCTGACCATCACGCTGGTGATCTGGCAACCTAAAGGCCTGGGCGTCGGTTGGAGTGCGGTATTCGGCGCTGTACTGGCGCTGGTTTTCGGCGTCGTGCAGCTAATCGATATCCCGATTGTGTGGCAGATCATCTGGAACGCCACCGGCACGTTTGTGGCGCTGATCATCATCAGTCTGCTGCTGGACGAGGCGGGTTTTTTTGCCTGGGCCGCCTTGCATGTGGCGCGTTGGGGCCGGGGCAGCGGGCGCAAACTCTTTGCATATATGGTGTTGCTGGGGGCGTTGGTCTCGGCATTGTTCGCCAACGACGGCGCGGCACTGATTCTCACGCCCATCGTGATCTCCATGCTGCTGGCGCTGCGATTCTCCCCGGCCGCCACGCTGGCGTTCGTGATGGGCGCCGGTTTCATTGCCGACACCGCGAGCCTGCCGCTGGTAGTGTCGAACCTGGTGAACATTGTTTCCGCCGACTACTTCGATATCACGTTCAACCGGTATGCGGCCGTGATGATCCCGGTCAATCTGGTGAGCGTCGCGGCGACGCTGGCCATGCTGATGTGGTTCTTCCGGCGCGACATTCCCAAGAATTACGACCCCGACCAATTAGCGCAGCCGGCCACCGCGATCCATGACAAGGCGACGTTCTATGCCGGTTGGGTGGTCTTGGGGATTTTGTTGCTGGGATGTTTTGCCCTGGAGCCGCTGGGTATCCCGATCAGCGCCATTTCTGCGGTGTGCGCCGCGTTGCTGCTGGGTATCGCTGCCCGAGGCCACAAGATTTCCACGCGCAAGGTGATGAAAGAAGCGCCGTGGCAGATCGTGATTTTTTCACTAGGCATGTATTTGGTGGTGTATGGCCTGCGTAATGCCGGGTTGACCGGGTATCTGGCGGGATGGCTCGACGGGTTTGCCCATTACGGTGTCTGGGGCGCGGCGATGGGCACAGGCGTGCTGACGGCGATTCTGTCGTCGATGATGAACAATTTGCCGACGGTGCTGATCGGTTTGCTGTCGATCGATGCGAGTCAGGCCCATGGTGTGGTGAAGGAGGCGATGATTTATGCCAACGTCATCGGCAGCGATCTGGGGCCGAAGATCACGCCGATTGGCAGTCTGGCGACGTTGCTGTGGCTGCATGTGCTGGAACGCAAGAGTATCCGGATTGGCTGGGGGTATTACTTCAAGGTCGGGGTGGTGTTGACGGTGCCGGTGTTGTTGGTGACGTTGGCGGCTTTGGCATTACGGTTGTCGGTCTAGACCGAGTCGACCCCATCGCGGGCCAGTCCAGACACCACACATCTCAACCACTACCCGGCACATTCGGCCAAAGATCCGCCACCAGAAACAACCGCTCTGCTTCCTCCCAATCCCCCTCGGCATTCTCGACCAGGCGCACCATCAATTGTGCGGGCGCCAGAGGCTCCAGTTCGTTGAGCCATGCGCGCAATTGCTCGTCGTTCCAGGTGTGCTCCGCTGGATAATGCGCCGGCGCCAGCCAGGCATGGCGGGGCAGGGGTTGCCAGCGACCGAAGGGGCGTTGTACGACAAAGTCCGGCCAGTCTTTCTGATGCAGCCAGCTACCGCGCAAATGCTGCGGATGTGCGCCGCCGGGAGGCGCGGAGCGTCCCGGCCACGGATACAGCAGGTAACCGCCGAGCCACAGGTGTGCACTGAACTGCTGGATATCCAGGGCCGCCAGCGCTTCGCGACTTTCGCTGCGGGCAGAAATGGGCAATTGATGGTGGGCCAGGTGGGCCAGCTTGCGGTCCAGCCGATCGTGACAACCGGGGCCGAGCCACTGCGCAGTGTCATGCCCGTCGCCATTTTGCGGCCCGAGATAGAGCTTGATCGCCAGTTCCAGGTGATGCACGCCGTCGCGGTCGCGCAGCAGCATATCCAGTTCGCCCAGTGTATGGCCCTCACGGCGGATCGGCAGGTTGGCGGCAATCAGCTCGATCCCCGGCGCGTGACGCACCGCGTACTGCCACAGTCGCTCGTAGTACAGGCCCAGGCGCCGGGTGCGGGCCTGGGACAGCCAGTGCAGCAAATCATAACTGTCACGGTCCAGTTGCCGCAGCCAGCGCTCCAGCCGTTCCGGCTCTTGCACCCATTCGCTGCCGGCCAGCGGATGGCGTTGCGGCCACGGCGTATCGACGAGCATCGGCGGCGCGAGGATGACCCAGGCCAGGTCGCGCACTTCGGGGTGGCGCAACTGATGGGGCAGCGAGAGCAAATCGGGAAATAGGATCATCTTGCGAGCATAGCCCTAAACATGAGTGCACCCTTGTGGCTGAAAGGATTTTGTCTATCCCGCGCTTTCGCCCATAATCGTCCTTTTCGCCGTCCTCGCAGGAACCCCATGGAGCAATTTCGTAATATCGGCATCATCGGTCGCCTGGGCAGTTCTCAGGTGCTGGATACCGTCCGCCGACTGAAACGGTTTCTGCTCGATCGTCACTTGCACGTGATCCTCGAAGACACCATCGCCGAAGTCCTTCCCGGTCATGGCCTGCAAACCTCGTCACGCAAGATGCTAGGCGAAGTCTGTGACATGGTGATTGTGGTCGGCGGTGACGGCAGCCTGCTCGGCGCCGCCCGGGCGCTGGCCAAGCACAATATTCCGGTGCTCGGCATCAACCGTGGCAGCCTCGGTTTCCTGACCGATATTCGCCCCGATGAGCTTGAAATCAAAGTCGCCGAAGTGCTCGACGGCCACTATCTGGTGGAAAACCGCTTTTTGCTGCAGGCCGAAGTCCGCCGCCATGCCGAGGCCATCGGTCAGGGCGATGCCCTCAATGACGTGGTGCTGCACCCCGGCAAATCGACGCGGATGATCGAGTTCGAGCTTTACATCGACGGCCAGTTCGTTTGCAGTCAGAAGGCCGACGGCCTGATCGTCGCAACGCCCACCGGTTCGACCGCCTACGCGCTGTCGGCGGGTGGACCGATCATGCATCCCAAGCTTGACGCTATTGTGATTGTGCCGATGTACCCCCATACCTTGTCGGGCAGGCCGATTGTGGTCGATGGCAACAGTGAGCTGAAAATCGTTGTGTCCAAAGATATGCAGATTTACCCGCAAGTCTCCTGTGACGGGCAGAACCACTTCACCTGCGCCCCCGGCGACACCATCACCATCAGCAAGAAAGCGCAGAAGTTGCGGCTGATTCATCCGCTTGACCACAATTACTATGAAGTCTGCCGGACCAAGCTCGGTTGGGGCAGTCGACTGGGTGGTGGAGGCGACTGATGCTCGATCCCGCGCGTAGCTACGACCTGATCGGTGACGTGCACGGTTGCGCTCTGACCCTTGAGCACTTGCTCGACCGGCTCGGTTATCACAAACAAGGCGGCGTCTGGCGGCATTCGTCGCGGATGGCCGTGTTTGTGGGCGATATCATTGATCGCGGCCCGCGAATTCGCGAGGCGCTGCACATCGTCCATGACATGGTCGTGGCCGGCCAGGCGTTGTGCATCATGGGCAACCATGAATTCAACGCACTGGGCTGGAGCACACCGGCGCTACCGGGCAGCGGCAAGCAGTTCGTTCGTGAGCATACGCCGCGCCATGCCCGCTTGCTCGGTGAAACCCTGACCCAGTTCGAAAACCATCCCGGTGACTGGCATGACTTCCTGGAGTGGTTCTACGAGTTGCCGTTATTTGTCGATGCCGGCCGTTTCCGGGTGGTGCATGCGTGCTGGGATTCGGGCCTGATCGCGCCGTTGCGCGCGCTGTTCCCCAATGGCTGTGTCGATGAACATTTCCTCCAGGCGTCAGCCGAGCCGGGCAGTTTCGCCTGCACCGTGTTCGACCGGCTGCTGCGCGGCACCGACATGCGCTTGCCCCATGGCCTGACCATGACCAGCGGCGACGGTCTGGTGCGTTCGTTCTTTCGCACAAAATTCTGGGAAGACGACCCGCAAACCTACGGAGACATCGTGTTCCAGCCTGACGCGTTGCCCGAGCCAGTGGCGCAGACACCCCTGACGTCCACGGAAAAAAACACCCTGCTGCGTTACGGCGCCGATGAGCCACTGTTGTTCGTCGGCCACTACTGGCGCAGCGGCAAACCGGTGCCGATTCGGCCGAACCTGGCCTGTCTGGATTACAGCGCCGTGCTCTACGGCAAACTGGTTGCCTATCGGTTGGATCAGGAAACCCGGCTCGATCCGAATAAATTTGTCTGGGTCGATGTCGAACGGCCGGAGGTGTTGCAATGAGTGCTGTTGCCGTATTGCGGCTGCCGCTGGCGGTGGACTTGAGCGGGTTCGTCAAACTGTTGCAGCGCATGCAGGTGCCGCATCGCGTCAGCGAAGAGTCGGGCGAACAGGTGCTTTGGGTGCCTGCCAACATCAGCGAAGACGTGCGCTCGCTGTACGAGCGGTTTCCGGCTGGTGACCCTGATCAGCAACTGGACATTCCGGCGGTGCAAACCACCCGCCGTCCCGGTTTTGTCGAGCAACTGCGCTACGCCAAGGCGACCGCGGCCGTTTTGCTGTTGAGTATCCTCGTGGGCGCGGTGACGCTGCTGGGTGAAAACCTCGACACGATGCGCTGGCTGACCTTCCTCGATTTTCGCGTGATCGGCGAGTACATCCACTTCGTGCCATTGGCCGACAGTCTGGCAGCGGGGCAGTGGTGGCGACTGATGACGCCGATGCTGATCCACTTCGGCATCCTGCACCTGGCCATGAACGGCATGTGGTATTGGGAACTGGGCCGGCGTATCGAGTCGCGTCAGGGCAGCATCAACCTGATCGGCCTGACGTTGCTGTTCAGCCTCGTTTCCAATTGCGCCCAGTACTTTTTCAGCGGTCCGACCTTGTTCGGCGGGTTGTCCGGCGTGTTGTACGGTCTGCTCGGGCATTGCTGGATCTTCCAGCTGTTGGCGCCGAACCCGGCTTATCGCCTGCCGCGCGGCGTGCTGGTGATGATGCTGGTGTGGCTGGTGCTGTGCCTGTCCGGGCTGGTCTCGATGATCGGCTTTGGTGAAATCGCCAACGCCGCCCATGTCAGCGGGTTACTCATCGGATGCTTCACCGGTTTGTTGGGTGGTTTGTACAACCGCCGTAAACTGGCCGCCTAAAACAGTTTATGAATTAAAGAGCGCGGAGACCTTGATGTCCTCTTTTAACGAAATGATCAAAAACATCACCCCCGATATCTACCAGAGCCTGAAACTGGCGGTGGAAATCGGAAAATGGGCCGACGGTAACAAGCTCACCGCCGAGCAACGTGAACTGTCGCTGCAAGCGATGATCGCCTGGGAAATCCAGAACCTGCCCGAAGACGAGCGCACCGGTTACATGGGCCCGCAGGAATGCAGTTCAAAGTCGATCAGCGTGCCAAACATTCTGTTCAAGTCGGATGCCATCCATTGATCGAGATTGGCCGTGGTGCAATCAGTAAAATGTCGGCCCGCCTTGACGGGTCCGACGTGCAGTACGCGTTTCGTCTGGGCGAGCTCGAGGTGCCGGTCAATCCAATGATCGGCACCACCGTGCGCCTGGAATACCTGGGGGCAATTCATTGCACCCATTGCGGACGCAAGACCAAAACCAGTTTCAGCCAGGGGTATTGCTACCCGTGCATGACCAAACTGGCGCAGTGCGACATCTGCATCATGAGCCCGGAGCGTTGCCACTTTGATGCTGGCACCTGCCGTGAGCCGGAGTGGGGCCAGACGTTTTGCATGACCGATCACATCGTCTATCTGTCCAACTCGTCGGGGGTGAAAGTCGGGATTACCCGCGCCACTCAGTTGCCGACCCGCTGGATCGATCAGGGCGCACGTCAGGCATTGCCGATCATGCGCGTGTCGACCCGTCAGCAATCGGGTTTCGTCGAAGACCTGTTCCGCAGCCAGGTGGCGGACAAGACCAACTGGCGCGCCTTGCTCAAGGGTGAAGCAGCTTCGGTGAACCTGGCCGAAGTTCGCGATCAGTTGTTCGACAGTTGCGCCGAGGGCCTGCAAACCTTGCAGGAACGATTCGGCCTACAAGCCATTCAGACCATTGCCGACGTAGAAACCCTCGAGATCCGCTATCCGGTCGAGCAATATCCGGCCAAAATCGTCAGCTTCAACCTGGACAAGAATCCGATTGCCGAAGGCACGCTGTTAGGGGTCAAGGGCCAATACCTGATCTTCGACACCGGCGTGATCAACATTCGTAAATACACGGCTTATCAGCTCGCCGTGCATCAGTAAGGACTCCAGCATGCGCACCGAACAACCGAAGATGATTTACCTGAAAGACTATCAGGCGCCCGAGTACCTGATCGACGAGACGCACCTGACCTTCGAGTTGTACGAGGACCACAGTCTGGTCCATGCGCAACTGGTGATGCGCCGCAATCCCGAGCGCGGCCCGGGCCTGCCGCCGCTGGTGCTGGACGGTCAGCAGCTTGAGCTTTTGGCGGTGACCCTGGCGGATCGAGAACTGAGCGACGCAGACTACCAACTGACCGAGAATCACCTGACCCTGCACCCGACCAGTACCACGTTCACGGTCGACACCAGCGTCAAGATCCACCCGGAAACCAACACCGCGCTGGAAGGCTTGTACAAATCCAGCGGCATGTTCTGCACCCAGTGCGAGGCTGAAGGCTTTCGCAAGATCACCTATTATCTCGATCGCCCGGACGTGATGAGCAAGTTCACCACCACGGTGGTCGCCGAGCAGCACAGCTATCCGGTGCTGCTGTCCAACGGCAACCCGATTGCCAGCGGCCCCGGCGAAGACGGCCGGCACTGGGCGACCTGGGAAGACCCGTTCATGAAACCGGCGTACCTGTTCGCGCTGGTGGCCGGTGATTTGTGGTGCGTCGAAGACACCTTCACCACCATGACCCAGCGTTCCGTGGCATTGCGCATCTACGTCGAACCGGAAAACATCGACAAGTGCCAGCACGCCATGAACAGCCTGAAGAAGTCGATGCGCTGGGATGAAGAGGTCTACGGTCGCGAATACGACCTGGACATCTTCATGATTGTCGCGGTCAACGACTTCAACATGGGCGCCATGGAGAACAAGGGCCTCAACATCTTCAACTCCAGCGCCGTGCTGGCCCGCGCCGAAACCGCAACAGACGCTGCGCACCAGCGCGTGGAAGCCATCGTCGCCCACGAATACTTCCACAACTGGTCGGGCAACCGCGTGACCTGCCGAGACTGGTTCCAGCTGTCGCTCAAGGAAGGCTTCACCGTGTTCCGCGATGCCGGGTTCTCCTCGGACATGAACTCGGCCACGGTCAAGCGCATCCAGGACGTGGCGTACCTGCGCACGCACCAGTTCGCCGAAGACGCCGGCCCCATGGCCCACGCCGTGCGCCCGGACAGCTTTATCGAGATTTCCAACTTCTACACCCTGACGGTGTACGAAAAGGGCTCGGAAGTGGTCGGCATGATCCACACCTTGCTCGGGGCCGACGGCTTCCGCAAAGGCAGCGACCTGTATTTCGACCGCCACGACGGCCAGGCCGTGACCTGTGACGACTTCATCAAGGCGATGGAAGATGCCAACGGTGTCGACCTGACCCAGTTCAAACGCTGGTACAGCCAGGCGGGTACGCCGCGGTTGGCGGTGAGCGAGTCTTACGACGCGGCGGCGAAAACCTACAGCCTGACCTTCCGTCAAAGCTGCCCGGCAACCCCGGACAAAGTTGAAAAACTGCCGTTCGTGATTCCGGTGGAGTTGGGCCTGCTGGATTCCAAAGGCGCGGCAATTGCCTTGCGTCTCTCCGGTGAAGCCAGTGCCCAGGGCACGTCGCGGGTGATCTCGGTGACCGAAGCCGAGCAGACTTTCACCTTCGTCGACATCGCTGAACAGCCGTTGCCTTCGCTGCTGCGTGGCTTCTCGGCGCCGGTCAAACTGAGCTTCCCATACAACCGCGATCAACTGATGTTCCTGATGCAGCATGACAGCGACGGTTTTAACCGTTGGGATGCCGGCCAGCAATTGTCGGTGCAAGTGCTGCAAGAGCTGATTGCCCAACATCAGGCTGGTGAAACGCTGGTGCTGGATCAGCGCCTGATTCGCGCCTTGCGCACTGTGCTGTCGGACGAGACGCTGGATCAGGCCATGGTCGCGGAGATGCTGTCGCTGCCGGGCGAGGCGTATTTGACCGAAATCAGCGAAGTGGCTGACGTCGATGCGATTCACATCGCTCGCGAGTTTGCCCGCAAGCAATTGGCTGAAGGGTTGTTTGAAGCGCTGTGGCTGCGTTATCAGGCCAATCGCGATCTGTCGAAGAAAACCCCTTACGTGGCGGAGGCCGAGCACTTCGCTCGTCGGGCGTTGCAGAACATTGCGCTGTCGTACCTGATGCTCAGCGGCAAACCGGAAGTGTTGGCAGCGACGCTTGAGCAATTCGAGACGAGCGACAACATGACCGAACGACTGACCGCGCTGGCGGTGTTGGTCAACTCGCCGTTTGAAGAACAAAAGGCCAAGGCACTGGCGAGTTTTGCCGAGCACTTCAAGGACAATCCGTTGGTCATGGATCAGTGGTTCAGTGTTCAGGCGGGCAGCACGTTGCCGGGTGGTCTGGAGCGGGTGCGTCGGTTGATGCAGCATCCGGCGTTCAACATGAAAAACCCGAACAAGGTGCGGGCGTTGGTCGGTGCGTTTGCCGGGCAGAACCTGATCAATTTCCATGCGGCTGACGGATCAGGGTATCGCTTCCTCGCAGACTTGGTGATCGAGCTCAATGGCTTCAACCCGCAGATCGCTTCGCGCCAACTGGCGCCGCTGACTCGCTGGCGCAAGTATGACGATGCGCGTCAGGCGTTGATGAAAGGTGAGCTGGAGCGGATTCGTGCTTCGGGTCAGCTGTCCAGCGATGTGTTTGAAGTGGTCAGCAAAAGCCTGGCCTGAGTCATGCTTTGCTCCCCCAGGGTCCACTCGGGCCCAGGGGGCTCGCTTTTAAGTGGATCAGAATCGTTTATCGGTGCTGGAAAACCAGCACCGTCTATGACGAAAAGGCGTACCTGCAGGCTTTAATACGCAGGGGATCAACATTGATAGAGGCACCGGTGGAGGTAGCTTCGGGTTGACGGAGAGGCTCAGGGCATGAGGGGGCGGGTGAATCAAAAGCCCAAGATCAAAAGCTTTCAGGCGAGCTAACGCTCGGCCTGTTGAGTGGTGGGAAGCAAGGGCTGTACGCCGATCCATTGTGGGAGCTGGCCTGCCAGCGAAGGCGGCCTGACAGCCAACCAATCTCCTTGGGATGTACCCTGTCCAACTGTGGGAGCGAGCTTGCTCGCGAAGCTGTTGATCTTGCCGTTGATGTTGATCTGTTTTTGATCTTGATCTGCTTTTGATCTTTCGCCCCTTCGGCAGGCCGAGCGTAGGTGTTCATCAGGGGGTTAGGCGCGTAGCGCCGTGCGGCGAAGCCGCACACATCGAGAGGAGGTCGTAGCGAAGCAGACCGGAGGCGATGCCCCCTGATGGACACCGTAGCGAGGGAACGCGGAGCTTTAGCGAGGCGCCGTACGCCGGGGCGAAGCCTTTTGCTTACTTTTCGCTGGGCCGGCATTCCGGCGTCTGGAAAAGTGAGTCGCTGTAAGAGCGAAACCATAAGCCGCCGTTACCGCAGAAACGGATATGTACACCAACCACCAATAAAGACCACCGAAACCCCAATCACCCCACCTGATACCCAATCATTCAGAAAAACCCCATCCCCCTCAGGTTAACAAAACATAACGCAGCGTCGATTGTCAGACCTTTCCAAACCCCGATAGGATAAGCCAGCTTCCGAAGGGGCTCTAGATTGCGCGTTTCAGGACCAGGTTCCAAACAGCCAATCACAACGAGCACCCTTACGGCGCCCTGAAAGGTTGAACGACCTAACAATAATAATGGGGGAAGGTCTATGAGTGAGCCTGTCATGGGTGTGGGTATCTGCCGCCCGCCGGCATTACGCAAGTTCGCGTTGCTGGCTACAGCGCTCTCGCTGTTGGGCTGTGCTGTGTTGTCGGCACCTGTGCTGGCAGCTGCCGCGCCAGCATCCGATGCTGTTTATGCCATTGAATCTGCCAAGGCTGCCAAAAGCCTGATGCTTGATGTCGTCCACGCCGGCAAACGCCTGGTCGCGGTCGGTGATCGCGGGCACATTCTGTATTCCGATGACCAAGGCACGACCTGGGTTCAAGCCAAGGTACCCACCCGGGCACTGCTGACGTCGGTGTTTTTTGTCGATGACAAACACGGCTGGGCCGTCGGCCATGACGCACAGATCCTCGCGAGCGAGGACGGTGGCGCCACCTGGACCAAACAATTCGACGATTTGAAACGCGAAGCGCCGCTGCTTGACGTCTGGTTCAAGGACGCCAACAGCGGCTATGCCGTGGGTGCTTATGGCGCACTGCTGGAAACCACCGACGGCGGCAAGCACTGGGAAGACGCCAGCGACCGCCTGGACAACGAGGACCAGCTCCACCTCAATGGCATCGCTTCAGTCAAGGATGCCGGGCTGTTCATCGTCGGCGAGCAGGGCAGCATGTTCCGCTCAGCCGATTGGGGGCAGACCTGGGAGAAAGTTGAAGGGCCGTACGAAGGATCGCTCTTCGGTGTCATCGGCACGGCGCAAGCCAATACGCTGCTGGCTTACGGCCTGCGCGGCAATCTCTACCGCTCCACGGATTTCGGCAGCACCTGGGAACAGGTCGAGCTGAAAGCCGCTCGTGGCGCGCTGGAGTTCGGGCTGTCTGGCGCAACCCTGCTCGACGACGGTTCCATCGTGATCGTCGGTAACGGCGGCTCGGTGGTGCGCAGCAACGACAACGGCGAAACCTTCAGCGTGTTCAACCGTCCGGATCGCATTTCCGTATCGGCAGTGGCGGCGGCGGGCAACGGCAATCTGATTCTGGCAGGACAGGGCGGCGTTCGCGCTACTTCGCCAACCGGCTCAGAGCTGGGCAAATAATAAGAAGGGCGGAGCTATGACATCGATGACAAGCCATCACCAGGACAAGGCGACGTTTCTTGAGCGCCTGATTTTCAACAACCGCCCGGCAGTGATCTTTATCTGCCTGCTGGTCAGTATTTTCCTGTTCTGGCAGGCGACGCTGATCCGGCCATCCACCAGTTTCGAAAAAATGATCCCGCTCGATCATCCGTTCATTCAAAAGATGATGGAGCACCGCAACGATCTGGCGAACCTGGGCAACACGGTGCGGATCTCGGTGGAAGCCACTGACGGCGATATCTTCTCCAAGGAATACATGGAGACCCTGCGTCAGATCAACGATGAGGTGTTCTACATTTCCGGCGTCGACCGTTCCGGCCTCAAGTCGCTGTGGAGCCCGAGCGTGCGCTGGACCGAGGTGACGGAGGAGGGCTTCGCCGGTGGTGAGGTGATCCCGCAGAGCTACAACGGTTCCCAGCAAAGCCTTGATCTGCTGCGCAACAACGTCCTCAAGTCCGGGCAAGTCGGGCGTCTGGTGGCCAACGACTTCAAGTCGAGCATTGTCGATATCCCGCTGCTGGAGTCCTACCCGGACCCGCAGGACCAGGGCAAGTTGCTGGCGCTGGACTACCGCAAGTTCTCCCACGAGCTGGAAGAAAAAATCCGCGACAAGTTTGAAAAACAGAACCCTAACGTGCAGATCCACATCGTCGGTTTCGCCAAGAAAGTCGGCGACCTGATCGATGGCCTGGTCATGGTGGTGATGTTCTTCGGCGTCGCCTTCGTTATTACCCTGATTCTGTTGTACTGGTTCACCAACTGCATGCGCAGCACCGTGGCGGTACTCAGTACCACGCTGGTGGCGGTGATCTGGCAGCTTGGGTTGATGCACTTCTTCGGCTTCGGGTTGGATCCGTATTCGATGCTGGTGCCGTTCCTGATCTTTGCCATCGGTATTTCCCACGGCGTACAGAAGATCAACGGTATCGCCTTGCAGTCCAGTGAAGCCGACAATGCGCTGACTGCAGCGCGACGCACGTTCCGTCAGCTGTTCCTGCCGGGGATGATTGCGATCCTTGCGGATGCGGTGGGTTTCATCACGCTGCTGATCATCGACATTGGCGTGATCCATGAACTGGCCATCGGCGCGTCCATTGGCGTGGCAGTGATCGTGTTCACCAACCTGATCCTGCTGCCGGTGGCGATTTCCTACGTCGGTATCAGCAAACGCGCAGTAGAGCGCAGCAAAAAGGACGCAACTCGCGAGCATCCGTTCTGGCGCCTGCTGTCGAACTTTGCCAGCGCGAAAGTCGCACCGGTGTCGATCGTCCTGGCCTTGCTGGCCTTCGGTGGCGGTCTCTGGTACAGCCAGAACCTGAAAATCGGTGACCTTGATCAGGGTGCACCTGAACTGCGTCCGGACTCGCGCTACAACAAAGACAACAACTTCATCATCAGCAACTACTCCACCAGTTCCGACGTGTTGGTGGTGATGGTCAAGACCAAGGCTGAAGGCTGCTCACGCTATGAAGCCATGGCGCCGATCGATGAGCTGATGTGGAAGATGCAGAACACCGAGGGCGTGCAGTCGGCGATTTCCCTGGTGACCGTGTCCAAGCAGATGATCAAGGGCATGAACGAGGGCAACCTGAAATGGGAAACCCTGTCGCGCAACCCGGATGTGCTGAACAACTCCATCTCCCGTGCGGATGGTCTGTACAACAACAGTTGCTCCCTGGCGCCGGTGCTGGTGTTCCTCAACGATCACAAGGCGGCGACGCTCGATCGTGCGGTGCATGCGGTGCAGGAATTCGCCAAGGAGAACAACAAGGACGGCCTGGAATTCATCCTCGCCGCCGGTAACGCCGGTATTGAAGCGGCCACCAACGAAGTGATCAAGGAATCCGAGCTAACCATCCTGATCCTCGTCTACATCTGCGTCGCGACCATGTGCATGATCACCTTCCGTTCGTGGGCGGCGACCTTGTGCATCGTGTTGCCACTGGTGCTGACGTCGGTACTGGGTAACGCCCTGATGGCCTTCATGGGCATCGGCGTGAAAGTCGCGACCTTGCCGGTGGTGGCGCTGGGTGTGGGGATTGGCGTGGACTACGGCATCTACATCTACAGCCGCCTGGAAAGTTTCCTGCGGGCCGGTCTGCCGCTGCAAGAAGCCTACTACCAGACGCTGAAGTCCACCGGTAAAGCGGTGCTGTTCACCGGTCTGTGCCTGGCCATCGGCGTCTGCACCTGGATCTTCTCGGCCATCAAGTTCCAGGCCGACATGGGCCTGATGCTGACCTTCATGCTGCTGTGGAACATGTTCGGCGCGCTGTGGCTGTTGCCTGCGCTGGCACGGTTCCTGATCAAGCCGGAGAAACTGGCTGGGCAGAAGGGCAACTCGCTGTTCGCTCACTGATCCTCGTCTGAAATAGAAAAGCCGCAACCTGGGTTGCGGCTTTTTTTATACCTCGGATTCGACTCAAGTCCCTGTGGGAGCGAGCCTGCTCGCGATAGCGGCGGTACATTCAACATTGATATTGACTGACACTACGCCATCGCGAGCAGGCTCGCTCCCACAGGGGGGGATTTGTAACTTTTGGATTAGTGTTGGGTCAGTTGGGATCGCCGCCCAACACCACATTCAACGCACTACGCGCATCATCCAGCTGCACCAGTGTCGCGTGCCGTGCGCCGAGCGCGTCGCGGTTCTCGATGGCCGTGAGAATCGCCTTGTGCCGAGGCAGCGCCAGTTCATGCAGGTTAGGCCGCTGGTTGGAATGCTTCAACGCTTCGGCTATCGCCACCGACAGCATGTTGCACAGGTTGGCCAGCAAGTCGTTGTGGGTGGCATCGGCGATCCGGCTGTGGAAATCCAGATCCGGTTGCAGCAAGGCTTCCGGCGTCGGCGCAGCCTCCATGCGTTGGTAAGCTTCGCCAATGGACGCGATGTCCGCCTCCGTGGCGAACTGTGCGGCCAGTGCGGCGACGGCAGGCTCGATGATGCTGCGCACACTGGTCAACAGGTCGAAAAATTCATTCTGCGGGCTGCTTTGCATCAGCCAATGCAAAACGTCCGGGTCGAGCATGTGCCATTCCTTGCGTTGCTTGACCACTGTGCCAACACGCGGACGGCAATACACCAGCCCCTTGGCGACCAATACTCGGGTGGCTTCGCGCAGCACCGGGCGGCTGACCGCGTACTCCTCACACAACAGAGCCTCGGCGGGCAGTTTGTCACATGGCTTGAAACGCCCGGAAACGATCTGCATGCCCAGTTCCTGGACAATGCGCGAGTGCATGCTTTTACGGTCGGACGGTTTGCGGTAATCCATGGGGAACGACGCGGTCCTGTGCGAGGGGGTGTTGCGCATGATAACAGGCGCAACGGAATCTTGAGGCAGATGCAAATCAAATGTGGGAGCGAGCCTGCTCGCGAAGGCGGTGTACCAGTCAAGATGATATCGACTGACACTCCGCCTTCGCGAGCAGGCTCGCTCCCACAGGGGGCTGCGGGGTTAGTGAGAGTGGCGCGGGACTTCTGCACCACGGCAGCCCACCAGGAAGTCGAAGTCGCAGCCCTGATCCGCTTGCAGTACATGGTCGATGTACAGCTGACGATAGCCGCCCAGAATCATTTGCTGTGGTGGCTGAAGATCCGCCATGCGTGCCGCCAGTTCAGCATCCGGAATGTCCAGGTGCAGGCGCCCATTGGCGCAGTCCAGCTCAATCCAGTCACCTTCTTTCACGGCGGCCAACGGTCCGCCCGCTGCCGCTTCCGGCGCGACGTGCAGAACCACGGTGCCATAAGCGGTGCCGCTCATGCGCGCGTCAGAGATGCGCACCATATCGGTCACGCCTTGCGCCAGCAGCTTGGCCGGCAAGCCCATGTTGCCGACTTCGGCCATGCCCGGATAACCCTTCGGTCCGCAGTTCTTCATCACCAGGATCGAGTTGGCGTCGACGTCCAGTTCTGGATCGTTGATCCGTGCCTTGTACATGTCGAAGTTCTCGAACACCACGGCCCGGCCGCGATGTTGCATCAGTTCAGCCGTGGCCGCGGAGGGTTTGAGCACCGCGCCGAGTGGCGCCAGATTGCCGCGCAATACGCAGATGCCGCCGTCGGCGCGAATCGGGTTGTCGAGGGTGCGGATCACTTCGTCCTGACCATAAATCGGTGCGTCTTTGGTGTTCTCGCCGAGGGTCTTGCCGTTGACGGTCAAGGCGTTCGGGTTCGGGATCAGGTTGGCTTCACCCAGACGACGCAACACCGCTGGCAAACCACCGGCGTAGTAGAACTCTTCCATCAGGAAACGCCCGGACGGTTGCAGGTCGACGATGGTCGGCATGCCGCGACCGATGCGGGTCCAGTCATCCAGTTCCAGGTCCACGCCAATACGGCCGGCGATGGCTTTCAAGTGGATCACGGCGTTGGTTGAACCGCCAATCGCGGCGTTAACGCGGATCGCGTTTTCGAAGGCTTCCTTGGTGAGGATTTTCGACAGTTTCAGATCTTCGCGAACCATCTCGACCGCACGCATGCCGGACATATGTGCCAACACATAACGCCGTGCATCCACCGCTGGAATTGCCGCGTTGTGGGGCAGGGAAGTGCCCAGTGCTTCGGCCATGCAGGCCATGGTCGATGCGGTGCCCATGGTGTTGCAGGTGCCGGCCGAGCGGGACATGCCGCCCTCGGCCGCGAGGAAGTCATCAATGGTGATGGTGCCAGCCTTGACCTGTTCGCTGAGCTGCCACACCACGGTGCCGGAACCGATGTCCTGGCCTTTGTGCTTGCCGTTGAGCATCGGTCCGCCGGTGACGACGATGGCCGGCACGTCGCAACTGGCCGCGCCCATCAGCAGTGCCGGGGTGGTTTTGTCGCAACCGGTCAGCAACACGACACCATCAATCGGGTTGCCGCGAATGGCTTCTTCGACGTCCATGCTCGTCAGGTTGCGGGTGAACATGGCGGTCGGGCGCAGGTTGGATTCGCCGTTGGAGAACACCGGGAATTCCACAGGAAACCCACCGGCCTCGATCACCCCACGCTTGACGTGCTCCGCGATCTGGCGGAAGTGTGCGTTGCACGGGGTCAGTTCCGACCAGGTGTTGCAGATGCCAATGATTGGCTTGCCCTGGAATTGGTGGTCGGCGATGCCCTGATTCTTCATCCAGCTGCGGTACATGAAGCCGTTCTTGTCGGCGGTGCCAAACCATTGGGCGGAGCGCAGGGTGGGTTTCTTATCAGACATGATCGATTCTCTTATTGTATGACTATTCTGTTAAATCTACGGCCTAACATAGGCGCTAATTCGCCGCTTTGGAAGTGTTGTTGGATAAATAGTATTACTATATAGTCGTTTTCAACGGAGGGATGGCCCTGGCAGATTTTCTGCGAGAGGCGTCCCCCGAGGTTCTATAACAACAACAATCGGAGACCGAACTCATGAGCC
This sequence comes from Pseudomonas sp. GM21, assembly GCF_000282215.1. Taxonomy (GTDB): domain Bacteria; phylum Pseudomonadota; class Gammaproteobacteria; order Pseudomonadales; family Pseudomonadaceae; genus Aquipseudomonas. The sequence goes on from NZ_AKJS01000067.1 coordinate 67,232, forward strand.
AGGAACTGCGGCTTATTCGTCGCATCACACTCAAACTGATTCCCTTCCTGATCCTGCTGTACCTGATCGCCTATGTGGATCGCTCCGCCGTTGGCTTCGCCAAGCTGCACATGGGCGCCGACATCGGCCTCGGTGACGCCGCTTACGGACTCGGTGCCGGACTGTTCTTCATTGGTTATTTCCTGTTTGAAATCCCCAGCAACCTGATGCTCGACCGTTTCGGCGCGCGACGCTGGTTTGCGCGGATCATGGTCACCTGGGGCGCCATCACCATTGGCATGGCCTTCGTTCAGGGGCCGCAAAGCTTCTACGTGATGCGCTTTCTGCTCGGTGCGGCGGAAGCCGGTTTCTTCCCGGGCGTTCTGTACTACATCACTCAGTGGTTTCCGATTCGCCATCGCGGCAAGATCCTCGGTCTGTTCATTCTTTCCCAACCCATCGCGATGATGATCACCGGCCCGGTGTCCGGTGGCTTGCTCGGCATGGACGGCACCCTCGGTCTGCACGGTTGGCAGTGGCTGTTCATCGTCATCGGTATGCCAGCGATCCTGCTGACCTGGCCGGTGCTGCGTTACCTGCCTGACGGCCCGCAACAAGTGAAGTGGATGGACCAGGCCGAAAAGGACTGGCTGTCCGGCGAGCTGAAAAAGGACCTTCAGGAATACGGCCAGACCCGTCACGGCAATCCGTTGCACGCGCTCAAAGACAAGCGTGTGTTGCTGCTGGCGCTGTTTTACCTGCCGGTGACGTTGAGCATCTATGGCTTGGGTCTGTGGTTACCGACGCTGATCAAACAGTTTGGCGGCACCGATCTGGTCACCGGGTTCGTTTCAGCGGTGCCGTACATTTTCGGGATCATCGGCTTGCTGATCATTCCACGCAGTTCCGACCGCTTGAATGACCGCTACGGCCACCTCGCCGTGCTGTATGTGCTGGGTGCCATTGGCCTGTTCCTCAGTGCCTGGCTGACGGTGCCGGTGTTGCAACTGGCAGCTCTCTGCCTGGTGGCGTTTGCACTGTTTTCCTGCACCGCAGTGTTCTGGACCTTGCCGGGTCGATTCTTCGCCGGGGCCAGTGCGGCGGCCGGCATCGCCTTGATCAACTCGGTGGGCAACCTCGGCGGTTACATCGGTCCGTTCGTGATCGGTGCTCTGAAGGAGTACACCGGCAACCTCGCGTCGGGGCTGTATTTCCTGTCGGGCGTGATGGTGTTCGGGCTGGTGCTGACGGGCGTGGTTTATCGGTTGCTGGAGCGCAAGCATGTGCTGCCGGCGGATCAGTTTGCGGCCAGTGCGCGTGGTGCGACCCGTACCTAGGGCCAACCCCAATCAACTGTGGGAGCGAGCCTGCTCGCGATGAGGCCGTCACATTCAAAAGTGATGGCGACTGATACACCGCAATCGCGAGCAGGCTCGCTCCCACAGGGGCCGGGAGTGTTTTGAATAAACAGGAGAAAATCATGCGTTTGGTTCAATTCGAATTGAGTAACGGCGAGCGCCGCGTCGGCGTTGTCGAGGATGGTCTGGTGCATGAAGTGCGGGATGCGCATACCGTTCGTGACCTGGCACTGGCGGCAATCGAAGCAGGCACGAATCTGCAACAGCAGGTGAATGCCCTGGGCCTGGATATCAGCCATGACTATGCCGACCTGCTGGCCACGTTACGCATCCTGCCGCCGCTGGATCACCCGGACCCGGCGCACATGCTAGTCAGCGGCACGGGCCTGACCCATTTGGGCAGCGCCTCGGCCCGGGACAAGATGCATCAACACGCCGGTGACGAAGCGGCCATGACCGACACCATGCGCATATTCAAATGGGGAGTGGAGGGCGGCAAACCGCAAGCAGGGCAGGCCGGCGTACAACCGGAGTGGTTCTACAAGGGCGACGGCAGCATCGTCGTTCGCCCGGGCAAGCCGTTCCCGCTACCACCATTCGCTGAAGACGCCGGCGAAGAGCCTGAGCTCAGCGGCCTCTACGTCATAGGTCACGATGGCAAGCCATATCGCCTCGGTTATGCGGTCGGCAACGAGTTTTCCGACCACGTCATGGAGCGTAAAAACTACCTGTACCTGGCGCATTCCAAACTGCGCAGTTGCAGCTATGGCCCGGAACTTCGGGTGGGCGAACTGCCGCAACACCTGGCTGGCACCAGCCGTATCCTGCGCGACGGTGAAGTGCTGTGGCAGAACGAGTTTCTCAGCGGCGAGGCCAACATGTGCCACAGCCTGGAAAACCTTGAGTATCACCATTTCAAGTACAGTCAGTTCTTGCGCCCGGGGGATGTGCACATTCATTTCTTTGGCACCGCGACTTTGTCGTTCGCTGATGGCATCCGCACCCGGGCGGGTGACGTTTTCGAGATCAGCCAGGCCGAGTTCGGCGCACCGTTGATCAACGGCATTGCACCCGCTGAAGCGGCGTTCCTGCCCGGCACCGTCGGCACCCTTTAAGGAGACAGGCATGACTCAGGTTCTTGGACATAACTACATTGGCGGCCAGCGCAGTGCGAGCGGCACGCTCAAATTGCAAAGTGTCGACGCCAGCACCGGCGAAGCGTTGCCGCACGACTTCTTCCAGGCAACCCCGGAAGAAGTCGACGCCGCCGCCAAGGCCGCCGCGGCGGCTTACCCGGCCTATCGCAGTTTGAGTGCGGAACGCCGTGCACAATTTCTCGATACGATAGCCGATGAGCTGGACGCGTTGGGTGACGAGTTTGTCGCAGTGGTCTGCCGCGAAACCGCGCTGCCCGCTGGGCGCATTCAAGGCGAACGCGGTCGCACCAGCGGGCAGATGCGCTTGTTCGCCAAAGTGCTGCGTCGTGGCGACTTCTACGGTGCCCGCATTGATCGGGCGCTACCGGAACGCACGCCGCTGCCGCGTCCAGACTTGCGCCAATACCGCATTGGCCTCGGCCCGGTGGCGGTGTTTGGCGCCAGCAACTTTCCCTTGGCGTTCTCAACGGCCGGTGGCGATACCGCCTCGGCCCTGGCGGCCGGTTGCCCGGTGGTGTTCAAGGCACACGGCGGTCACATGGCCACGGCCGAATGGGTGGCTGACGCGATCCTGCGAGCGGCGGAAAAAACCGGCATGCCGGCCGGTGTGTTCAACATGATTTACGGTGGCGGAGTCGGCGAGGCGCTGGTCAAGCACCCGGCGATTCTGGCTGTTGGTTTTACCGGTTCGCTGAAGGGCGGTCGTGCCTTGTGCGACATGGCTGCAGCACGTGCACAGCCGATCCCGGTGTTCGCCGAAATGTCGAGCATCAACCCGGTGATCGTGTTGCCACAGGCGTTGCAGAGCCGAGCTGAAACGGTCGCCCGCGACCTGACCGCCTCGGTGGTCCAGGGCTGTGGTCAGTTCTGCACCAATCCCGGGCTGGTGATCGGGATTCGTTCAGCGCAGTTCAGCGCGTTTGTGCAGCAGGTTGCCGGGTTGATCAACGATCAGCCGGCGCAAACCATGCTCAATGCGGGGACCTTGAACAGCTATGGCAAAGGCCTGGACAAACTCCTGGCTCATGCCGGCATCACGCACCTGGCCGGTAACGCGCAACAGGGCAATCAGGCCCAACCGCAGTTGTTCAAGGCTGATGTCAGCCTGTTGCTCAACGGTGATGAGGTCTTGCAGGAAGAGGTGTTCGGCCCGACGACGGTGGTGGTAGACGTGGCTGATCAGGCGCAACTCACTGCCGCGCTGAACGGGCTGCATGGGCAGTTGACGGCGACGATCATTGGCGATCCGGCGGACTTTGAACAGTTTGGCGAATTGACGGCTTTGCTGGAGCAAAAGGTCGGGCGGATTCTGCTCAATGGTTATCCGACCGGCGTGGAAGTCTGCGATTCGATGGTCCATGGTGGGCCGTACCCGGCGACCTCTGATGCGCGCGGTACGTCCGTGGGCACCTTGGCGATTGACCGTTTCCTGCGCCCGGTGTGCTTCCAGAACTACCCGGACAATCTGCTGCCGGACGCGTTGAAGAATAGTAATCCGCTGCGCATACAACGCTTGGTGGATGGACAGCCGTCGCGTGAAGCCCTGTAACTGATCGTTCCCCACGCTTCGCGTGGGAATGCCTTAATGGACGCTCTGCGTCTGCTTGGGATGCGGAGCGTCCCGTACTGCATTCCCACGCGGAGCGTGGGAACGATCATGAGTTATCATTGCATCTTTCCCATTCAAAGATTGACTGCCATGACTACCGAAGCCGATACCCTGCTCAACACCCTCGAACACTGCGACATGGTGGAAATCGACGGGTTGCACGCATTCGAATTCTCCCTCGATGAAGTCGATAACCTGCACATCGAGTGCATGGATGGGCGAGCGGCCAAGCACTGGGAGTTCACCCCGGCGCAGGTTCAGGCCGCCACCTTCGACCCGACCCTGCAAAGCTGGTTGATCATCGGCGATTCCGGCGAGCACCGGTTGGTGTGCCTGACCGCTATCGGTGGTCATGACGACGAGGACGATGCGCCTGAGAATGCGTAACTTCTGGCCGCTGTTGATCGCCGTCAGCGTCGGCGCGATGGGCGTTCAGGCTGTCTCGGCCGATGAGTACCAATTGCTGGTGGGTTCCTACACGGCGGGTCAGAGTCAGGGGATTTATCGCCTGAACTTCGACAGTTCCACCGGGCAGATCGACGCCAAACCACTGCAAGTGGTCCCAAGCGAAAACCCGTCCTGGCTGACCCTGTCCAAGGATCAGCGTTACCTGTTCGTGGTCAATGAAAACGGCCCGGGTCAGAAAGATCCGGTCGGGCGTGTCAGCAGTTATGCGATTGATTCCAGGACCCATGAGCTGAACCTGATCAATCAGGTCCAGAGCCTGGGCAACGAGCCAACGCATTCCAGCCTCAGCGGCGATGGCAGTCATCTGTTCGTCAGCAACTATTCGGTGGCTGAAGATCCGGGTGGCACTCTCGCGGTGTTGCCGGTGGGTTCTGATGGCAAACTTGAAAACGTGGTGCAGATCAGCAGTCATCCGGCGAGTCGGGTCAACCCCGAGCGGCAAATGTCGGCGCACGTGCATTCGACGGTGTCCTCGCCGGACGGCCGCTACGTGTTCTCCAATGATTTGGGGGCAGATAAGGTCTTTGTCTACCGATTCGACCCCAAGGCCAATCCGGACCTGCCGTTGACGCCCGCCACACCGGCGTCCGTGCAGTTGCCGCCAGGCAGCGGGCCGCGTCATTTGCTGTTCAGCGCCGACGGCAAACATGCCTGGCTGACCATGGAAATGAGTGCGCAGGTGGCGGTGTTCGATTACCAGGATGGCAAGCTTGAGCAAACGCAACTGGTCGACCTTGCGGCGGGCCAGCCCACGTCCGATAAAGCGGCGTCAGCACTGCATGCTTCGGCGGATGGCAAATTCCTCTATGTCAGCAACCGTGGCACCGCCAATCAATTGCTGGTGTTTACCATCGATCCTGCGACCGGTCACCTCAAGGAACTGCAGCGACGTTCAGTGGAAGGGGATCATCCGCGCGAGTTCAGCCTCGACCCCAGTGGCAAGTTCGTGCTGATCGCCAACCAGAAGAGCAACCAGGTTGTTGTCGTCGAACGTGACGCCAAGACCGGTCTGCTGGGGAACACCGTGCAGAAATTGCCGATGGACGCGCCGAGCGACGTCAGGTTTCTGCTGCGTCAATAGGCCGCAGGCCCCGGTTGATGGGGCCTGCATCCTTGTATTAATGACGCTGATATTTGCTAATGCTACAAAGCATTTCAAGGCGCGGACCTTCGAAGGTTAAGTTTGCTTCACGGCCCCACCGGGCAAGCAAGCCAACTGAATGCGAGGAATACCGCCATGAACTTCAACCTCTTCTCTGTCATCGCCGCTTCTGCCATCTCCGCCTCCGTTGCTCTGCCAGCCAGTGCCAACGTCGAAATCAGCGACAAAAAATCCCACGCTCAGAGCTACACCCAGAAATACCTGCAACAGAGCGCCAAGTTCTATGCCGCCCTGGATCACAAAACCCAAGCCTGAAATTCAAAGCCTGCACCTGTTATGCAGGAGCGAAGTCATTTGCGTCGATCAAGCTGAAAAGCGTTGAGAAACCTGAGTGATGTCGCTCCTGCATAACGCGTTTACGACAGCATCACATTGCCATCCACGTATGCCTTGATATCACAAGGCCACGAGTTTAGATTTGGCGCTCGGTTTTTGATTCCAACTCTAATAACAAGGATCGACAACATGGCGATGCGTGTGGCTGTGGTTCTTCTTTTTCTGTATTCAACCCCCATACTTTCGGATGTCCAGCCCGTTCCAGACGAGCCGGACGCGGCCCGCGAACGCATGATGAGTTTTATCGAAGACTGAAATAGACTGGCTTAATGATCAACGAAGCTGATGGTCACTATGGATAACCCTGAGTGGTTACCCCGGCTTTTTTGATTGATCCTGTGGGCATCGAAACATGCCCTCGGAGAACATCATGGCCAGCTCAATCCTCACTTTTGCCAAACACGGCGCCTACCTGGCCATCGGTCTGTACATGATCCTGGTGCTGGTCGTCAGCCTTTCGGCTCAATCGCAGCGCACCGTAGATTCACCGATCCAAGTCGCTTATCCCGCCATCCAGTTCGAACACCGCGCCCAAAACGCCGTGGGCGAGCCTGCAGAACGGGTGGGAGTGGTCGGGGCATGAAAGGGCGCAGACTTTGGGTAGTTGCCTTCCTGGCGTTCATCACCAACGGCTCTTCGTTGCTGGGCATCGGGCAGGCCTCTGCAGGTTCCTTGGCTCGCGCCATCGAAGCCAATCACAGCCTCGCACGGAATATTGAAACGCAGAAGGCGCTCGGGTTGCTGGCGGGAAATCCGCCCATTAAACGCCAGCATGATTTCTTCGGGCCGTTCCAGGTGGATTGCTCGGTGTTGCAGATGTGTGAAGTGTTTGCCTGAACCCCACGCACCTGTAGCAGCTGGCGAAGCCTGCGTTCTGTTGCGCAGCAGCCGTAAAATCAGCGCATGCGGTATTTCAGACAAATCGGGTAAGCAGGAATTACGACTGCTTCGCAGCCGAACGCAGGCTTCGCCAGCTGCTACAGGGATCGATGCAGTTACTTCTGCATTACGCCAGTAAACAAATCCGATTCCAGAAACCGCTGCAACCAGTCCTGCAACCGCACATAAGGCGTCTGCGCAAACCACTCGCGATCAACATGCGCAAACTGCCGCACGAACGGCATCAGCGCTATATCCGCCAGGCTTGGATGCGCCGCCAGCAAGTAGTCACGCCCCTCCAGCAACTCCTCAAGCTGGCGCAGAAACACCTCACCTTCGGCTCGATAAAACTCCATCGGTTGCTCGGGATAACGTTCGGCGTATTTGTAGCGATTCAGGTGCACTTTGAAGGTCTGATCGTTCGACTCGATCAGGTCCGCGATGTGCGCTTGTCCGGCGGGATCATCCTTGAGCAACCAGTCCTGCGGGTCATTTTGCGCCAACGCCCACTGCATGATGGCCAGGCTTTCATCTATCACCCGGCCATCAGCGCTCAGCACCGGCACCGTGCCTTTGCTTGACAGCGCCAGCATCTCTGCGGGTTTGGCCTTGAGGCTGACTTCGACAATGTTCACCGGCACGCCGGAGTAACGCAGGGCCATTCGCGCACGCATGGCGTACGGGCAGCGGCGGAAGGAATACAACGTATTCATTTCACCTCCAGGGTACTCAGGCCATTGCCTTGGCGACGGACCTGAATCTGCACCGGTATCCGTTCATGCATTTCCTGTACATGGGAAATCACCGCGACTTTGCGGCCCTGAGCCTGTAAACCGTCCAGCGCGTCCATGGCCAGTTGCAGGGATTCCGGATCGAGGCTGCCGAAGCCCTCGTCGATGAACAGCGATTCGATTTTCAGCGTGCTTGAAGCCATTGATGCCAGGCCCAGGGCCAGCGCCAGTGACACCAGGAACGTTTCGCCGCCAGACAATGAATGCACCGAACGCAGCTCATCGCCCATCTCGGTGTCCATCACCAATAACCCCAGCATGCTGCCGCCGCGTTTCAGACGATAGCGGCGTACCAGTTGCCGCAACTGCACGTTGGCATGGTGCACCAGCAGGTCGAGGTTGTAGGCCTGGGCGATCTTGCGAAAGGTGTCGCCGGTGGCCGAACCGATCAAAGCACTCAAACGCGCCCAGCGCTGGTACTCGGTATAGGCGTCGGCGATCTGCCGGGCCAGGGCCTGATTGGCATTTTGCCGGCGCTGATCCTCGGCCTGTTCAGCGCGAAGCTCGGCGCAACGGTGTTCGCTGGCGGTAAACAGGTTTTGCAGTTCGGCCAGCGCGGTGGTCAGTTGTTCGGCATCGAGATGGCCGTTGTGCTGCGCCTGATGACTGAGCAGGCGCTTGTCCCGCTCCTGCAGCAAGACCTTGGCCTGTTCGATGGTTTTTTCGCTGTGCTGCAATTGCTGGCGCAGTTCGCCGAGCTGTTGATCGTCGACGCTCAGCAACGCGTCCAGACCACCGTCATCCAGTTCCGGGTGCTGCGCGCGCCAATCGGCGATCTTGCTGCTCAGCTCGCGGTCTTCGGTTTCCAGTGACTGTGAGCGTTCCTGCCGGGCCTTGAGTTCGGCCGCCAATTGCACCAGGTGCGTGCGCACGGTTTGCAGTTCCTGATTGGCCGCCGATTCGGCCGTGCGTGCCTGTTCGACGGCGTGATCGAGTTGCTGCTGCCATTGCTCGGCGCTGGCGTGTTCGCCCAACAATTGAGTCAGGGTTTGCTGACAGGCCTGCTGTTGCGCGGCGAGGGCATCGAACTGCTGTCGGGCGGCATCCTGTTGCTGAACGCGGGTCTGTTGGCGGTCCTGCTCTTTCTCCAGCGCCTGCTGACGTTGCAGCTGGTCGCCAAGTTCATCGCGTTGCTGATCGAGTTGCTCCAGGCGCTGGGCAATCTGCCGGTCGAGCTGCATGAACGTCGCGGCGGGCTCGTTGCGCAAAGCCTCCAGCGTGTCGCTTGGGAGCAGGGTGCTGAACGCGGTCAGTTCTTCGTCCAGGCGCTGGCGATCGCTGCTCAACTCGCGTTGCTGGTTGCTCAAGTGCTGCGCCGTTTGCTGGCTTGCGGTTTCGGCACTGCGCAGTTGTTGCTGAAGGCGCGCGGCGTCCTGTTGCAAGGTGAGCAGGGCGGTCTGGCGCAGTTCGTCCTGGCTAATGCTCTGATTCAGCTGATTGTTTTGCTGCGCGAGCCAGGCATCGCGTTTGTTCGCGTCCTGAGCCATTAATTGCGTCGACAACGCATGCGCTTCGAGGCTAGGCGTCAAGGCTTGTTGCTGGGTGGCGAGCTGCTCTTGCTGCTGTAACAGCTCTTTTTGCTGAGCGATCATGCCGCCGACTTCTGCGCGCAGGTCAGTGAGTTTTTCTTTCAACTGGTCGACGGCTTTCTGCGCGTTGGCCTGCTCGCTTTCATCATGGCGACCGAGGCTTTGCAACAGCGCTTCGGGCTGGTGATAAGGATGATCGGGACTGCCGCAAACGGGACACGGTTGATCGTCCTGTAGCTGCTCGCGCAGTTCTTCGACGCTGGCGCTGCGGGCCAGTCGCTGACGTTCCAGCAGTTCGCGGGTGACGGTCAGAGTCTGTTCGGCGACGGTCAGTTCGTTCCTGGTTTTTACCCCGTCCTGGGTCAGGTGATCGCGTTGTTGCTGTGCGCTCAACTGGCGTTGTTGAAGCTGCGCGCTGCGGGTGTCCAGTTCTCGCTGGCCGGCCCACAGCCGTGTCAGTTCTTCGAAAGCCCGTAGTTGCTTGCGGTTGTCCTGCAACAGATTGCCGAGCAACTGGATCTGTTCAGCCACGGCTTCGGGTTCAGCGCCAGCCTCTTTGTAGAGCACTTCCAGCTGCTGTTTTTGCGCGGTGAGTTCTTCGGCTGCGCGAGTTGCGCTTTGTTCCAGGGTCGCCAGTTCGGCCTGCCCCTTGTTCAATCGATTGCCGATCAACATCAGCTGTTGCAGGCGATCGCGATAGGCGTTCCACGCCTCGCTCAGCGGTGCCAGAGGTGTGCTGAGTTCAAGCTCCCCGGCGATGCGTTGCAGGCGTTCGGCAACCATTTTTTGCTGATCAAGCAAACCTTGAATCGTGCTCTGGCCCTGAGTGCAGGCCAGTTCGGCTTGCTGCTTCAGATCGGCACTGAGGCTCGTGTCCTTGACCAGACGGGCGAGGGTGCTTTGTGCTTCAAAGGCCTGGCGCAGCAATGGCGCATTGTGGGTGTACTGGTTTTGCGCCTCGATCAGAGCGGTATGGGCGCTGCTCAGGCTCTGTTCGAGTTGAGTCTGGCGCTCAGTGAGTTCCTGTTGCTGTTGCGTGTGTAGCTGAATCTGCGCAGCCAACGGGGTGAGCTGCGCGGTGAGTTCAGTCTTGCGCGCAAATTGATGCCGTTGCGGGGCCAACTGTTCCAGACGCGTGAGTTTCAGGCGTTCGCCGACCAGACTGTCCCAATGCTGCTGCGCGCTGGTCAATTGTTCAGTGGCGCTCAGTTGCTCGTCCTGCAACTGGCGCAGGTCTTTGAGCCAGGTGTGTTGCAGCTCAAGCTGCTTGAGCTGCGCTTGCTGCGTCTTGAGTTGCTGCTGGGCCTCATTGAAGCGCTCATCCAGTTCGGCGCGGGCTTCGGGCGCAAGCGGCGTCACGCCGGTGGCCTGGTCCTGCAACAGCTTGTGCGCTTCACGCGCCTCTTTGGTCTTGTCGAACGCGCGGCGACCCAGGCGTGTGTAGAGCGCAGTGTCGGTGAGCTTTTCCAGCAGTTCGCTGCGTTCGTTGTCGTTCGCCTTCAGGAATGCACTGAATTCGCTCTGGGCGAGCAGCACGGCGCGGGTGAACTGCTCGAAGTTCAGGCCCAGTACGGATTCGAGCTGGGTCTTGAACTCAACTTTCTGGCTGGCCAGCAGCTGATCCTGATCGATGTCCCGCAAGCTCTGGCGACTGGCTTGCAGCTTGCCGCCGGCTTTCTCCCGGGCGCGATTGGCTTCCCAGCGCGCGCGATAGCGACGGCCGTCGATGCCGACGAAATCCACTTCGGCGTAGCCTTCGCCGGTGCCGCGACGCAGCAGCGTGCGCGGGTCTCCGGTGCTGATTTCGCCATCGGCGTCTGGCGCTTTGGCAGACACTTGAGCATTGCTCAGGCGGGGTACCGCGCCAAACAGCGCCAGGCACAAGGCATCCAGCAAGGTGCTTTTGCCAGCACCGGTGGGTCCGGTAATCGCAAACAGACCGGCGCTGGCCAAGGGTTCTGCCGTGAAGTCGATCTCAAAGGGCCCGGCCAGGGAGGCAAGGTTTTTCAGGCGGATCGCGAGGATTTTCATGGTTGTTCGCTCTCGATCTGCACGTCTTGTAGCAGCTCGGCAAAGTCCTTCAGCGTTTGCTCATCGACCTCGCTGCCGTAGTTGTCCTGCCAGGCGCGGCTGAACAATTCCTGAGGCGTGAGTTGGTCCAGTTCCACGAGGGTAGTGCCGTCATCGACACCCTCGCGGCTGCCATTGCCAGCGTATTCGGCGGCGATGCGCACCAGGCGCACGGCTTTACCTTGCAGGGCGGTTTCTATCTGATGGCGCAGGTCGGGTTGTGGCTCGTCCAGCCGCACCCGGACTTCCAGCCACGGCTGGCGCTGGATGTCGGCCAGCAAATCGATGTTGGGCAGGTCGGCCAGTTGCAGGAGGATTTCCGCCAGCGGCGCCGGGCCGATGCGTTGCAGGTTGACGGCCCGTGGAATCAGCTTCGTCTCGACGCTGACCAGGGTCTCGCCGTCGAGCGTGATATCGAGAATCTGATGCTGATAACCGATCTCGGAGAACGACAGCGGAATCGGTGAGCCGCTGTAGCGGATGCGCTCTTCGCCGTTGACCTTCTGCGGTTTGTGCAAATGGCCAAGGGCGACATAACTGATGCTCGGCCCGAACAGACTGGCAGGCAGGGCTTCGGCGTTGCCGATGATCAGGCTGCGCTCGGAATCTTCCGATACGGATCCACCGGCCATGTGCGCGTGGCTGATCGCAATCAACGCCTGACCGGGTGTGCGCTTGGCGTTGGCCGCTTCGATCAGCCATTCGTGAACCTGGCCAATCCCGCGCAAATAGTTGTCGCCCAACTGCGCACCGGTGACTTCGGCGGGGCGCAGGAACGGCAGCGCCAGGCACCAGCCGGCAATCTCGCCGCTGGCATCGGGCAACGGCAGCAACAGGCGTTCGGCATCCAGTTCACCGTCATCAAGCCACAGCACCCGACCGAGTGCATGGGTGCGCAAGCGGCGCATCAACGGCGCGGGCAATTCAATGCGCGAGCCGGAATCGTGGTTGCCGGCGATCATCACGATGGTCAGCAAGGGTTGCTGCTCGTGGGCGCTGACGATGAAATCGTAGAGGCGCTCCTGGGCTTTGACCGGTGGGTTGACGGTGTCAAAGATATCGCCGGCGATCAGCAGCACATCGGGCTGGTCCAGCTTCAGCTGGCGCAACAGCCATTCTAGAAAACAGGCGTGCTCGAAATCGCGTTCCTGGCCGTGCAGATTCTGCCCGAGGTGCCAGTCGGAGGTGTGGAACAGACGCAAGGCGGACTCCGTTGGAAATTAGGTGATGGCCGCGGGGGGAATGATGGCGGCTAAAGGGGGGAGAGTTTACTGGCAAACAGACCTGATGTGGCGACGCACTCTTCGTAGCAGCTGGCGAAGCCTGCGTCCGGCTGCGTAGCAGTCGTAAATCCTGCATGCGCGGTTTGACTGATACACCGCAAACGCTGATTTGCGACTGCTGCGCAGCCGGACGCAGCCGGACGCAGCCTCGCGCTGCTCGGCAGCTGCTACAGATCGCGTTATGGCTTTCATATTTTGTGGTCATTGGTGCCACGCGGGCTGACGGGCAACGCTGTAGATTCCAGGTCACTTTTCGATGGATAAGGAGGCAATGGAGTGCCAGTCAATTCGAAAGCAGGTCACCTGCGCATTGGTCGTTTTTCTGAACCTGGGCGGATCTATTTATTAACGGTTGTCGTCCACCAGCGGCGGCCGTTTTTTGCTGATTGGCATTTGGGGAGGTTGGTTGTTCAGGAATTTCGAATGGTACAAGAGGATGGCTGGGCCGATTTTTTGACTTGGGTGGTGATGCCGGATCATCTGCATTGTCTGGTGCAGTTGCGTGATAAAACCTTGGCCGAGCTAATGTGCCGAATAAAGTCCCGAAGCAGTCTTGCCGTCAATCAGGCGTTAGGGCGACGGGGGCGTCTTTGGCAGAAGGGATATCACGATCGTGCGGTTCGGCGGGAGGAAGATGTGAAGGGGCTTGCTCGATATGTCGTGGCCAACCCGATCCGAGCAGGACTGGTGACGCGCGTTCATGACTATCCGCTTTGGGATGCGTGTTGGTTGTAAGTGTCTAACGACTGCCTCGCTGTCGGACGCAGCCTTCGGCAGCAGCTACCGATTCGCGAACACCGCAATTTTTGTAGCAGCTGGCGAAGCCTGCGTCCGGCTGCGTAGCAGTCGTAAGTTTTGTTTACGCGGTTTGCCTGATACACCGCAAACGCTGAT
>NZ_AKJS01000068.1 GCF_000282215.1 Pseudomonas sp. GM21
GCTAGGTTTTCACACAGTCTGCTCGGCCGGTTTTTTTGTGCCCACAATTTAATGCCTGATCACATTCCAATGTGGGAGCGAGCCTGCTCGCGATAGCGGTGTATCAGCCGACATCTATGTTGAATGATAAATTGCCATCGCGAGCAGGCTCGCTCCCACAGGTTCGCCTGTGTTCATCAGCCTTTGAACCGCTCTTGGACAAAGTCCATCACCTTCAGTGATTTATAGATCGCATTGGCAGCCACTCGACCGAACGGCCCGCCGTTCCAGTCCAGCAAGTACGGCTTGAACAACTCATGGCGCGCACTTTCCCCGCACACGGCTTCGGCAATCACCCTGCCGCCAATTGAGCCGGTATTCAAACCGTGTCCACCAAAAGAAGTGCAGGCCCAGACGCCCTGCTCCAGTAGCCCCAGGTTGGGCATTTTGTTGGTGGAGTAACCCATCAGGCCGGACCAGGCCATTTCGATTTTTACCGGAGCCAGTTGTGGATAGACCGACACCATGTCGGCCTTGAGCATGGCTGCCAGTGCTTTCTCGTTCTGTTCATTGCGGGTGGTAATGCGTCCACCCCAAAGCAGGCGATCGCCCTCGACGATGCGATAGTAATCTGAAGCGCGACGGTCATCGGAGAAGGCCGCACCGGAGTCGAGAACGGTTTTGATCGAGTCGCCCAAGTGTTCGCTCAACACTACGTAAGTGGCGATGGGCAGGTAAGCGCGGCTGAGCTTTTGCAACTCGGGGCCACCATAACCGCCCGCGCAAAACACCAGATCCTTGCAGCGCACGGTGCCACGCGCGGTCTTGACGATTTTGTCGTTGCCTTCGCGATGCCAGGCGAGCATTTTCGATTGCTCGAAAATTCTGCCTCCCGCCGTTTCAATGGCGAGGGCCAGGCCCAGGCAATAATTGAGCGGGTGGAAATGCATGGCGTTCGGATCTTCGACACCCTGAAAGTAGCGAACGGTGTGTGCCCGTTCGCGGACCTGAGCGGTATCGAGGTAGTTGAGTTCATAACCGAAGTCGCGGTGCATGGTTTCGATGTGGTTTTTCACGCCCGCGCCGTCGTCGTAGCGCTTGACCCGAATCGTGCCCGCGGATGGCGCGCAACCGGGCAGAGCCAGTTCGATGATGTTGCGGCGGACAATCTCCACGCCTTCGGCCGACATCTGGAACAGCGCCCTGGCGTGGTCCAGCCCAAGTTTCTTGCGAATCGCTCCGGACCCCTCAGCCCAACCGGGCGAGACCACGCCGCCATTGCGGCCGGACGCACCCCAGGCCACCTGATTGGCTTCAAGAATGATCACCCGCTTGCCGCGACGCGTCAGCTCCAGGGCGGCAGTGAGGCCGGCGATGCCGGCACCGATGATGCACACGTCGCAAGTTTCGTCCGTGTTCAATTCTGGCCTGGCCGCGCGTGGCAGCGAGGTTTGGGAATACCAGGTGTTGGGGAAGGACATGGTCGATCCTTGAGAAATGGCCAGTAAATTATGCGTACGTCAAACATTGTGGGAGCGGGCCTGCTCGCGAAAAAACGCAAGGTCGACGCGGGCATTCAGCAAAGCCGTGTCATCGTTGACGTCCATCGCGAGCAGACTCGCTCCCACAGTGGGAAGGCGTACTACTTGAGAGTCGAGTAATCCACGCCGTACCACTTGTCCGACAGCTTGGTCAGCGTGCCGTCCTTGTGCATCTCGCCGATGATTTCACCCAGCTTGGCTTTTAGCTCCGGATCACCCTTGTCGGTGGCAATGGCCAGAGGTTCGAAAAACACCACGGTGTTGTCGACGGCGCGCAGCGGGTAGCCTTTCTTGACGGCGGCATCCAGGGTGCTGCGTTGCGTGAGGATGGCATCCAGTCGGGTACCATCGCCCAGGCGCAGATCGTCGAGCGGGCCGACAGAGCCTGCGTAGGTCTTCATTTTTTCGGTTTTTACGTCATAGACGACGGGCGGTACGTCAGTGGTTTCGATGGCCAGCGCCTGGCTGAAATAGTCTTCTGACGTGGTGCCGCCTTCGACGCCGATGGTTTTGCCATTGAGTGCCTTGTGGTCGGAGACCGTGGATTTGTTGTGCACCGCAAACACATAAGGCACGTAGTAGTAAGTCCCGGGGAAATCGAGAATCCGTGCCCGACTTTTCGTCGCGGTCATCGAGCCCACGGAAACGTCCCAGCGACCATTCCATTTGCCGGCGGTAATCACATCCCAGTCGGGCGTGATGAATTTGGCCTCGACGCCGAGACGCTTGGCAATCTCCTTGGACACATCGATATCAAAACCGTCGATTTCATTTTTGTCGTTGATGAACCCCTGCGGCGGCCAGGTCGCCGACGTAGCGACGGTCAACGTCTTGCTGCTCTGGATCTTGTCCAGCACGGCACCGGCATTGGCGACGCCGACAAACAACAGTGACAGGGAGGCTGCGAGGGTGATTGCGTGTTTCTTACTGAGCATGTCCATCTCCACTTCTCGTTATTGTTATGCGGGGTAAAGCGCTTCTCAGTGACCGATGATTTGCGACAGGAATTTCCGCGCGCGTTCGGTCTGCGGGTTGTTGAAAAACTCGGCAGGGGTGGCTTGTTCGATGACCTGGCCCTGATCCATGAACAACACCCGGTCGGCGACCTTGCTGGCAAAACCCATTTCGTGGGTCACGCAGATCATGGTCATGCCGTCGGTGGCCAATTCGCTCATGACGTCCAGCACTTCGTGGACCATTTCCGGGTCCAGCGCGGAGGTCGGTTCGTCGAACAGCATCACTTTGGGGTTCATGCACAGCGCCCGGGCAATCGCCACGCGCTGCTGCTGACCGCCGGACAGTTGCGAGGGGTACTTGTCGGCATGCTCGGCAATTCGTACGCGTTCGAGATAAACCTGTGCGCGTTTCTTCGCTTCGGCGGATGAAACGCCCTGTACCAATTGCGGGGCCAGGGTCAGGTTGTCCATCACACTCAAGTGCGGGAACAGGTTGAAGCTCTGAAACACCATGCCGATTTCGCTGCGCACGGCGCTGACACTTTCCGCTTCACTGGTGAGGGTGATGCCGTTGACCTGAATGTGTCCTTTCTGAAAGTTTTCCAGGTGGTTGATGCAGCGAATCATCGTCGATTTGCCTGAGCCTGACGGCCCGCACACCACCAGAATTTCGCCGGTGGCGACGTTCAGGTCGACATCGCGCAAGGCGTGAAAATTGCCGTACCACTTGTTCAGGCCCGTAATCGAGATCATCGAAGGGCCGGGATTTACAGCCGGGGCCAGGTCGAGTTGTTCAGCGGTGTTGGTTCGAGTCATCACGTATCAGCCCCTTGCCGTGGAACGGTTGACCCGCTTTTCGATTCGCGCCTGCACCCGTTCGAGAATGAACGACAGCGCCCAGTAAATCATTGCCGCAGTAATCAGCATCTCCAGGTGGCGGAAGTCTGCCCGACCCTGGGTCTTGGCCAGGTACATCAGTTCCCAGACACCGATCACCGACACCAGCGAACTGTCCTTGAGCATGGCGATAAACTGATTGCCGGTCGGCGGAATGATCACCCGCAAGGCCTGGGGCATGATCACGCGGAAAAGGGTTTTGAACGGGCTGATGTTCAGGGCTCGCGAAGCTTCCCACTGGCCGACCGGAATGCTCTGGATACCGGCACGGAAAATCTCGGTCATGTAGGCGCCATAGCACAGTGACAGGGCGAGGATGCCGGCCGGCACCGCGTCAACCACATAGCCGAGTTGCGGCAGGCCCAGGTAAATCAGGTAGATCTGAATCAGCAGCGGCACGCCGCGAAAGAACGAGGTGTAGAAAGAGGCGAGGGCATTGGCCAAACCGTTATTCGACAGCTTCGCCACCGCGCCGATCAGCGCCAGAACAAACGCGATCACAATGGCCAACGCGGAGATGTACAAAGTGGTGGCAGCGCCCTGGAGGATCAGGAAACCGACTTTGTCGAGAATGAAGCTGTAGGAGAGGTCGAAAGTATCGAAGAACGCGAGAAACAGGATCAGCAGCTCGACCCACACCACGGTGGTCTGCACCTTGAACTTCAAGCGCCCGAGGACATGGAAGTTCAGCGTGCCCAGTACGGCAATGCCAAGGCCAGTGGCGATGTTGCGAGCGGTGAGGCTGTCCGGGGTATTGCCCAACAGCGGTTGCAAAAAATGGCTTAGGGCGCTGTTGCCCAGGTTCATCAGGTAGGAACCGAGGAACAGCACCACGGCGACGGCGAGCAGGAATTGAGGATCGTTGGACTTTTTCTTATAAATTATATTGTCGTGATACATGACGGCCTCAATGTGTAGGTGGTGATGTTCTCGCTAGGTAAAGGGGGCTTTGGTCAGTATTGCGACACGAATTCGGGGACAACAAGCGAACTTAATTCGCTATGTCAGTCCCAGAACGCATTTTGCAATCAAGATAATTTGGAGAGGCACGCTTCGAGAATGTCCAGGCCTTCCTCCAGCACCGAGGCTTCGGTGGTCAATGGCGCCAGCAACCGAATGATATGGCGCGACTTGCCGCTGGGCATCAACAACAAGCCTGCGTCCCGCGCAAGGCTCAGGAGTTGCGTCAACTGGGCCGATGCTGGCGTGCCGTCAGCATTGATCAACTCGATGCCACGCATCGCACCCACGCCGGTCAAACGCCCCAGATACGGCGATAGCTTGCTGTCGCGCCAGGCTTCGTAGCGGCTGACAATCGCTTCTTCCTGTTGCGCGCCCCAGGCTTGCAACTGCGTGTCGGTCATTTCATCCAGCGTCGCCAGCGCGGCGGCGCAGGCGATGGGGTTGCCCGAATAAGTACCGCCCAGACCGCCCTTGGGCAAGGTGTCGAGTAACGCTTTGCGCCCCACCACCGCACCCAGCGGCACGCCGCCGGCAATGCTTTTGCCCAGCAGGATCAAGTCCGGCTCGATGCCCAGTCGCGAGAATGCGAAACGCTGGCCGGTGCGGCCGAAGCCAGACTGGATTTCATCGGCGATCAGCAGGATGTTCTTTTCATCGCAGAACTTGCGCAGCCCTTGGGCAAACTCTACGTCCATCGCCAGGAAGCCCGCTTCACCCTGCACCGGCTCGACGATAAAACATGCCACGTCATTGACATCGATCTCGACGCTGAACAGGCGATCCAGGGCCTTCAGCGCTTCGGCACAGGTCACGCCGTTGTCCTTGCTCGGGTATGGCAAGTGAAACACCGGCCCCGGCAGCACACCGACTTTCTGTTTGTAGGGGGCGACTTTGCCGTTGAGGTTGAGGGTGGCAAGCGTACGGCCGTGGAAAGCGCCGTCGAAGGCAATCACGGCAGTGCGGCCGGTAGCGCCACGGACGATTTTGAGGGCGTTTTCCGCCGCTTCCGCGCCGCTGTTGGTGAGCATGCCACTGACCGGGTAATCCACCGGAATGAACGCGCTCAGGCGATCCATCAGCTCGATGTAAGGCACATGCGGGGCGGCGTTGAAGGCGTAGTGGGTCAGCCGGGTGGCTTGTTCGCGAATGGCTTCGACGATGCGTGGGTGGCAATGGCCGAGGTTCAGTACGCCGATGCCGCCGACGAAGTCGATGTAGCGTTTGCCATCGGTGTCCCAGACCTCGGCGTTTTTACCGTGGCTGAGCGTGACAGGATGAACGATGTTGATCGACTGGCTGATGGATTCGCTGCTCATGGATGACCGACTCTGAAGAAGGGATACTTCTTTTTATCTAAGCCGTGAGCAGCGGTGCCCGGCAAACGAAATAAAGTTGCCGGGTCAATCTTTAAAGTCGGGATGTGCCCTGGAAGACCAAAGGATCGCAGCCTCGTTTCACTCGACAGCTCCTACAGAGAAACACGATCCCTGTAGGAGCTGTCGAGTGAAACGAGGCTGCGATCTTTTGATTTTGAATCAGCGGCGAGTCAGTGGTTGCTGAGTGAACTTCACGCCAGCCAGCCCATGGGCAATCAATGCGCGGATATTGCCGTGGTCGCTGCCATCAGGCGTTGCAACCACCGAACGGTAATGCTCGCCAAACGCCAGCAGCGCTTCTTCATCGCTCAGACCTTCCAGCAGCGCCAGACCCAGGGTCTTGCACGAACCTTCGTTCTGACCAGCTGCGTTTTCCACACCACCGTTGTTGAAAGCCTGTGGTTGATAGTCGTAACCGGCGGCGATGAAGGCCAGGGTGTCGGCAAAGACGTGTTCGCCGCTCTTGAGGCTGGCGCGCAGGGTGTTCAAATCACTCATTGGGTTTTCCTTTGGCAAACGCCGCTTGTTGTTCGGCGCTGGCTTCTTGCTGGTATTGGGCTTTCCATTCGGCGTACGGCATGCCGTAAACCACTTCGCGAGCGTCATCGAGGCTGACGTCGATCTGGCGTTCGTCGGCAGCGGCCTTGTACCACTTGGACAGGCAGTTGCGGCAGAAACCGGAGAGGTTCATCAGGTCGATGTTCTGTACATCCTTGCGGCTGTCCAGATGGGCCACCAGCCGGCGAAAGGCGGCGGCTTCAAGTTCCAGGCGTTGTTGATCGGTCATGGGGGCCTCTGCGAGGCAGCTTCAAGCGGCAAGCTTCAAGCTGCAAGTTGGATTGCGGTGGCTTGTAGCTTAACGCTTGTAGCTAAACGCTTGAAGCTTGGCGGCTTGCCGCGAGCGTAATCGATACCGATTCGGCGAATCGAAGTGCGTGAGGCTTATCGACTTCAACCTCGGCGTACAGCACCGAGGTGTTAGCCATGACCAGATCGAGGATTTCCTGGGTCAGGCGTTCGAGCAGCGCAAAGCGATTGCCTTCCACGTGGGCGATGATTGCCTTGGTGATGGTGCGGTAGTTCAGCGCGTGATCAATGTCGTTGTCGCGCACCGCTTCCTGGGCTGCATACAGGATGGTCAGGTTGATCAGCACATCCTGCTTGTTGAGGATTTCATCCTCGTTGATTCCGATGTAGGTTCGCAGACACAGGTCCTTGACCCGGATGCGTGCCATTCCTGGTTGAAGTTGTGGCATTACGACGTGCTCCGTCCAATCAATTGCAGGAACTCCTGGCGGGTGTTGCTCGACTCGCGGAAGGCGCCGAGCATCACCGAGGTGTTCATGGTCGAATTCTGTTTCTCGACACCGCGCATCATCATGCACATGTGCCGGGCTTCAATGACCACCGCGACGCCGGCGGCATTGGTCACCTGTTGCACTGCTTCGGCGATTTGCCGGGTGAGGTTTTCCTGGATTTGCAGGCGACGGGCGAACATGTCCACCAACCGCGCAATTTTCGACAGGCCCAGCACCTTGCCCGTTGGAATATAAGCCACATGGGCCTTGCCGATGAAGGGCAGCAGGTGATGTTCACAGAGCGAGTACAGCTCGATGTTGTCGACAATAATCATTTCATCGTTGTCGGAGGCGAACAACGCGCCGTTGACGATCTCTTCGACACTTTGTTCGTAACCATGACAGAGGTACTGCATGGCTTTGGCCGCCCGCAGCGGAGTGTCTATCAGGCCTTCACGATCCGGATTCTCACCGAGACCGATGAGAATCTCGCGGTAGCTCTGGGTTAGGGCGTTCTGAGGCAGGGTTAGTGGCATGGAGCATCCTCGCGGGGCATCTTATTTGATGTGCCGTCCGCCGTTGACGGTCAGGGTGGTACCGGTGACATAAGGGTTGTCGAGCAAATAGCGCAGGCTCTGATAGATCACTTCACTGCCGGGTTCGATGCCCAGCGCTGACTTGGCCAGCGCCTTGGCGCGGTAAGCCGCGTCATCCTCGGGGTTGAACATTAGCAGGGCGGGCGCGATACCGTTGACCTTGATTGTCGGCGCGTATTTCGCGGCGAAGGACAGGGTGAGGCTATCGAGCCCGGCTTTGCTGGCGCAGTAGCCTATGTGTTTGCTGCTGCCCTTGCGGGTCACATCATCGCTGATGTGCACAATGTCCGCCGGGCTTGAGCGTTGCAGCAAGTCGCCACAGTGCAGGTTGATCAGGTA
Source organism: Pseudomonas sp. GM21 (assembly GCF_000282215.1). GTDB lineage: Bacteria > Pseudomonadota > Gammaproteobacteria > Pseudomonadales > Pseudomonadaceae > Aquipseudomonas. The sequence goes on from NZ_AKJS01000068.1 coordinate 7,946, forward strand.
AGGCGCAAGCATGTGCACGTTGAACATGCGGGTGAAGGCGGCGGCGTCGGTGTCCGGCGTTTCGGTCAGCCATTCGGAGGCGTTATGGATAATCGCCCGCAGGCTGTCAGTGTGGGTTTTCAGGGTGCTGATGAACGCGAGGATCCCGGCTTCAGTGGAGAAGTCGGCAAACACCGCGGTGGCGCCCAGATCACGCAGCGTCTGGACACCGGGGCGTTCGCTGCGGTAGGTGAAAATCACCCGCTCGCCGTCCTCAATCAAACGCTGCGCACAATGCAGGCCGACACGCTGGCCGGCACCGGTGATGAGGATGGGGGCTGCGGAAGAGGTCATGAATGGCTCGCGTCGCGGTAAGAGCAAAACTATACCAGCGCGCGACGGCATTCACCTACCGTGGAAGCGGACCCCATGCGGATCATTGATTTTGAGGGATGGGCTCGGAGGGCTGCGGCCGTGGGGCCGCGCTGTTCAGCCAGTTGGCCAGCAGACGGGTCGACAATGGAATGAAGAAATAGACCATCAATGGCGTCAGGCACAACGTACTGATGAACACCCGTGGCAGCAGGCTCATTTCGCTCAGCAAAGGCCCGAGTAAAAAATTGAACAACAGGGACACCGGAAAGAACGCCAGCCAGATCGCCACGGCCTGTTTCCAGCGTGGCGGGCGCTGACCGACCGCGCCGAACCAGCCTTCGATTCCACTGACGCGATGTTCTGTTTTGTGGCCAAACAGGTCACTGCCGCGCGCCAGCCAGGCAGTGCGCGACGCAGAATGTTCCCACGCGTGCAGGGTCTGCTCGTCGGCAAAGCGGAAAATAATCTGGAATTCGTCATCGTCGGGCGGCGGAGCGAGCACGCCAGAGCCGAGATAACCGGGAAAATCGGTGGCCAGTTGTTCGCCTTCGCGCAACCAGACCATCAGGTCCTGATAGCGTCCTTCGGCAACGCGGCGCGCAACCATCAGCGTGACGGGTGAGGTAGACATTGTGAATCTCCTATAACAGTTGCGTTACTCCGGGTAGGAGTTTCGCCAGGCGCAACGCCGGGGTGGTGGGCTGCGCTTCGAGACAAGCAAGGATTATTCCTGATTCTGGCCAATACACCAGCATGATGCGTCGATTATCACTGTGTTGAATAGTCGGCGGGAGAGTTAGAATGGGATCCAATTTTGAACATGGACGTCGACTTGATGCCTGTCCTGACTGACGTTACCTCTACCCCGCAATCGGATCGTCCTCTCGATCGGGAAGAGCTGTTTCCTATTCGTGAGGTTGCGCGTCTGACGGGCATCAACCCGGTTACGCTGCGCGCCTGGGAGAGGCGTTATGGATTGATCCAGCCCACACGCACTGAAAGTGGGCATCGTCTTTACTCGATGCACGATATCGAGAAGGTTCGCAGCATCCTCGACTGGATCGACCGCGGCGTTGCGGTCAGCAAAGTCGGCAAGATCCTGGCCAGGACCGAACCGCTCAAGGCGCTGGCGCAGATCATACCCACCGAGCTCGTTCAGGCTGACTATGCCCAGTGGCAACAGCAGGTTCAGGCGGTGGTCAGCGCCTTTGACGAGGTTCAACTGGAGCAACTCTATGGTCAGATTTTTTCCAGTTACCCACTGACGGTCGTGTTTCAGGACATTTTGCTCCCGGTCTGGAAGCAATTGCTTCAGCGTCATGAAACGTTCGGCCAGACCAGCGAGTGGCTTTTTCTGGATGCCTTTCTGCGTTCCCGAGTATTGCAACGCCTGCTGCTGGTGCGTGTCATGCAACCGCGCCGAGTGATTGTCTGTGCTATTGCCGACCAGGCCCATGAGCTGGATGTCCTGATCACCGGGCTGTACCTGAGCAGTGTCGATCTGGCGATTCAACTACTGGCTATCGGTCAGCCCTTCGACGAGTTGACGCTGGTTTGCGAGAGGGTCAAACCTGCGGCACTGGTGCTGGTGTCCAATCATGCGCCCGCTGCGGAGCTGCCGCGTCGGTTGAGTCGACTGGCCATGAGCCTTGACTGTCAGTTATTGCTGGCGGGGGACGCGTCAGACCTGGCGCAAGAGAGCCTGGCCGGATCATCGATCGGATGTCTGGGGAACGAAGCAAGGGTAATGCGCCAGCGTCTGAAACAGTTCCTGGCGGGAAACCTTGATACCTGAAACTCAGATATGCAGCGCGGGGTGTGTCAGGCGATGTTGCTGAAGGATGTATTGGCGCAGACGTTCGGTTTCGTCCTTGTCAGACTGACTCAATTCGTAGGCGTAGAAACCTTGCTCGGTTTGACGCTCAAAGGTGCCGCGCAAAGAAATCCGTTCATAGCCTGACGGGCTGAACCATAAGGCAAAGTGTTTGGGTGGCTTGGTCTTGTTGCGGACCTCCAGCAAAACCCCTTTGAACGAGATTTCGTGCACAAACATTGTGCCGGGCTGGCCTTTGGCATTCTCCAGTGCCACCGGCTCTTCAAGTACCAGGCGCCAAGGACGGACCATTGGCCCGTCTTCGTAAATGCTTGGCACGCCCAAACGCAAATGCAGCGCATGAAATTCATCTTCCACCAGGTGCAGCGGAAAGGTCATTTGCTGATTTTCGAAATGGGCCTGGATGGTGACTTGCTCATGAGCGGCGAGGCGCGTGAGCAAATCACGTATCTGCGAGCCACTGTTAACGAGCAGGCTCGACGTTGCATCACGCACATTGAGCTGTGGGTTGTGTTGCATGGTCTGGATGAAATCCAGTTCGTCCTGGGTCAGGAGTGCGTCGCGCTGCATGGCTTGCTCGAAAGATATAGATACAAAGTCATTGGTGATTGTAGTTAGTGACCATTAATTCACCGTTTTGTTTTTACCGTTCGTCGCTTTCAGCGCAGAAAGCTCGGCGTGCGCCTCGGCCAACTGGGTTTCCAGCTGCGCAACACGTTGCTGGGCTTTGACCTGGGTCGTGACGTCCTTCTGTACGCCGACGAAGTAAGTCTGCCCGTCGTTCGGGTTTTTTACCGTGGACAGTGAGAGTTCGTTCCAGAAGGGGGTGCCGTCCTTGCGATAGTTCCTGAGGATTTCCCGGCAGGATCCTTCCTTGTTCAGCGCCTCGCGAATGGTGGCAAGTGCGGCCTGATCCCGGTCACCGGACTGCAGAAAGCGACAGTCCTGATAGAGGATTTCTTCGCTGGTATACCCCGTCAGACGTTCGAATGCCGGGTTGGCGTAAATCAGGATGTTGTCCTGCTCGCCTTCCTTTTCGGCAATCACGATGCCGTCGTTGGAAGCATTGATCACCATTTGCAGCAGCTGGGCATTAATCATCGGAGAATCCTTTCCAGAGTGATTGAGCGCAGCATTCTAAAAGAACAATGCAGGTCGTGCTGTTAATATCCGGTTTTCACTCAGTTTCAGGATCAGATTGATGAAAGTCGCCATCCTTTCCGGCTCGGTGTACGGCACGGCCGAAGAAGTCGCCCGCCACGCCGCGAGTATTTTGAAGACCGCCGGTTTTGAAACCATGCACAACCCACGCGCGTTACTGGCTGATGTTCTGGCATTCGAACCCCAGGCGTTTCTGGCAGTGACGTCAACCACCGGCATGGGTGAATTGCCGGACAACCTGCAACCGTTGTATTCGATGATTCGCGATCAGTTGCCTGCCGCCTGGCGCGGTCTGCCGGGGGCGGTGATCGGCCTGGGTGATGCGAGCTATGGCGATACCTTCTGTGGCGGTGGCGAGCAGATGCGTGAATTGTTCAATGAACTGGGTCTGCGCGAAGTGCTGCCCATGCTGCGCCTGGACGCCAGCGAAAGTGTCACCCCCGAAACCGATGCCGAACCCTGGCTGGCACAGTTGGTCAGCGCATTGCAGTGAAGATTGCGCCACTGACTCGCTCGGTCATCAAGCTGGCTGCCAATGCAACTACACGAAGGCCGGGGGCTGACTAGACTGGCATAACGACAGCACCACAATAAGAACAGGAGGTCATGCCGTGAATGTTGCTCCCGTCCAGTCGCCCCACTGTGTCAAAAGCCAGGTCAGTGCCGCCGAATGGCAGACCCGCGTTGATCTGGCGGCTTGTTATCGTTTGGTCGCGGCGCATGGTTGGGACGATCTGATCTTTACGCACATTTCGGCCAAGGTGCCAGGTACCGAAGATTTTCTGATCAACCCGTTCGGGCTGATGTTTCATGAGATCACCGCGTCGAGCCTGGTCAAGGTGGATCAAGCCGGCAACAAGTTGATGGACAGTCCTTACGACATCAACCCGGCGGGTTACACGATTCACAGCGCCGTGCATGAAGTTCGCCACGATGTGGTCTGCGTGTTGCATACCCACACGGCTGCCGGCGTTGCGGTCTCGGCACAAAAACAGGGTATTTTGCCGATCAGCCAGCAATCCTTGTTTGTCTTGTCCAGTCTGGCCTACCACGCCTATGAAGGCGTTGCGTTGAACCATGAAGAGAAGGCGCGCCTGCAAGCCGACCTCGGTGAAAACAATTTCCTGATGCTGCACAACCACGGTCTGCTGACCTGTGGCAGCACCATCGCCGATACGTTCCTGATGATGTTTACCTTCCAGCGCGCCTGCGATATTCAGGTGATGGCGCAGAACGGCGGTGCCGAACTGATCACCATCGAACCGCAGATTCTGGCAGGCGCCAGGGCGATGATCGCCGGCGTGACCAAAAGTGCTCAAGGGATGGGTGGCGCGTTGGCCTGGCCAGCATTGCTACGCAAACTCGATCAACAAGACCCGGGTTATAAACTCTAATGGCGCTTGCCGAGATCCCGCTGTGTGTCTGGCGCAAACGCGGCCAGACGTTTGTATTCCGTGGCCAGACCATTCGCTATTGGACGGCCGGGCAGGGTGAGCCGCTGTTGCTCATCCACGGATTTCCGACCGCCAGTTGGGATTGGCATTACCTGTGGCAACCACTGGCACAGCGCTATCGGGTCATTGCCTGCGACATGCTTGGCTTTGGCGACTCCGCCAAACCGGTGAACCACGAATACAGCCTGCTTGAACAGGCCGACGTGCAACAGGCGTTGCTGGCGCATTTGAGTGTCACGCAACCGGTGCACGTGCTGGCCCACGATTATGGCGACAGCGTGGCGCAGGAACTGTTGGCCCGGCATTACGAAACCCGCATTCACATCGCCAGTTGTGTGTTCCTCAACGGCGGCCTGTTCCCGGAAGCTCATCGCCCGCTGTTGGCGCAAAAATTGTTGCTCAGCCCTTTGGGCTGGATGATCGGCCGAGCGTTCACACGTGACGCACTGGTGAAAAGCTTCAGGAAGATTTTCGGGCGGATGACCCGTCCGACAGAAAGTGAGATGGATGATTTCTGGGGGCTGATCAACAGCAATCACGGCCCGCGGATCATGCACAAGCTCATCACGTATATTCCAGAGCGGCGGGTCCAGCGCGACCGTTGGGTCGGCGCCATGCAGCGCGGTGAAGTGCCGCTGCGTGTCATTGATGGCGAGGTCGATCCGATTTCCGGTGCGCACATGGTCGCGCGCTATCGCGAACTGATCCCCCATCCGGACACCATCCTGCTGGCCGAAATTGGCCACTATCCCCAGATTGAAGCGCCGGCGAAGGTGCTCAAGCATTATCTGGAGTTTCGTGATCGGCTGGCGTTGCCTCCGCGCAGGGCCGCCTGCTCCTGATTATCCCCCAGCCTTATCGGACACCATTCAGCCCGCCCCTTGTTCGTTGTGACCAGCAGCGCCGTGCCTGACACTCGAACCCATTGTCCCCTGGCCTGTTGGAGTTCCCCCCATGAGTGAGTCTGTGCGCTTCGAAGATAAAGTCGTGATCGTCACCGGTGCAGGCGGCGGCCTGGGTCGGGCACATGCGCTGCTGTTCGCCAAACAGGGCGCCAAAGTGCTGGTCAACGATCTCGGCGGTTCGGCGCAGGGTGAGGGCGCCAACGCGTCGGCAGCAGACCGTGTAGTGGCCGAAATTCGCGAGGCTGGCGGGATTGCCGAGGCCAATCACGACTCCGTCACTGACGGCGACAAAATCGTTCAGCACGCACTCGACGTTTTTGGTCGTATCGATGTAGTGGTCAACAATGCCGGGATCCTGCGCGACAAGACCTTCCACAAAATGGACGACGCCGACTGGGACCTGGTTTACCGCGTCCACGTCGAAGGGGCCTACAAAGTCACCCGTGCCGCCTGGCCACACATGCGTGAGCAAAACTATGGCCGCGTGATCTTCACCGCGTCGACCTCGGGCATTTACGGCAACTTCGGCCAGTCCAACTACGGCATGGCCAAACTCGGCCTCTACGGCTTGACTCGCACACTCGCCATTGAAGGCCGCAAGAACAACATCCTGGTCAATGCCATCGCGCCTACCGGCGGCACTCGCATGACCGAAGGCTTGATCCCGCCGCAAGTATTCGAGCAACTCAAACCGGAACTGGTCAGCCCGTTGGTGGTGTATCTGGCCAGCGAAAATTGCAAAGAAACATCCGGATTGTTTGAAGTGGGCGGCGGCTGGATGGGCAAAGTGCGTTGGGAGCGCAGCCTGGGTGCCGGGTTTGATCCACGGGTGGGGTTCTCGCCAGAAGATGTGGCGGCGCAGTGGGAGCAGATTTGTGATTTTGAGGGGGCTGCGCATCCGAAGGACAATATTGAAGCACTGAAGGAAATGATGGGGAATCTGCAGAAGTATTCGTTGTAATCAAATGATGTAAAGGGAGCATGCGTGATCGCATACTCCCTTTTTCAGGTTTTATTGTTCTGCCTTGAAGCCTGGCTTTCCGTTGGCGGCTCGCCATTTCTTTATAGCTGCTAATGCGCCGGCAGGGCTGTCTTCGACACCCGGTTCGGGGTAATACAGGATGTCGGTTCCGTTTGGGTGTTCTGAAGTGCTTACTATGTTGCCAACAATTGCGTCATGCTCTTTCTCTGATGAGTAATCGCCTACCACTAATCGGTTTATAAGGCTTACATATTCAGATTCTGTATATTCTTCAAATTTGTTTTTAAAGTTCATCTTGTTTGTCTATTTTTTTTGGAGTGGGTTTCAATGTGCTGCTTTGGTGTCAGTGCTTGGAGATTATCTAGGTCGTAGACCGTGCCACCCTCTGATTGGCTTGATGTGGTGAATTTCATACTTTGCCGCTTACCCACTTGCTCGGATGGGGGGGGTTGGTGACAGTCCCCCTTTTAATAGGATTCTTTTTTATGGTTCTAGGTTGTCGCTCTTGAGGTGATATGCCGGAAAGTGGAGCCAAGCACGTCTGCCGGCTCCACAATTTATCTCTATTCTTCTATTTTAAAGCCCGGCTTTCCGTTGGCAGTTCGCCACGCTTTTACTTTTTCAATGATAGCTTCGGGTGTGGCATCTTCGTCCGTCTCTGCGTAGTAAATTAAGTCAGATCCGTCTGGGTGCTCTGTCAGCTCCTCAAATAAGACTACTGCACTTATTTGAGCTTTTTCTGTAGTGTATTCAGAGCGGCAAATTTTTTTTAAGAGTTCGAGAAACTCTGTTTCGGTATAGTCTGAAATATTAAGCTTGCTCATGCCGGCTTCCTCCTTTATGGCTCCAGGATTGTCGTTTTGGAGTGACAGACTGGAAAGTGGAGCCAAGCATGTCTGCTGGCTCCACTGTCTTATCACTATTCTTCTATTTTAAAGCCTGGTTTGCCGTTGGCGGCTCGCCATTGCTTTATGGCTTCTAATACGCCGGCAGGGCTGTCTTCGACACCCGGTTCGGGGTAATACAGGATGCCTGTTCCGTTTGGATGTTCTGAAGTGCTTACGATGTTGTCAATAATTGCGTCATGTTCTTTCTCTGATGAGTAATCGCCTATAACTAATCGGTTTATAAGGCTTATATATTCAGATTCTGTATATTCTTCAAATTTGTTTTTAAAGTTCATCTTGCTTGTCTCCTTTTTTGGAGTGGGTTTCAATGTGCTGCTTTGGTGTCAATACTTGAAGATTGTCTAGGTCGTAGACCGAGCCACCCTCGCTGATTGGCTTGATGTGGTGAATTTCATATTTTTGCCGCTTACCCACTTGCTCCGATGGGAGAACGCTAGGAGATAGTCCCCTTCTAATATCAAATTTATTGAAGTGGGTGAACTGATCTATCAATACCTCGTCATTTGCTACCGCCTTCCAAAATACTCTGCGAAACGCTTTAAAACTTGAAAACTCTCTTCCTCGAAGTTTATCCGCCACGCGCATAGGAATCGGCGCGCCTCCCAAAGTCGAGGCCGTACCCAACCAATTTCCCGAAACCGACTGTCCAGAACCACTGGCAACACCCGGTTCGTTCCGTCGATCCCTGAACATTGTAAAAATCGGGGGGATACCCGATTCAGCCGGGAAGACGGTGATAAAGCCACCAAAGCTGTACAAATCCAGCTCTGGAAATTTATCGAGCCTTCCTTCCAAGGCGGTTAGGGTCGTGCCGTCGTAAACGGCAATGTTCGGCTCGCTTGCGGGGAGGGTGGTTGACCCGTTGTTCGGCTTGACGATTGGCGTCCAGGTCATGCCGATGGACGGGGCATCCGGGTTGTAAGACCTATACGCATTGACGGCTGGATCGAAAGTGGCGAGTCGCACCGGGACGTTGCCAGGTATCGATGTGTCGTTTGTGGCAGCGACAACGAATTCGGTTATGTTCCCCACTGATCTGGAGCCGATCGCTACCGGCAGCCTGATTTCTCCATCGACCTGGGCTACTGCATACAAGTCATCAAGATTGCCCGGTGCGAAATCCGAGAGCGGGAAGCTCAAGGCATGGAGATCGTTGGGCTGGTACTCCGAAAGCGCGAGGCTCCAGGCATGGAAGTCGTCCGGGACGAGATCCGAAAGCGGGGTGTTCAGTTGACGGCTTTCACCGTCAGCCAGCGGCGAAGGAAACAGAAGCGCCGCAAATCCGACGAGTACAGCGCTTGCCGCTGCGGTGCCTGCTGTTGTGACTGCGGCAACAGCGGTGTGCAGTGCGGACCTGACCGCTTGGGTAGTCGCTACGCCAGTGGCGAGGCGCCCCGAGGCCAAGGTGAACACCGGACCCGCTGCGGCAGACTGTCCTGATATGGGAAACGGCCGACTGATTTTGGCGGCTTCCCACGCTTTGAACATCGCAACCATCGCTCTGAATCGTTCGAGCTCTTGCGCGTGTTTTTTGGCTTCGGCCTCCTTTCTTTCTTTTTCTTCCTGTTCTTCGCGTGCCTTTTCTTCCTGCCGTTTGACTTCGGCTTGTGCTTCGAGAAGCGCCCGTTCCGCAGCGACCCGCCGGGCTGCCGCTTCTGCTGCAATCCGCGCCTGCTCAACCGCCAATTGCCGCGCGCTTTCCAATGCGGCCAGTCTTGCTTGCTCTCGAGCCTGTGCTTCCGCCACTCGCCGCGCGTTCTCCAAAGCGGCAAGTCGCGCCTGCTCTTGAGCTTGTTCTGCTGCCACTCGCCGGGCGTTCTCCAGCGCAGCAAGTCGCGCTTGCTCATGAGCTCTTGCCACAGCCTCCTCATTGGCGCGCGCTAGCTCTGCTGCAACTCTCTGGGCCTCCTCATTGGCTTGCACGGCACTGAGAAAGTTCTGCACATTGACGTGTTGCTGACTGAGCAATTCGACGCCTTGAGACAGCAACCTTGCATCGTGTGCTGCCCGCAGGGACTGAAACAACGCCTGCATGGCAATGCCGTTTGGCACCGGCCTCTTTTCAAGGGTTGTCGCTTTTTTCATAAATTCGTTGATATTTCGATTAAACGGATCTCCTCCATAAAACGAATGGGCAATAGCTGTTGTGCTGTGGAGCTCTGCAGCTTTGCGTGATGTAAGTTTGTTTCGTACGTCGAGCTCTCGAATAATCGACTGGACCGGCGGAAGTGGATCGGTTGAACCCTCAAGTCGTGTGGCAGCGAGTTCAGTTTCAATTGTTTGCGGTAGATGGCTGGACCTGATTTGATATTCCTGCTCCAGCGCTTTGGTTGTGCGTTGGATTGTGAGCAGGTTTTGATTAAAGGCGCTGTGGCCGTGGCCGAATGGTCCATCTATCGGTACTTTTGATGTTCGCGGTGCAGGAATCATGTGGTCAGGTGCAATGCCTTTTATTTCGACCGGTGTATCGAGATAAAATGTGCCTGGCCTTGATTGGTTGGAGTCTTTGGGTGGTTTTTGCATATTCATATCCTTTTGAATGTGCATATGGGCTGATGAATTACGTGTTGGCGGGTAGCCGGTTATTGCGTCGTGCCATTTAAAGTTACAACGAAAACACAGTGTTTGGGTCCGAGAGATGTGTGGGTTATTACATATAGAGTTGAGAGGGATTTCTTTATGCCAGGAATAAAAGCGCGAACATCTCTCGCGCAAAGAAGAGATTTCTTATCTTGTTATAGGAAATATCTTGCAAGCGTGTCTTGAGCGAAAATTCCGATCACCACCGCCACAAAACCAACGCCCATAAAAAAGGCCGCTGCAAACGCAGCGGCCAAAGCAAGACGTGGATCAGGAGCTACAAATCAACGTCAGAGAACACAGGGTGATCAATCGATAAGGCATCGACTCATCTGAATCTGTCGCCAATGGAGTGGACTGATCACACAACATCGCTTCGTGCTATCCGGCTGTTCACCGTGAAAGCCCGGCAAGAATAAGTCGCTTGGCCCAAAGGAAAAATAGCGATTCACGACATGCAGTTTTGCAGCCGGGGCAACAGTCCCGGCACACCACACCCATGTAGCAGCTGTCGAGCAACGCGAGGCTGCGTCCGGCTGCGAAGCAGTCGTAGTCCGTTCGCACTAATTCATCCTGAGAAATCGCGATTGCCAATTTGACGACTGCTGCGCAGCCGGACGCAGCCTCGCGTTGCTCGGCAGCTGCTACAAGTCGGATTTAGCCTCACCCATGCATCTGACTGATAACCCTCCATCCAGCCCATCCATGCCCCGCGCAAACCCGCGTCCTGCCTGGCCATTCATCCTTTAGAGGTACACCACGAATACCTCCTTGGTGCGCTTATCGCTCCCGGGTTGCGGCAGTAGGGTGAGGCCTTCTGTCACTCACCGGGGAAGACGCATGACAAAAACAACAATGCGCGCCATCTTCACACCGCACGCGCTGGCCGCTGCGGTTGCCTTGGGCTGCTGTGCCCAGGCGCAGGCTGTTTCATTCAATATCGGGGAGATCGAGGGGACGTTTGACTCCTCACTGTCCGTCGGCGCGAGTTGGGGCATGCGCGATGCCAAAGATGCTTTGGTGGGCACTGTCAATGGCGGGACCGGGCAGTCATCGACGGGGGATGACGGGCGTCTGAATTTCGAGAAGGGCGAAACCTTCTCCAAAATCTTCAAGGGTATTCACGACCTTGAGTTGAAGTACGGCGATACCGGTGTGTTCGTGCGTGGCAAGTACTGGTACGACTTCGAGTTGCAGGACGAAACTCGCCCGTTCAAGCAAATCAGTGACCACGGCCGCAAAGAAGGCGCCAAGTCCGCAGGCTCGCAAATTCTCGACGCCTTCGTTTATCACAACTACTCCATCGCCGAACTTCCGGGCAGCGTGCGCGCCGGTAAGCAAGTGGTGAGCTGGGGTGAAAGTACGTTCATCGGCAACTCGATCAACAGCATCAACCCGGTGGACGTTTCTGCGTTTCGTCGTCCGGGTGCCGAGATCAAGGAAGGCCTGATTCCGGTGAACATGCTGTACGTTTCCCAAGGCCTGACGGATCAGCTCTCGGTCGACGCGTTCTACCAACTGGAGTGGGACCAGACTGTTGTCGACAACTGCGGCACCTTCTTCGCTGTCGACGTCGTGGCGGATGGTTGCAACAACAATTACACCGTCGGCAGTCCCGCGATTGCTCCATTGGCGCCGGTGGCCGCAGCGTTCGGCCAGCCGATTCTGGTTACCCGCGAAGGTGTGGTCGTTCCCCGTGGCGGCGACCGCGATGCGCGGGACTCCGGACAATGGGGTACTGCCTTGCGCTGGCTCGGTGATGACACCGAGTACGGCCTGTATTTCATGAACTACCACAGCCGCACACCCAATGTCGGCACCGTCACGGCCGGCGCCTCGACGCTGGCCAGCCTGCCGGGCATGGTCGCCACAGCCAACCGTTTGGCACCGGGAAGCGGTGCGGGTCTGGCCCAAAGTGTGATGCTGGGTCGTGGTCAGTATTACCTCGATTACCCCGAAGACATTCAACTCTACGGCGCCAGTTTCTCCACCACCTTGCCTACCGGCACCGCGTGGAGCGGTGAGATCAGCTATCGCCCGAACGCTCCGGTGCAGGTCAGCACCAACGACCTGACGCTGGCGTTGATCAACCCGATTGCCGGTGGTGCCGCATCGCCCATCGTCACGACACCTGGCGGTGACAACAAAGGCTATCGCCGCAAAGAAGTCACGCAAATCCAGAGCACCATGACGCAGTTCTTCGACCAGGTGCTGGGCGCTCAACGTCTGACCATTGTCGGTGAAGCGGCAGCGGTATTCGTCGGTGGTCTGGAGCCGCGCAGCGAACTGCGTTATGGCCGCGACTCGGTCTACGGCCAGTACGGTTTCGGCGGCGACACCGAAGGCTTTATCACCTCGACTTCCTGGGGCTACCGCGCCCGGGCCATCCTTGACTACGCCAACGTAATTGGCGGGGTCAACCTCAAACCCAACTTGTCTTGGGCGCACGACGTCGCCGGCTACGCCCCCAACGGGGTGTTCAACAAAGGCTCCAAGGCGGTCAGCGTTGGTGTCGATGCCGACTACCGCAACACCTATACCGCGAGCCTCAGTTACACCGATTACTTTGGCGGTGACTACAACGTCCTCGAAGACCGCGACTTCGTGGCGTTGAGCTTCGGCGTGAACTTCTGATCTGGCTGAGAAGGATGAATTCAATGAACAAGATGATTCTGCAATGCGGCGCCCTGGCCCTGAGCTTGCTGGCTGTCAACGTGATGGCGGCAGTCTCGCCGGAAGAAGCGAACAAACTCGGCACCAGCCTCACACCGCTGGGCGCCGAAAAGGCTGGCAACGCCAGCGGCACGATCCCGGCCTGGACCGGTGGCCTCCCGAAAAACGCCGCCCCGGTGGACAGCAAAGGCTTCCTGTCTGACCCGTTCGCCAGCGAAAAGCCGCTGTTTGTCATCACCGCCGCGAACGTCGACAAGTACAAGGACAAGTTGTCGGAAGGCCAGGTGGCGATGTTCAAGCGCTATCCGCAAACCTACAAGATCCCGGTATACCCAACCCACCGTACCGTGACCGCGCCACCGGAAATCTTCGAGTCGGCCAAGCGCAGCGCACTGAATACGTCCACCATCAACGACGGTAACGGCCTGACGGGTTTCACGGGCGAACGTTACTACGCGTTCCCGATTCCCAAGAACGGCGTCGAAGTGTTGTGGAACCACATCACCCGTTACCACGGTGGCAACATCAAACGCATCATCACCCAGGTGACCCCGCAAACCAACGGCAGCTACACGCCGATTCGCTTCGAGGAAGAAATCTCCGTCCCGGAACTGATAAAGGATCTGGACGCGGACAAAGCCGCCAACGTGTTGACCTTCTTCAAACAGTCAGTCACCGCGCCGGCGCGTCTGGCGGGTAACGTGCTGCTGGTGCACGAAACCCTCGATCAGGTGAAGGAGCCGCGTCTGGCGTGGATCTACAACGCCGGGCAGCGTCGTGTACGTCGCGCCCCGCAAGTGGCTTATGATGGCCCGGGCACCGCATCCGATGGTCTGCGCACGTCCGACAACTTCGACCTGTTCTCCGGTGCGCCGGATCGCTACGACTGGAAACTGGTCGGCAAGAAGGAAATGTACATCCCCTACAACAGCTACAAACTCGACTCGCCGAGCCTCAAATACGACGACATCGTCAAGGCCGGCCATATCAATCAGGACCTGACCCGTTATGAGCTGCACCGTGTCTGGGAAGTGATCGGTACAGTCAAGCCGAGCGAGCGCCATATCTACGCCAAGCGCCACATGTACATCGACGAAGACAGCTGGCAAGCCGCGCTGGTGGATCACTACGACGGTCGCGGTCAATTGTGGCGAGTGGCAGAGGGGCATTCTGAGTACGTCTACGATCACCAGGCTCAGGCTTATACGCTGGAAGCGCTCTACGACATTATTGCCGGCCGCTACATCGCGCTTGGAATGAAGAACGAAGAGAAACACAGTTACCAGTTTGGCTTCGTAGCCAAGGCTGCCGACTTCACGCCATCGGCGTTGCGTGCCGAGGGTGTCAGATAAGGAGGTGGATACAGACGCAGGGCAAAAGGCGACCGGGTGGTCGCCTTTTTTATGGGCGCCAATAAGCGTGCTGAATACTTCTCAACAAGCGGGCTAGACAGGTCTAGGGTTGCCCCACAATTATAAAAAGGCACGCCGCAATGACCGCCATGACTCCGTGTCTGGACCGATCTGGATTTTTGCCCCGACTTTCTTCGCATCACCTGTCGCGTGATCGCCTGAGCGAACCGTTGCTGGAGTCGGCCGCGCGGGTGAAATTAATCTGCGCTCCTGCCGGCAGTGGCAAATCGGCGCTGCTCGCCGACTGCCTGTTGCAGGCACCGCCGCATTGCCGCGTCTGCTGGTTGCCACTGTCAGGTATTGCCATGAGCGTGGAGGAGTTTCGTCAGCGTCTGGCGGAGTCACTGGGGATGGCGTCTTCGGAGGAGGCTACGATGCTCCGCGCACTGGCGCGTTTGCAAGCGCCGACCTGGCTGTTTCTGGACGATTATTGCCGTGTGCCAAACCCGGAACTCGACCTGCTGCTGGATCGCATGCTGGCCGTCAGCAGTCCGATGTTGACCTGGTGGCTGGGGACTCGCCGTCGCCCGCAATGCAATTGGCCACGGTTGTTGCTCAACGACGAACTGTTCGAATGTGAGTCCTCGACGCTGGCCTTCAATCAAGCTGAAATCACCTCGCTGTTGCACCACCTGACGCCGGCCGATGCCAACACCGCCGCCAGCAAGATCATCCAGCGCAGCGGCGGCTGGTGTGCCGGGGTTCGCGTGGCTCTGCTGCAAAAATGCGACTGGTCACGCAATGACTCGTTGCACAGTCGAGCGGACACGTTGCTCGATTACCTCGAACACGAACTCTTCACCTCCCTGACCCCGGAGTTGACCGAGGCCTGGCGGGTGCTCGCGCATTTGCCACGATTCAATGCACGGTTATGCGATCACCTGTTTGGCGCGGGTGAGGGCGCGCAATGTCTCAAGACCTTGCAGGAGCTGGGGTGCTTCATCGAGCCCTGGCAAGACTCGACCGACTGGCTACAGATTTTCCCGCCGCTGACGCAATTGATGCGCGACGAACAATGGCCCGCGGGGCGTTCCTGGCATCGTCGCGCGTGTCAGTGGTTCGCCACAGAGCTGGACTGGAAAGCGGCTTTCGAACAGGCGTTGCTGGCTGAAGAGTTCGAAGTCGCCGTGAGCCTGTTGCAGCACTTCAGTTTCGAGCACTTGTTCGAGGAACAGACCGTCGTGCTGTTGTTGCGATTGTATGAGCATCAAGGCGAAGAGCTTATGTTCGGCTCACCGCAACTGGTCGGCTTGATCACGGCAGCCTCGTTGTTTGCCGGGCGATTCGAGCAGGCCGCCGAATGCATCGGGCACTTGTCGCGATTCACGCCGCAGCCGACGGCGATTCTGCAGCAGCAATTGATCGCTCGCTGGCAGGCCCAACAAGGCTGGTTGCTGCATTTGCAGGGGCGTATGGAAGCTTCGCGCGCACATTTTATCGATGCACTTAATGACCTTGGCCCCGACCTATGGACCGTGCGCGTGATGAGCCTGTCGGGTTTGACGCAGCAGGCCTTGCTGCGGGGCGAGCTCGATGTGGCGCAGGCGTTGAACCGTGAAGCGTTGTGCCTGGCGCGTGCGCAAGGCTCGCTGGTGTTCGAAGGACTCCTGGAGCTCGATCATGCGCAATTGCTTGAACAGCGTGGCGCTCCCCAGCGCGCGGAAAGCTTGCTCGCGAACATTCATGAGTTGCTGAGTCAGCCAGTCGAGCGACCAGTGCCGTTGCTCGGTCGAATCGCGCTGCGCAGGGGGCGGCTTGCACTGTGCCTGGGACACGATGAACGCGCCGAGGCTTTTTTTCAGGCCGGCCTGCAGCAGTGCTTACGCAGCTACGACAAGCGCGTGCTGTATGGCTTTCTTGGTCTGGCACAAGTGGCGGCTAATCAACGCGATTATGCCCAAGCGTTTGTCCTGCTGCGCGACGCAGAGCGACTGATGCAGCAACGGCATATTCCTGACACGGTTTATCGCGGTGTCTTGCTGCAAATCAGTAGCCATTTCTGGTTGCAACAGGGACGTGCCGAACTGGCGTGCGAGGCCTTGGGGCGTGTGCTCAAACACTATCGCGGACCCCAGGCGCGTCAGGCGCCCCCGGCCACGCTTGAGCTGATACCGCGCATCGAGTATTTGTTGATCCTCGCCCGAACTCGGTCAGAGCTGGATGCAATCGATGCAGCAGCACAGGTTGAATCTTTGATGAAGCAGGCTCAGACGCGTGGAATGTGGGCGCTCGCTACCGAATTACAACTGGCTCTGGCGGAAGTGTTGTGGCTTGGCGGTCAAACCACGAAGGCCAGCGATGTGTTGCAGGAGGGAGTGGTCAGCGTTACCCGGTATCAAACATTCCAGGCGTTAAATGAGTTGCACCTGCGTCAGCCTTTGTTGCTGCACGATGAGCAGACCTCACTATTGTCTTGCCATCAACTTTACAGTCGTGCAGATGCAACGGAAACATTAAGTCAGCGTGAGCTGCAAGTTCTAAAGCTGATTGCGCTTGGTCATTCCAATCAAGAAATTGCCGATGCTCTGTTTATATCGTTGCATACCGTTAAAACCCATAGCCGGCGAATACATGGAAAGTTGCGGGTTGAGCGCAGGACGCAAGCAGTGGCGAAGGCAAAGTTGTTGGGGTTGTGGGAGTGATTCAGGTGATCAGCAAAGCACCAGGATTGATGTTCAAGGGTTGGGTTTTTACATAGGGTTTTAATTGTAAATAGCTGGTATTGCTTAGTGGTTTGGGTGTTGTTTTGTCTTGGGGTAATTTTGGCTGTGCGAGTTTTTCGCTCTTTCAATTTTATTAACCAAAGGCAGCGATATGAACGTAGTGAGCAACTACTTACCCGATACTAATGGTCGTCGTCCGCAGTGGTTTGAACGTGCCAATATTAGCGAACAATTAGATTTTGTCGAGCTTGAACAACAGTTGGTTGCCAGTCAGTCCGAACTGGATAAACAACTGGGAGCACACGCCAGTCTTCGGACCTACGCAAAAAGCATTGCCAGTCAGTTGCTGCAGCTGGAATTTGGCAGCACGCTGGATCCCGACAATCTGATGACCACCAGCCGTTACAGCTTCAATGTGGGCGGGCGTCGAGTCATGCAGGAAGACAAACGGTCCCTCACGGATTTGCTCCTGTGCGGCCTGCACGAGGAAGGATGGCGGGGGTGGATCACCTTTGTCGGTGAGGATCTTCCTTCCGGATTGAACCAGCAATGGTTGGAGAAAGTGCTGACCGAAGACGTTCGCGCTGCTTATGGCGCTGAACTAAGGGCTATGTTCCAGCGCACTGAGGTGCTCGCCGCCATGACCCGCGTCACCCGGTGTCAATTACTGGTGAGTGCCTTTGGCGCGAAGCTTCAGGGGCATCTCGGCGATGCCGGTCTTCATCGTGTTCAACGTGCGGTGGACGGAAATGCGAACCTGATGATCGCGCCGTTACAACTGCGCGACGAAACCCGCCCACTCAGGGAACTGGTTACCGTCGGCAGCCGCATCCCCAGCGAGGATGATTGGCTTTTGTATGCTCCGGATTCGCCGGGTGGACAAGACTGGTACGAATTGCCATCCCTCAGGCGATTGAGCCTGGATATCGGCGGATGGACGGCAACGTCAGAGGGACGCGACTACCTGCAGTGGCACTCCCATGCGGTGGATCGCGAGGTAATCAGCGGTTATCTGAAACAGGTCTCCAAACTGCCCAATCTGTGGCGAGGAGTGGCGCTCGCGCCTACCCCTTACACAGGGGCTGAAGTTTTGAACCCGGTTGTTTACAACCATCGGGCTTGGCTCGTGGCGCAGGAAGAAAACCACACGCCCTATGGTTATCGCACCGCGACCGATCAGCAACGCCAAAACTTTACCCGGATCAATTGCGAACTCCGCGCACTGAAAACAATTGAAGTTCGCGAGGGTGGTTTTGTCAGCTATGAGCGTTTTTGTCATCAACTGATCAAGCAAGGAATAGAAGAACACCTTCTGAGCAAAGGCGAGCGTATCGAGATCAACCCAGATCATATTTATGTGGAAATTACACCGGAACAAAAGATGACGCTGACGCAGTTAATTGTCGGCGAAGTGGTGTTTTACGCAGATAACGAAAAGTCCCATTACCCGCGTTTTACTGTGGAGGCTGGCCACCCCTCAATCAATAATCTCCCTATCAATGATCTCGCCATACATTCGAGAATATTACGGCCCGGCGAAAAGTACATCGACATGTTGCGCGCCAATTATATCGACCGCTCCAAAGGTTATTTCAAGCAGCAATTATCCAAGGCGATCATGCAACGCCAGATGCGCGTGGCAATCATGCAGGCACTGTTCACCGGCCGGTTGGCCAAGGAACATTTCGAGGAGCTGGTGAAGGTCGTCGAAGCGTTCGATCAACCGCAAAAGGCAAGCCCCTTGGGCGAGGCACCTGACGAGGTGCGCCACAGTGCGCTGTACAAACTTCATCTGAGGGGACGTTTAGTCGTCGGGGTGTTCGTCTTCAGGCTGCATGTTGCCGGGAAGATCGTGGAATATCTGTTTACCCCGGATGCTCCGGATGGACGTGAGTTGAGGCCATTCGAGGACTTCGTGAGAGCGGTGAAAACCCACGGCCTCGGCGACTACTTCTGTGATCGGGTGTTTGGGAAATATCAGCCGCAGGTGGGTACATATCTGACGGATCTTGAGCAGCAAGCCAACTTCACCGAGGCGCCGACACTGGAGCGTAATAGTCGCGTCACAGATTTGTACTGGTGCTATTACGACGTGGTGACCAAGGTCATTTCTGATGTCGACGAGAAAACACGAAGCCTTGAAGAGATTATCACCGGCCTGGTGTACAACGCCGTCGTGTCGGCGGTGAGCGTCATTGCCATTGTCTACGCCCCCGTCGGTATCGCATTGAGTGTCGCCTTGCTGGCTCAGAATTTGGTGCAAGGTGTTCATGCCTATACCGAGGGTAATCGGTCCAAAGCCCTGAGTCATTTCGCGAAGGCGGTGATTGAGTTGGCGGCCTTGGGCAAGGCAGGTCTGGGAAAGTCGGGTGCTACTGCAGTGCAGAAAAGCCTGATCGGATTGCTGGGGGATGTGTACACCGTGGAAAAACTGTTTGCTGAAATATCCGGGCAGCCCCGATTACATGAGCGGGCGCTGGAGGTCATTCAGGAAGTTCTCGACGACCCTGAGAGCATCACCAGTAAAACCACCATCCGCTAATGGCAATGGCTGATCGCCGATGTCCTGCCGGGCTCAGCGACTGACATCATCGGCCTGATACCCCATCCGCCAACTCACGGCCCGTGTCGCCGTCAGCAAACGCTGCGCCGCCGGGCCGTTCTCGTCGGCGTGAAACAATGAGGCCGGGCCGACAATGGTCATGACCGCTGCCACGTTCCCGATGGCGTTGAAGACCGGTGCTGACAATGCATCGACCCCGGGCATCAGCAAACCATGCACATGGTGCAGGCCGCGTTCGCGAATCTGTTCGCACAATGCCGAGTAAGCCTGGTCGTCCGCCAGGACATGGAGGCTGCCGGTTTGCAGCTCCTGCGCGCGCAAGTCGACGGTTTCACGCTTTGGCAGGAACGCTCCGAACACCAGCCCCGTGGACGAACTCAACAGCGGCAACACCGATCCCAATTGCGTCACCACCGTCACCGCGCGTACGGCGGGTTCGATGTGCACCACGGTCGCACCCTGATTGCCCCACACCGCCAAAAAGCAGGTTTCATTCAGTTCATCGCGCAGTTCGGCCAGAGGCAGGGCGGCGACTTTCAGCACGTCCATACTGTTGAGTGCCGCCAGCCCCACGCGCAACGCTTCACGGCCCAGGCCATAGTGGTTGGTGGCGGTATTTTGTTCGGCAAATCCGCTGGCGATCAGCGCCTGCAAATAGCGGTGAACCTTGCTCGCCGGCATCTGCACGTGTTCAGCCAGGCGCGAAAGCGAGGTCGAGGGCGACAACTCGGCCAAGGCCTTGAGAATGTCGGTGCCGACCTCGGCCGAGCGGACTTTTTGCTTGTCGTTGTTGCGCGGCGTTTCCATGGAGGCAGTCTGATCCCGGGACGAATGGGCGTCTTTATAGCTTGACGGTCAATACCAATCAAATTACGTTATGCGTAATCAAATTACGATAAAAATAACCCGGGCGTGCCGAACCTCTGCAATAGAGTGACAGGTCATCGCCTTCTCCCTGTTCAGGAGGCTCCATGAACCCTGATTCAACCGCGCCAGCGCTGGCTTATCAGTCTGGCTTCGGCAACGAGTTCAGCAGTGAAGCGTTGCCCGGCGCATTGCCCGTTGGCCAGAACTCCCCGCAAAAAGCCCCCTATGGCCTCTACACTGAATTGTTCTCCGGCACCGCGTTCACCATGGCCCGCAGTGAAGCGCGGCGTACCTGGATGTACCGCATTCAGCCCTCGGCCAATCACCCGGCGTTCGTCAAACTGGATCGGCAACTGGCTGGCGGCCCCTTGGGTGAAGTAACCCCCAACCGCCTGCGCTGGAACCCGTTGGAGATCCCGAGCGAGCCCACCGATTTCATCGATGGTCTGGTCAGCATGGCCGCCAACTCGGGTGCGGAAAAACCGGCCGGAATCAGCATCCATAGCTACCGCGCCAACCGTTCCATGGAGCGCGTGTTCTTCAACGCCGACGGCGAATTGCTGCTGGTGCCGGAGCTCGGCCGTTTGCGCATCGCCACCGAACTCGGCGTGCTGGAGCTTGCGCCGCTGGAAATCGCCGTGCTGCCACGCGGGCTGAAATTCCGCGTCGAACTGCTCGACCCACAAGCTCGCGGTTACATCGCCGAGAACCACGGCGCACCGCTGCGTCTGCCGGACCTTGGGCCGATCGGCAGCAATGGCCTGGCCAACCCGCGGGACTTCCTGACGCCGGTTGCACATTACGAGAACCTCAAACAACCGACCACGCTGGTGCAGAAATTCCTTGGCCAGTTGTGGGGCTGCGAGCTCGATCATTCGCCGCTCAACGTGGTCGCCTGGCACGGCAATAACGTGCCGTACAAATATGACCTGCGCCGTTTCAACACCATCGGCACGGTCAGTTTCGATCACCCGGACCCGTCGATCTTCACCGTCCTGACCTCGCCAACCAGTGTGCATGGCCTGGCCAACCTGGACTTCGTGATCTTCCCGCCACGCTGGATGGTCGCCGAGAAAACCTTCCGTCCGCCGTGGTTCCACCGCAACCTGATGAACGAGTTCATGGGCCTGATCAAGGGCGAGTACGATGCCAAGGCCGAAGGCTTCGTGCCCGGCGGCGCGTCCTTGCACAGTTGCATGAGCGCTCACGGCCCGGATGGCGAAACCTGCACCAGGGCGATCAACGCGGACCTTGCTCCGGCGAAAATCGACAACACCATGGCCTTCATGTTCGAGACCAGCCAGGTATTGCGCCCTAGCCGTTTCGCGCTGGATTGCCCGCAACTACAAACTAATTACGATGCCTGCTGGGCCACGCTGCCCGCCACTTTCGACCCGACCCGGAGATAACCCCATGACTCAGACTTCCATCACTCGTAGCTGGGTTGCCTCCGCCAACGGTCATGCCGATTTCCCGCTGCAAAACCTGCCCTTGGGTGTGTTCAGCGTAAACGGCTCTGCCCCGCGCAGCGGCGTGGCGATTGGCGAGCAAATTTTTGATCTGGAAGCAGCGCTGGAAGCAGGCCTGTTCGATGGCGCTGCCAAAGTTGCCGTTGAAGCGACCCGTGGCGGTCAGTTGAACGCGTTCTTCGAATTGGGCCGCGAGGCTCGTGTTGCCCTGCGTGAACGCCTGATCGAACTGTTCAAGGATGGCAGCACCCTGCACGGCAAGATCGAAGCCCAGGGCGCAAAACTGCTGCCATTGGCGGCCAACTGCACGATGCACCTGCCCGCGAAAATCAACGATTACACCGACTTTTACGTTGGCATCGAACACGCGCAAAACGTCGGCAAACTGTTCCGCCCCGACAACCCGCTGCTGCCGAACTACAAGTACGTGCCCATCGGCTACCACGGTCGCGCCTCTACCATCCGCCCGTCCGGCACTGACGTTCGACGTCCGATAGGGCAGACCTTGCCGGCCGGTCAGACCGAGCCGACATTTGGTCCGTGCGCGCGCCTGGATTACGAACTGGAACTGGGTATCTGGATCGGCCAGGGCAACGAAATGGGCGACTCGATCGCCATTGGTGACGCCGCTGATCACATCGCCGGTTTCTGCTTGCTGAACGATTGGTCGGCGCGTGACATTCAAGCGTGGGAATACCAGCCGTTGGGGCCGTTCCTGTCGAAAAGCTTCATCACCAGCATCTCGCCGTGGGTCGTCACCGCCGAGGCGCTGGAGCCGTTCCGTCGTGCCCAGCCTGCGCGCCCTGAAGGCGATCCGCAGCCGCTGCCGTACCTGTTCGACAAGCGCGACCAGGCCGCTGGCGGTTTCGATATCGAACTGGAAGTGCTGCTGCTCACCGAAGGCCTGCGCGAGCAAAACCTGCCGGCCCATCGCCTGACCCTCAGCAACACCCAACACATGTACTGGACCGTGGCGCAAATGGTTGCGCACCACAGCGTCAACGGTTGCCAGTTGCAGGCCGGCGACCTGTTCGGTTCGGGCACCTTGTCGGGGCCGCAAAACGGTCAGTTCGGCAGCCTGCTGGAAATCACCGAAGGCGGTAAAAAACCTATCGAACTGGCGTCGGGCGAAGTGCGTAAATTCCTTGAAGACGGCGACGAAATCATCCTGCGTGCCCGTTGCAGCCGCGAAGGATTTGCTTCCATCGGCTTCGGCGAGTGCCGCGGTAAAGTATTGCCGGCGCGTTAAGAGGATTGGGTGATGGAACTCTATACCTACTACCGTTCGACCTCGTCTTATCGTGTGCGTATCGCGCTGGCGCTCAAGGGCCTGGATTACCAGGCCCTGCCGGTCAACCTGATTGCACCGCCAGGTGGCGAACATCGACAGCCGGCGTACCTGGGCATCAACCCGCAAGGCCGGGTGCCGGCCTTGCGCACGGATGAAGGCAGTCTGTTGATTCAGTCGCCGGCGATCATCGAGTACCTGGAAGAACGTTATCCACAGGTGCCGCTGCTCTCCAAGGACCTCGTTGCCCGCGCCCGTGAGCGCGGTGTGGCGGCGGTGATCGGTTGCGATGTGCATCCGCTGCACAACGTCAGCGTGCTCAACAAGCTGCGTCAGCTGGGCCATGACGAACCGCAAGTGGTGGAGTGGATCGGGCACTGGATCAGCCAGGGGCTGGCGACGGTGGAACAGTTGATCGGGGATGAAGGTTATTGCTTGGGCGACGAACCGGGATTGGCGGATGTCTACCTGATCCCGCAGCTGTATGCGGCGCAGCGATTCAACATTTCCCTTGAGGCGTACCCACGGATTCGCCGGGTAGCGGCACTGGCGGCCACGCATCCGGCCTTCTTCAAAGCCCACCCGGCCCACCAGCCAGACACCCCATAACGCCAGACTCTGATCCCTGGGCACCTGAACTCTGTGGGAGCCGGGCTTGCCCGCGAAGGCGTAGTGTCAGTCGACATCTACTTTGACTGATACACCGCTTTCGCGAGCAAGCCCGCTCCCACAGGGGATCGCCGATTAATGGACGATGGCGTTGGGTGGCAGGTGCCCGAGGCGCTCAGTCAGGCGAATTCGCTGGATCGGGTCGTCGCTGAGCAATAGCGCATGCTCCAGGTCGAAGCGTTCGGCATTCGGGCAGTCCAGTCGTTGATAGAGGCTCGCACGAGCCAGGTAATCGGCGGCGTTGGCGTTGCCCAGTTCCAGCACACGTTCGGCGTCGACCAGGGCGCCGATGTAGTCATCGTGGGAGAGGTGCAGTTGACGCAGGTTTCGCGACAGGCGTTGCAGCATCTGCACCGGATCAGCCGTCAGTAAATGGTCAGCGCTGAGTTTCATGTTCGGGCCGTACTGGCGGTGCAGCAGTTCCCGGCAGTCGTTGGGGTACAACCGACGTCCGCCACAGGGATCGAGCAAGTGGTCGGCGCCCGGAACCCGCAGCAGGAAGTGCCCGGGGAAATTGACCCCCACCAGCGGGATTTCCAGGCGTCTGGCCAACTCCAGCGCAATCAACCCCAGTGACAGCGGCTGCCCGCGTCGCAGTTCCAGCACTTTATTGAGCAAGGCCACTTGTGGGCGCAGCGGTGTGAAGTCGTCCTGGGCGAACCCCAGGTCATTCATCCGCCGCAACAATGGCTGGGCTAGTTCGCTGACCGGTAGCATCGGCAAGCCATAGCTGACCTGCTGTGTCAGGTCGTTGAAGTTGGCCAGCACCGCCTCGGGATTCAGCTGGGTATCGTGCTCGACCGCCATCCACAGTGCCGCCTCGAACAGCGCGGGCGGTGAACGGTTCAGGCAATCGAAGAAGCATTGGCGAGGCGTCATCAAAATCTCCGGCGAATGCCTCGTTTTAGCCCCGTCTCCGGCATTCGTCCAGTGCTGCACACATGCAGTTTCGGGTTATGTCCAAAAGCCCTCAAAGCAACGCTGCTTATTCCGGTGTGCTTCTGCAATTTTTAGGCGCAAGCCTATACTGGCGACTACAAGAAGTGATTCGGGAGCCCCACGATGTTCGCTCTCATGCAAAGCACTCGCCTTGAATCGCTGCATCTGAGTGTCGACTCGGTCACCGGGTTGAAGGCGGTCATTGCCATTCATAACAGTCGGCTCGGGCCTGCCCTGGGTGGTTGTCGTTACCTTGCCTATCCCAGCGACGAATCGGCGGTCGAGGATGCCATACGCCTTGCGCAAGGCATGAGTTACAAGGCTGCACTGGCCGGGCTGGCCCAGGGCGGCGGCGTGGCGGTGATCGTTCGCCCGGTTCATGTAGAAAATCGCGGCGCACTGTTCGAAGCCTTCGGGCGCTGTATTGACCAGCTCGACGGCCGCTATATCACCGCCATCGACAGCGGCACCTCGGTGGCCGACATGGATTGCATCGCCCAGCAGACTCAACACGTTACCAGCACCACGTCGGCGGGCGACCCTGCGCCGCATGCCGCCATGGGCGTTTTCACCGGGATTCGAGCGACGGCGATGGCGCGGCTGGGCAGCGATAATCTGGAAGGCTTGCGCGTGGCCATCCAGGGTTTGGGCAACGTCGGTTATGCACTCGCCGAACAACTGCACGCGGCTGGCGCGGAATTGCTGGTCAGCGATATTGATCACGGCAAGGTGCAACTGGCGATGGAGCAACTGGGCGCTCACCCGATTGCCAACGACGCACTGCTCAGCACGCCGTGCGACATCCTCGCGCCCTGTGGCCTGGGTGGCGTGCTCAACAGCCACAGTGTGACGCAATTGCGCTGCTCGGCGGTGGCCGGCTCGGCGAACAACCAGCTGACGCACCTGGAAGTCGCCGATCAACTGGAACGGCGAGGCATTCTGTATGCGCCGGATTACGTGATCAATTCGGGCGGGCTGATCTACGTTTCCCTCAAACACCGTGGCGAAGAACTGACGACCATCACCGCGCACCTGTCGAAAATCGCCTCACGCCTGACCGAGGTCTTCGCCCATGCCCAGGCGGAAAAACGTTCTCCGGCGCGGGTGGCGGATGAATTGGCAGAGAAGGTGTTGTACCGCTGAGTCAATCCGTTATTCCAGACATGAAAAAGGCCCTGAGTCAGTCGACTCAGGGCCTATTCAATTTGGGCGTTGCTTACTTCGGCGTCTTGGTCGCTTTGGCTGGCTTGGTCGGCTCAGCGGCTTCAATGGCCTCGACAGGTTCGGCTTGCGCGGCGACTTCAACCGGCGCATTCAGCAGTTCGGACAGTGCATCCGGCTGGCTCTTGAATGCCTTGGCGAACACATCGCGATTCTTCGCCATGTAGATCCCGGCTTCTTCCACTTGCTGCTCGGTCAGGGACGGAACGGCTTTTTGTAACACTTCAGCCAGCAATTCGGCCAGTTCGAGCATTTTGTCATGACGGTCAGCTTCGGCTTTATCCATGAACAAGCGCTCCAGATCTCGGCTGCTGCGGTATACCACTTCGACGGCCATTCACCACCTCACATGCCTTCACATTTAGTTGTCTGTTTCGACCACTGTATTTATATACAGCGAAAAGGATAAGCGAATCCCTGCGCTTTGGGTAGTGGCTTTTCAATGTAGACCGAAATTGGCGGTTGTGAACCCTGTGGGAGCAGGCGGTGCGACGATTCGACTTGCCCGCGATGGCGTTGGTGAAAACACTAAAAAAGTGTCCAGTAACAATCCATCACCTTCTCATCCATAGCCTCTGGCCTTTTTTCTGCATGCAGAACAACCGTCACGTCCATCCCGCATCATCCGCTCAAACCGAGCTAAGGAAGCATCATCGTGAAAATCAACTGGGCCGAGAACCTGCGGCAGAACGTGCATCAACTGGCCGAGTCCCTGGGCAACCTGTTCGTCGAGACCTTCCACTACCTGGCGCTGTTTGCCATTGGTGCGGTGACCGCGTGGGCCGCCGTGATGGAATTTCTGGGGATGATCGAAGCAGGACACATCAAGATCGACGACATCTTGCTGCTGTTCATCTACCTGGAATTGGGGGCGATGGTCGGGATTTATTTCAAGACCAATCACATGCCGGTGCGATTCCTGATCTACGTGGCAATCACCGCGTTGACGCGGCTGCTGATCTCCAACGTTTCGCACCATAATCCGCCGGATGTCGGGATCATCTACCTGTGCGGCGGGATTCTGCTGCTGGCGTTTGCGATTCTGGTAGTGCGTTACGCCTCGTCGCAATTCCCTTCGGTGAAGATCGAACACCCGCAACGCAAGATCGGTGCGGGTTCCGGTGAACATCCCGAAGTGGAGAAGGGCGAGCTTTAAACCCTGATGGCAGGTCGGGGCTGGCCTTTGAGCGGAGGCGGCGGCAGGGAGTGATTGTCGCCGTCGGTCATGGCTTCGAGGATCGTCATGGCACTCTGGCCTTGTTCGATGGCGATGCCGAATTGAATGCTTTGCACGAGCCGTTTGAGGCGTTTGGGGTCGTTGCGCTGCTCGGCGCTGATCATGCGTTTGGCGACCACGCGGCCAGTGTTGGAGAGGGTCAGCATGATGCTGCCATCCAGACCTTGAATGCTCAGGTTGATCTGGTATTCCGGTGCAAAGGCATCGGTAATGACTTGGAAAGGGTTGTCCATGATGCGTCACCGCCTGATTGAACGTGCAGTTGTTGACCGGCCATGTTCGGGTTGGTTCGCAACTCCGGACCATTGGCAGATCGTTCGCTAAGGTTTCAACAGCCTCACCGGTGACGTAGCAAGGGGCATGCCGAAAAAATTGTCGAACAATAATCACGGCAAAAAAGCGACGGACGTTGTGTGCACCGCGATCCGTAGCAGCTGGCGAAGCCTGCGTCCGACTGCGCAGCAGTCGTAAAACCTGAGATTGCGGTCTTTATCAAACACCGCATCATCTGATTTTACGACTGCTGCGCAGCCGGACGCAGGCTGCGCCAGCTGCTACAAAGTGCGATTGCGCCTGCCCGTTTCAGGGCATAAATGAAGAGATGATCGCAGACAGTGCAATCAGCACTCCACCCAGCTCACCGCCAGGCCGCCCCGTGAAGTCTCTTTGTATTTGTCCTGCATGTCAGCGCCGGTATCGCGCATGGTGCGGATCACCCGGTCCAGGGAAATAAAGTGTTTGCCGTCGCCGCGCAGGGCCATTTGCGTGGCGTTGATGGCCTTCACGGCGGCAATCGCGTTGCGCTCGATACAAGGCACTTGCACCAGGCCGCCGACCGGGTCGCAGGTCAGTCCGAGGTTGTGCTCCAGGCCGATTTCGGCGGCGTTTTCCAATTGCTCCGGCGTGGCGCCGAGCACGTCGGCCAGACCGGCGGCGGCCATCGCACAGGCCGAACCGACTTCCCCCTGACAGCCGACTTCAGCGCCGGATATCGAGGCGTTTTTCTTGCACAGAATGCCGACCGCCGCCGCACCCAGAAAGAACGCGACCACATCATCGTCCGACGCGTCCGGGTTGAACTTCATGTAGTAATGCAGCACCGCCGGAATGATCCCCGCCGCTCCGTTGGTCGGTGCCGTGACCATGCGCCCGCCCGCCGCATTCTCTTCGTTCACGGCGAGGGCGAACAGGTTGACCCACTCCATGGCCGACAGGGTGGAGGTGATGACATTCGGCTTGCCGATTTCCAGCAGGCTACGGTGCAATTTCGCGGCACGACGCGGCACATTCAGACCACCCGGCAAGATGCCTTCGTGACGCAGGCCTTGTTCGACACACTCACGCATCACCGACCAGATGTGCAGCAAGCCCTGGCGGATTTCGGCTTCACTGCGCCACGCCAGTTCGTTGGCCATCATCAGTTCAGAAACCCTCAGACCATGCTTGTTGCAGAGCCTGAGCAATTCGGCAGCGCTGGAGAAATCGTAGGGCAGCACTACATCGCTACCGGGCGCAATGCCGGACTCGGCTTGCGCCGCTTCGACGATGAAACCGCCGCCGATCGAATAGTACGTTTGCTCGTAGAGTTCGCCGGTTTCGCCGAAGGCTGTCAGAGACATTGCGTTGGGGTGGTAGGGCAGGCTCTCGTCCAGCAGCAGGAGGTCGCGCTGCCAGTCAAAGGGGACCGCCGCTTTGCCGGCCAGGGACAATTCACCGGTGTCGCGCAGCGTTTGAATGCGGTTGTCGATGGACGTGGGGTCGATGCTGTCCGGCCATTCGCCCATCAGGCCCATGACACAGGCGCGGTCGGTCGCGTGGCCGACGCCGGTAGCGGATAGCGAACCGTACAGGCGGATTTCCACCCGACGTACGGCGTCGAGCAAACCTTGGTCCATCAATGCCTGGGCGAAGGTCGCAGCGGCGCGCATCGGGCCGACGGTGTGGGAACTGGACGGACCGATGCCGACTTTGAAGAGATCAAAAACACTGATAGCCATGCTAAAGCCTATACAAGCAATGGAAGAGGAATCGCTGCCATTTTTGTAGGACGAGCGCAATGTAGGCGATACTGCCAACCTCGGTCTGACGTGACCAACGAAACTTCCTAAGACAGCCTTTAGCAGGACTAAACGATGAGTCGTCAATTGCATGCCCAGACCTATGTCTGGCTGCACGTGTTTTCCTGTGCCGCGCGGCACTTGTCGTTCACCCGTTGTGCCGAAGAACTGCACATCACGCCGGGGGCGGTCAGCCAGCAAATTCGCCAGCTGGAAGAGCGCTTGGGCTTTCGTCTGTTTCATCGTCGTGCCCGGGGCGTGGAACTGAGCGCTGAAGGCCAGCGCCTGGCCATTACGGTCAACGAGGCTTACGGCAGCATCGATGCAGAATTGCGCCGTCTGGACGCCGGAATGATCAGCGGAATTTTGCGGGTGCGCTCGATTCCGTCGTTCCTGAGCAAATGGCTGACCCCACGCCTGCCACGTTTGCAGCAGCGCTTTCCGGACATTCAGCTGCGCCTGGTGGCCGAGGACAGCAGCGTGCCGCTGCACGAGGGCGAATTCGATCTGGCCATCGACCTGAACGATGGCAGTTACCCCGGCCTGTTATCCACAGCCTTGCTCGACGAACAGATCTTCCCGGTCTGCGCCCCCAGCCTGCTACGAGGTCGACCGCCGCTGCATGGCCCGTCGGACCTGATGCATTTCCCGTTGTTGCACGACATCACCGCGTGGCGCGGCAGCTACGAATACGCGGAATGGGAGTTCTATCTCGACGCCATCGGCTTCGAGGGTGCGGATGTGCGACGCGGGCATACCTTCAATCGCAATCACCTGACCATCGAAGCGGCCATTGCCGGAATGGGCGTGGCGATTGCACGCCGCACGTTGCTCAACGATGAACTGGAGCGGGGGGCGTTGATCGTGCCGTTCGGGTTGGCGGTGCCCAATCACAAGCGCTATATGCTGCTGTATGCGCCGGGGGCTTTGAGCCATCCGGGCGTACGCGCGGTGCATGACTGGCTGGTAGAGGAGGCGGGGATTTTTCGAAGTTTGCATCCGCTGGCAGAGCAACAGATGTGAGCAATTGTGACAAACAAGCGAGCGGACCCAACTCCCGACCTTAGCAGCGCTTTTGTCCGTTGTCCGGGTTTTTTTGCTAATCCATATTTATCTTTTTGTAGGGGTTGAAATGTTCCGCGCACACACCGATTGTGTAAGTAAGAGGTCACGGTGACGACGCCCAAGGGCTAGCCGAAAGGCCTCTCGCGAGCTA
Organism: Pseudomonas sp. GM21; assembly: GCF_000282215.1. Taxonomy (GTDB): domain Bacteria; phylum Pseudomonadota; class Gammaproteobacteria; order Pseudomonadales; family Pseudomonadaceae; genus Aquipseudomonas. The sequence goes on from NZ_AKJS01000068.1 coordinate 38,398, forward strand.
GCTGAAATAAGGGATGAACTATGCAAATCCAAGTCAACAGCGATAACCATATTCAAAGCAGCATCCGACTGGAGGAGTGGGTACGTACTACCATTGAGAGCACGCTCGAACGTTATGAAGAGGACCTGACCCGCGTCGAGGTTCACCTGCGGGACGAAAACGGCGACAAGCCCGGACCGCATGACATGCGCTGCCAACTGGAAGCGCGGCCAAAAGGCCACCAACCGATTTCTGTCACCCATAAAGCCGCCAACCTGGAACTGGCGATCGACGGCGCGGCCGAAAAACTCGAACATGCGCTGGAACACCTGTTCGGCAAACTGCGGGGCAAACCACGTGCCGCTATTGTGCCGTTTGAGCGAGCCGCAGCCGATGCGCTGCTGGAAGACGAGTTCCTCGAGAACGAACAGGCTGCACAGAACGGCTGATGCCGATTCACTTTTACCTTTCCACCACTGACAACGGGCCTGCTGATGCAGGCCCGTTCTTGTTTCAGGGGTTGCGAGGGTTTACGCATTCCAATGTGGGAGCGAGACCGGCTTGCCGGCGATGGCGGCCTGACAGTCACCGATTATCTTGGGAATTACCGCAAAAACGCCTGCCGATACTCCCCAGGCGTCCCCCCCAAAGCCTGCCGAAATCGATTGGTGAAATGACTCGCACTGGCAAACCCGCACGCCAATGCGATCTCCCCCAACGGCTGCGACGTCGAACGTAATAACTCCCGCGCCCGACTCAGTCTTCGAGCCAGCACGTACTGATGCGGCGGCAAGCCAAAACTCTCCCTGAACATCCGCGCAAAGTGGTACTCCGACAGCGCACACAGCGCAGCCAATTGCCCTAGGCTGATGGCCTCGGCCAACTGGTTATCGATGAAGTCCACCAACTGCCGCCGTTGATGCGCCGCCAATCCACCCTTAAGTCGTAACCCCTCACGCATGCCGACCTGGCCAAGCAACACGTGGCTGAGCATTTCATGGGCCAGGCTGCTGGTCAGCAAGCGTTCTGCGGGTTCGTCCCAGTTGAGGGTGAGCATGTGCCGAAAGCGCCGGGCTTGCGCCGGATCGTCGAGAAAGGTCGCTTCGCGCAATTGCAGTTCGCGTGGTTCGCGGTCCAGCAGCGTGACGCAGCCGAGGGCGAATTGTTCGGGGCTGAAATACAGGTGGGCCAGGCGAATGTCGCTGTTGATGACCCAGCCCGATTGATGTTCGGCGGGCAGAATGCACAACTTGTCCGGGCCGCCCATGGTGCCGGGCTGGTCGCGGCGGAAGGTGCCGGTGCCGCCAGCGATGTAACACGACAGCGTGTGATGGCTCGGCGCTTCGTAGTCCTGGGCATCGTGGTGGTTACTCCACAAGGCTGCAGCCATGCCGTCACCGAGTTCGGCGCTGTGCTCCAGGCGAGCATTGGGCGAACGGTTAAGGGCTTGAAAGACTTGCAGTGTTTCCAGTGCGGGCATGATCAGTAATCTCCAACGCCTTGCATCCTACTCCGTAGACAATGACCTGCCAGCCTCTGCGCTGACAAAAGCGCAAGTTTATGCAAGTGCGAAAAGGTGCGGCGCAGGACACTGGACCTCTATTGAGGAGTGCTTGCCATGAACCTGACGTTGTACTTGCTGACCGTGCTGATCTGGGGCACCACCTGGATTGCCTTGAAATGGCAACTGGGAGTGGTGGCGATTCCGGTGTCGATTGTCTATCGCTTCGGCCTCGCGGCGCTGGTGCTGTTTGCCTTGTTGCTGCTGAGTCGGCGCCTGCAGGTGATGAACCGTCGCGGGCACTTGATCTGTCTGGCGCAGGGTTTGTGCCTGTTCTGCGTCAACTTCATGTGCTTCCTGACCGCCAGCCAGTGGATTCCCAGCGGTCTGGTCGCCGTGGTGTTTTCCACCGCCACCCTGTGGAACGCGCTGAACGCGCGAGTGTTCTTCGGCCAGAAAATTGCCCGCAATGTGCTGATGGGTGGCGCACTGGGCTTGTTCGGGCTTGGTCTGTTGTTCTGGCCTGAACTGGCCGGGCACACCGCCAGCCCGCAAACCTTGCTCGGCCTGGGCCTGGCATTGCTCGGAACCCTGTGCTTCTCGGCCGGCAACATGCTGTCGAGCCTGCAACAGAAGGCCGGGCTGAAGCCGCTGACCACTAATGCCTGGGGCATGGCCTATGGCGCGGCAATGCTGTCGGTTTGGTGTCTGGTCAAAGGCATCCCGTTCGATATCGAATGGAATGCGCGCTACATCGGTTCGCTGCTGTACCTGGTCATTCCGGGTTCCGTGATTGGCTTCACCGCTTACCTGACACTGGTTGGTCGCATGGGGCCCGAGCGCGCGGCGTATTGCACGGTGTTGTTCCCGGTGGTGGCGCTGAATGTCTCGGCGTTTGTCGAAGGCTATCAATGGACCGCACCGGCACTGGTCGGTTTGGTGTTGGTAATGCTCGGCAATGTCCTGGTGTTTCGTAAGCCCAGGACACCGATGGCGCAAGGCACTGGCAAACTTGCATGAACGGCTTGGAGTGAGCGTCGAGGCTACTCAACGCTCGGTCCTGAGGGCGACGAATATCAGCAACGGGAGTATGAAATCGACAATATGCCGCGCCCAGTCCTTGGCGTTCCATGTTTGTGATTCATCCATGTTGAACCATTCGACACCGATCACTTGCAAACAGACGTAATAGACAAATATGGCGATCACTAATCCGATGATTGAAAACTTTTTGGCTTCATGAAAAACCTCGGCAGGCGCGTTTATGTTCCGGTAAAGGTGATAGGCACCGACCAGACAAAAAGCCGTGTAGATCACTTCCAGGGTAATAATGAACCAATAGATGCGGTGGTGCAGCATGGGCGAGGTAATGGCCCTGTAGCTCAGGTTCAGGTTTTCCCGAGTGGTGTCCATGCTCAGGATATGACCGACATATTCATAGTTGGATGAATAGTCGGTGAAATTACTGTACATCACCAGCAGGCCAAAAAAGCTTATATAAGCCATTAGCGAAAACTTGCTGTATCTGATGAGTTTGTCCGTGGAAAGGTTGTTCAAGGTTAAAGTGCTCCATCACTGTTTGTCCGTAAGTTCGGATTAGGTATCTGGAGTGTATAGGGCTGAACTTTTTTTCGTCGCTGGACTGAATTGCAAGTTGTGTAACAAGCGGGCAGATACATTAAAAGTATCTGCCCGTTTTAGTTAGACTTTCCAGACTTGCGGGTTGACCAGATCCTGCGGTCGCTCGCCCAGCAAGGCGCTGCGCAAGTTGGCCAATGCGCGATTGGCCATGGCTTCGCGGGTTTCGTGAGTCGCGGAACCAATGTGCGGTAATGTCACCGCGTTTTTCAATTGGAACAGCGGCGACTCGGCCAGCGGTTCTTTTTCGTAGACGTCCAGACCGGCGCCGCGAATGCGGTTGTTTTGCAACGCTTCGATCAGGGCCGGTTCGTCGACGACCGGGCCGCGCGCAATGTTGATCAGGATCGCGCTTGGTTTCATCAGCGCCAGTTCACGGTGGCTGATCAGGTGTTTGGTTTTTTCACTCAGCGGCACAACCAGGCAGACGAAATCGGCTTCGGTCAGCAGTTGATCCAGGGTGCGGAACTGCGCGCCGAGTTCTTGTTCCAGCTCGGTCTTGCGGCTGTTGCCGCTGTAAATGATCGGCATGTTGAAGCCCAAGCGGCCCCGACGAGCAATGGCCGCGCCGATGTTGCCCATGCCGACGATGCCCAGGGTTTTGCCGTGCACATCGGTGCCGAACAACGGTGCGCCGACGGTGGCTTGCCATTGGCCCGCCTTGGTCCAGGCGTCCAGCTCGGCAACGCGTCGGGCGCTGCTCATCAGCAGGGAGAACGCCAGGTCGGCGGTGCTTTCGGTGAGCACGTCGGGGGTGTTGGTGAGCATGATCCCGCGTTCATTGAAGTAGGCGACATCGTAGTTGTCGTAGCCGACCGAGACGCTGGAGACCACTTCCAGTTTGGCGGCGTTTTCCAGTTGCGCGCGACCGAGTTTGCGACCGACGCCGATCAGGCCATGGGCGTGAGGCAGGGCTTCGTTGAATTGGGCGTTGATGTCGCCGTTTTTCGGGTTCGGCACGATGACGTCGAATTCTTGTTGCAGGCGTTCAACCATTTCAGGAGTGACACGGCTGAAGGCGAGGACGGTCTTTTTCATGGGAGGAGGGCTCGTCGGGCGTGGAGAATGCCAAGCACGCTAACATTCTTCCCTGTAGTTGTGCGAGTACCCGGATTGCCGGATGTACACCGACCAAAAGTGTAGGAGTGAGCCTGCTCGCGATAGCGGTGTGTCAGTCGACATTAATTTTTAATGTCCGACCGCTATCGCGAGCAGGCTCACTCCTACAGGGGATCAGCGGTGTGGCGTGGGTTTTGGGAGTTCGAGGTTATCCATCATCCGATTCGCCGCCAGTTCGGCCAGCATGACGATTTGCTGGATCGCCATGGCGGTGTTGCGATGCGGGCCTTCCAGATAGCCGGCAAAATCGCTGGCCATCACACTGGCCTGGGCCAGTGATTCACAGGTGTGGGCCAACAGGTCTTCGTCTTTGATATCGGGCGCAAGCATGAACATCGTGCTGGGTTTGCGGGTGGCCGGTGATTTCAGGGCTGCGGGATTGAGGTAGTGATTCAGTGCGCGTTCGGCGGCGTCGTGGAATTTTTTGGAATCGACGGATTCGTAGGGGGAAACGTCGTCGGTTTCAGGAGGGTTCGGAGTTACTTTGATCATGCGGAAATTACTCATTGGCGTATTTATTGGAGCCGCCATTTTCGCTTCCAGACGAAAGGGTGGCAGCCGTGCGCAGGCTGGAAAACCGGATAAACCCGCCAAAACCCGGCAGACCCGAAGGTCTCCCGCGCACAGCTGCCATAACAGAACATTGCGAGCAGAAAAAAGCGCCGCAGTATGCCATGAGCTGTTGACGTGTTTATCAGGTTTCCAGGCCTGATCGCTGAAGTTCCAGCGACACCCAAAGCCTACCCAAATCCCGTCTGACCCAACAACCGACAGAACGCGTCGGAATCCTTCCCCAAAATCAGCGCGTCTGTAGGACCGTGAAATCAGTTCGCCAGCCGAACGTCTCCCGGCTTTCCGGGGTGTTGTCGGCCCACTTGGCCCACTTGGCCCACTTGGCCCACTTGGCCGGCGAGTCGTAAGCGATGCTAATGGCGATGCCCAGACCCGAAGGGACACGAATCCCGTCAGCGGGAGGAGACGAGTGCTTTTCCGATGATTTTTTGTGGGTTGGTTTTTTTTGCACGCTCATGTGTTCTAACATCCTGGCCACGACCTATTTACGTGGTCGAGTACTTTGGGAAACGTCTGATTGTTTTCTATAAAGAGCGTCAGCATGGTGCTGCCTCTGAATATTGATATGGAAGTCAAAAATGTCCGGCAAGCCTGCTGCGCGCAAGACCGATACCGTGAACTGTCCCCGCTGCGGTGGAACAGCCATCGATTCCGGGTCACCGAATGTATTTTTTGATGGTCTGCCTGCTGCTCGGGTAACCGACTGCACCACCTGCGGCAGTGTCTTGACCATGGGCGCCATGTCCTCGGTACAGATCAATGGCCAGGCCGCGCTGGTCACCGGCTCGCAAGGTACGCATGGCGACACCATTACGGGTGGGTCATCGAGCATCATCATCGGGAACAACTTCACGCCTGCACCTGTTTCCCCGATTAGTCCGATGCCCGCGCATTTGGTTGAGCCTGCCAGTTACCAGCCCTCGGTCATTGCACCTGCCCCCACGCCAGCGCGCGCCGCTGCTATTGACGATTCGGTTTTAGAGGAGGAAGAGGAAGAAGAGGAGCTGGATGAAGAGAAGCCTGTGGGTATCGCGCTACGGATCGGCGTGTTCTTTGATGGGACGCTGAACAATGCGAACAACGGTGAAATGGGACTGCTATGTGGTGCTAGCCATGCCATCAAGCCCGAAGATCTGGAAGCGAGTTGTAAACCTTATATGTCTGACCCGGACAGCAGCTACGCAAATGACGAGTCGAACATCAAGAAGCTCAGTGATCTGTATTTTGCTCCCGACGAACTTCAAGATATTGCCGGTCAGCAGCAGCTATTCAAATCTCTCTACATTGAGGGTATCGGCACGTCATCCGGCCAGCCGGATAGCATGACTGGCGCCGGCATGGGGCGTGGTGCAACTGGGGTTAGCGCTAAAGTAGAAGACGCCTTTCGTGAAATATTGAGGACTATCCTCAAATTCAGCCAAACAAATCCAGATTCTAAAATCATCAACCTCACCTTTGACACTTTTGGTTTCAGCCGAGGTGCAGCGGCTGCACGGCACTTTGCCAATGAAGTGGCTCTAGGTCGGCAAGGCCCCTTGGGTCAAACCATCAAGATGTTGCGACGAGCTTTTCACGAAAACTTCAGCGGTGAATTCAAGCGCGATATCAACATGGGCTTTATCGGTTTGTTTGATACCGTGCCGTCGGTAGGAGGCTTGGCCAATCTAGGCAATGTGCGCAGTCAAACAGCCCCAGGACTCAAACTGTACCTGCCTCGTAGCTTGTTTCCCAATGTCGTCCAATTGGCTGCCCGGGATGAAATCCGTGCCAACTTCGCCTTGAACCGGGTAAAACCCGCTCACCTGGAAATCACATTGCCAGGTGTTCACTCAGACCTTGGCGGAGGCTACTTTCCTGAATCCGAAGAGAACCTGCTGATCAGCCCCATGCAGGTGTTAGTTGTTCCCGGTACGACGGACGTGAAATACACTTCGATCTACCGTGATGCGCAACAGGTAAAGGCTAAGTGGGAAGCCAAAGGCTGGCCGTCCCAAATGCTCGAGGTCGTGACTCCCTATGTTAGGGGCTTGCCTCCGTCTCAGCAAAAAAGCTTTAACCCTGGGAAGCAGGTTTATGCGGCGTTGCAGCTCAAGCGACCGGTACGAGGCGAGCTGTCGCGGGTTTACCTGCGAGTCATGTACGAGTTGGCCAAGCAAAGGGGAGTGCGATTTAAACGCCTTGATGAGCAGTACCCGAGTTACACCATCCCATCGGAGCTTCAGGCGCTGTGTGACCGCTTCGTCGCGGGTGACTACAGTACAACGCCCGCCGAAGAGCAACTGCTGAAATTGAAGTACATTCACACCTCGGCCAACTGGAACCCACCGTCAATCCTGCAGGGTTCAACACCTCGAACCAGTTCGGGTTTACTCTACTTTAATGCCCCAACCACGGACGGGATCCGCGTACAACATCCCCATGTACCTGACTAGGAGTCACGAATATGCGAACACTATGGATCTTGTTCGGGGTTCTGTTGGTGAGCGGTTGCCAAGCCTCCGACCAGTCCTGGAGACGTTCAGATCCAGATGCTGGCCCGTGGGCGCTGGGTTTCGTCACACCTTATGCGATGGATGGTTGGGTTGAGGACGCTGCCACTATTGATACTCATGGAACTCTTTATCGTCGAATAAACAGTGGTGCCTCAGGAGGAAAGAAAAATGGTAAAAGCGGCGCACGTGGCTGGGCCGTTGTTGGTACAGGCACCGAAAGAGAAGTGAGAGACGCCAAACTTCCGGTACGCATCTACGTTCGCTGGCAATCGTTAGTTGAGCCGCAAACCTATCAAGGCTGGATTGAAATACCGGAGGATGCACGTCAGGTCTTACGCAAAGCTCTGTCCTTGGATTGCCCAAGTATTCCCGAAATGGCTGCCATTCCGAAAAGGGCTTCTGTACGTCTTGGACTTGCACCTGGCGGCGTGGTGCAAGTCTGGGCATTTGACGAATGCCTACACCCTGTCAAAGTCGCACATGCACAGGTCGGAGTAGAGCCCAAGGGACCTGGTTTAGGGCTCTCCGGAGGGAGTTACTTCCCATTGGAGGACGATTCCAAACGCTATGTCGAAAAATACGGTATCCCCTACGGAAGCTGGTGAATAACCATAAATTCAGCCCGCCAACTGGCGGGTTTTTTTCTATCTGGTGCAGGGAGTCAGGCTCCAGGCCAAACAACCCGATACTCAATGTGAAAGCCAATTCCGGTCTGGTGCGCCATACAAAACTGTGGGAGTGAGCCTGCTCGCGATAACGGAGTGTCAGTCGACATCATTCTTGAATGTCCGACCGCTATCGCGAGTTCAAGCCCGCTCCCACAGGGGGTAGCTGCTGCAGGGGAATCAGCGGTGTGGCGTGGATTTGGGTAGTTCGAGGTTGTCCATCATCCGGTTCGCCGCCAGTTCGGCCAGCATGACGATTTGCTGGATCGCCATGGCGGTGTTGCGATGCGGGCCTTCCAGATAGCCGGCAAAATCGCTGGCCATCACACTGGCCTGGGCCAGTGATTCACAGGTGTGGGCCAACAGGTCTTCGTCTTTGATATCGGGCGCAAGCATGAACATCGTGCTGGGTTTGCGGGTGGGCGGTGATTTCATGGCAGCGGGGTTGAGGTAGTGATTCAGCGCGCGTTCGGCAGCATCGTGGAATTTTTTGGAATCGACGGATTCGTAGGGGGAAACGTCGTCGATTTCCGGAGGGTTCGGAGTTTCTTTGATCATAAAAATTTACTCGATTTGGGATTAATCGAGCTGCCATTTTCGTTTCCAAGCGAAAGGGTGGCAGCCATGCGCGGTCTGGAAAACCGGATATCCCATCAAAACCGGCAGACCCGAAGGTCTCCCGCGCACAGCCGCCATAACAAGGAATTGCGTGCAGAAAAAGCGCCGCAGTATGCCATGTGCTGTGATGGGAATATCAGGTTTCCAAGCCTGGTCACTGATTTTGCAGCGACCCACAAAGCCTACCCATTTCCCGTCTGACCCAACAACCGACAGAACGCGTCGGAATCCTTCCCCAAAATCAGCGCGTCTGTAGGACCGTGCAATCAGTTCGCCAGCCGAATCCCGCCTAAACTGCCGCTCAAATCGTACGCCGCCAATTCCGCCTGATGCGCCGCCAGAATTTCCGGCAATGACCCGCGCAAGTACTCGACCCAGGTCTTGATCTTCGCATCCAGATATTGCCGCGAAGGGTAAATCGCATACAAGTTCAGTTCCTGGGAGCGGTAGTTGGGCATCACCCGCACCAGCGAGCCGTTGCGCAACCCTTCAATCGCTGCATACACCGGCAACACGCCCACGCCCATGCCGCTGGTGATCGCGGTCTTCATTGCGTCCGCGGAGTTGACCAGAAACGGCGAGCTGTTGATGGTCACGGTCTCCTGGCCTTCAGGGCCGTCGAAGGCCCATTTTTCCAGCGGGATCACCGGGCTCACCAGGCGCAGACACATGTGGTTCAACAAATCGCTGGGCTTCTGCGCGCAACCGTTGGCCTTCACGTACGCCGGCGAGGCGCAGACGATGCTGTAGGTGATGCCCAGGCGCTGGGACACGAAGCCCGAGTCCGGCAGTTCACTGGCGAGGACGATGGACACGTCGTAGCCCTCGTCGAGCAGGTCCGGCACGCGGTTGGCCATGGTCAGGTCGAAGGTCACGTCGGGATGCGTCTTGCGATAGCGAGCGATGGCGTCGATCACGAAGTGCTGACCGATGCCGGTCATGGTGTGCACTTTGAGTTGCCCGGCTGGACGCGCGTGGGCGTCGCTGGCCTCGGCTTCGGCTTCTTCGACGTAGGCCAGGATCTGCTCGCAGCGCAACAGGTAGCGCTTGCCGGCCTCGGTCAGGGCGATGCGGCGGGTAGTGCGGTTGAGCAGGCGGGTTTGCAGGTGGGCTTCCAGGTTGGAGACCGCGCGCGAGACGTTGGCCGTGGTGGTGTCCAGTTGCACGGCGGCAGCGGTGAAGCTGCCGGCCTCGGCCACGTAACTGAAGGCGCGCATGTTTTGCAAAGTGTCCATGGGGTGCTCTCAAGGGAGATGGCAAATTGTGACACAAGGTTTCAAGGTCGGTGACCCCCGACCAAGGGATTATCGCGTTAACGGTAACAAAGATTCACAAGAATCCCGGCTTATCGCCATTCAGACCGGCCCCTAGAATTGCGCCATTGTAGGAGCCGGGCTTGCCCTAATGCCGATCAGTTAAGCAATTTCTGCGGTAACGCAATTGTTGTAGCAGCTGGCGAAGCCTGCGTCGGCCGGTCCGCGC
>NZ_AKJS01000069.1 GCF_000282215.1 Pseudomonas sp. GM21
GCTGCTACGGGGCAGGGGAGGGTTTCGATTGAAGTGCTGGCCCCGGATAGTCCGTCGTCACCAGAGGGGAGGTTAGTAAGCCTGCCTCTGATTGAGGCAGGCCATTGAAACGACGGGATCAGCGAACCATGCACGGACGCTTGTTGTTGAACTCCCAACCCGACACCAGATACCGCATGGCGGTGGCGTCATCGCGGGCGCCCAGGCCCATGGTTTTGTAGACTTCGTGGGCTTGTATCAGCGCGTCCCAGTCCAGCTCGACGCCCAGGCCCGGCTTCTTGGGTACTTCCACTAAACCGCCTTTGATCTGCAATGGCTCTTTGGTCAGGCGCTGACCGTCCTGCCAGATCCAGTGGGTATCGATGGCGGTAATGTTTCCGGGGGCAGCGGCTGCGACGTGAGTGAACATGGCGAGCGAAATATCGAAATGGTTGTTTGAGTGAGAGCCCCACGTCAACCCCCATTCCTTGCACATCTGAGCCACACGAACGGATCCCTGCATCGTCCAGAAATGCGGGTCCGCCAAGGGAATGTCGACGGATTGCAACTGGATCGCGTGTCCCATCTGGCGCCAGTCGGTGGCAATCATGTTGGTGGCAGTGCGCAGGCCCGTGGCGCGGCGGAACTCGGCCATCACTTCGCGACCTGAATAGCCATTTTCAGCCCCGCACGGATCTTCGGCGTAGGCCAGAACGTGATGCTGATCGCGGCACAGGGCCACGGCTTCCTTCAGTGACCAGGCGCCGTTTGGATCGAGGGTGATGCGTGCATCAGGGAAGCGTTCCGCCAATGCCGTGACGGCGGCGATTTCGTCTTCGCCTCGAAGCACGCCGCCTTTGAGTTTGAAATCCTTGAAGCCGTAGCGGTCATAGGCGGCCTCCGCAAGCGCAACCACCGATTCCGGAGTCAGTGCTTCTACGTTGCGCAGGCGGAACCATTCGTTATCGGCATCCTGTTCCGAGCGATAGCCCAGGTCAGTCTTGTTGCGGTCGCCGACGTAAAACAGGTAACCCAGCATTTCAACGGCATCGCGTTGTTGCCCTTCGCCCAGCAGTGCCGCGACAGGCACTTGCAAGTGCTGACCCAGAAGATCCAGCAAGGCTGATTCCACTGCCGTCACGGCATGCACTGCGATGCGCAGATCGAATGTTTGCAGGCCGCGACCACCCACATCGCGGTCGGCGAAGGCGTTTCTGACTTTGTTCAACAGACTTTGATAGTTGCCAATTGACTGGCCGCTCAGCAAGTCGCGGGCATCCTCCAGCGTTTTGCGGATGCCTTCACCGCCCGGCACTTCACCGACGCCGACGTGACCCGAACTGTCCGTCAGAATCAGAATATTGCGCGTGAATAACGGGCCGTGAGCACCGCTCAAATTGAGCAGCATGCTGTCATGTCCCGCCACCGGAACGACTTTCAGGTCGGTGATTACAGGTGCACCGGTGGTTGCCTGAGGATGATTCAAAGCGTCCATACGTTCATACCTTTCTTGTAGTTGGGGGGTAATTAGCCTGCGTGTTTCACGGTGGTTGCCGGGGCGGGAACGGGGCTGTCAGTCACGCCTTTGAGTTCGATACGTTTGATTTCGCCAACGATGAACAGGTAGCTGATGGCCGCGACCAGCGCGTTGGCACCCACGAATACCAAAGCCATTTTGAAAGAGCCGGTGGCGGCAATGATGTAACCGATGATGATCGGCGTGGAGATCGAAGACAGGTTGCCAAAGGTGTTGAACAAGCCACCTGACAGGCCTGCGATTTGCTTCGGCGAGGTATCCGACACGACGGCCCAGCCCAGTGCGCCGATACCTTTGCCGAAGAACGCCAGCGCCATGAAGCACACCACCATCCAGTCAGCATCGACGTAGTTGCAGATGATCATGCTCATCGACAACAACATGCCGCACACGATGGGGGTCTTGCGTGCCACGCTCAGAGAGTTGCCGCGACGCAGCAACGTGTCCGAAATCACGCCACCCAGGACACCGCCCAGAAAGCCGCAGATGGCCGGTAGCGACGCAATAAACCCGGCCTTCAGAATGGTCATGCCGCGTTCTTGTACGAGATAAACCGGGAACCATGTGAGGAAGAAGTAGGTAAGGGCGTTGATGCAGAACTGACCGATGTAGATACCCATCATCATGCGGTTGGTCAGAAGCTGACGGATGTAATCCCACTTGGGGCCACTGTCCTTTTTCGCTTTCGAATCTTCCAGGTCGACCAGTCCGCCGTTGTCGGCGATGTACTTGAGCTCGGCGGCGTTGACCTTCGGGTGGTCCTTTGGCCCGTAGATCACCTTCAGCCATATCAGCGAGAACACGATGCCCAAGGCGCCCATGACGATGAACACGTGCTGCCAACCGAATGTATAGACGATCCAACCCATTAACGGTGCGAACAGTGCGGTCGCAAAGTATTGCGCCGAGTTGAAGATGGCTGACGCGGTCCCGCGTTCCTTGGTCGGAAACCACGTGGCAACGATCCGTGCGTTGCCCGGGAACGAAGGCGCTTCCGCCAGACCGACCATGAAGCGCAGCAGAAACAGCAACACCACGGCGGTGGAGATCCCGAACTCACCGATATAACCCTGCAGCAGGGTGAACAGTGACCAGGTGAAAATACTCCCGGCGTAGACTTTCTTTGAACCGAAGCGATCAAGGAGCCAGCCGCCCGGGATCTGGCCCAGAACATAAGCCCAACCAAACGCTGAAAAGATGTAGCCAAGGGTCACGGCGTCCAGCCCCAAGTCTTTTTGAATACTGGAGCCTGCAATGGAGATGGTTGCGCGGTCGGCATAGTTGATCGTCGTCACCAGGAACAGCATGAGCAGGATCAAATAGCGGACGCGGGTTTGCTTGGGTTCTTGCATGGTTGACGCTCCCACGAATTATTTTTGTGCGGGTAGACCGGTCAGGTCGACGATATCCGTCATGTGTCGTTGTAGGTTGTCGTACAACGATAGCGCTATCATTAAACAGATAGCGCTATCATTTCAAGCGCCATTTGGCGGGATTTTCAAAATTGAATCAGGTGCTGGCGCGTTCGATCAGCTCGAAGCCGGTATCCATCTGGTTTACGGAGGAATCACCATCGCCGGAAAATCTTCTGAGCAGCGCTTCGGCCACTTCGCGGCCCATTGTCGCGGCATTGACGCTGACGGTGGACAGGGCGGGGTGGGCGAATTTGGCATTGGTAATGTCGCCAAATCCGAGCACGGCGATGTCTTGAGGGACGCGCAAGCCTTGGCTGGCGGCTTCCGCAAGCACGCCGAAGGCTAGCGTATCGGAACTGCAGAAGATCAGTTCGGGAGGGGATGCGCGCAGCTGAAGTCGTTTCAAGCCTTCTCTGCCGACTTCCCATGTCGCAGGCAGCGGCAGGATTTCTACCGGCACGTCGTGCAGGTCATGCTGCTTGAGCCGTTCGATCAGGCCATTGCAGCGTCGAATAGCTCGTGGGTCATCCACTGAGATAACCGAGAATCGTCGGTAGCCCTTCGCAAAAAAGTGATCAGCGACGAGCGCACCGACTTTTTCATGAGAAAAACCGACTTGTATATCCAGCGCTGTATCACTGAGATCCCAGGCTTCAACCACCGGAATACCGGCTGACGCAAGCCGGTTTCTACTGGCTTCAGTGTGGAGGGTGCCCGTCAGAACGATACCGTCCGGACGTCGGCCCAGAATGGCTTCCAGCAAGACTTCTTCTTTTTCAGGGGAATACCCGGTCGGGCCCAGGAGCGATTGATAACCTGCCTCGGTCAGCCGATCCATGATGGCTTGTACCGCGCCGGCAAATATGGAGGTGCCAATGGTGGGAAGCAGAATGGCAACCAGTCGGCTTTTGCTAGAGGCGAGGCTACCGGCCAATAGATTGGGCACATAGCCCATCTCACGCACCGTTTCCAAAACGTGTTGCCTGGTGGCATCACTCACCAGCTCCGGGCGGTGCAAGGCGCGCGAAACTGTAATAGGTGAAACACCTGCTTTGAGAGCCACGTCAGCCACGGTGAGCGGAGATTCAGAGTTGCCATTGGCGGCGGCAATCTCACGTTTCGACTTTTTGGCCACAAAGCACCCGGCAATTCAACGAAGTAAGAACAGTAGCGGATGTTAGCGGGCTTTTCGCGGCCATACCATGAGGGACGCCTGGTTTTGGGTGCAAAGTCAGGTGTCCAGAATGGCCGATGTGGCCGATAGCTGGCTCCCCAAAAGCTCGCCTGCGCAGCCTTCAGAAGTAACAAAATAACTCACGGATATTTACCTGTAGAGTGGATCCTTATAAGATGAAAATCGACATGCTCCTCTCCATCAGGCTTTGAGTTGACTATGCTTGTGGCTATTCAGCGTATGAAAAAGAATCTTGGCCGATTAGGGTTATAATCATGCGAAACCAAATGCGAAGCTATAAGCGACGACTCGATGCAAGCTCAATTAACGCTGCATCTAATTATAATACGTTGAGTGTCTAAACGATGAGTAGCGCTAATTTATCGGCTGATAACTCTAATGCATTTAGCATAGTTATAGTAAATTACAAAACACCAGAAATCACCAAGATATGTTTGGACTTGCTGCGCCAACATCTGGGTGATAGCGTCCCGATATGGGTAGTTGATAACTATTCTGCCGATGAAAGCACTGAGTATTTGAAGTCGCTTGACTGGATTAATTTAATCGAACGCTCAATCACTGAGCCAGAGGCAGGTCATATCGCGCATGGCAAAGCACTTGATCTGGTTTTGGAGCGAGTTGAAACTGATTATTTATTCCTCTTGCATACAGATACATTTGTGTTCGATAAAAATGTTTTCCCAATGATGCTGAATAAGTGCGTTAATAATAAAAAGGTCGTAGCCGTCGGTTGTGTGGAACAATTAAATCGTGGAGCCACGCGAACGCTTTGGCGTTTTAGCTCGCGACTATTCAAGCACCATTTCAGACGGCTGAAAATTTCTATAGGGTTACGCTCCAGAGAACCAAAACCCTACAGAGAAGTGTACTTGAAGAGTTTCTGTACGTTGTGGAACTGCAAACTTATAAAACAGCACGGCCTGCATTTTTCGATGGACGATCGTGTTCCTGGTTATACCCTTCAAGACCGCATGACCGAGCTTGGCTATGCTGTTGAAATGTTATCGCCGCGTAAAATTTTCAGCTATCTGGATCATATTCAGTCTGGTACTGTCGCAGCGGCCGGGGGCTATGAATCGACTCATAGGCGAACCAAAATGTACAATAATATTCTTAAGCGTTTGAACAAGGAAACCGGCAAAGCATGAGTCAATCAGGCGTGCGCGAGCAGTGCGGTTGACTCTGTTTTAATTCATTCAACAGGTTTTTTTGTATTAAGTTACTGGAGCGGTAATGGCACCCATCACTCAAACACTACCCATCACCCTCTCATCGGGGCTTGATTTCGACCAAAACGCCGCCAGCGCCTTTGGTCATTCATTGGCCAGCCACTATATTCAGGCTACGCCATTTCCGCACATCGTTATCGATAACTTTTTGCACGAAGACCTGATTGCAAGTATATGCTCGAACTTTCCTGTCGAGCCAACCAACAACGAAATGCTCTACGAGCGCGGCTATAAAGGTCAGCTAAAACGTCAAATAAGTCCCAATGAATGCAGCCCTTTTCTCAAGACCGTTTTTAACGCGTTTAACTCCGCGCCCATGTTGCAGTTTCTTGAAAAGCTCACAGGCATCGAAGGTTTGATACCCGATCCCTACTTTAGCGGTGGCGGGCTGCACGAAACCAGGAGTGGTGGTTTCCTTGGGGTGCACTCGGATTTCAGGCTCAACAAAAAGCTTAATGTTGAGCGTAGACTGAATATCATCATTTATCTGAATGAAAACTGGCAAGAGGAATACGGCGGTCATCTGGAACTTTGGGATGTCAATATGAAGACCTGCCTTAAGAAAGTTCTACCGATTTACAATCGCTGCGTCATCTTCAATACAGACAAAGACAGCAATCATGGGCACCCAGAGCCTTTGACGACTCCAGAGCACATCACGCGCAGGTCTATAGCGCTTTATTACTACACCGCGGGAACCATGGCGATCGATCCCGCACAAAGAAACAAGACCCACTACAAGCCAAGACCCAAAGATCGTTTAAGCCTCAAGTACTACGTGAATAAACTCATCAAGAAGAAAAACTAAGCTACGAAACGCCCGTTGAACGATTTAGCCAATCGATGAGGGTCAGCGCAACGCGCTGGCTCTTCTTTCCACTACCTTGAAACTCAAGCGTACGGATGTTCCCTGTTGTTCATGGTGGGTCAGGCTGGCTTCTCCACCAAAACTTTCCATGATCTGTTTCACCATAATCAGCCCTATACCCAGCTTGCCTTGCTTGGTGGTGTAGAAGGTTTTGAACGCCATCATTTCTTGTTGCCGTAACGTTCCATTGCCGGTGTCACCAATGATGAGATGCAGCCATTGATGGGGTTCATCCACATTGGCCTGGATGGTTAATTTCCCCCCTCCGTGCATAGCCTCTATAGCATTGGCAATGACGCTATTCAGAATTTGAGAAAGCAAAAGTGGATTACTGATGATCCGCAGGGTGGGCTCATTCTTGAACTCGAGCTGGATTCTTGACTGAGCCAATTGCGCGTTGAAGCCGGCCAGCGTGGCCTGGACCACAATCATGGGGTCCACCAGTTCTGCCTCTCCACGAATAGGTCGCAAGCACAGCAGCAATTCGTGCACCCACTGCGACATCCGATCCACTTGGCCGACAATGTCGTCGATATTCTTCCTGGCAGGTTGGCCGTCCATGTCGCTCGCCAATTCTGCGCTGGAGCGGATGCAGGCAAGTGGATTGCGCAGACTATGAGCGACCGCTGTGGACATTTCGACCAGGCCCATATAGGTCTTGTTGGCGACGAGCTGGGCTTCCTGTGATGCCAGCTGAATCGATGCCCGTCGAACAATCCAATACAGCCCGAAGTAAAGGAGCAGCCCGCCGGCCGCCGTAGTCAGCCAGATTATCCAGTGGCCACGATTGAGCCGCTCGATCAGATCGGCCGGCTCCTTGTAAATTTCCACGACTGCCAGCGTATTCCCCAGATCATCTACCAGGGGGATGTAGCTCTCGATGAAGAACATTTTGGGAGCGAGCAAAAATTGCTGTTCAGGACGGAGTTCATCGGCGTTGCTGTATTTGGTGGAAACCCGGTCTTTGGAGCTGAATGCCGCTTCAAGGGGTTTGTCGTTCAGAAATTTTTGTCCAATAAGCTGCGGATTGGTCGACCACATCACTGTCCGAAGAGGGGAGTAGATGCTGATCAGGAGCGAGTCCGGCAGGTGCGAAAGGTGGTCGAGGAACTCGGAGCGGGCACGTTGCCTGTTCTGCGACATTTCTTCCGACAGCATCCCATAATGGGTGGCTGCCAAAACGTCGCCCATGCGCATTCCGGCTAAGCCGTGGTGACGTATCTCACCCAGGGCGATGGTCTGGATAAATTGCGCTGACAGCAGGGCGTCGCGCTCCAGGCTTTCGATAACCAGGAAACGGGTCGTCACCGAACCCAGTCCAATGGCTATCACGCTGATCAGGATGAAGCTGATGATCGAAAACCATCGCAAGAGGTTGGGTGGGTTGGTCGGCGCAATCGGGTCGGCCGCCCCACGATCCAAGCGTCTGAAAATAGCTGAAGCTGGCTGAATGGAGCGTGTCCTGTGCATGCGGCTTATCCCGGTTGTGCTGCTCGAACCACTTGATGAGTTCTCGATGAATACCCAGCATTCTCTGTGCCAGCCAACCCGTCATCGTTCTGTTTAGTGCCTGCGACGGAGCAAATGGACTTTTCAGGCATGCGTCAGCCCGAAAGAAAACGCATGGCTGGGGAACTTCAGCCAACTTTGGGGGCAATCCCCCTGTGAAGGGGCCTGTCAGGACACGACCTGCTGTTATGGCCCGGCGTTGCTGGGCTTGGGTAGTGCCCGGTTTTTTGGTTCGCCGCAGGCCTTCAAACGCATGAACCATGCACTGGCTTTTTTGCTGCTCGTGTCTGCCTGGCTGACTGTACGGGTGTAGGTCGAACAATTCCTGTCGATGCGCACCTCGTTCCACTTCTGAGTCGACTAAGGGAAAACTTTAGCCGGGTTGAAGATTTCCCCCCCGCAGATGCTGTTCGTCTCAATACCGGCGCGGCGTCTACTCAATTACCTTGCGTAGACAAGCGGCGAGGCGTGGTCGCGGACTGTTCCATTGAGTTCGCCTGGCGTTTTGCCCCATAACAAAAAGAGGCCTTGCTATGTTCATACCCAACATCCAATACATCTCACTCGCAATCCACCTGAGTGTGGCTAATAGCTGCACGGCAACTTCCCGCTGTCGGCGTTTTTTGTGCCTGGTTTGATTCTGCTCTTATAAAAACAGTGCCCAAGCACATCAAGATGTGGAGATGTCAGATGTATGAGGTAAAGCAATTTCGCCGTGGGCTTGGTATTGCCGGCGTGTTGGGGTTGATCTGTTCGCCATGGGCGGCACATGCCGATGTTGTGGATGACAGTCACTTTAAAGTAGATACACGTAACTTCTACCTGCACCGCAACTACACCAATAACAATGCGCCCGTGTCTGAAGTGCATAGTTGGTCTCAGGGTTTCGATGCGCAATTCACCTCCGGCTACACCAATACGGCCTTGGCCATCGGCCTGGATGTGGATGCACAATACGCCGTGCGCCTGGATTCGTCGGGCAACGATGGTTCGTTGCCGTACAGCGTAAGCAATCAGCAGACGGCCCCTGACTACAGCCGCGCCGGTGCGACCTTCAAGGCGCGCTACAACAAGACCGAGTTGAAGGTCGGTGATCTTCGCCCGCAATTACCGGTGGCGTTCGATGACACCAGTCGGCAGTTGGACACCATCTACCAAGGGGCCGTGGTCGAGTCCAGGGAAGTCGATGGGTTGATGCTGACCGGCGGCCGTTTCTGGTCTGCCGTTACACGGGAATCTTCTAACCACGGGA
This sequence comes from Pseudomonas sp. GM21, assembly GCF_000282215.1. Lineage (GTDB taxonomy): Bacteria > Pseudomonadota > Gammaproteobacteria > Pseudomonadales > Pseudomonadaceae > Aquipseudomonas. The sequence goes on from NZ_AKJS01000069.1 coordinate 8,988, forward strand.
AACTGTACAAATTTGGCACCCCCGCCAATCTCGACAGTGACGGCCTGGACTTTGCCGGAGCCACTTACGACATTACCAAGAACTTACAAGCCAGTTACTTCTATGGCGTCTTGCAGGATATTTATCAGCAGCACTATTTTGGCCTGATGCACATGGCTGATCTGGGCAATGGCTACAAGCTTAAAACCGACTTGCGCTACTTCAATAACAATGAAGCCGGCAGTGCTTTGGACGGTGAAATTGATAACCGTTCCTACGGCGCCTTGTTCAGCTTGCTCAAGAGTGCACACATGTTTGGCCTCAGTTACCAGCGCATGCTCGGTGACAGTGTGTTCCCGACGATGAACGGTTATATCCCGCAACCCTACCTGGTGCATTGGGGGTCGGTAGGCTTTATCCGTCCCGATGAAAAGTCATGGGGTGCGCGCTACAGCTATGACTTTGCCGGGATGGGCGTGCCGGGGCTGAAGTTCTTCACCCGTTACTACAAGGGAACTAACTGGGACCGCGGCGGCAACTTGAGCGACAACGAGGAAAGCGAACGTTATCTGGGGCTCAACTACGTGGTGCAGAGCGGGGCGCTGCAAGGCCTGGGCCTAGACCTGCGCAACATCGATGTGAAACAGAAGTACGGCTACGACTACAACGAGTTCCGTTTCGCCACGACTTACACCTGGAAGTTCTGGTAAGCGCTGTCGCCGAGCGCGACTCGCTGGTGTTTTACCCCATAACAATAAGAGGCCTGACTATGTGTGAACCCATCGTTTTTTACATCTCTCATGCAATCCGCCTCCCTGCGGCAGGTAGCTGCCCAGCAATTTCCCAGTCGGTGTCTTGCGCACCTTCACCCGGCGCGCTGCGCGCTTGAGCGGATTCCAAGAGGAGCAAACACTAGTGAATATTCAGGTCGATAACGCGGTCCTGCAGAAGAAGAAAACCTACATTTACGAGTGGTACGTGGTCGGTTTGTGCATGATCGCCTACATCTTTTCATTCGTGGATCGGCAGATCCTGGCGCTGATGATCGAGCCGATCAAAGCCGACCTGCAGATCAGTGACACCCAGTTCAGCTTGTTGCACGGTCTGGCTTTTTCATTGTTCTACGCGTTCATGGGCATGCCCATCGCCTATCTGGCCGACCGCTTCTCCCGTCCGAAGATCATCGCCGTCGGTGTGGTGTTCTGGAGCCTGGCGACTGCCGCCTGCGGCCTGAGCAAAAACTTCCTGCACATGTTCCTCGCCCGCATCGGCGTTGGCGTCGGCGAAGCGGCCCTGTCGCCTTCGGCCTACTCGATGTTCAGCGATATGTTCCCCAAGGAAAAACTCGGCCGCGCAGTGGGTATCTACTCGATCGGCTCGTTCGTCGGTGGTGGTCTGGCCTTTCTGGTCGGTGGTTATGTAATCGCCATGCTCAAGGACATGAACACCATCGAGGTCGCTTTTCTTGGTGCGATGAAGGCCTGGCAACTGGCGTTTTTCATTGTCGGCTTGCCCGGCATCCTGGTAGGTCTGTTGATCTGGCTCACTGTGCGCAACCCGGCGCGCAAAGGCCTGCAGGTCGATGCACAGGGTCGGGCCAAGAAGGTTGCGATGAGCGATGGCTTTCGCTTCCTCGGCCGCCACCGTGCCACCTTTACCTGCCATTACTTGGGCTTTTCGTTTTACGCCATGGTCCTTTTCTGCATGATGAGCTGGAGCCCGGCGCTGTATATCCGCAAGTTCGGCCTGTCGCCAATGGAGGCAGGCTACATGCTCGGCACCGTGCTGTTGCTGGCCAACACCGCCGGGGTGCTGTTCGGTGGATGGCTGACTGACTATCTGGCCAAGAAAGGTCATCAGGACGCGGCGATGCGCACTGGCGTGATCGGTGCCCTCGGCATGGCGGTGCCGGCCGTGCTGTTCCCTCAAGCCGATCAACTGTGGCTGTCGGTGACTCTGTTGGTGCCGGCGATGTTCTTCGCCTCGTTCCCGATGCCAGCGTCCACGGCGGCGATGCAGATCCTCGCGCCGAATCAGGTGCGTGCGCAGGTCTCGGCGGTGTTTCTGCTGATAAGCAATCTGTTGGGGTTGGGCCTGGGTACCACGCTGGTGGCGCTCTTGACCGACCGTTACTTCGGTTCGCCAGCGGCGGTGGGCTCGTCGATGTCGCTGGTGATCTGCGGCGCGTCGGCATTGACGGTGCTGTTGCTATGGCGTGGTTGCCGTCACTTCCGCGAAAGCTATGCCCGGGAGCACCCGATCCAGGCGTGACATAAAAAGGCCATGTTCGGTACCCCGGCCTCGCTGCGTTTCCACGCAGCGGGGCCGATCCGCTTCAGGTCAGGAGAATCGCTGATGTTGAATGACGTACACCTGCTGGAACGGCACAGCCTGCTCAGATCGGCCGATTACCGTGAGATCAGGGACAAGGTCAGCCATTACCTGTGCCCGCACAGCTTCAACGTCTTGCGAGATGAGCCGATTTACACTCGGCTCAATGGCGTATTCTTCGGCGATTCGGCGCTGCTCGACTTGCGCTATGGCGCGCCGGTGGAGATCACCATCGGTGACATTGCCGATCAATATCTGTTTCGCATTACCTTGCAGGGGCATTGCGAAGTGGCCCACGGGCGGCGCAGCGCGGTGATGCAGTCGGGTTACCTGAGCGTTTCCTCGCCGTTCGCGCAAAGCCGCATCGTCACCGATGGCCAATGCCGCAACGTGATCCTGCGCGTCGACCGTGATGCCCTGGAGACGCAACTGCAGCGCCTGCTCGGCCGCAGCCTGCGGCAGTCGGTGATCTTCGATGTCAGCGTCGACCATTTGGGCGCCGGCGTGGTCAGTCTCTTTCACACCCTGGACTACATCTGCCGGCTTTACGGCAGCGGCGTGGACGGTTCGCGCATCGCCAGCGGCCTGTCCGAATACCTGATGCAACTGTTGCTCACACAGTTGCCGCATAACTACTCCGCGGATCTTTTGTTCGATTCGCGCGCGCCGCTGCCGCACCACGTGAAGAAGGCCCGCGACTATATCGAGGCGCACCTCGACGAACCGATCAGCCTGGCAACCCTGAGCGAGCTATGTGGTGTCTCGGTCCGCACCTTGCAGAACGGCTTCAAGCAGTTTCTCCAGCAAGCACCGGTCGAGTACATCCGTGACCGTCGTCTGGCGCTGATCCATGAGTCGCTGAAGCAGGGCAGGGCCGGTGAGACCGTCACCGATATCCTGTTGCGTCACGGCATCAACAGCTTCGGGCATTTTTCCAGCGCTTATCGGCAACGCTATGGCTGCCTGCCGTCGGACACCCTGCGGCGACAGAAGCATTGAGTCATCTGCGTAATCCGTCAGTCGGCTGCGCAATCGGAGGAGTTCGTGACAGTGCGGCTCGATAGGATCGAGTCTCTAACAAAAAGGAGTATCTGCATGAATATTACTGTGCTGGGTGGTGGTCACGGCTGTTACGCCGCTGCTGTCGAAATGGCTGAAAAGGGGCACCAGACCCGCCTGTGGCGTCGGGACTCCGCCGCACTGAAGGAACTGCTGGCCATCGGCAGCCTGACCATCAAGGACTACAAAGGCACTCGCCAGTTATCCGTCGGCCAGCAGGGCGACAAGCTGTCGTTCACCGACGACCTGGCCGAAGCCCTGGCCGACGCACAATTGGTGATCATCCCGCTGCCATCGACCACCCACGAAGACCTGGCCAAGCACGTCGCACCGCACCTGCACGACGGTCAAGTCGTATTCCTGCCACCGGGCACCTTCGGCAGCTACGTGTTCGCCAAGGCCATGGCCGATGCGGGCAACCACAGCAAGGTCGCCTTCGCGGAAACCGGCACGCTGCCGTACCTGGTGCGCAAGCATGGCGCCAGCGACCTGGTGATCAGTTGCTACGCCACCCGCCTGCCGACCGGCGTGTTCCCGAGCAACCTGTCCGAGCACGCCTTCGCTGTGCTGCGCGAGGCCTACCCGAGCGTCGAGCCGATTGAAGACGCCCTGAGTGGTGCGTTGATGAACGCAGGTCCCATCATCCACCCGCCGCTGATCATGATGAACGCGGGCCCCCTGGAACATTTCGAGGCCTGGGACATACATAACGAAGGCACCCAACCGTCGATTCGTCGCGTGACCAACCAGCTCGATGCCGAGCGCATTGCCGTGCGCGAAGCACTGACCTACGGCGCGCCGCATTTCCCGCTGGCCGACCACTACAACACCACCGACGGCGATGAGTGGATGTACGGTCGCGGCGCCCATGGCAAGTTGACCGACAGCGGCGACTGGCGCGAAGACATTGACCTGCAGAAGCATCGGTACATGCTGGAAGACACCCGCCTGGGCCTGTCCTTCCTGGTGTCCGTCGGCCGCTGGGCCGGTGTGCCGACCCCGGTGGCGCAAGGCCTGCTGAGCATTGCCTCGGTTGTCGCTGCACGTGATCTTTACGCTGAGGGTCGCACCCTGGAAAACCTCGGTCTGGCCAACCTGAGCCGGGCGCAGATGACCGAGCTACTGACCAAGGGCTACAACTGATGAACGCCGCGCTGCCTCAAGTCAGCGTCGTCGGTGCCGGCCGGATGGGCGAGGGCATTGCCTTGGCGTTCATCCATGCGGGCCTGCCGGTCACTCTCATCGACATCAAGGATCGCGCCGAAGATGAGCGGCAGATCTACTTCGAGCGTGTGCGAACCAACATCCGCAGTGAACTACAGATGCTGGTACGCCTCGGCATGCTCCAGCCGGAACAGGCGGACATCGCGATTTCCCGGTTGACGCTGCAATCCAGGTCCCGGGCCGCAGCGGCATTGCGCCTGTGCGACCTGGTGTTCGAAGCCGTGCCGGAAGTCATCGAGGTCAAGCAGGAGACCTTCGCCTGGGTCAGCGAGCATGTCCCGGCGTCGGCCATCATCGCGTCGACCACGTCGACCTTTCTGGTTACCGAGTTGAGCGAAATGGTCAGTGAGCCGCAGCGCTTCGTGAACGCGCACTGGCTCAATCCGGCGTACCTGATGCCGCTGGTGGAAGTCAGCCGCAGCGCAGCAACCTGCCCACAGGTGGTCGAACGGCTGCTGCAACTGCTCAAGCAGATCGGCAAAGTGCCGGTGGTGTGCAATCCGGTGGCTGGCTATATCGTGCCGCGCATCCAGGCACTGGCAATGAACGAAGCCGCGCGGATGGTGGAAGAGGGCGTGGCCAGCGCAGAAGATATCGACACCGCAGTACGCGTCGGCTTTGGTTTGCGCTTCTCGGTGCTGGGCCTGCTTGAGTTTATCGATTGGGGGGGAGGCGACATTCTCTACTATGCCTCGCGTTACCTGAGTGGGGCGCTGGCACCACGATTCGAGTCGCCACAGGTGATTACCGACAATATGCAAAACGGCCGCAATGGCTTGCGCGATGGCCAGGGTTTCTACGATTACCGTGATCTGGACGTGGACGCCTACAAGCAGCAGCGTATCGGCGCCTTTGTCCGCAAGCTTGAGGTGTCGGGGTTGACGCCAGTGTTCGATGGCGCCTTGAGTCGGGCCTGAGCATCAGGGCCCGAATGCTCATCAGATAAAACACAACACCTTGTGGGAGCGAGCCGGCTCCGGGCGGCGTTCCGACGATGGCGGCAGCCCATTCAACATGGATGTTGGCTGACACACTGCTGTTGTCGCTCCGCCGCCCGTACCCACTGCCTGACCTCAACCTGTATGGCATAAGCCGGCGCCTCCACAACATTGAAATCCTGGGTGTAGCGCAGGGCAAATCCTTCTGCCCCCCATTCCTGAAACTGCTGCACATGCTTTAGCTCGTGCGCCCAGAGTGCGATGTTTTCTTCGGCGGTTTCAGCGTCCCGGAAAAGGATGATATCGATCAGCGTCAAGGCCCCGATATCGGGGTTTTGCAGCATGGCCGTGGCTGCGCTGAAATGGCCGTTATCGCTGACTTTGTAGCGCACGGCATCGAGAACGCCGGGATCGTACCAACGCAGCAGTTGCTCCCGGATGTGCGGTGGAATGGGTTGGAGGCCGGCCATGGCGGCTTCATCGCGAGCTTGGGTCAGCCACAGCGCCAAGGCGGGTGCCGCGTACTGGTAGAGGCCATCAGGCAGGGGGGCGAGCAGCTGTCCCATGTCTGGCAAGCAGAAGCAGTCGTCCAGACACACCTGTTGCTCACCCGTCGGGCAGACGTTGGTCTGGGCTGACACTTCCAGCGTCAGGCAAAGAACCAACAGCGTCACCAGGCGCAGGGTGATGGGCGGCATTGGGCGCTCCAGAGACGGACGCAGGGCGAACAGTGGATCACAACCGGCATAGTGAGTGTGGCCTGGAGGTGGGTGGCAGCAATCAATCGATAATCGCACGCTTTTTGTTGCGTCGTGTGTGCTGGCAGTACCCAATGTCTTGGTAGGGAAAAATAGAGTTTTCCCTTTGTATTCATTCGGTTATGAATTTTTATCTCGCTTTTATGAGTGGCTGGACGCTACAAAGTCAGCGCAAGGCTGACGACAGTCTATTGACCGGGTTAACTGGTTCGTACATTTTGATTGGCGATTGCTTTGCCCTGCTAAGGCCTCAATAAAAAAAATTAGAGGAAACTCCCATGCTGAACAGTCTACCGACTCTCAATGCTGCCTCCCCACCTCTGCTCTGCACCTCGAATGGTTTCGCATCGTCTCAAATAAACTTTTTAGTTGCCGCTTCAAGTTAGAGCGTCCTCAGGTAATTCTACGACCCGATATTGGCCTGCCTTTCGTGGGTGCTATCGCGTCGCGAGGCCTGCTGCAATAAAAAGTCTGAGAGATTCAAATAATGAAAAGAATAGCGGATCTGTATTTCAAGCTGTTGAAACTGTTAATTGTGCTTTGCATGTTAGCGATGGTTGTGCTGGTTTTCGGAAACGTCGTTCTACGCTATGCCTTTAATTCCGGTATCAGTGTGTCTGAGGAGCTGTCGCGCTGGTTCTTCGTATGGATGATTTTTCTTGGTTCCATTGTGGCACTCAAGGATCGCGCCCACCTTGGCATGGACAGCCTGGTCAAGCGGCTTCCTCCCCTGGGTCAACGTGCCTGTCTGGTGGCGGGACACATGCTATCGCTGTTTATCTGTTGGCTGATCTTCAGCGGAAGTTGGCAGCAGGCAGTGATCAACCTGGATGTGGTCGCTCCAGCATCAGGCCTGTCCATGGCTTTGTTCTATGGTGCAGGTCTGGTATTCGGTGCCAGCGCCGCTGTCATCATCGTTTACGAACTCTATCTGGTGCTCTTCGACAAACGCGGTGAAGACGTCAACGATGTTGGCGAGGCAATCAAGCAGACTGCGCAACATGGCAATCCCGGGAGCACCCGCCCATGACTCTAGCTATCTTCCTGGGTTCGCTGCTCGGTTCCATGGCTTTGGGTATATCAATTGCCTTTGCTTTACTGCTGGTCAGTGTGGCGTTGATGTTCCACCTGGATTTGTTCGATGCACAGATCATCGCGCAGAATTTGCTTAATGGTGCCGATAGTTTCCCTCTGATGGCCGTGCCTTTCTTTATGTTAGCCGGCGAAATCATGAATGCGGGTGGCCTGTCCAAGCGTATCGTCAATATTGCCATGGCGCTGGTCGGGCATAAGCGTGGCGGTCTTGGCTATGTAGCGATCATCGCCTCTTGCCTGCTTGCCTCGCTCTCCGGTTCAGCGGTAGCGGATGCTGCAGCGCTGGCGGCATTGATGGTGCCAATGATGGTACTGGCAGGGCATAACCGAGGTCGCTCGGCCGGATTGATTGCCGCCGGTGGCATCATTGCTCCTATCATCCCTCCGAGCATCGGTTTTATTGTCTTCGGCGTCGCGTCCGGGGTCTCGATCTCCAAGTTGTTTCTCGCAGGTATTGTGCCGGGCCTTATGCTTGGTGTGGCACTGGCTATCGCCTGGTGGTTTATCTCGCGTAGCGAGAATGTCGAGACACCACCCAAGCGTTCGCGTGCCGAAGTGCTGCGTACATTAATCGACGGCAGTTGGGCACTGGGCCTGCCACTGATCATTGTATTTGGGCTCAAATTCGGCATCTTCACGCCGACAGAAGCGGCGGTGGTGGCAGCGGTCTATTCGCTCTTCGTGGCGCTGGTGATCTACCGGGAAATAAAAGTCAGCCAGTTGTATGAGCTTATTCTGTCATCGGCCAAGACCACCTCTGTGGTGATGCTGTTGGTGGCTGCCGCTATGGTTTCATCCTGGCTGGTGACTATTGCCGATCTGCCCGGCCAGTTGGCGGCGATCCTTGAACCGTTCATGAGTAATCAGACCCTACTGTTGGTCGTGATTATGTTGCTGGTCATTCTGGTCGGCACAGTCATGGACATGACGCCGACCATCCTCATCCTGACGCCAGTGCTGATGCCCGCGGTTACCCAGGCAGGTATCGACCCGGTCTATTTCGGTGTTCTGTTTTTGATTAATAACGCGATTGGCCTGATCACCCCTCCTGTAGGCACGGTGCTCAACGTGGTATGCGGAGTATCCAAAATAGGGATGGATGAAATCATACGGGGTGTCTGGCCCTTCCTGCTTGCGCAACTTACGGTGCTGTTCCTGCTGGTGCTGTTTCCGCAACTGGTCCTGGGGCCGCTGAAATTTTTCACAGGGTAATACCGGTGGAAGCTGTGTAACGCCACATCTAATAATAATGAACGGAGAATAAGATGAATAAATTGATGAAGACCCTGCTTGCCAGCGCCTGTGCTACTGGACTGCTTTTGGCCAGTGTTGCCAGTCACGCTGATGAAGTTCGTGAACGCACGCTGCGTTTCGCTTTCCAGAATGTCAAAGAACACCCGCAAGGTCAGGGCGCACAGAAGTTTGCCGATCTGCTCAGCGAGAAGAGCGCAGGAAAACTCAAAGTACGGCTGTTCCCGGGCGGTACCCTGGGGGGAGACGTGCAGACTGTTTCCGCCTTGCAAGGCGGCACGCTGGATATGACCGTGCTCAACTCCGGTATTCTGGCCTCCCAGGCCGCTGATTTTGCGATGCTTGATTTCCCCTTTCTTTTTAACAATGTAAATGAAGCACACGCGGTGATCGACGGGCCGGTCGGGGAAAAGCTGGCCGCACAGTTGGATAGTAAAGGCCTGGTTGGCTTAGGCTATTGGGATCTGGGTTTTCGCCAGTTGACCAACAACAAACATGCGGTGACCAAGATGGAGGACATGCAGGGTCTGAAGATCCGCGTGATCCAGTCGCCAATCTACCTGGAAACCTTCTCTGCCCTGGGTGCAAACCCGGTGCCGATGGCATTCCCCGAGGTCTATACCGGTCTTGAGCAAAACACCATCGACGGTCAGGAAAACCCCTTCACCGTGATTGAGAGCAATAAGTTTTTCGAAGTACAAAAGTATGTATCGGTGACTGGCCATATCTTCAACCCGCAGTCGCTGATTATTAGTCAGAAGACCTGGAATGCTTTGAACAACGACGAGAAGGCGCTGATTCGCGAAGCCGCTGCCGAAGCGCAGAAGTTCCAGCGCGAAGTAACGGCTGCCAGCATGGACAAGGCGCGCGCTGCGATCGAAGGCAAAGTTGCGGTCAATGACATTTCTCCTGAGGAGAAAGATCGTTTCCGCGCACGCGTACAGCCGGTTATCGACAAGTTCTCCAAGAGCTTGAACCCTGACCTGGTGGCAATGATGTACAAAGAAATTGCCAAGGTGCGCTCGGCTCAATGATCTGAAGTGTCATGCATGCCCCACAAGGGTGTGCTGGCATGCCTGCTGATGTGACGCCTGCTCAGAGACCCGCTCCCGAGCAGGTGTCAAATCAGCGAATTTGTCGCAACACCGCCCGTACCCACCAGAAAATTCCTGTGTTTTGTTGGTGCTTAAACAACAAAATTCCCGCCTGTTTAAACGAAGCCTCCTGTTACCACCCAAAGGCTACAACGCCTTGCGTCATTGCCTACGGGTAAGACAGAATCCGCCGGCTTGTACGACTGTTGGGGCGGTTATATCGTTTTCCGGTCACTGAAAAACAGTGATCGGGTTTGGTAGCCCGTCTGCAAATTGTCGTATGGCTACACCTTATGCAGTCTCTTTTTTGCGGCTCGGCTTTATATGGTGGTCATGCGTGGGGCTCCTTTGTGAGCGCCGGGTTTCCTATTGCAGCCGGTCTACCAACCCGCGTATGGCCGCCACCCTCGTTTGGTAGCAAGGGTGACGGCTCCTTCAAATCTGCAGTAGGAGTTTCACTATGTTCAAACCAACACCCAACCCACCGGGGTCCGATCCGGCATCGCCCTACGAATCCCTCGATTCCAAAAAATTCCACGAAGCGGCCGAACGCGCCCTCGACCACTATCTCAATCCGGCGGCCCACATCATGGCCAGCACGAACGAACCCGAACCCATGTTCCTCGCCAACCCCAAGTACGACACCGAATCCCTGCTGGCCAATGCCAGCGAATCACTGGGCTCGGCCACCACCATGCTCAGCAATTTCGCGGCGCTATTGGAGAACTCACACCGCAAGACGTTGTTGGGAATTACGCAAGTGGTGATGTTGGGGGAATTGGCGGTGAATCAGGCGCTGGATAAGGTTGAGTTGAAGGAGTAAGTACACACCCTCTGTGGCGGTCGGATAGTCCGTCGTCACAGAGGGGGGGTAGTCAGTTGGCATCTGTATGCAAGACGTATCAGCTTTCGGTAAAAACGCCCCATGGCTGTCTGTCGTCAGAGGTGTCAATCAACCATAGAAACTGCTAAAGAAAGGAAAAAGCAGCGCGGCTACTTTAATGAATGATGCTGACTGAGTGTGCTTCTGAAGGAAAGCAAATGGACCCAATGGATAAGTTGTCACCAAAAGAAAAAGCGCTGTCGTTAAATGAAAGGCTGACCCGTTCCTCGTCTGTAAACTCCTCCTCACATCGCATCCAGGCTGTCTCAAGAACATTCATGAAATCCATTCAACTGCAACAACCCGCCTGCCTTGATAACCTGCACCTTTTTGACATGGTCGCCCCCGGCGCACCGAAAGCTGGCGAGATCCAGGTGCGCATTCACGCCAGCTCGCTCAACTACCATGACCTCGGCGTGGTTACCGGTCACGTCCGAGCGGAGAACGGGCGCATCCCCATGTCCGATGGCGCAGGTGTCGTCACCGCCGTGGGTGAAGGCGTAACCGAGTTCGCCGTGGGCGATCACGTGGTGTCCTGCTTCTTCCCCCTCTGGCAGTCGGGTCGCGTGATACCAACCTCCTTCCAGACAGTGCCGGGCGATGGCGTGGACGGCTTTGCCCGCGAAGTTGTCAACATGGCCACCGATGCCTTCACCCTGGCTCCCAAGGGTTATACCCATGAAGAAGCCGCCACGCTGACCACCGCCGGCCTGACGGCTTGGCGCGCACTGGTGGTGGACGGACGCATCCAAGCCGGCAACACGGTGTTGATACTAGGCACTGGCGGTGTCTCCATATTCGCCTTGCAGATGGCCAAGTCCATGGGGGCGCGGGTGATTGCCACGACCTCGTCGGCGGCCAAGATGGAGCGTCTGCTGGCGCTGGGGGCCGACCACGTCATCAACTACAAAGACCAACCTGAATGGGGCGATGCCGTGTTGAGCGCGACCGAGGGACGGGGTGCTGATGTTGTGGTCGAAGTGGGTGGCCCGGGCACATTGCCCCAGTCCATACGTGCCTGCGCGCCCGGCGGTCATATCGCGCTTATCGGCGTGCTCACCGGTATTTCCGGCAGCGTTCCAACCCTGGAGTTGATGCGTAAGCAGCAAACCCTGCGAGGCCTAATCGTCGGCAGCCGCGAGCAGCAGCAGGACATGGTGCATGCGTTGGAAAACTTCAGCTGGCGTCCCGTCGTCGACAGCTGCTATCCGTTGGAACAGATTGCCGAGGCCTTTGCCCATCAGATCACCGGCAGCCACTTCGGCAAAATCTGCCTGTACTTTTGAACTGAAAACTCCCGGATGAGGAAAGAGCAGGCGAGAACGAACAGTCCGCTTCTGGACGTTTTCTGCCCTTCCTGACAGGCAGTAATTGGCCGATTCGTGCCTGTAGCAAAAGGCTGTTGCCGGCCAGAAGCGGTTGCCCCCATAGGCGCGCATATCTGCTGTTTCACCTGCTTGCATGCCTTGACCGCTACTGCTCTTACCAAGCGCTTGGAGTCCGAGCGCTTCAAAATTTCACCCGATAAGGTGAAGGTCGCTTTCGTGCTGAACTCGGGAAACCGTAACAGCCGTTTTTCTTATCCCCGCACGTGATTGCTGGCACCGTCCAGTGATGCCACAATGCCATGCATCATAAGCACGCCAAGCATTAACCGCGACTCACTGACGATCAACATGCCCAGTCTCTGTTGCTGCTCTATCACGCCACGCGAGCCGGAGCGACTTCTGTCGACTCAGCTGCGTCGGCTGCTGTTTTTCGTGCTGCTCTCAGCCCAGGCAGCATGGGCGAACCCAGTCAGCCAACAGGATGACGTCCTGCAGGTGATTGACGTACAGCTTCGTTGGAAACATCAGTTCCAGTTCGCTGGCTACTACGCCGCCGTCGCCCAAGGCTATTACCGCGAAGAAGGTCTGGAGGTGCGCCTACACGAAGGTGGCCCCGGCATCACACCCGTCGAAGAAGTACTCTCCGGGCGCGCCCATTACGGCGAAGCCAACAGCGAATTGCTCTACGCACGTTTGCACGGCAAGCCCTTGGTGGCGTTGGCGGTGATTTTCCAGCATTCCCCCTCAGTGCTCCTGGCGCGGGCCGACAAAGGTGTTCACACCGTGCACGACCTGATCAGCAAGCCGGTGATGCTGATGGATGCACAGACCGACGCCGATTTTCTGGCCATGTTCCGCCACGAGGGCATAGACCTCGAGAAACTGAAATTGCTGCCCAGCAGTTATAACGTTGAGGACCTGGCCAACGACAAAGTGACGGCCTTCAACTCCTACCTGACCAACGAGCCCTTCTACCTGCAACAGCGCGGTATCGACTACAACGTGATCTCGCCCGTCACCTACGGGATCGACTTCTACAGCGACATCCTGTTCACCAGCCAGGCCGAGATCGACGAACATCCACAACGGGCCGAAGCCTTCCGCCGCGCCAGCCTGCGTGGCTGGCGCTACGCGATGGACAACCCCGAGCCAATCATTGACCTGCTGCTCAATCAGTATTCGGTGGAGAAAACCCGCGCACACTTGCAGTTCGAAGCCCAAGCCATGCGTGCGCTGGTGCTGCCCGACCTGATCGAGATCGGCCACATGAACCCCGGACGCTGGCAACGTATGGCTGAAGCCTTCCTCGAACTGGGCATGGTCACCAGCATCGACGGTCTGAAAGACTTCATCTACGATCCCAACCCCCCACAGCTTGTCGAGCGGCTGCGCAAGATTATTGTCATGATCAGCATTGGCTGCGCTCTGGCGCTGATTTTCACCCTGGCCCTATTGAAAGCCCAGCGCCGCCTGCGCAACGAGATCAAGTTACGCAAACTGGCCGAAGAGGAAGTGCGCAAGCTAGCCTTCAATGACAGCCTGACTGGCTTACCCAATCGCAACAGTTTTATTCCCTTCGCCAATCAGAAGCTGCTCAGCGCCAAGCGCCGTGGGGAACACCTGGCGCTATGCTATATCGACCTGAACCACTTTAAGCAGATCAATGACTGTTTCGGCCACCAGGCTGGCGATGCCATCCTGATCCACGCGGCTTGGGCCATAAAATCCAATATTAGAGAGTCCGATTTAGCCGCGCGCATGGGCGGAGACGAATTCGTCGTGTTGCTCGACGGCGCGCATCACAGACGCGATATCCAGCGCCTCACCCAGGAAATCTGCAAGGTCATCGCCCAGGCCATTCCCTGGAAAAACAGCCAGATCAAGGTCAGCGCCAGCCTTGGCGTGGCGCTGTACCCGGAAGATGGTGAACTTCTCGACGAGCTGATTTTCAAGGCCGATACCGCCATGTTCCGAAGTAAAGCCAGTATCACTGCGCAGGGCTGAGAACCTGTTTACGAACTGCACGTCCCGCGCGTTGCAATCAGCGTAATCATCGGTCATGGGGTCAGGGAATTATTGAATGGGAAGATCTCAAACACATTTTCAGTTGCCTGATAGTCTTCAGGAATCCCCAGAAGAGACGCTTATGACGATAAAAGGCTACTGCTCTGCTGCGGTTTGCGTGTGCGTTCTTTTTTGCGTGACGCTGTGCGTTAGCGCCGAGAATCTGGTGATCTATGGCGACAATAGCTACCCGCCGATTATTTACCTGGATAACGATCAGACCGCTGGAATCCTGCCGGCGATCTTCGCCAGACTGGAAAAAGATACCGGCGATACCTATGAGCTGCGCTTATTGCCATGGAAGCGAGCGTTGAAGAATGCTCAAAATAGCGACGGTGGTATCACCAATATTTCGCGTAACGAGGCTCGCGAAAAGTTCTACGATTTCTCACTACCGATTTACGACGACGACATCAGTTTGGTGGTTTTGAAAGGCCATGAGTTTGACTTCAATACGCTCAAAGACTTGCAGGGCAAGAAGCTCGGCGGTCTGTCTGGTGCCAGCTACGGTGAAGTCGTTGATCAGGCCATCAGTAACGGCGAGCTGCACGTGGAACGTGAAAACGGTGGGCAATCGAGACTGCTGAAGTTACTGGCCGGCCGCATAGATGTGGCGATTATTGGCAATGGCATTGCCGGGCTTGAAGTCATACTGGCCTCGGACCCTGGGCTTGAGGCCAATCGAAACCAATTTGTGATGCTACCCAAACCCCTGGTTCGCGACCCTCTACATTTGGCCTTTAGCAAAGCCATGAATGTGCAGCCGGCACTGGAGCGCTTCAATAAGGCGCTAGTGGCGCTAAAGCGCACAGATGAATATCAGCAATTGATTGGTATAAAGCCTTAGGAACCCTCACAAAAAGGGGCAAAAACCTGGTGCAACGCTCGTCCGCGAAGAGCCCTCCTATCGAGGCATTCTCACACCACGGCTTTGGCCTCAGCCTTGATAGCTGATTTGCGGTACGTCAGCAAAACGATGCCGGTGACCACAATCACCCCGCCCAGAACCTGCCCCGCACTGAGCATTTGATCCAGCACAATCCAGCCCATCAGCAACGTCGCCAAAGGCTCGATGTTCATTACCGGCGCATTGCGTGGCATGTCCAGCCGAGGCACCGAAATGAACAGCACGATAAAACCGGTGCCGTACAGCACCACCAAGGTGGCGAGGGCCAGCCATCCTGTCGAGGTCGCAGGCAGGTTTAGTCCGCCTGGCAGGGCGCCAGTCATTCCCGCGAGATTGACGCTGCTGAAGACGATAAAAATGGTCAACAGACTGCGCACCGAACCACGTACCTGAGACAACTTGTGGTCGGTGATCCACAGCGCGCAGGCGAACACGCTGGCGGCGCAGAATGCGAGCGCGACGCCCAGCAGCCATTCCGGGCCGACGTTGGTCGTGGTCGAAAGACGCCCGGGGACGTCCAGCACAAACACCAGTCCCACCAAAATCAAACCCATCAACGAAGCTGTGCGAGCGGTCGGTCTCGGGCCTCCCAGCGCCCAGGTGAGCAACGCCAGCAGGATGGGAAACACGTTGGCCACCAGCAGCGCCAGCGCCACCGGGACCCGTGCGACGGCGGAGTACAGACACAGGCTCTGCGCGGTAATCAGAAGGCCCAACAGCAATTGCCAGCGCCAGGCACCCGCCGGAAGACGCAGACTTTGTCTTTGCCACAGCACCAGGATGGCGAGCACCAGCAAGGTCCCACCAGAACGCATCAAAATAGCCAGCAACACCCCCGCGCCATCATCAAAAGCGACCCGCGCCGCCACATGGTTACCGGCGAACGCACAGCCCATGCACATAAGAATGATCACGGCGAGATGGCGGGGGAAGGGCGGCGGTACGGTTTGCGCTAAGGTAGGGCGGGGCATGGCAGATCTCGAAGGGTGACAGGCCAACTCGGGGATGGCGTGGGTGTTTTTATTATGTTGTCGTACAACTTGGTCGATTTGTACCGTATTCGGGTAGGTCGGGCAAGAGAGATTGGGAGGGCTGTAGGCTTTGTTGTTGGGCTTTAGCGCAGTTTTTGGGTGCCTTGATGAATGGATGGAGATCGTATGACCTGATTCCCGCGGCTAAATCAGTAACCCTTTGCGAGCAGTCTGCTCCTACAGAAATAGGGCATATTTCAGGCAATGATTTCGAATGAGGTGCTGGCCCGGCGCTCGCCGTTCACCAGGATGTGCACGGCATGCACGCCCACATAGTGTTTGCGCGTGGTGAGCTCCTTGATCTGCTGACCACGGCTGACCCGTTCAGTCGCCTTTGCAGGCAACGTCACCGCCTTAAGCTTGAACACCTTCGCCGACGTGCTGCCATTGGCTTTGACGTAGTCAATTGCATAATCGATCACCAGCCGCTGACTCTCTGCTACCGTGGATTTCACCACAAACGACAGTGTGATTTTCTCTCCCAGACGAATCACCGCCGGTTCGACCTTCACCTCAATAATCTCGACCTTAGCCTTGCCACTGGCCCCAATAATCGCCAGTGCCCGTTGATTGCCCTGTTTGATCAAGCTGCGCAACGCATGCCGGGCAATCCACGCGGTGTGTCTGTTTTCCAGCGACCAGCCCTCAATCAGATCCAGCACCCACTCGGGGTGATCCTTGGTGATGTCATTGAGGTGGTTGGCGACGGATTTGCGCACGTAAAGGCTTTCGTCCGCCTTGAGGTTGTCGAGTATGGCGGCGGCCAGTGTCGGATCGGCCTGAATCTGTTCCAGCCGAAACGACCACGGCAAACGCGGTCGACTGCCTTCGCTGGCCAGACGCCGGACGTGTTCATTGTCATCCCGCGACCATTGCTGCATCAGCGCCAATGAACGCTGTAAATCGCTGCGCAGAAAATAGCGGATCGCAAACTCCGCCGAACCAAACGCGGTGAAGTACTTGAGCGCGTCCATCGACTGTTCGAAATCATGGGCGCCATACAGCGCCACGTAATGCGGTAGCGAGATGCTGACGAAGCCGCTGTTGAGGCGCGGGGCGAGGGCGCGCAGCACGTCGATGGATTCGTCGTAACTTAGCGGCAATACCGCGTGCAGGCTTTCGCTGACCCGGGCCATGCGCTGCATGATCGACAAGTCGAGGAGGCCATCGTTGGCCATCTTCAGGAAGGCCTTGGCGTTGAAGTCGGGGTAAACCGCGGTCATTTCGGTCGCGATGTGCTTGAGGCGCTCGGCGTTGAAGATTTCCTTCAGCGCCGGGGAGGGCTGTTCGGCGGCGGTCATGGGTAAGTCCGGTTGAGGGGGTGGCTCAGGTTATCGGGGGTACTGAAGAATGCCTCAAGCGTTTCTTTCATTAATACATTTCTTCAGAGGACCATCGCGGGACGGACAACCTTAGCTGAGGTTTTGCTCCTTGACTGATCGGCATCAGGCCTTGCGCGGCCTTTTGTCTCCTATATACCGCCATTCAATTGAATTTCTTGCTATAAACGCACTCCGATAACGGCGGCAACGGTTGCCATAGAGCACTTTACGTACCTTGTCGGACAAATTCGCTGACTTTTCAGTTGCTGGGGCCTCAAGTCGGCCTTAGACTGCCGCCCCTCGTAAATTGAGTGCCGGGTGGCGCTTGGAATAAACGGCGCCTTTCCGATGGCCTCACCAGGTCCGCCGGAACGCTCCCTAATTCGCCTTAATGCACGTTTTTTTATAGAGATATCAATGACAAAGGACAAGTTGCTGGCCATGCCGGCGGATGACTACATGAATGCTGAGCAGCACGCTTTTTTCTCCGAGCTGTTGCAGAACATGAAAGTCGAAACCCATGAGCGCATCGAACAGAACCGCATCGCCATCGAGAGCCTGGACACCCCGGCCGATCCGGCAGACGCAGCTTCCGTTGAAGAAGAGCGCACCTGGCTGGTAAACGCGATCGATCGCGACCAGCGCATGCTGCCTCAGTTGGAACAGGCTCTGGAACGCATCAAAGAAGACAGCTTCGGCTGGTGCGACGACAGCGGCGAGGCCATTGGCCTCAAACGCCTGCTGATCAGCCCGACCACCAAGTACTGCATCGAAGCTCAAGAGCGTCACGAACAGATCGACAAGCACCAGCGTCAGGCCTGATTTCGTAGCGCCCCGCATCGCGGGCGAGCCTCACTCCAAAAGGAGCAGGGCTGGCCCGCGATGCTTTTTTTCGTCTGCGAAAAACCTCGCGCACCTCTATTGTTCGGCTGCAAAAACCACGACTAATGGATCATAGATAATGGCCTTGTAGTGGCGTTAAATGCGCAGACAACAATTAGAAGGTCATGGGGTGATGAAGATGACGAGAGACGGATCTCTGGCGGCGGCAGCGCCTGCGCCAGTGCTTTTGCCGAAAAACCTTTGGCTGACCCCGACCCTGCAAAGTGTCGCCCTGATGCTGTTGTTGAGCGGCATGGCGCTGGGTGGCTGGTCGCTTTACCTTGGCTTGCCCTTGGCCGTGTTGATTGTGTGGTTGCCGCGTCTACGCTCCCGCGCTACGCCCGAGGTCACCTCGATGGACGCTTCCAGTACCATCACCGCGTTGACTCGCGACCTTTCCTACACCACCAGTCATAACGCGCTATCCGCAGCCGGCGTAGCGTTTTCGGTCAAGCAACTGGCGGACAAACTGCAGTCGCAACTCAGCGCGGCGGCACAAATTGTCCGCAATGCCGAGGTGATGATCGCGACCGAGCAGGCTACCTCCAAACTCAGCCGTGAAGCCCTTGGTGCTGCCAGCGAAGCTCATCAAAGCGGCGCAGCAGGGCGCAAGGAGCTGATTGAATCCATCGCCCGAATGCATCAACTCAGTCAGCGCGCCAGCAACAGTCGCGAGTTGATCGAGGCCCTGAGCCTGCGCAGTGACGACATCCAGCGGGTAACGCTGGTGATTCAGTCCATCGCCAACCAGACCAACCTGCTGGCGTTGAACGCCGCTATTGAAGCCGCGCGGGCGGGTGAGCACGGTCGCGGCTTTGCGGTCGTGGCCGATGAAGTGCGCGGTCTGGCGGCGCGAACGGCGACAGCGACCGGTGAGGTCGGCGAGATGGTGGCCGATATCCAGCAACGCACCGCTCAGGTCGTGGAGCAGATTCGCCAACTGTCCAGCGACCTCGACAGCGGTGTCGAGCAAGTCGAGCACACCGGTCAACACCTTGAAAACATCGCACGGCTGGCTGCTGGCGTTGAACATCAGGTCGGGGAAATCGCTCGGGGCGCGGACACCAATCGCGAACAACTCGACAGCCTGTTCCATGCCATCGAACAGATGCGCAGCGATCTGGCGGTCAGCGACCAACAGACCCAGCGTCTGGCCCAGGCCGCCGTGCAAATGGAAGGTCAGGCCGAATCCATCAGTGAACGCCTGGCCGAAGTCGGCCTGGATGACTATCACCAACGTATTTATGACCTGGCCCGCGAAGGCGCGAGTCAAATTGCCGCACGTTTCGAAGCGGATATCGACCAGGGGCGTGTCAGCCTTGATGACCTGTTTGACCGAAATTACCAGGCGATCCCCAAAACCAGCCCGGTCAAGTTTCAAACCCGTTTCGACCGCTACACCGATCAGGTCTTGCCGGCGATTCAGGAGCCGTTGCTACCGCGTCATGAAGGATTGGTGTTTGCCATCGCCTGCACACAGCAGGGGTATGTGCCGACCCATAACACGGTCTTCTGCCAGGCGCTAACCGGCGACACGCAGGTTGATACCCTGCAAAACCGCACCAAACGTAAATTCGCCGATCGCACCGGTATCCGCTGTGGCAGCCATCAACAACCCGTGTTGTTGCAGACGTACACCCGCGACACCGGCGAACTGATGCACGACCTCTCGGTGCCGATCATGCTCAAGGGCCGGCACTGGGGTGGGTTGCGGTTGGGTTACAAGCCACAGAGTGCTCGCTAGAGGCCCAATATCGTAGCGAACCTTGTAGCAGCTGGCACCTGACAGCCGGGTTAGTGAACCTGATGCAGACGCAGGTTCAGTTCGTCGACCACCCGCGCCCAGTCGGCGTCTTCCCGTAATTGCTCTTTCAGGAAACCGGCTTGCTGAGGCGTCCAGAACTCGGCGTCGATCAGTTTTTTGTCGTCAGCCAACGGTGAATGGCTGGCAATGAAATCATCGATGGCCTTCTGGCTGGAGTCCAGGCCGAGTTGGTCGAACAAGCCTTTC
This sequence comes from Pseudomonas sp. GM21, assembly GCF_000282215.1. Lineage (GTDB taxonomy): Bacteria > Pseudomonadota > Gammaproteobacteria > Pseudomonadales > Pseudomonadaceae > Aquipseudomonas. Next base: position 29,145 of record NZ_AKJS01000069.1, read on the forward strand.
AAGTCGTGTGTGGGTGAATCCATGTTCATCTCCTGGTGGTTCGCGTCGAGTGCGAGATCTGAAGGGCGGCTTCATTGCATCTGAGGAGGCCGCGCTTCAGGAGTTCGATGGATGTTCCAAAGCAGGAGTGAGCATAGACGGCAAATTCGATGATCAGGCTTTCAATGCACCTGCATCGACAGCCGCCTTCAGGGCTTGGGCCGATTCCTGGGCGGCAATGGCGGCAACATCCGCCGTTTTGAACCAGCGATCCTTCTCGACCTGGTGATACGTCACCGTGGTCAATTTCGGTTTGGCGCGCATGACAATCACTGCCTGGAATTCGCCGTCGATCTCTCTGGCTTCGCCCCGGATCATAAATTCGCCAATATCAAATTCCGTCACGTAGCAGCCTTCCCTTGGAAATATTTTGTTGTTTTGAGCGCCGTCCGACGTGGGAACGGGTTTCATGGGGCGGGCAGTATGGCAGCAGTTGCCCGCCGACGGCTGAGTTAAGTCGGCGGTGTGACGAAACGTCGGCTGGATTGAGCTCTGCGGCGCCTCATTCGCGTGACTCAAGTGAGCGGGCAAGTGCACAGGCTTCATTGTGGTCGCCGCGGAAACCTCTGACGCGACCGGTGGCGGCTTCCTTGATATGGAAAAACGCGTTGCCGGCCAAAATCACCTGAAATCTCGGCCAGGCAGGGGCTTCGGGGGGCAATCGAGGTCGTTCGAGTATTCCCTGAGGGTGCGACGAGGCGTCGTGCGTATAAGGCATCTGGGCGGTTGCAAAATGAGTCATAGTGCACATATGAAGTCCTTTTCATTGTTTTACCGACGTATGTACGTCGTTTTGGGTAGTCTCTGTCAGCATCGCTGCTCTAGAATTGCCATCACGGGTTGGCGAATGCTGTACATCTAAAGCAATTTTTTGCGGGCGATATGTCAGAAAAGTGCTTTTCTTGAAGCGTTTTATCCTTAAAGTTAGTCATCCTGTTTCCTCTGGCAGCAAGAAGGGTATTTTCCTTCAACCTCTGACGACGTTGAGGGAAGACGGCGCGAGTGGTATTCCAGTACGCTCACCAACCTCGCGATGCACGAGCCCTCTGCCCGGATCAGGATTTCAACCCGGATTTTTTGCAAGACTATCGGTATGGCCGCTTTTTTTTGCTGTGCGCCTTTCCTGCGTGCGGTATCCAATTTCAGATATGGGGATGTTTCCTTGGCAGTAAGTAATCTCGATATGCATGCTTTGTTCGTGTTGGGTGATTTGCGCGCAAAGTTGGTTAAACAGTTTCAATCTCGTTTCGTCTACATCACCGAACAAAACGCCGAAGGCATTTACATTGCCGAGGTCGACACCGAAGAAGCGCTGGTGGTGGACGACAAGCCGGGGCTGAAACTCAAGGTCGGCGATCATTTCAGCGCCTCTGTTCTACCGAGCCGCGAAGGTGGCAAGCTGGACATCAAGTTTCGCGAAATCAAACTGACGGTGTATGGGTTGGGCGATTACGCGTTTGTCACCACCGCCGATGGTCAGGCAATTGTGTTCAAGGAAGGCCATAGCGTGGTCACGGTGTTCGCCGCCCACCAACAGTTACAGGAAGGCCTGACTAAAACCCTGAAAGCCGTAACCGCCAAGGCCGCGAAGTGGCGCAAGGGCGAGCTGGTGACTTTCAAGGCCAGCGAGTAATGACCCTGACCCGCGCCGATTTCCACGAACAGAACCAGGCCAGTGCACTTACCGAGGCCCGGCGGCTTTTCGAGCAGAAGGCTGTTCTGCAGGGAGCCTGGCTGAATTGGGTAGCGTCACAGATTTATACACTGCGTCCGGCGGCGTACGCCAGCATGGTCCGAAGAGAGTTGTCACGCTTGCAGGCCGCTGACTAAAGTTAATTCCCGCCCCTCGAAATCAGGATCCTCTACTACAGTCAATTGACTGAATATTTTGAGGCTGCGGTCGTTCATCAGGCCATCCTGCTATTGCTGTGAACAGCACGAGGTGCAAAAGCATGAAAGGATTTCGACGGTTGCTGGCGGCGTCACTGGCCAGTGTCGGGTTGTTGACCTCACCCCTTCCGGTATTCGCGGCCCAGGCGCCGATCCACTTCGCCGACCTCAATTGGGAAAGTGGCAGTCTGATCACGGATATCCTGCGGATCATCGTCGAAAAGGGTTACGGGCTGCCGACCGATACCTTGCCAGGCACCACGATCACCCTGGAAACCGCACTGGCCAACAATGACATTCAGGTCATTGGTGAAGAATGGGCCGGTCGCAGCCCGGTCTGGGTCAAGGCCGAGGCTGAAGGCAAGGTGGCGAGCCTGGGCGATACGGTCAAGGGCGCCACCGAGGGTTGGTGGGTCCCGGAATACGTGATCAAGGGCGACCCGGCCAAAGGCATCAAGCCGCTCGCGCCGGGGCTGCGCAGTGTCAGCGACCTGCCCAAATACAAAGACGTGTTCGCCGACCCCGAAAGCCCAGGCAAGGGGCGCTTCCTCAACAGCCCGATCGGCTGGACATCAGAAGTGGTCAACAAGCAGAAACTCGCCGCCTATGGCCTGAACGACAGCTACGTTAACTTTCGCAGCGGTTCCGGGGCCGCGCTGGACGCAGAAATCACTTCATCGATCCATCGGGGTAAGCCGGTTCTGTTCTATTACTGGTCTCCGACGCCCTTGCTCGGGCGCTTCAAGCTGATTCAGCTGGAGGAGCCACCCTTCGATGCCGAAGCCTGGAAAACCCTGACCGACGCCGACAATCCCAATCCCAAGCCGACGCGTTCGCTGCCCTCGAAGCTGTCCATCGGTGTGTCTGCGCCGTTTCAAAAACAGTACCCGCAAATCGCCGAATTCTTCAGCAAGGTCGATTTGCCGATCGATCCATTAAACAAGGCCTTGGCCGAGATGAGCGAAAAACATACGCCACCGCGCCAGGCGGCGGAAGCGTTCATGAAGGCACACCCTGAGATCTGGCAGGCGTGGGTGCCAAAAGAGGTGGCCGACAAGGTCAACGCCGACCTCAAGTAAACCGATGGCTCACCCGATTGTATTTTGCCGAGTATCGCTATCACCGCCCGGAGCACATTCGCTCCCACTGGATGGATGCCCGAATATGAGTCTGATGGTCGCGCAATGGATGGCTTCAATCTTTTTGATTATTAGCCTGATCCACGTGTATTGGGCGTCGGGCGGCAAATGGGGTAGTGAAGCGGCGGTACCACGAGTACCCGGGGAGGGCGGCGCGCAATCAAGGCCTGCGTTCAAGCCGTCGGGTTGGCTGACGTTGCTGGTGGCGGTGGGGTTGCTGTTGATCGCCATGCTGGTGTGCTTGCGAGTCGGTCTGTGTTTACCTTTGGTGCATGACCGGTGGCTGCAATGGGTGATCAGTGCCATTGCAATACTGATGTTCGCCCGGGCGATTGGAGATTCGAACCTGGTGGGGTTCTTCAAAGAGGTCAAGGACTCGATGTTTGCCCGGCTCGATACCTGGGTGTATTCGCCCTTGTGTGTGGTGTTGGGGGCTGGACTGTTGGCAGTTGCCTGGATTTGAGTTGTCTGGGCAATAGCCATCGCGAGCAGGCCCTGCCAGTCAATACAAAACCCCTTGATTCAGCTCCCGCTCTCAGTCCGCCGACTGCTCACCTCAGCCGGCACATCATCCCCGGCCATGCGCTTGCGAAACAGCGCCGCCCGAGCCAGCAGCAAGGTGGTCACCGGCACGGTGATCGCCAACAGAATCGGAATCAGCCAGGCATGCAGCACCAGCCCCGACTTGAGCACCGAAAAGTAAATGATCGACGCCAGCGCCACGCACCACGCGCCCAATGTCGAAGCCAGCGCCGGCGGGTGCATGCGCTGGAAGTAATCCTTCATGCGCACCAGGCCAATGGCGCCGACCAGCGCAAACAAGCTGCTGAGCAGCAGCAGAATCGCCACTGGAACCTCGACCCACAGCGACAGTTCACCACTCATTCGATCACCTCGCCACGCAGCAGGAATTTCGCCAGGGCAAACGAGCCGACGAAGCCGAACAGGGCGATCAACAGCGCCGCCTCGAAATAGGTGTCACTGGCATAACGAATACCCAGCGTCAGCATCATCAGCATCGCGATGATGTACAGGTAATCCAGCGCCAGTACCCGATCCTGGGCCGATGGCCCTTTAAACAGACGGATCAGGGTCAGGATCATCGCCACGGAAAACAGGAACAGGCTCAGCAGGATTGCGTTCGACAGCAATGCGCTCATTCGAAGATCTCCATCAAGGGGCGTTCATAGGTCGCCTTGAAGTGCTGGATGAACAGCGCTTCGTCATCCAGATCGAACACATGCAGCAACAGAATGCTGCGGTCCAGCGCCAACTCCGACCAGACGGTGCCCGGGACCACGGTGCAGATTGCCGACAGCGCGGCGAGGCCGTTGGCATCGCGCAGGTCCAGCGGCACTTTGATGAAGCGCGAGTGCGGCGGCCGGCGACCGGCATTCAGCACGCCCCAAGCCACGGCGAGGTTGGACACCACCACGTCGCGACCGACCACCAGGAGCAAACGCAGGATCACCCCGGGGCGACGAATACGAATCGGCAGTGGTCGCAACCGGCGCATCATCAGCGGTGCACAGAAACCCAACAGGGCACCGAGCAACAGGTTGCCCGGGCTCATCGACTGGTTCAGCACCAGCCACAATAGCCAGAGCCCCAGCGACAACCAGGGTGAAGGGAGCAGGCGTTTCATGGTTGCACCTCCGTCATCGCCGCTTTGGCTGCCGGGCTTGGCACAGCACGCGTCCCGAGCACGGCCATCACGTATTGCTCCGGGTTGTTCAAGGCATCGGCGGCGGCCTGGGTGTAGCGCAGCAGCGGTTCGGCCTTGAAGGTCAGCGCAATGCTCAGCCCGAGCAGCACGATGATCGGCACGCATTCAAACCGACGCAGCAGCGGCGACGGACGTTCTTGCGGGGTCCAGAAACGCTGGATGCCCAAGCGCGAGAACGCGATCAGCGAGGCGAGCCCCGACAGAATCAACAGCGCCAGCAATCCCCACGCCGCATTCGACACCGGTTCACCTGCGCCATTGCCCAGGCCGAGCGGGTTGAGCAGGGCGCTGAGCAGGGTGAGTTTGCCGATGAAGCCGGAGAGTGGCGGCATGCCGATGATCAGCAGTGCGCAGGCAATGAAACTCAAACCGAGGAAGGCCATGGTCCAGGGAATCACTTGGCCGACCACGGCTTTGAGATCGTCATCCAGGTTGATGCCTTTGGGCGGTTGCGCGGAGGGCACCGGTCGCGCAATCAGGTCGGCGTCATCGAACAGCGGCAGTTCATTGACCGAGCGGGAACGCTCGATCAACTCGGCCAGCAGGAACAACGCGCTCAACGCCAGGGTCGAGCTGACCAGATAGAACAGCGCCGCCGCAATCAGGTTCGGTTGGGCGAAGCCGATCGCTGACAGTAGAATCCCGGCCGACACCAGAATGCTCAGGCTGGCCATGCGCTCCAGGCGTTGGGCCGCCAGAATCGCCACGGCTGCGCAGACAATCGTCGCCATGCCGCCGTAAATCAGCCATTCGCCGCCAAAGTAGGCAGACGCCCCAGCCTGACCGGAGAACAGCAGCGTCCACAATCGCAGCAAGGTGTAGACGCCCACCTTGGTCATGATCGCGAACATGGCCGCTACCGGCGCGCTGGCCGAGGAGTAGGCCGGCACCAGCCAGAAGTTCAGCGGCCACATTCCGGCCTTGGCCAGAAACGCCACCGCGAGAATCCCCGCGCCGGCATGCAGCAAGCCACGGTCGGCTTCGGGCACCAGCGGGATTTTCAACGCCAGGTCGGCCATGCTCAGGGTGCCGGTGACGCCGTAAATCAGCGCCGCGCCAATCAGGAACAGCGACGACGCCAACAGGTTGATCGAGATGTAATGCAGCCCCGCCGACACGCGCGGCCGGCCGGAACCGTGCAGCATCAAACCGTAGGACGCCGCCAGCAGCACTTCGAAAAACACGAACAGGTTGAACAGGTCGGCGGTCAGGAACGCGCCATACAGCCCCATCAATTGAATCTGGAACAGTGCGTGGAAACTGGAACCGGCGCCATCCCAACGGGCCATGGCAAACAGCAACGCGCTGACGCCAATGATCCCGGTCAACACCAGCATCAGTGCAGACAGGCGATCAACCACCAGCACCAGGCCGAACGGCACTTGCCAGTTGCCCGGCAAGTACACTCCGATGGAACCTGGCACGCCGGTGGTTTGGGTCCATTGCAGCAGCGCCACCGAAACCCCCAGGCCGAGCAGGCTGGAGAACAGGTTGATTTTGGCCTTCAGCGGCCGGTGTTTCTCGCCGAGCATCAACATGATGGCGGCGGTCAGCAGCGGCAGCAGAATCGGCGCGGCGATCAGGTGCGTCATCGCATTCATTCTTTAGGCTCCCGGCCATCGACATGGTCGGTCCCGGTCAAGCCCCGGGAGGCAAGCAGCACCACCAGAAACAGTGCGGTCATGGCGAAGCTGATGACAATGGCGGTCAGCACCAGCGCCTGCGGCAATGGATCGGTGTAGTGCAACAAGTCCTGCGGAACGCCGTCCTTGATGATCGGCTCCCGGCCGATGAACAGGCTGCCCATGCTGAAAATGAACAGGTTGACGCCATAGGACAGCAGGCACAGCCCCATCACCACCTGAAAGGTCCGTGGCCGCAGGATCAGCCACACGCCGGACGCGGCGAGCACGCCGATGGCGATTGCGATGACTTCTTCCATCAGACGGCTCCTTGCGTGGCGACAGGCTTGGGCTGGGCTGCGGTTTTGTGGCCGCGAACCGATTGGTGGGCGAGGGCGGTGAGGATTAGCAGCGTCGAACCGACCACCACGCCATACACGCCGATATCGAAAAACAGTGCGCTGGCGATATGAATGTCACCCAGTACCGGCAGGGTGAAATGCCAGGTGTGGGTGGTCAGGAACGGATAACCGACCGCCATGGCTCCGAGCCCGGTGACCGTGGCGAACAGCAGCCCGGTGCCCATCCAGCGCAGCGGTCGCAGGCTCATTTGCGCCTCGACCCACTGCGTGCCGGCGACCATGTATTGCAGGATGAACGCTACCGACATCACCAGTCCGGCGACAAAACCGCCGCCCGGTTGATTGTGCCCGCGCATGAACAAATACAACGACACCACCAGTGCAATCGGCAACAGCAGGCGCACCAGCACCGCCGGGACCATCATGAAACCCAGCGCGGTGTCGCTGGCGTGGCGCGGGTTGACCAGGTCAGTGACCACGTCCGGTGCCAGCAGGCGTTGCTGGGCAGGCAGCTGCAGGCTTTCTTTCGGAGGACGGAAACGTCGAAGCAGGGCGAATACGGTCAGGGCCACGGCCACCAGTACGGTGATTTCACCGAGGGTGTCGAAGCCGCGGAAGTCCACCAGCATCACGTTCACCACGTTGCTACCGCCGCCTTCGGGCAGGGCACGACTGAGGTAGAACGAGGAAATGTCGTTGGGCGTCTGGCGTGTCAGCATCGCATAGGCCAGCAGGGCCATGCCGCCACCGACCACGGTCGACAACAACAAGTCGCGGATACGCCGGATGCGCGCCTTGCGCAAGCTGCTTGGCAGTGGCGACACTTCTTCGATTCGTCGTGGCAGCCAGCGCAGGCCCAGCAGGATCAGCACCGTGGTCACCACTTCTACCGCCAGTTGCGTCAGTGCCAGATCGGGCGCGGAAAACCAGACGAAGGTCACGCAGGTCATCAGACCGCAGACGCTGACCATGGTCAGGGCCGCAAGCCGGTGGTATTTGGCCTGCCACGCCGCGCCGAGGGCGCAGACAATCGCCAGCAGCCAGAGGGTCACAAACACGATCGAACCGGGAATTTTCGGCCGGTCGCCCCAGCTCAGGCTGCTGTGGAGCATCGGGATCAACCCGGCCAACACGGCGACGAGGACCACCAGAAACAATTGGGTTTGCAGGCGATGGGTGCTGATCCGCCGCACCAGACGACGGGCCAGGCGCATCATGATCACCAGGCTGCGCTCGAACAGGCGCTTGCCGCTGAGCCGGCCAATCATCGGCGGGTACTTGAAGCGCCCGCGCTTGAGCTGATTGCGCAACAGCAAATAGAGCACGATGCCGCCGGACATGGCGATCAGGCTCATGATCATCGGCGCGTTCCAGCCATGCCAGATGGCCAGGCTGTATTCCGGCAGGGTGCCGCCCACTACCGGCAGGGCCGCGGCAGCCAGTATGGCGCCGACGACTACCGCCGGAAAAATCCCCACAATCAGACAGGTGAACACCAGCAGCTCCACCGGCGCGCGCATCCAGCGCGGTGGCTCGTGCGGGGTATGCGGCAGGTCGGTGGCGGTCGGGCCGAAGAACACGTCGACGGTGAAGCGCAGCGAATAGGCGACGCTGAAGGTACCGGCGATGGTCGCGACAATCGGCAGGCTCCATTCGATCCAGGCCGTGGCATTGATGAACACGGTTTCGGCAAAGAACATTTCTTTTGAGAGGAAACCGTTGAGCAACGGCACGCCGGCCATCGAGGCGCTGGCGACCATGGCCAGGGTGGCGGTGAACGGAATCAGCTTGATCAGGCCGCTGAGCTTGCGAATGTCGCGGGTGCCGCTTTCGTGGTCGATGATCCCGGCGGCCATGAACAGCGAGGCCTTGAAGGTGGCGTGGTTGAGAATGTGAAACACCGCAGCCACGGCCGCCAGCGGGCTGTTCAAGCCCAGCAGCAGGGTGATCAGGCCCAGATGGCTGATGGTCGAATAGGCCAGCAAACCTTTGAGGTCGTTCTGGAACATCGCGCAGTAAGCGCCCAGCAGCAGGGTGCAGGCGCCGGCGCCGCTGACGATGTAGAACCATTCTTCGCTGCCGGACAGCGAAGGCCAAAGTCGTGCCAGCAGGAACACCCCGGCCTTGACCATGGTTGCCGAGTGCAGATAGGCCGAGACCGGGGTCGGCGCCGCCATCGCATGGGGCAACCAGAAGTGGAAAGGAAATTGCGCGCTTTTACTCAAGGCGCCGACCAGGATCAGGGGTAACAGCAGCGGGTAGAGGGCGTGTGCGCGAATCAGATCGCCAGCGGCCAGGACCCTGTCCAGGTCATAGCTGCCGACCACATGGCCGAGGAGCATCACTCCCGTCAGCAGGCACAAGCCGCCCGCACCGGTCACCATCAGCGCCATATAGGCACCGCGTCGTGCGTCGCTGCGGTGGTGCCAGTAACCGATCAGCAGGAACGAGAAGAGGCTGGTCAGCTCCCAGAAAAATACGATCTGGATCAGGTTCCCGGAAATCACCAGCCCGAGCATGGCGCCCATGAACGCCAGGAAAAACGCGAAAAATCGCGGTACCGGATCGTCCGGCGACATGTAGTAGCGTGCGTACAACGAGACCAGTGTGCCAATGCCCAACACCAGCAGCGAGAACAGCCAGGCGAACCCGTCCAGACGCAAGACGAAATTCAGACCGAGGCTTGGCAGCCAAAAGTATTCTTCGCGGATCACGCCGCCTTGGGCGATGTGCGGGTACAAGAGCGCGACCTGGACGGTGCCGATCAGTGCGACCAGGCCCGCCAGCAGGGAGGCAGTATTACGCGCGTTGTGCGGCAGCACGGCTGCCAGACAGCTGCCGATAAAAGGCAGAAGCAGTAGAACTATCAGGGACATAGGCTTCTAATCTGCGGAAGTTTGTGAAGCATCATACGTGCCACAACCCGGATCGCCAAACGCCATGCTGTCGCAGAATCCTTCACGGTAGACGCAAAAACCTTGGATCACATTGTTTCAAAGATTTGTATCCACCGGGCTGGACCCATCGCCGGCAAGCCGGTCTCGCTCCCACAGGGGAATGCAATCAAACTGTGGGAGCGAGCCTGCTCGCGATAGCGATCTGACTGGCAATCGAGATATTAAGGTTCAACCGGTGTTTCCTGCTCCAACTCTGGCTCTGCTGGGACCTTACCCTTGGTCTTCAACTCACTCACAATCACCGCCGCCACAATCAACCCCGCGCCCAGCAGTGCAATCGCCGGCAACCGCTCCCCGGCAATCCGTCCGACAATTCCTGCCCACACCGGTTCTCCCGCATAAATCAACGTCGCCCGCGTCGGTGAAACGCTCTTCTGCGCCCAGTTCATCGCCACCTGAATCGCCGCACTCGCCGCGCCCAGGCCCAACGCGCTGCACAACAGCAACCAGGAGAAGTCCGGAATACGTTCCTGAGTCGGCACTACCATCAAAAACGCCAGCACCGACGTGGTTGCCAATTGCACCACCGTCACCCGACGTACATCGACCTGGCCGGCATAGGTGCTGATCAGAATGATTTCGGCGGCAATCGCGATGGCGCTGATCAGCGTGGCGATTTCACCAGGGCTGAAATTGAACGAAGCGCCGGAAGGCCCCGACAACAGCATCAACCCGGTAAACGCCAGCATGATCCCGATGCTCGGCATCAACCCCGGACGTCGTCCCAGCACCAGCCATTGCAGCAACGGCACGAAGGGTACGTACAACGCGGTGATAAACGCCGATTGACTGCTGGGGATGCTCTGCAAACCCACCGTCTGCAAGCCATAACCGAGCATGATCGCCACCCCGATAAAGGCCCCGGCCTTGAGTTCGAACAGGGTCAGTTGCCGCAGGTGGCGCCAGGAGAACAGCGCAACCAGGATCGCGGCAGCGGCGAAGCGCAGGCCGACGAAAAACATCGGGCCGCTGACGGTCATCGCGTGCTGCACCAACAAAAAGGTGCCGCCCCAGACCATGGTGATCAGCACCAGCACGCACTCGGCTTTGCTGAACCGTGAGAAACGGGGGGAAGAGTTCACCGACGTCATGACCTTGCACACTACCTGAGGGGGACGCACAATGCGCCGAATGTTGCGCAGTATACTGCCCAACCCCACCGAGTGAGCAATATAGTGCACAAAGATTCCCCGACACGGGCTTCGGTCCTCCAGCACGTCAGCCAGAACGTTCGCCGTTTGCGCCACGCCGCCGACATGAGCCAGACCGCATTGGCCGAAAAGTCCGGCGTCAGCCGCCGGATGCTGGTGGCCATGGAGGCCGGCGAGAAGAATGTCAGCCTGACCACCCTTGACCGCGTAGCCCAAGCGCTGGACGTGGCGTTCAGCGATCTTATCCAGGCCCCGGATGCCCGCGACCCCAGTCGAATCAACGAAGTGGCGTGGGCCGGATTAATCCCCGGCAGCAAAGCCGTTTTACTGTCCAAAGCCACCGCCACTCGCGAAGTGGAACAGTGGGAGTGGTGCCTGCAACCGGGGGAAATTTACCCGTCGCAACCGGACGCCGAAGGCTGGAGCGAGCAGATCTACGTGTTCGAAGGCTGCCTGACCTTGATGCTGGGCGATACGCCGCAGCACATTGCTGCCGGTGAGTTCTACATGTTCGCCAGCAACCAGCCGCATTGCTATCGCAACGACGGGCCAGTGGCCGCGCGGTTCGTGCGCAATGTGGTGATCTGACTGTTTGCGGGTCAACAGTGGATAAACACTTTGCCCTTCTAAAGCTGTAGATTTTTATAGGAATGTATTTCAATTAATTGAAATATAATGAAATTGTAGTTAGGCACGACTCCTGCTGTAGTCTCCGGGGCAATCACCGGGAAGGGGGCTGGCGGCGATGCGGCAGGAGGAGAAGGAAGTGGTGTCTGCCTGGACGCCATCGCGAGCAGGCTCACTCCTACCAAAGAGGGATTTGTTGCTGGAGAGCAACACATTAAGGTGGCCCGCACAGCTTTCCATTCCGGCAACCATTAACCAGTGAGCAGGGCATGAACGAAATCCAAAGCGGACCGGCGAGCAACGCCCGCCACGCCGACATTCTGATCATCGGCGGCGGCCTCAGTGGCGCGATGCTGGCGGCGCAACTGTTGCGCTTGCCTGGCCGGCGCTCGGTGCTGGTGATCGAACCGCGTACCGAATTGGGTCGGGGTGAAGCCTATAGCGCGGTCGAATTGGGCCATACGCTGAACGGCAACGCGGCACGGATGAGTGTTGACCCGGATAACGCCGATGACCTCACGCAATGGCTGACCGACCACATCGGCGCTGGTGGCTGGCCCGAATCGGCCGAACAACCGGTGCCGATCAGCGAATTGTTCCCGCCACGGGGTCTGTTCGGCGTGTACGTGCAGCAACGCCTGGCCGAAGCGCAAGCCGTCGGGGCACTGAATGGCTCCACGGTCGAGCATGTGCAGGCGGAAGTGATCGATCTGCAAACGGACGACGATTCAGTTCGGCTGACATTGAGTGACGGGCAACGCTTGCAGGGCGCTTTTGCAGTGCTGGCGACCGGGATGTTTCCTGCCGCGCGCACGCCGCAGAAAGAGTCCAGCGGTTTGAATGCCGCCGCGCTGGATCCGTGGGATGTCGCCGCCATGCGCCAGCTTGATCCACAGTCGACGGTGCTGATCATAGGTTCCGGCCTGACCATGGTCGATGCCGTGGTGTCGCTGGAACAGGCCGGGCATCGCGGGCCGATCGAAGTGTTTTCCCGGCATGGCTTGCTCCCGCATGTGCGTCGGCAACCACCGGCCTGGGTCGATTTTCTGGCCGAGGATCACAGCATTCGCACACCCCGCCAGTTGGTGCGCGAACTGCGTCGACATTGTCGGGAGGCCATCGTCCAAGGCATCGACTGGCAAGCCCCCCTCGACACCGTGCGGGCACACATCGGACGGTTATGGAATCAGGCGACAGACCGGCAGCGTCGGCAGTTTGTGCGACATGTCCGGCCGTGGTGGGAAAGTCATCACCACCGCTCGCCACCCTTGAGTGCCGCCCTGGTGGAGCGGTTGCACAGGGAAGGGCGCTTGCGAATTCAGGCGGCGTCGTTCAAAGGCCTAGAGCCGGGGTCGCAGGACGGGGTCAGCATTCGCATTCGTCGCCGTGGCGAGGCCGATACCTGTGTGGTGCGGGGCGCGGCGTTGATCAACTCCAGTGGCATCGAGTATGACTGGCGCCGGGTCGCTCGACCGCTGCCACAGCAACTGCTGGCGCGCGGATTGATTCGCCCGGGACCGTTGGCATTGGGGATTGCGGCGGCTGTCGACGGTGCCGTACTGGACGCCGAGGGCCAGATCGCCCGGCGTCTGTTCGCCATGGGGCCACCGTTGCGCGGCATGTGGTGGGAAAGCACCGCAGTCACCGACGTCGCGCTACAGGCCAAAGCCCTTGCCGCACGATTGGTGGTAGCAGCTGCCGAGCCTGCGAGGCTGCGTCCGGCCGCGCAGCGGTCGTAAACCCTGCGCACTCGGTTTTCCTGAAACACTGCGTCGCCTGATTTGACGACCGCCACGCGGCCGGACGCAGCCTCGCGGGCTCGGCAGCTGCTACGGGGGGATCAGTGTGGCTCAAAGAAAACCCCGGGTAGAGCGGATCTATCCGGGGTTTTTTGTTCAAACGGCGCAAAAGTCATTAATCAATAACGTTGATACTTCGAGCCGAACTCAGGGCGGTTTTCAGCAACATATAGTGTGCTCGGCTGACTGTCTTTGTGATCGCTACCGACGGTGTTCACGTTCAGTGTGGCCGGCTGGCTGACTTTAACGGCGGCGACAACCTGGGAGGTGGCGTGCGGCGCAGCGATGGCGGACGTAGCGCCAAGTACCGAGAGGGCGAAACCAAGACCGATGAGGCTTTTCATGAAGTTGCTCCAGAGCGTGGGAAGAAGATGTCGCCACTGTAGTGCTGGAGCCCGGTGATGAAAAAACACCCTTGGGCATAGTCGTTATCGAGCGCGTTGATCCATGTCGCTCCCACAGGGGATCTTCATTTTGGTGTGGATCCCGATTCTGCGCCGAGCAGCTCCACCGGGTAGGAAAACACATAGCCCTCGCTGCGCACGGTCTTGATGTAGGTTGGCTCGCGTGAATCATCCAACAGGCGTTGGCGCAAACGGCTCACCAGCAAATCGATGGAGCGGTCGAACAGGTCGGAATCGCGGCCCTGGGTCAGGTTAAGCAATTGGTCACGGCTGAGTACCCGTTGCGGGTGGTCGAGGAACACGCGCAGCAAGCGGTATTCCGCGCCACTGAGGGCGACCATGGTGCCGTCTTCATCCAGCAAGTGGCGCGCCGTGGTGTCGAGGCGCCAGCGTCCGAAGCCGAGCAACCGGCCCGTTTCGGTGATCAGCAGGTTTGGCGGCAGCATCCGTGTGCGGCGCAATACGGCGTTGATCCGCGCCAGCAACTCACGGGCAGCGAAAGGTTTGGTCAGGTAATCGTCGGCGCCCATTTCCAGGCCGAGGATACGATCGGTTTCGTCGTTGCGCGCGGTGAGCATCAGGATCGGCGTGGCTTTGTGTTTGCCGGCGCGCAATTCACGACACAGCACCAGGCCGTCATCGCCGGGCATCATCAGGTCCAGCACGATCAGGTCCACCTGATTGGCTTCCAGAAAATGGCGCATCTGCCGACCGTCGGCAACCACGGTGGTGCGCAGGCCATTTTTCTTCAGGTAATTGCCCACCAGCTCGCGGATCTCGCGATCGTCATCGACGATCAGGATGTGGTTCACATGCTCCATTGCTCAACCCTCTTGTTGTTCGCGTGGTGCGCATTGCGGGCCGTTGCGGGGATTTGTATCGCACTGTATCGGGCGTGCTGTTGGATACCTTACGCCTTAATAACTCTGTATTGACGACACATGGCAGATACCGGCGGGCGATTAAATGGTTTCCATCGAAACAAGACACTCGCCTCACACCCGCTGCTAAAACCACAGATAAATGACTTGCAGGGAAATCGACATGAAGATGAATGTGTTGAGCCGTAAATCCGCATCACGCCGCCGCTTCATGGCGCCGACGATGCTCGCTTTCGCGCTGCTGCAGTTCGGTGCCCTCGGCGCTGCCACTGCGCAAGCTGCCACCACAGAACCAGTGGTGGCCAGTGCGCAGGCGTATACCCCGTTCGGTCCGCTCAAGCACGTCAATGCCGGCTTGCTGAATGTGGCTTACGCCGAAGTCGGCCCGGCCGAGGGTCCGGTGGTGATTCTTCTGCATGGCTGGCCCTACGACATTCACAGCTATAGCGAAGTGGCGCCGCTGCTGGCGGCCAAGGGTTATCGGGTATTGATCCCGTATGCACGGGGTTACGGCGACACGCATTTCCTGTCAGACAAGACTCTGCGCAACGGCCAGCCTGCCGCGTTGGCCAGTGACGTCATCGACTTCATGGATGCGCTGAAGATCAAACAGGCCGTGATCGGCGGCTATGACTGGGGCGCGCGTTCAGCGGATATCGTCTCGGCGCTGTGGCCGGAGCGGGTCAAGGCGCTGGTCTCGGTGAGCGGCTATTTGATCGGCAATCAGGCTGCCGGGAAGAACCCGTTACCGCCCAAGGCGGAGTTGCAGTGGTGGTATCAGTTCTATTTCGCAACCGAGCGCGGCCAGGCCGGCTACGAAAAAAACCGTCATGACTTTGCCAAGCTGATCTGGCAAACGGCGTCCCCGAAGTGGGCCTTCGACGACGTGACCTATGACCGCAGCGCAGTCGCGCTGGACAACCCTGACCATGTTGCGATCACGATCTTCAACTACCGCTGGCGGTTGGGCATGGTTTCAGGTGAACCACAATACGAAGCGCTGGAGCAGCAGTTGGCCAAGGCACCTTCGATCACAGTGCCGACCATCACGATGGAAGGCGACGCCAATGGCGCACCGCACCCGGCGGCCGAGGATTATGCCAAGCGTTTTACCGGCAAGTATGAGTACCGACTGATCAATGGCGGCATCGGCCATAACCTGCCGCAGGAAGACCCGAAGGCGTTTGCCAAGGCTGTAATCGACGCCGATCACCTGTAACCAACACTAACCCCTGTAGCAGCTGACGAGCAGCGCGAGGCTGCGTCCGGCTGCGAAGCAGTCGTAAATCCTGCTGACGCGGTCTGTCTGAAATACCGCATGTTCCGATTTTACGACTGCTGCGCAGCCGGACGCAGCCTCGCGCTGCTCGTCAGCTGCTACAGGGGTTAGCATGCTCGCGATGGCGGTGTGTCATCCAATATCAATGTTGACTGACAGGGCCTCATCGCGAGCAGGCTCGCTCCCACAGGGATTTTTAGTGTTGGTCCGGTCGAGGGCTAGGCCACAACCTGATAACACGGCACATAAGCCGCACCACCCGGCAGTTTCATCCGGTGTTGGGCGACGAAGGCTTTGAGCAGTTCATCCAGTGGATGCATGATCGCTGCATCGCCACGGATCTGGTAAGGCCCGTGCTGTTCGATCAGGCGGATGCCCTTGTCCTTGACGTTGCCGGCGACGATGCCGGAGAACGCGCGGCGCAGGTTGGCGGCCAGTTCGTGGGCCGGCAGTGCCTGGCTCAGTTTCAGGTTGGCCATGTTTTCGTGGGTCGGGTCGAACGGGCGCTGGAAGCCTTCGTCGATCTTCAGCAGCCAGTTGAAGTGGAATGCGTCATTGCGCTCGCGGCGGAACTGTTTGACCTCTTTGAGCCCCTGGGTCATTTGCCGTGCGACCTGCGCCGGATCGTCGATAATGATTTCGTAATGCTTCTTCGCGGCGTCGCCCAGTGTGGCGCCGACAAACGCATCCAGCTGTTGCAGATACGGGGCGGTATGTTTAGGCCCGGTGAGGATGACCGGGAAGGGCAGGTGCTGGTTGTCCGGGTGCATCAGGATGCCGAGCAGGTACAGGAACTCTTCGGCCGTGCCCGCGCCGCCCGGGAAAATGATGATGCCGTGGCCGACGCGCACGAACGCTTCCAGACGTTTTTCGATGTCCGGCAGGATCACCAGCTCGTTGACGATCGGGTTGGGGGCTTCGGCGGCGATGATGCCCGGTTCGGTCAATCCAAGGTAACGCCCGCCGTGGATACGCTGTTTGGCGTGGGCGATCGTCGCACCCTTCATCGGGCCTTTCATTACGCCGGGGCCGCAACCGGTGCAGATGTCGAGGCTGCGCAAGCCCAGTTCGTGGCCGACTTTCTTGGTGTATTTGTATTCTTCGGTGTTGATCGAGTGACCGCCCCAGCAGACCACGATCTTCGGCTCGACGCCGGGACGCAGGGTGCGGGCGTTGCGCAGCAGGTGGAACACGTAGTCGCTGATACCTTGCGAGGTGCTCAGGTCGATGCGTTGGCTGTCGAGTTCGTTTTCGGTGTAGACGATGTCACGCAGGGCGCTGAACAGCATCTCGCGGGTGCTGGCAATCATTTCACCGTCGACGAAGGCGTCGGCCGGTGCGTTCAGCAGTTCCAGGCGAACGCCGCGATCTTGCTGATGGATGCGGATTTCAAAATCTTTGTAGGCTTCGAGGATGGTTTTGGCGTTGTCGACATGGGCGCCGGTGTTGAGGATGGCCAGGGCGCATTGGCGGAAGATGTCGTAGGTGCTGCCGGAACCGGCTTCGCTCAGTTGTTGGACTTCGCGTTGAGAAAGGGTTTCCAGGCTGCCTTTTGGGCTGACCGAGGCGTTGATTACTTGTCGTTGGGTCATTCAATGATCCTTAAAACGATGTCACTCACCGAGCCGCGCGAATGGCATCCGAATAGAGTGTATCCGTGGATGAAGATGGCACGAACTGCGCTTTACCGCCAAGTCCCCCGTTTGATGATGAAAAGATGAAGAGGATCATCAGCATAGCTAAATCCCTCGCAGAGGCGATAATGCCTGGCCGTCTTTTTTGTCCATGCCCCAAGGAACCCTGTCGCGATGTTCGAAATCCAGCCGAAGAATGCCCAAGCCTATCGACAGCAGACGCGCCGCAGTACGCTGATTATTGCCCTGATTTTCCTGGTGCTGGCCATGGGGCTGTCCACGGCAGCGGTGGCGTTGTTCGGTGAGCCCGGCGGCGACAACCTGCGCTTTAACGTCGGCGGTGTGTTTGTCGCGGTGTTGCTGATGGTGGCGCTGATGCGCGGCACATTCTGGAACCAGCCCTGGATGGAGGCGGCGGTGTACGGCTGGCGGCTCAAGCGCAGCCTGATGAGCGTCACCAACATCATGCATCAGGTCACCGCAGCGGTGGAGACGGGTGATCCGGCGGCCATGAAGCTGTTGCGTTTTTACCACCTGGGCTTGAACCAGATGCATGAACTGGACGCTAACTCCAGCGACCACAGTCAGTTGGTCCGCGAGATGGATCAGCACAAGGCGCGCATGGAGACACTGGGCATCGACCCCGATCAATCCCGTCTGGATCCGGCCTGGCTTGAGGCGGTGAAACAGTCGTCGAAGTAAGGCATTGAGGCGGTTTCCCTGCATTAGCCCGTCATGATGTGCGCAAATCACCTATTGTCTCGGGTAGGTCATTCAAGGGCGAACAGGAGAAGTCGCCCTGTCATAACGAGTCAACGAGCGTCATGGGGGCATTCGTCTATTAAAAATCCCATTGAAAGTGCCCGTACCACCGCGCCGTGGAAGCGCAGCCTGCGTGCGTCGAGGCTCAAGGTCCGACACGCGGTGGTACTGCTTGTGGCGGTGTGCCTGTCGATGACGGCGATTGTGATCTGGGAAGCCTGGACTTCGCGCCAGTACCACTTGCATGACAAAGAAGTGGCCATGTCCAACCTGGCGCAGACCCTCGCGTCACAAGCGCAGGCAACGATAAAACAGACCGACACGCTGCTGTTTACTTTGGTGGACCGCCTCGAAAATGACGGCGTCGGAGCGCAACAACTGCCCAGATTGCAACGTTTGCTCGGCGCTCAACGCAGCGAGCTGAAGCAACTGCACGGCTTGTTCGTTTTTGACGAAGAAGGGCGCTGGATCGCCAATTCCAATGGCGCCGAGGTGCCGGGCGCGAATAATGCCGACCGTGAATATTTCATTTTTCATCGAGACCATCCTGACCGTGGTCCGCATGTCGGTCGGGCGATAAAAAGTCGTTCGAGCGGTGAATGGATCATGACCGTGTCACGCCGGATCAATCATCCGGATGGCGGATTTGCCGGTGTGGCGCTGGCCACCATCAATCTCAGTCATTTCCTTGAGCTCTACGACAGTATCGATATGGGCCGTAACGGCGCGATCAACCTGATCAGCGATGACGCCAGCATTGTTGTTCGGCGGCCATTCAACGAGGCTGAAATTGGCAGCACCGTGGCCAATGCGCCGCTGTTTACCCAGCTGTTGTCCGAAGGTGATTCCGGTACAACCACTGTCCGGTCCTTTGTGGACGGTGTGGTGCGGGTAGTGGGGTTTCGGCGGGTCAGCGGGTATCCGCTGATCATCTTCGCCGCGCTGGACAAGGAGGAAGTGCTGGCGGACTGGCGCAAAGAGACGGCGCTGAGCGCGGGTATCATGTTATCGCTGCTGCTGATTCTGGGCGTGCTTGGTTACCGCCTCATTCACGGCATGAAGCAGCAACATCACATCCAGCGTGTGTTGCTCGATGGCCAGGAAAAACTCATCGAGGTCAATCGCAGCCTTGAATTGCTGGCCCTTGAGGATGCGTTGACCGGACTGTCCAACCGGCGTCAATTCGACCTGTTTATCCTCGCGGAAATGGGCCGCGCACGGCGCACCCAGACCCACCTCGCGATGCTGATGATCGATGTCGATCACTTCAAGAGCTTCAATGATCGTTATGGTCATGTGGCCGGCGATGAATGTTTGCGCCGGATCAGCGCGATCATCAAGGACAACATCAAGCGCCCCGGTGACCTCGCGGCCCGTTACGGTGGCGAAGAGTTTGCGGTGGTGCTGCCTGGTACTGACTATCCGGGGGCTTTTCTGGTGGCCGAAAATATCCGTCACGCGGTCCTGCGGGCGGACATTGCGCACTGTGAAAGCCCGGGGGGCAGGGTGACGGTCAGTATCGGTGTTTGCGCCTTCAACCCGGCCTCGCAGGACCAGCCCGAAGACCTGGTCAGCGCGGCGGACAAAGCACTGTATGTGGCCAAGGCCAGCGGACGGAACATGAGTGTCACGGCCAACTGAGTTCAGACAAACCGGTCGCTGCCCTGAACCAGCCGGGTGGACAGGTACGACTGCTTGAGTTTTTCCAGCCACCAGCCCAATGCTCGACCGTCATGATCGCCGCGCCAGCCGGTATACAGAATGTTCGGTTCGCGCGGGTCGGCCATCTGTTTTTCCACCAGGGTGCCGTTGTTCAGTAACGAGCCAACCCGGTGGCGGGGTAGCCAGCCGACGCCCAGGCCAGCGCATTGAGCCAGGACTTTTGCACGCATGGTCGGCACCGCGAGCACCGGTTGGCCGCCAGAGACGCCGTAGGTGCTGCCTTCCGTGACTCGCGAAGAGTCAGCTACGACAATCGCCCGGTGTTGCGCCACCATCGCCCGTGATATCGGCTCTTTGGCTTTGGCCAACGGGTGTTTTGGCGACACGGCGAATACCCACTCCATTTCCCCCAATTGCATCCAGCGCAGGGTCGGGATCGCCGGCGGCTCGTTGGTGGCGCCGATGATCAAGTCCGCTCGGCCTTCACGCAGGGCTTCCCACACGCCTTTGAGCACCTCCTGGGTGATGCGCAACGGCACGCCGGATTCCAGTGCGTCGAATTCGTGGATCACGGGAATCAAGGCTTCGAATTCGAGCAGTTCGTCGGTGACAATCCATAACCGGCTTTCCCAGCCGTTGGCCACTTGCTGCACTCGCTGGGTCAGCCGGGACACGTCCTGCATCAACCGCGCCGCCTCGTTCACCAGCAACTCGCCGGCCGGGGTGAGCTGCAAGCGGTAACGACGACGGTCGAATAGCAACGCGTCGAAGCGTTCCTCCAGTTGCCGCGCGGCGTAAGACACGGTCGACGGCGCCTTGCCCAAGTGAGCGGCAGCCCGGGACAGGCTGCCGGTCTCGCGGATCGCCTGGAGCAGGCTCAGGTCTTCAATCGACAGCATGGACTCAATCCTCGGCGCTTGTTTCAGGTGACCCGGCGCAATTTCCACAGCCTGATCAGACGAAGATAGACCAATACGTTGATTGCCAGCACCACGCTGCCCAGCGCCAATTGAATCGCGGGTGTCAGGCCGGCCGGGTAAATGACTGGCCATATGTAGTGTTCGATAAAGCCGCCACCGTAACCGGTTTGCCCGGCCGCCTGGCGCATCAGGTTTTCCCACTGGGTCAGCGGGCAGGTCAAGTGCAAGACTTCAACCGTCACGCCCCACGCGGCCGCAGGCAGATGCGCCCAGATCAGCGGCCGCCACTTGAGCACCAGTAGCCCGCCGAACAGTACGAAGAGAATGAACAACAGATGAAACAGCAGCAGCCCGTCGGCAGCGATCCGGTAAAGCATGTTGCCTCCCCTGATCTGTTATGCGAGTTGCTTCATGGTACTCGGGCGTCAGCGGCGGCTCCATGGGTTCGAGGTGTTCAGTGCATATCAGCGAACACGAGTGTGTTTGGCTCGATAATCCCCGCGACTGCTGGCAAAGTCAGCGGTCTTTCACTGGTTGTAGGGCGTTATGTCGAATTCACTCATGCCGCGCAGTGCGTTTCTGCGTGGCGCCGCCGCGATCATGCCGCTGTCCCTGGCCACCGCGCCATGGGGCTTGCTGGCCGGGTCCATGGCCATTGAGGCCAACCTCACCCCACTGCAAGGGCAGGGGCTGTCGAGCATCGTGTTTGCCGGTGCCGCACAATTGGTCGCCATCGGCATGCTCAAGGGCGGTGCCGGGATCTTTTCGATTTTGCTGACCACGGTGTTGCTGACGTCCCAGCATTTGCTTTACGGCATGAGCATGCGTTCGGTGATTTCACCGTTGCCGGGGCGCTGGCGGGTGGGGCTGGGCTTTTTGCTCACCGACGAGCTGTTTGCCTTGACCAGTCAGCACGACAAACAGCAATTCAATCGCTGGTACGCGCTGGGTGTCGGGCTGACGTTTTACATCGCCTGGAACCTGTTCACCCTGGCAGGCATTGTGCTGGGCAGCAGCATTCCGGGGCTGGAGCATCTGGGCCTGGACTTCTCCATCGCCGCCACTTTTATCGCGTTGATCACGCCGGTGGTGCGCAACGTGCCCACTGTGGTGTGCGTCGCGGTGTCGCTGTTCTGCTCGGTGTTGTTCAGTTACTGGCAATGGGGCTCGGCGCTGGTGCTGTCCGGCTTGGCGGGCATGACCGCGGGTTTTATCTGCAACAAACTCTACAGGGGACGCGCAGCATGATGGTGTGGGCGGTGATTATCGGAATGGGCGTGCTGGTGTTTCTCAATCGCTACGTGTTTCTCGAGCCCCGGCTGCCGGTGCGCTTGAGCAGCAATGCCCGACAGTTCCTCGGTTTTGCCGTACCGGGCATGTTGACCGCAATTTGCGGGCCGATTGTGTTCATGCCCGACAAACAACTGAACCTGCAGTGGGACAACCCCTACCTGATCAGTTCGCTGGTGGCGGTGGGACTGGTGCTTTACACCCGCAACACCTTGCTTAGCATGCTGTTGAGCATGGGTTTTTTCTTTTTGCTGCGCTGGTGGCTCTGAATCGAGCGCTGGAATTTGTTCTACGCTTAAGAAGTCCCTTCACAGGAAGAGAGGTGCGCATGGCCAACGATCCCAAACGTCCGGATTTTGAAGATGAGGATGAACCCTCGGAGGAAGAGATCAGGCGTCAAGAACGTTCGCGGCAGGACTGGAAACATGACGACAGCCGAGAGTTGTCAGACCGCGATGAAGAGCGTCCTCTGAAGCCCTGACCGACCCACGTATACGAAAAAGCCCCGCTATCAAGCGGGGCTTTTCTTTTGCCGAACGTTATTTCAAAGGTCTTCCAGTTCCGGAAAATCCGGATGGGAAGCCCGAAAGCCCAAGGTCTTGTCGATCCATGCATTAAGCTCGTTGACCATGACCGGTGGTTTGCCGGTGTAGTACGCAAGCGTTGTACGCAGAATTTCGCTGATATTGGGAATAGGTCGCAGGTTTCGGGTCTTTATGTATTGCCCGATAAAGCAGTCAAGTTGATAGCGCTCCGTCTTCGACAGGTGCACACACTCCAGGCTGCTGACTTGATTAATTACAAGATCGTCGCGCAACTTAGTTCTCTGCAAGGCTTGTTGATTGTTAGGAGTTTCCTTCTTTGTCGACTCTTTGGTCGACTGGGCAATGCCATGGGAAATGCGGCGCGAATCCTAACTTTTATGTCGCTTTATGTATGTACGAGGGAGGAAGTGTCGGACCAGCGGTTAATGGCCAATTCGGCATTACGCGGTAAGAGAGCCTGGTGAGAAGCAGACGGTGTAACGCTTATATGCATTCTTAATTGGTAGCTATTCAGTTTGCTTATAGCGTGGCCGTCCATTTGTTGGGCGTTAATCAAGCTTATTGATTAATGCGCTGCTCTGATTCCTGACATTACCGACAGCTTTTTCGACCCTGTACCACTCGAATATTTCGCTGGTTTCACCCTGTAACAGCACCATCTGCTCGGCGCGCTCTTTTGGTGTGGCCGGATCAAGCCATTCGCGCGCCAGTTCAGGTGACAAAACCACCGGTCGCCGGTCATGAATATCGAGCATGCCGCCAACGCTGTCCGCCGTGATGATGACGAAACCGTCGTCGCCGCGCGGCTCATTGCCAGGGCCGGGAAATTGGCCGATGGCTGCACAGTAACTCGGTGCGCCGTCCCGTCGACGAATCAGCCAGGGCAGACGCGTCGAATCACCGGCATCGACCCATTCGAACCAGTTGTCGATCGGCACAATCGCGCGGTGTGGCCAGATCGCCCGGAAGAATGGGCCATGAGCGACTTTTTCCACTCGCGCGTTGATCGGTGCCGCGCGATCTTTCGCCCAGTGCGGGCGCCAGCCCCAGCGCACCGGATCGGCGTGCAAGCCGTCAGGCTCAAGGTGCAACAGGGCGAGTTGGGTGGTGGGCGCCGCGTTGTAGCGAGCCAGAGGCTCATCCCCGACGTGATTGATCATTGCGTCGGGAATGCTCAACACGGCAACAAAGTCGTGAATGCCCCGGTACTGCGACAGTCGTCCACACATCGGCTGACCCTGCGGTTGAAAGCTGTGACGAGAATGTTCAGCTTAGCCTTCAGATCACATGGGCACGCTGCAGTTCGGTCAATGACAACGCCTTCAAACTCGCCAGCTGCGGATCGCGCCGATCCCGTGGATGGGGCAAATCCACGCTCAGTTGCTGGCGGATGCTGCTGGGCCGATTGTCCATGACCAGCACCCGGTCGCTGAGGTACAGCGCTTCATCGACATCGTGGGTCACCAGCAGCAGGGCGATGGCGTGACGCTGGGCGAGTTGCAGCAAGAGATCCTGAAGCTTCATGCGGGTGAAGGCGTCCACCGCGCTGAAAGGCTCGTCCAACAACAAGACCTGCGGTCGCGAATACAGCCCCCGCGCTATTGCGACGCGCTGAGCCATGCCGCCGGACAGGGCTTTGGGCAGCGCTTGGGCGAAACCGCCCAGGCCGACTTCCTCAATGAGTTGTGCGACCCAGGCTCTGTCGTAATGGTTGTCGGCGCTGAAACCGATGTTTTGCTCGACCGTCAGCCAGGGCATCAGCCGTGGCTCCTGAAACACGAAGGCCACTTCGCCCGCGTTGTTGCGCAGTTCGCCCTGGAAATCCTTTTCCAGCCCGGCGACGATGCGCAGCAACGTGCTTTTACCGCAGCCGCTGGGGCCGAGCAGACTGACGGTTTCCCTTGGCTGCAATTGCAGGTGAATGTTTTTCAGGACGGTGGTGGCGGCAAAGGATTTGCGCTCGACCCGAATGTCCAGCAGGTGCGCGGTCATGGCTTAGTCCTCGGTACTTTGACCGTTGAAGGTGTCGCGCCAGGCCAGGAAACGTTTCTCCAGGCCGGCGAGGAGGCCGTCGCTGAGTTTGCCCAGTAGCGCCAACACGATGATCGCGGCCAGCACGATGTCCGGGCGCGAAGTCTCGCGACCGTCACTCAGCAGATAGCCCAAGCCTTTGGTCGCGGCGATCAGTTCGGCGGCCACCAGAAACATCCACGCCAGGCTCATGCCACTGCGCAACCCGGTGAACAGGCCGGGCAGGGCGGCGGGCAGGAGAATCCGCCGGACCAGCCGACGCCGACTGAAACCATACATTTGCCCGACTTCCACCAGTTTGCGATCAATGTCGCGGATGGCCGCAACGCCGTTGAGGTACACCGGAAAAAACGCGCCGATCGCGATCAAAACGATTTTCGAGGTCTCGTCGATGCCCAGCCACAGCAACAACAGCGGCACCCAGGCGAGGCTCGGGATCGAGCGCAAACCGGCGAACGTCGGTTCCAGATACGCCTCGGCTTCACGGCTCAACCCCACCCACGCGGCGAACACCAGCGCCAGGCTGGCGCCGATGGCGAAACCGAGTAACACCCGCAGCAGGCTGGCGCTGATGTGTTTCCACAATGCACCGTCGGCCAGGTCCCTGAGGGTCAGTGCGATTTCGCTCGGCGCCGGCATTTGGTAGGAGGGCAACCAGCCGATCCGCACGACGAACTCCAGCAACAGAACGATCAGCACCGGCAACACCAGGCCCTTGAGGCGCAGGCGCCAGGCGTTGTGCAGGGAAAACCTGGCGCGGCGCGGCGTGGGCAGTTCCAGTGGCAGATTTTTGCTTTTGCTGGTCATGAGTTCCCCGTTACTGACGAGCCACGGTTTGTTTAACGCCGGTATCGATCAGTTGATCGATGACCTGATCGACATTCACCCCACGACGAACCAGCTCCTCGGACACAAGAATGGGCGCCGCGGCTTTCGAGGCGAGCACATCCTTGGCGGTCAGCTGCGGGCTGCTGAGGTCCGTGCGCGACAGTTGCAGCGTGGCCACTTCCAGCGGCAGGCCGGATTCGCTGGCGAGCAATTTCGCCAATTCGTCTGGATTTTTTACCGCCCAATCACGGGCCTGTTCATAAGCATTCAGCACGGTATCGATCGTTTGCGGATGCTCTTTGGCGTAGGTTTCAGTGACGCTGACCACGCCGTAGCTGTTGAACTGGGTGTTGCGATACAACAAGCGCGAACCGGCCTGAACCTGGCTGGCCGCCATGTGCGGATCCAGCCCGGCCCAAGCGTCGACGTCACCTTTCTCCAAGGCGATGCGACCGTCCGGGTGCTGCAAATGCACCAGTTCGACATCGTCTTTGCTCAAGCCGGCCTGTTGCAGGCTGCGCAAGGTGAACAGATACGGATCGGTGCCTTTGGTGGCGGCGATTTTCTTGCCTTTGAGATCTGCCACGGTTTTGTACGGCGAGTCCTTGCGCACCAGCAACGCGGTCCACTCGGCGCGGCTGTACACATAAACCGACTTGATCGGGCTGCCGTTGGCGCGGCTGAGCACAGCGGCCAGGCTGGCGGACGAAGCGAAGTCGACGCCGCCGCTATTGAGGTATTCCAGTGAACGGTTACTGCCTTGGCTCAGGACCCAACTGACCTTGGTCTGTGGCAGGGCCTTCTCAAGGAAACCGAAGTGCTTGAGCACCAGGCTCACCGGTGAGTAATAGGCGTAATCCAGATGCACCTCGGCGGGTGGCGTTTCGGCAGCCTGGGCCAGCGGTTGCAGGCTCAGGGCCAGTGCACAGGCGCTCAGCAGGTACTTGACGCTGGAAAAGCGGAAGGTGGATTTCATGGGGTGGCTCCGGGCAAGGCGACGATTTTTTTATATCCAGAAAAATATTTTGTCTGAGTGCTTCCTGCATAAATGGAATATTGCAGGCTCTGTGCCATGTCCGGGATTTACCGGTTTGTCGGGGCGTTTTCCGTGTTAAGAGACGTGATTGGTGTACCGGGGCAGACAGTGTGTTGAATGGGTGTTGCTGGGGCAACACCACTGGATTCAGGTCATGAGCTTATGCACAAATAGAATTTATAAAGGTGTTTGTAAGAGCGTTAGGGTCTATATAAATAACGCCCCTGGAGCCTCCGATGAACCTGTCCCGATTCGTGCGCAGTCTGTTGACCAGTGCACTGTTTGCCGCCCCGATCACCTACGCCGCCGACCCCGTGGTCCTGCATGTCGGCGATCAGAATTACTACAACGTGCGCGCTTCGGTGGAGGCCTCGGGTGCGTTGGAGGGCGCGCCCTATACCGTCGACTGGAAGCATTTCCAGGCCGCTGCACCACTGGCCGAAGCATTGAACACCGGCGCACTGGACGTGGGGTTTCTCGGGGATTCCGGCTTTCTGTTTCTGGCAGCCAAACAGGCGCCGGTGAAGCTGATCGGTGTGTCGCGGCAGAATCCGGACACCATTGCCTTGCTCGTGCCCAAGGATTCACCGGTCCGCAGCATCGCCGATCTCAAGGGCAAGAAAGTCGCGTATTGGCCCGGCGCCTGGAGCCAGCAATTGACCCTGCGCGCTTTGGAGAAAGCCGATCTACCGGAAGACTACGTCGAGTTCATCAAACTGATGCCGATAGACGCCTCAGCCGCATTGCCTCAGGGCAGCATCGACGCGTTCCCGGTGTGGGAACCGTACATTTCCCAGCAGATTCTGTTTTCCGGCGCGCGCCCGATACTCACTGCTAAAAACCTGATGCCTGGCCTCAGCGCCATCGCCGCCTCGACACCGGCCATCGACAGCAAGCGCGAAGCCATCGCCGATTTCCTGGTGCGCCTGAAAAAAGCCCGTGCCTGGGTCGACAGCCATACCGACGAATACGCCGACCTGTGGGCGAAGAAAGCCAATCTCGATCAGAACGTGTCGCGCCATTGGTTGCGTCAGGCCCACATGACCGTCGGCCCGGTGGATCAGCAAGCGGCGGCGGATTTGCAGAGCACCGCGGACTTCTTGTTCAAGGTCAAGGCACTGCCGACGGCGCTGGCGACCGCGCCGATCATCGACCACTCGTTCCAGCAGGCCTTGGCGCAGTAAGCGAGGAGGGTGGGCAGCGGAACCAAACACTGTGTACCCTGATCCAACTCCGGCCCGCGACACTGGCGGGTCGGCGAAGGATGAACGGGCGAAGGACTTTTGCCATTTGATGAGTTGACCGTCACGGTCTGATCCAAGGCAAAACATGAAGCAGCTGTACACACTATTCAGCACAATGGCCATCGCCGTCGGGCTCGCAGGCTGTATCGCTGCCCCCATCCAACTGACCCCGCAGACGGAACAACGCCTGCAGGCCCAGGCGCCGATTCGCTTTCTGTTGACCTACGACGATGGCCCCAGCGCTTCGAGCTTCTGGAACCCCACCGCGACCGTGCTCGACAGCCTGAAGGACAATCCCCTACAGCCGAACATCAAAGCGGTGTTTTTCGTGCAGACCGGCGCGCCACGGGCCGGCGACAGTGACATCGGGCGCCAGCTCATGCATCGCGAACAGGAAGAAGGACAGGTGCTGGGGTTTCACACCGCCACCCACTGGCACACCAATCACCGCTCGCTGAGCCCGCAAGAACTGGAACAGGCGCTGAGCAAAGGCAGTGCAGACATAGCAGCCATCACCGGTAAGCCGCCGACCCTGGTACGTCCGCCATTCTGGAACTATGACAAACGCGTCTTCGCCGCCTATCAACAGCACGGCATGCATGTGCTGCTAACCGATTTGAGCGCCAATGACGGCAAAATCTGGGGCTTTAACGCCAGCCCCCGGCGACGCTCGCATATGCTGCGTTCAATGTCTGAAGTGCGTGAGCGCATTGCGCAGGGTGAGTTGCCGACCGTGGATGGGGTGATTCCCGTGGTGGTGACCTTCCACGACCTCAATCGCTACACCGCCCGGCACACCCGGGAATACCTGCAAATCCTGATCGACAGCGCCAAGGCCAGCGGCGTGCCACTGGCGCAGAAGCCGTTTTACGACGATCACGACGCGGTGCTGCGCGCGGCGATGGCGCGCACCGTCAAGGACAGTTCGCAGCCAGTAGAACTGCCGGGTTTCTGGAACTGGTTCTGGGACAAGAACTCCCATTAAAACCTGGCCTGCGGTTGCAACTCTTCGATCATCTTCAAACAATGATTCAACCCCGGGGAAACATCGCCCACCCGCCGACTGAGAATGATCGGCGAGGTGGCGTTGTCTTCCAGCAACGGGGTAAAGCCAATGTCGTCGCGGTGCAGCAGCTGCACCGAGGCTGGCACCAGCGTGACGCCGATCCCGGCACCCACCAAACCGATCGCTGTTTGCAGTTCATTGGTCCATTGCGCCACGTGAATGCTCACGCCGTAGGACTCGAACAGCGCTATGACATGGTCGGCATAGCTGGGGCGCGGATTGCCCGGGTACAGCACAAAGGGTTCTTTGGACAGTTGGCGCAGGCTGACCGGCCCGGACAGCAGGGGATGGCCGGCGGGCAGGGCGGCGACCAAGCGGTCTTCGGTGAGCACCGTTTGAATGATCGCCGGGTCGTCGATGCGAATTCGCCCGAAACCAATATCAATTCGCCCGGCCTTGAGCGCTTGCACTTGTTGCAGCGTGGTCATTTCCGACAGCCCCAGTTCAAGCTCCAGCGGCTCGCCGCTGCGCAGACGGCGGATCAATTCCGGCAGCACACCGTAGAGGGTCGAAGGCGCGAAGCCGATGCCCAGCCAGGTCTTTTCTCCCTGGCCGATCCGCCGCGTGTTGTCGCAGACCTTGTTCAGCTGTTCGAGCAGGGCGGTGGAGTGTTCATGGAAAAACCGCCCGGCCTCCGTCAGCTTCAGCGGGCGGCCGCGCTCCAGCAGCAACACGCCCAGCTCGTCTTCCAGTTGCTGGATCTGCCGGCTCAGGGGCGGTTGGGCGATGTGCAGCAGTTCGGCGGCACGGGTGAAATTAAGGGTTTGAGCCAACACCTGAAAATACCGCAGGTGACGCAGTTCCATGGGGCCTCCGAACATCAGTCGTTTGCATACCTTAAAGGTATCAAGTCAGACCAATTCTATATTGGCATCGCGAAAAAAGCCGTACGAGAATCGGTTCCAGAACTTTAAGAACCTGACGGGTATCGACATGCGTGCAACAGCCATTGAATCCATCGAGACGATCATCGTCGATCTGCCGACCATCCGCCCGCACAAGCTGGCGATGCACACCATGCAGAATCAGACCCTGGTGATCATCCGTGTGCGCTGCGCCGATGGCATTGAAGGGATCGGTGAGTCCACCACCATCGGTGGCCTGGCCTATGGCAACGAAAGCCCGGACAGCATCAAGACCAACATCGACACACACTTCGCACCGCTGCTGATCGGCCAGGACAGCGGCAATGTGAATGCCGCCATGTTGCGTCTGGAACGCAGCATTCGTGGCAATACCTTTGCCAAATCCGGGATCGAAACCGCGTTGCTCGATGCCCAGGGCAAGCGCCTCGGCCTGCCGGTCAGCGAATTGCTGGGCGGGCGTGTTCGTGATGCCTTGCCGGTGGCCTGGACCCTGGCCAGCGGCGACACCGACAAAGACATCGCCGAAGCGGAAAAAATGCTCGACCTGCGCCGCCATCGGATCTTCAAGCTGAAAATCGGTGCCGGTGAAGTCAACCGCGACCTGGCCCACGTCATTGCGATCAAAAAAGCCCTGGGCGACCGCGCCAGCGTGCGGGTCGATGTCAATCAGGCCTGGGATGAAGCGGTCGCGTTGCGCGCTTGCCGGATCCTCGGCACCAACGGCATCGACTTGATCGAACAGCCAATATCGCGCAACAACCGTGCCGGCATGGCGCGTCTGAATGCGATGAGCCCGGCGCCGATCATGGCCGACGAGTCCATCGAATGCGTGGAAGACGCCTTCAATCTGGCGCGCGAAGGCGCTGCGTCGGTGTTTGCCTTGAAGATCGCCAAGAACGGCGGCCCACGCGCCGTGCTGCGTACTGCCGCGATTGCCGAAGCAGCCGGCATCGCCCTGTACGGCGGCACCATGCTGGAAGGCGGCCTCGGCACCATGGCCTCGGCCCATGCCTTTATCACCCTGAACAAACTGGCTTGGGACACCGAACTGTTCGGCCCCTTGCTGCTGACCGAAGATATTCTCAGCGAGCCGCTGGTTTATCGCGATTTCGAGCTGCATGTCCCACAAACACCGGGCCTGGGCCTGACCCTGGACGAAGAACGCCTGGCGTTTTTCCGTCGCGACAAAACATCCACTTCCGTTCATCAAGCCTGAGGAGAGATCATGCTGTTCCACGTAAAAATGACCGTGAACCTGCCGGTCGACATGAACCCGGAAACCGCAGCCAAACTCAAGGCTGACGAGAAAGCCCTGGCCCACCGCCTGCAAGAGCAAGGCAAGTGGCGTCACCTGTGGCGCATCGCCGGGCACTATGCCAATTACAGCGTATTCGACGTCGACAGCGTTCAAGAACTGCACGACCTGTTGATGCAACTGCCGCTGTTTCCGTACATGGCGATCGAGATCGACGCGATGTGCCGGCACCCGTCTTCCATCCGCGAGGATGACCGCTGAACCCAGCCTGTTCAGTTCGCCAAGCAAATAATTACAAGATGAGGAACCCAACAAAATGAACGTCAAGATCTCCCACACTGCCCAAGTCCAGAAGTTTCTCGAAGAGGCCAGCGGCCTGCACAACGATGCCGGTAATCCGCGAGCCAAGGCCCTGATCTACCGCATCCTGCGTGATTCGGTAAACATCATCGAAGACCTCGCCGTGACCCCGGAAGAGTTCTGGAAAGCCGTTAACTACCTCAACGTACTGGGCGCGCGTCAGGAGGCCGGGCTGATCGTCGCCGGGCTCGGTCTGGAGCATTACCTCGACCTGCTGATGGACGCCGAAGACGAGCAGGCCGGCAAATCCGGCGGCACGCCACGCACCATCGAAGGCCCGTTGTACGTGGCCGGTGCGCCGTTGTCCGAAGGCGAAGCGCGTCTCGATGATGGTCTCGATCCGGGTGTGACGCTGTTCATGCAGGGGCGCGTGTTCAACACCGCCGGCGAACCGCTGGCCGGTGCCGTGGTGGACGTCTGGCACGCCAACACCGGCGGTACGTACTCGTACTTCGATACCACGCAATCGGAATTCAACCTGCGTCGCCGGATCGTGACCGATGCTGAAGGTCGCTACCGTTTCCGCAGCATCGTGCCGTCGGGTTACGGCTGCCCACCGGATGGTCCGACTCAGCAACTGCTCGATCAACTGGGCCGTCACGGCCAGCGTCCGGCGCACGTGCACTTCTTCATCTCGGCACCGGATCATCGCCATCTGACCACCCAGATCAACCTCGATGGCGAAAAATACCTGCACGACGATTTCGCCTACGCCACCCGTGATGAACTGATCGCCAAAATCACCTTCAGCGACGATCAGCAACGCGCAGCAGCACATGGTGTCAGCGGCCGGTTTGCCGAAATCGAATTCGATTTCACCTTGCAGTCCACGGCGCAACCAGAAGAACAGCAACGTCACGAACGGGTTCGTGCGCTGGAGGACTGATCACCTCTAGCAACGAACCGGGCTGCGAGATAACTGACCGTTTATCTCGTGGCCTTTTGTGTTTGGGCCAGGGCACTAGAATGGCCCAACCGCCGATAACAACAATGAGAGTGACCTGATTATGCACGCGCAACTGTTGAGTGAGCGCAGCAGAGTATTCGACCATGCCGACCCTTATGCGGTATCGGGTTACGTCAATCAGCATGTTGGCAACCATTGCATCCTGATGCCCAAGGCCGGTCGACCGCTGGCCAGCCTCGATCATCGCAAATTCGCCAGCCTGGACCTGTGCCGCATCAGCTACGGCGCCAGCGTGCGCGTGACGTCAGGCGCGCTCGACAGCATCTATCACCTGCAAGTGCTGCTGCGGGGCAACTGCCTGGCGCGTGGGCGCGGGCAGGAGCATTACTTCGCACCGGGTGAGTTACTGCTGATCAACCCCGATGAACCGGTCGATCTGACCTATTCCGACGATTGCGAAAAATTCATCCTGAAAGTCCCCACACGTTTGTTTGAGTCGGTATGCGATGAACAGCGCTGGCAGTACCCGGGGCAGGGCGTGCGGTTCCTGGAGAACCGTTACCAGCTCGATGAGCTGGAAGGTTTCGTCAGCCTGCTGGCGATGATTTGCCAGGAAGCCGAGGCCACCGAGCAGATCCCGCGTGTGCAGGAACACTACGCCCAGATCATCGTCAGCAAGATGCTCAGCCTGATGAAAACCAATGTTATCCGCGGCGGCCTGAACTCGCCCACGTTTGAGGTGATTGCCGATTACATCGCACACCACCTCAAGCACGACATCGACAGCGAAGAACTGGCACGTCAGGCGCGAATGAGCCTGCGTTCGTTGTACGGGCTGTTTGAGCGCAACGCGGGAACTTCCCCGCAAAACTATATCCGCCAGAAGAAGCTGGAGCGCATCAACCAGTGCCTGAGCGACCCGACGTGCAACGTGCGCAACGTCACGGAAGTGGCCATGGATTATGGCTTCCTGCACCTGGGCCGGTTCTCCGACAGCTACCGCAAACAATTCGGCGAACTGCCTTCCGATACCCTCAAACGCCGCCACTGACCCGCCAAATATCCCTGCAGCTGTCGAGCCTGCGAGGCTGCGTTCGAGTGCGAAGCGCTCGCCAAGGAACAATGCGCTCTACCGAAACACTATGCGAACCCATTTGCGAGTGCTGCGCCCTCGAACGCAGCCTCGCGGGCTCGGCAGCTGCTACAGGGTTGCGTTGCACCTGACTGCTGCAGTAAACGGATACAGGTTTGCACCCAGCGGATAGTCCGCCTTATCCCCCCGTCTTAGCATGGCCCTGCCTGAATAAAAACAATGGAGGCGGCGGCCATGTCCCTGCGACCCGAATACCTTCACTCCCTGCTTGAAGATGACAAAGAAACCGGCATCTATCGCTGCAAGCGGGAGATGTTTACCGATCCACGGTTGTTCGATCTGGAAATGAAACACCTCTTCGAAGGCAACTGGCTGTACCTGGCTCACGAAAGCCAGATTCCCAACGTCAACGATTTCTACACCACCACCATGGGGCGCCAGTCGATCTTCATCGCGCGCAACAAGGACGGTGTGCTCAATGCGTTCATCAACGCCTGCAGCCATCGCGGCGCGACGCTGTGCCGGCACAAGACCGGCAACAAAAGCTCCTACACCTGCCCGTTCCACGGTTGGACCTTCAACAACTCCGGCAAACTGCTCAAGGTCAAGGATCCGGCAGCGGCCGGCTACCCGGCGAGCTTCAATTGCGAAAGCTCACACGACCTGACCAAAGTCGCGCGGTTCGAGTCCTATCGCGGCTTCCTGTTTGGCAGCCTCAAGGCCGATGTGGTGCCTTTGGTTGAACACCTCGGCGAGTCCGCCAAGATCATCGACATGATCGTCGACCAGTCCGCTGATGGCCTGGAAGTGCTGCGCGGGTCTTCGAGCTACATCTACGAAGGCAACTGGAAACTCACCGCCGAAAACGGCGCCGACGGCTACCACGTCAGTTCGGTGCACTGGAACTATGCGGCGACGCAAAACCAGCGCAAGCAGCGAGAGGCCGGCGACAGCAATCCGACCATGAGCGCCGGCACTTGGGCCAAGCAGGGCGGTGGTTTCTACTCCTTCGACAAAGGCCATATGCTGCTCTGGACGCGCTGGTCCAACCCCGAGGACCGTCCCCTGTACGAGCGTCGCGACGAATTGGCCCGAGACTTTGGCCAGGCCCGCGCCGACTGGATGATCGAGAACTCGCGAAACCTGTGCCTGTACCCGAACGTGTACCTGATGGATCAGTTCAGCTCGCAGATCCGCATCGCCCGGCCGATCTCGGTCAACCGCACGGAAATCACCATTTACTGCATCGCCCCCAAAGGCGAAAGCGATCACGCCCGTTCCAGCCGGATTCGCCAGTACGAGGATTTTTTCAACGTCAGCGGCATGGCCACCCCGGACGATCTGGAAGAGTTTCGCTCATGCCAGACCAGCTATCAGGGCAGCGTCACCACTTGGAATGACATGTCCCGTGGGGCCGAGCACTGGGTCGAGGGCGCCGATGAGGCGGCTAAGGAAATCGACCTGCATCCGCTGCTCAGTGGCGTGCGTACCGAAGACGAAGGCCTGTTCGTGCTGCAACACAAGTATTGGCAGCAAGCGATGCTCAAGGCGTTGGCCGCGGAACAGCCCGAATTGATTGCCGTGGAGGCCGTGCAATGACCATCACCTATGAAGCCGTGCGCGATTTTCTGTATCGCGAAGCACGCTACCTTGACGACAAGCAATGGGACGAGTGGCTGGAGCTGTATGCGGTCGACGCCTCGTTCTGGATGCCGTCCTGGGACGATAACGACGAGTTGACCGAAGACCCGCAGCGGGAAATCTCGCTGATCTGGTACGGCAACCGCACCGGCCTGGAAGACCGCATCTTTCGCATCAAGACCGAGCGCTCCAGCGCGAGCATTCCGGACACTCGGACGTCGCACAACCTCAGCAACATCGAGCTGCTCGAACAGGCGGACGGTCTGTGCAAGGTGCGCTTCAACTGGCACACCTTGAGCTTTCGCTACAAGACCGTCGACAGCTATTTCGGCAGCAGTTTCTACACCCTCGATGTGCGCGGCGAAAACCCGCTGATCAAGGCCAAGAAAGTGATCCTGAAGAACGATTACGTTCGCCAGGTCATCGATGTCTACCACTTGTGAGGCGGCGGTCATGACGCATTCCATTGCATTCAATTTTGAAGACGGGGTCACCCGGTTCATCGACGCCAATGCCGGCGAAACCGTGGCCGATGCCGCCTACCGCCAGGGCATCAACATCCCGCTGGATTGCCGCGATGGCGCGTGCGGCACCTGCAAATGCTTCGCCGAGGCCGGTCGTTATGACTTGGGTGAGGAGTACATCGAAGACGCGCTCAGCGCCGAAGAAGCCGAGCTGGGTTTTGTCCTGACTTGCCAGATGCGCGCCCAGAGCGATTGCGTGGTGCGGGTGCCGGCATCCTCGGATGTTTGCCGCACCCGGCAGGCCAGTTATGAGGCGACGATCAGCGCTGTGCGGCAGTTGTCTGACAGCACCATCGCGTTGTCGATCAAGGGCGAAGCGCTGAGCACCCTGGCATTCCTGCCGGGGCAATACGTCAACCTCGGGATTCCCGGCAGCGAGCAGACCCGCGCCTATTCGTTCAGCTCGTTGCAGCGCGACGGCGAGGTCAGTTTCCTGATCCGCAACGTGCCTGGCGGCTTGATGAGCAGCTTCCTGACCGGCATGGCGAAAGCAGGCGACTGCATGAGCCTGGCTGGACCGTTGGGCAGTTTCTATCTGCGCGACATTCGTCGTCCGTTGTTGCTGCTGGCGGGTGGTACGGGCCTGGCGCCGTTCACGGCGATGCTGGAAAAAATCGCCGAGCAGGGCAGCGAACATCCGTTGCATTTGATCTACGGCGTGACCAACGATTTCGACCTGGTGGAGCTCGATCGGCTCGAAGCCTTCGCCGCACGCATCCCGAGTTTCAGCTTCAGTGCCTGCGTGGCCAGCCCCGACAGTCAGCACCCGCTCAAGGGTTACGTGACTCAACACATCGAGCCCCGGCATTTGAACGAGGGCGACGTCGACGTCTACCTGTGCGGCCCGCCGCCGATGGTCGAGGCGGTCAGTCAGTTCATTCGCGAGCAAGGCGTCAAGCCTGCGAATTTTTACTACGAAAAATTTGCCGCCAGCGCGGCATAAGTATTTTCAGCAGTGATGCACTCATGTAGCAGCTGGCGAAGCCT
>NZ_AKJS01000070.1 GCF_000282215.1 Pseudomonas sp. GM21
CCAACTGAGCTACGCCCACCATATTGCGCTACTTGTGCCAAAGCTGCCTAATGGCGCACCCGGCAGGACTCGAACCTGCGACCATCCGCTTAGAAGGCGGATGCTCTATCCAGCTGAGCTACGGGCGCCTTGTTAATTTGTACTCTTGGAGGACTACAAACTAAGTGCTTTCCAGCCTCGCAGAACCGTGGTCCCGCTCGACTTTCCTAACCAGTGCTAGGCTGTGCCCGACAAGTGCGACGAATAGTATAGAGCCCCCTGAAGGTCGTCAAATCCTTTTTAAAAAAAATTCATTTAATTAAAGGAGTTAGGGGAATTTGCAGACCAAGCGCCTTTGCCCTCACCTCATGACATGCGAGAATGCGTTCTCTTTTTTTCCCCTCTCGATGGTTAATCACGCGCAATGACTGCACAACTAATCGACGGCAAATCGATCGCCGCCAGCCTGCGCCAGCAGATCGCCAAACGAGTCGCCGAACGTCGCGAGCAAGGCTTGCGCACACCCGGCCTCGCGGTGATTCTGGTCGGCAGCGATCCCGCCTCTCAGGTTTATGTCTCGCACAAGCGTAAAGACTGTGAAGAGGTCGGCTTTATATCCCAAGCCTACGACCTGCCTTCCGAAACCACTCAAGAAGCGCTGACCGATCTGATCGATCGCCTGAACGACGACCCGGCAATCGATGGGGTTCTGCTTCAGCTTCCCTTGCCTGAACACCTGGACGCCTCCAAATTGCTGGAGCGCATTCGTCCGGACAAAGACGTCGACGGCTTCCATCCTTATAACGTCGGTCGTCTGGCCCAGCGTATTCCACTGCTGCGCCCCTGCACCCCTAAAGGCATCATGACCTTGCTGGAAAGCACCGGTGTCGATCTTTACGGGATGGATGCCGTGGTGGTTGGCGCGTCCAACATCGTTGGCCGCCCGATGGCGATGGAATTGTTGCTGGCCGGTTGCACCGTGACCGTGACCCACCGCTTCACCAAGGACCTGGCCGGCCACGTAGGTCGCGCCGATCTGGTGGTGGTTGCCGCTGGCAAACCCGGCCTGGTCAAGGGTGAATGGATCAAGGAAGGCGCAATCGTGGTCGACGTCGGCATCAACCGCCAGGACGACGGCAAACTGGTCGGCGACGTGATTTACGAAACCGCCCTGCCCCGCGCCGGCTGGATCACACCCGTGCCGGGTGGCGTGGGCCCGATGACCCGCGCCTGCCTGTTGGAAAACACGCTGTACGCGGCGGAAACCCTGCACAGCTAAGCGCCAAAGCAGACGCACACAGTGAGTTGAACAACCCCGCCCTCGGCGGGGTTATTTTTTGCCCGAAGAAAAATCCGACCACCCGCCGGAAAATGACGTTTTTTTCACAACCCTGAAGACTTTAATCCCTTACTGGAACAACCATCGACAGTTATTCAGCCATACTCCAGAATGTCGCGCTTTTTACGAAATAGCCCGTTACATAACGGCTTAACAACACATAATGAGTCTGCCAGCGTGAAAATCCTTCTATCTATCCTGAGCCTATTTTTTGCAGTTACAGGAACTTTGATCACGCCAATCGCCAGCGCTGGCGATACGACCGCCGTCCCCCGAGACACGAAAAATCTCAAACTCGCGTCCGGCAGTTCATTGGTCATGGATATGCAGACCAACAAAGTCATCTTCGCCAGCAACCCTGACGTGGTGGTACCGATTGCGTCTGTCAGCAAACTGATGACAGGCCTGGTCGTGGTTGAAGCCAAGCAGAACATGGACGAAATCATCAACATCAACATCAGCGACACGCCGGAAATGAAGGGTGTGTACTCCAGGGTCAAACTCAACAGTGAAATGCCACGCAGGGAGATGCTCCTGATTGCACTGATGTCATCGGAAAACCGCGCAGCGGCGAGCCTGGCCCACCATTATCCGGGTGGCTATGCGGCCTTCATCGCCGCGATGAACGCCAAGGCCAGGGCGCTGGGCATGACCAACACCCACTTCGTTGAGCCCACCGGCCTTTCTCCGCGAAACGTGTCCACCGCCCGCGACTTGAGCAAACTGCTGGTGGCGGCACATAAGCACCCGCTATTGACCGAGCTGAGCACGACCAAGGAAAAAATCGTGTCGTTCCGCAAGCCCAACTACAACTTGCAGTTCCGCAATACCGACCATCTGGTCCGCAAGCAGGACTGGGACATCCAGCTGACAAAAACCGGCTTTACCAACGCGGCGGGTCACTGCCTGGTGCTGGTTACCAGCATGGGTAACCGCAAGGTTGCGTTGGTCATCCTTGACGCCTATGGCAAGTACACCCACTTTGCCGACGCTACCCGTATTCGCAATTGGGTAGAGTCCGGCAAGGCCGCAGATGTGCCTTCGGTAGCCTTGCAGTACAAATCCGATAAAAACCTCAAAAGTCGTCAGACCGGGGTGATTGAAGCCTCGAAATAGACAAGCGCGCACTCAAAACAAAGCCCCGAATATTCGGGGCTTTTTAATTGGGCGGAGGTCAGTCGTTGGGCAGCGGCATTTGATCGTCATCCGGAATGCCGTCCCCCGCGTTCGGGTCCCTCAAGCCCTTGGGATGCTCAGTCGGCACCACCACCGGCCTGGCCAAAGGATCGCGTAGCGGGCTGTCCGGATCCATCACCGGGTCCAGGTCCTTTTCGGGGGTTGTCGGCACACTGTCCGGACGTTTGTCATCGAAACTCGAATCGGTAGACATAAGCACCTCATCAGGCTCAGGGTTTCAGATCAGCGAGAGGGTCGTAAGGCTTCGCTGGCGCCTTTGGGTCGTCACCCGGCTTCACGTCCCTGGGCGCCTTGGCGGGACCGATGGGATCGACCTGAGGGTCGGCAAGATCCGGCGAATCGGGATCGAACCCCAACTCATCGCCCGAAGAATGCTCGGACGAGTGCGGGCCTTCAGGTGTAGTGGAATGTGCCATGGGCGCCTCCTTGGGTGTGGCCCGGATAAATCCGCGCGCTGTCCTTTAGAGAGCGAGTACGCACGGCAGTGCCCTGCGGAATGACGAACGGACATCTACTGCGCGGTCAGGGCCTTCTTCGCCCGCGCAGCCGCTTGCTCCTGGCCGGCCTGCCCCAGATCATTGGCCGCTTTGAGCCAACGCTGCTGATCGACATTGGCCGGAATCTGATTCGGCTTCTGGATCAGCACGGCCCAGCCGCCAGCGTCCTTGAACGAGGATTCAAACGAACTGAAGCTCATCAAATCCCGGCGATCCATCCCCACGCGCAGCAACACGGTCTGCTTCTTACGGTTGTAACCGGCGAGAATGGCGTAGCGCGGCCCAGACCAGAGCGGCGTGCCTTCGGTAAAGCGCACCATCACCGGAAAGCCAGCGGCGACCTGGGTCAGCAGCGCGGGCAATGTGCTGTCGAGGGGGTAGACGACCATCCCGTATTCACGGGCGAGGTTCTGCATGTTCTGCTGCAACTTGTCCTCGGCACCCGGCAAACTCAGGGGTTTTTCGAGCAAGCCCGGGGTAATCACGATGCCCTGTTGTGCCAGCAGGCTGGCCAGCACTTGCGGTCCGCTTTGAAAGGCGTTCCCACGGTAGAAGGTACCGCTAAGCTCCACCCGCTCCGGCAGACGCTGGACTTCAGGCGCAACGCTCCCGGCGCAGCCCGCCAACCCGGCAACACAGCCAACCACCAGCGCCGCCGCTCGAATTCGAGAAAATACCCGCTCCATCTTCACACTCTTGTTCAGACGCCAGGCAACAGGCTCCCGGCTTGGCCGTCGATCATAAGACGCCGCGTGACGGCGGTATAGCCTTAACCGGCAGTTGCGTGCTTCCAATAGAGCGAACTGGTTAGTGACAGGCGACCTTCGGTCAATTGCCTGACACACAGCAGCGGCTAGACTGTTAATTGCAAAACGTGTGTGCCCGATGCAGGGCAAAGAGGAGGCACGATGAGCCTGGCAATGACGATCGTGATGTTGATTTCTGGCTGGCTGGCCGTTGCCGCTGCCATGTTATGGGGAGTCCTGCGCATTACCCGGCGGCACCATCATCACCCGGTTCAATCGACACCTGTGACCGACAGCGAAAAACCGGCGGAACACCACGCCTCCGCGCACTGAATAGCCATTTCAGTCTTCAAAAAAAAGGCCGCCTGAACACATCGTATTCAGGCGGCCTTTTCATTTATCGTCGATCAAGCTTCAGTGGCCATGCGCTTCTGCCTGGCCCGGCGCGACATCATGTTCAAGCCCTCGATCGTTGCCGAGAACACCATGGCCGCATAGACGTAGCCTTTCGGTACGTGGGCGCCGAAGCCTTCGGCGATCAGCGTCATGCCGATCATGATCAGGAAGCCCAGCGCCAGCATGACCACCGTCGGGTTGTCGTTGATGAACTTGGCCAGTGGGTCAGCCGCCAACAACATCACCAGTACCGACACCACCACCGCGATGATCATGATCGGCAAGTGCTCGGTCATGCCGACAGCAGTGATGATGCTGTCGATGGAAAACACCATGTCCAGCATCAGAATCTGACCAATCGCAGCGGCAAAGCCCAGGGTCACGGTCGACGTCGCCGTCTTCGGATCTTCCGGTGCCGGGTCCATGCTGTGATGGATCTCGGTGGTCGCCTTCCACAACAGGAACAGGCCACCGGCAATCAGGATCATGTCCTTCCAGGAGAACGCCTGACCAAGGATTTCAAACACAGGCTCCGTCAACTGGACAATGAATGCGATGGTGCTCAGCAGTGCCAGACGCAGGATCAGCGCCATGCCAATACCGATTCGACGGGCCCTCTGTCGATGCTGCAACGGCAGCTTATTGGTCAGGATCGAGATAAAGATCAGGTTATCGATACCGAGCACGATTTCCATCACCACCAGGGTAGCCAGGGCGACCCAGGCGGCAGGGCTTGCAGCAAGTTCTAAAAGGTATTCCATGGGTCAGTCCTGACTCGTGTTAAACGTTAGATTTCCTGGGACGAGGAATTGGTTTTTTCTTTGTTTTCGCCCGATGGGTCTTTTTTGCTGATCAAGCCGCCAGTGGCGTCACTGAGTGCCTGTTCGGCGGCTTTGTGAGTGTCGTCAATCGCCTGTTTGGCGCTTTCGGCAGCCTTGCCCATCAGTTGTTGAGCGCTTTTTTCGGCCTGGTCGCAACCGGCCAATACCAGTAAAGACGCAAACAGCACCGCTGTGGTTGTGAGCTTCATGATGCTTCCCTCGTTAGAACAAACGGCACCAAAACCATGGCCCGCTGATAGCGACGCATTCTAGGGACGCAAACACTTCAGGAAAATTCGTATTTTCAGCGGTTATACTTCGGTTTTTACGAACTGTAGATCAGCATGCTCAATTATCGGCAATTGCATTACTTCTGGGTGGTGGCCAAGACCGGCAGCATCGTGCGCGCCTGCGAGCAGCTCAACCTGACCCCCCAGACCATCAGCGGGCAGATTTCCCTGCTTGAGCAAACCTACGGCATCGAGTTGTTTCGCAAGGTGGGCCGGCAACTGGAACTCACCGAGGCGGGCCGTCAGGCCCTGCCCTACGCCGAGCAGATGTTTCAGTTGGGAGGTGAACTGGAATTGATGTTGCGAGCACAGCCCAACGAACAGCAGATTCAGTTTCGGGTCGGTGTCGCGGACGTGGTGCCCAAGTCCATCGTTTATCGGCTGATCGCGCCGACCATGGAATTGCACGAGCCGCTACGCATCACCTGTCGCGAAGACAAACTCGAACGCTTGCTCGCCGACCTGGCGATCCAGCGTCTGGACATGGTGATTTCCGACAGCCCGATGCCCTCGCACCTGGACATCAAGGGCTACAGCCAGAAACTCGGGGAATGCGGGATCAGCTTCTTCGCCACGGCTGAATTGGCCGCGCGGTATGGCCAGGATTTCCCCCGCAGCCTGCACGGCGCACCACTATTGATTCCGGGGCCGGAAACCGTGGTGCGCAACCGCTTGCAGCGCTGGTTCGCCGAACAACAGATCCAGCCGCGCATCGTCGGCGAGTTCGATGACAGCGCGTTGATGCAGGCGTTCGGGCAGTCCGGCAGTGGCATTTTCATCGGCCCGAGCGTGATTGCCGATGAAGTGAAACGCCAATACGGCGTGGAAGTGATTGGCCAGACCGACGCCGTGA
This sequence comes from Pseudomonas sp. GM21, assembly GCF_000282215.1. GTDB lineage: Bacteria > Pseudomonadota > Gammaproteobacteria > Pseudomonadales > Pseudomonadaceae > Aquipseudomonas. The sequence continues at coordinate 6,119 of NZ_AKJS01000070.1, forward strand.
CCGAGTCGTTCTACGCCATTTCCGTGGAGCGCAAGGTCAAGCACCCCGGCATTGTGGCCATTACCGAAGGTGCCAGACGCCAATTGTTTACCGAACTGTAAGCCTCAGGCGCAGACTTCACGCGGCTCGAAGGTCATCAGCGCAATCGCCAGCAGAATCGAGGCGAGGATAAAACCGGCCGCCGCAAAACCGAGGCCTTGCAGACCAACGCTGTCGATCACCCGGCCGCCGACCATGGCGCCCAGGCCGATGCCGAGGTTGGCCCCGGCGATGTTCAGCGACGCAGCGAACGCCGGAGCCTCGGGCGCGGCCTTGATCAGGCGTACATGGCTGACCAGGAACAACGCCGCCTGCGTCACGCCCCAAATCCCCATCGCCGCCGCCAGACCGAGGGGCGAATGAATGTTCGGCACCAGCGCCACCAGGCCGGCAATCATGAACGCGCAGAACATCACCGAAGCGATCAGCGGATGGCGATCCACCGCGCGGCCACCCAGCGAGTTACCGATCAGCCCGACCGCGCCGAAGCCCATCAGGCACCAGCCAACCACCGCGCCGTCGAAACCGGCCAGGCGTTCAAGAATGTCCGCCAAGTAGGTGTACGCGGTAAACATGCCGCTGAAGACCACGATCGACAGCAGCACATGGCCCACCATCAGCGGGCTGCGCAGGATTTTGAATTGCGAACGGAAACTCACTTGATGCTGGTGCAGGTCGGTTTTCGGCAGGTAGATAAACAGCAGCAAGGCTTTGGCAAAGGCAATGACCGCGAGAATGCCAAAGGCGCTGCGCCAGCCGAATGCATCGGAAATCAGCGTGCCCACCGGAATGCCGAACACCGTGGCACACACAATGCCGAAGCCGATCTTGGCGATGGCGCGCCCCGCATAGTCGGGGCCGACAATGTCCACCGCCGTTTCACTGGCCAGGGCCCAGAACACCGGCAACCCGAGTGCGGGAATCAAGCGGGCGAAAGCCATGACCCAGATATTCGGCGCAAATGCCGCAAGGGTGTTGGCCAGACCGAACATGATCAACACCGAGATGAACAGCTTGCGGCGTTCAAAGCGTGCGAAGTACGCGGTCAGGAACGGTCCGAAGGCTGCCACGGTAAAGGCGAACAAGGTCACCAGCAAACCCGCTTGCGGGATGCTGACTTCAAGGTCTCGGGCAATCGCCGGCAACAGGCCGACGATGACGAACTCCGTGGTCAGCACCGTGAAACCGGCGGCAGACAACAGAAGAATGGGCAACAGCATGCACAACTCCAGAAAACGACGACACCAGCGAATAGCCCGAAGGCCCACTGGCAGACTTGAAAAAAAGGATGGCGAATCTTAACAGAGTGTTTCCAAACCGGGTTGCACGAACCTGCTTATCTCGTTGGTTGCGCGGGTGGCAGATCGTCACAGGCCTGAAGGATCAGCCCTACGCTGTGATAAAATCCGCACCCTGAAAAACGTACACCCTGTGGCTCCTTTTCGGTTTCCTGCCTGCAGCCTGCCCTGTTTGTTGCTGCACACCTGCGAAAACCTGCACTTATAAAAAATCAGAGATGCCGTTTTATGAACGCTTCATCCCCTTCGCTATTGAAACGCCTGAAACGCTTGAGTCTGGTCACGCAAATCATCATCGGCCTGCTCGCCGGGATTGCCTTGGCGCTGTTCGCGCCGGACGTGGCCAAGTCCTGCGCCTTCATCGGCAAAGTGTTCGTCTCGGCACTGAAAGCCGTCGCGCCGATTCTGGTGTTCGTGCTGGTCATGGCGTCGATCGCCAACCATAAGCACGGCCAGGAAACTCACATCCGGCCGATTCTGTTTTTGTATTTGCTGGGGACGTTTGCCGCCGCCGTGGTCGCGGTGGTAGCCAGCATGATGTTCCCGTCGAGCCTGGTACTCGCCACCCACGACGTCGCGGTCACCGCGCCGGGTGGTATCAGCGAGGTCCTGCAAAGCCTGTTGCTGAGCGTGGTCGATAACCCGGTGAGCGCGCTGATGAATGCCAACTTTATCGGCATCCTGGCCTGGGCCATCGGCATGGGCATCGCCATTCGCCACGCCGGCGAAACCACCCGTGAAGTGCTGGGCGACCTGTCCAACGGCGTGACGCTGATCGTGCGGCTGGTGATTCGCTTCGCACCGCTGGGGATCTTCGGCCTGGTGGCCTCGACCCTCGCCACCTCCGGCTTTGGGGCCTTGATCGGTTACGCGCATTTGCTGGCGGTGCTGCTCGGCTGCATGCTGTTCGTGGCACTGGTGATGAACCCCGCCATCGTGTTCTGGAAGCTGCGCCGCAACCCGTATCCGCTGGTGCTGACCTGCCTGCGCGAGAGTGGTATTACCGCGTTTTTCACCCGCAGTTCGGCGGCGAACATTCCGGTCAACCTGGAGCTGAGCAAGCGCTTGGGCCTGCATGAAGACACCTACTCGGTGTCGATCCCGCTGGGCGCAACCATCAACATGGCCGGCGCGGCGATCACCATCACCGTGCTAACCCTGGCGGCAGTCCACACCCTGGGCATTGCCGTGGACATTCCGACCGCGATTCTGCTGAGCGTTGTCGCGGCGATCTGCGCGTGTGGTGCTTCAGGCGTGGCGGGTGGTTCGTTGCTCTTGATTCCACTGGCGTGCAGCCTGTTCGGCATCCCGAGCGAGATTGCCATGCAGGTGGTAGCGGTCGGTTTCATCATTGGTGTGTTGCAGGATTCGGCGGAAACCGCGCTGAACTCGTCTACTGACGTGCTGTTCACCGCCGCTGCTTGCCTGGGTGAAGAAGAAAAAGCCCAACGAGTGGCCTAACCCAAATCCCTGTAGGAGCGAGCCTGCTCGCGATAGCGTCGTTACATTCAATATCAATGTTGACTGACACAATGCCATCGCGAGCAGGCTCGCTCCCACATGGAACTGCGGTGTAGGTGAAGAATGCTTACACATGAAAAAGCCCCCGCAACCCAAGGCTGCGGGGGCTTTTTTGTACCCGGACGGTTTAGAACGCGCCCATGTAATCGCGCTTGCCCACTTCCACACCGTTATGACGCAGCAATGCGTAAGTGGTGGTGACGTGGAAGAAGAACTGCGGCAGGCCGTAGCTCAGCAGGTAAGCCTGGCCACTGAAGCGCTTCTCTTTAGGCGTGCCCGGACGGGTCACGATCTCGATGCCTTCCTTGCCGTTGATCTGCTCCGGCTTGATCTCGGCGATGTAGGCCAGAACCTTGCTCAGCAGCGCTTGCAGCTCGGCGAAGGTGGTTTCGGTGTCGTCGTACTTCGGCAATTCAACTTCGGCCAGGCGCGAGGAAACGCCTTTGGCGAAATCAACGGCGATCTGCACCTGACGCACCAGCGGGAACATGTCCGGGTACAGGCGGGCTTGCAGGAACGCGTTCGGGTCGATGTTCTTTTCGGTAGCGTGCGCTTCTGCTTTTTTCAGCACGTCACTCAGGGCGGTGAGCATTTGCTTGAAAACAGGAACGGAAGCGTCGTACAGGGAAATGGTCATGGCAGTCTCGTGTGGTGACAGGAGGGGAAAACGTCGGCCGATTATAGCCATCCCCGCCCCTTCCGGGACGGGTCTTTTTCCGCTGTCGCGCACCTTCCCCGCTGCAACGGCCTTCGTCATCATCGACACCGTGACCGTGGGGCACAACAAATTCTGTTGCCATTGGCGCCCGTCAATCTAAAGTGCATTCACGCAAGTGAACAACATGAACCGGGTAAGGATGCGCCACCATGAGCACTGAGCAAGAAACAACCTTCGACGAGCCGCGGCTTAACAGCACGGAAATCCGCATTCTGGGCTCGCTGATCGAGAAACAGGCCACCAGCCCGGAAACCTATCCCCTGACCCTCAATGCCCTGGTGATCGCCTGCAACCAGAAAACCAGCCGAGAACCGGTGATGAACCTGACTCAGGGCCAGGTCGGCCAGAGCCTGCGGGCGCTGGAAGGACGCGGCTTCACCAAACTGGTGATGGGCAGTCGCGCGGATCGCTGGGAACACAAGGTCGACAAGGCCCTGGAGCTGGTGCCGGCGCAGGTGATACTGACCGGGTTGTTGTTCCTGCGTGGGCCGCAGACGGTCAATGAACTGCTGACCCGCAGCGGCCGCATGCATGAATTTGAAGACACCGAACAGGTGGTTCATCAACTGGAGCGTTTGATTGCTCGGGGGTTGGCGTTGCTGATCCCAAAACAGGCCGGACAGCGAGAAGACCGGTATATGCATGCGCTGGGGGATCCGGCGGATATCGAGGTTATCCTCGCGGCACGGCAGAACCCGGTGGAACGCGGCGCTGCCAGCGGCGTTTCGATTGAACGAATCGAAGAACTTGAAGCGCGCATCGCCGCGCTGGAAGAGCGCCTGGCACGCCTCGAATAACAACCCAACCCCTTGTAGCAGCTGCCGAACAGCGCGAGGCTGCGTTCGGCGGCGCAGCCGTCGTAATCCCGGCAATTGAGTGTTGTCAGGCATACCGCAGAAGCAGCCTCGCGCTGCTCGTCAGCTGCTACAGGATCTGCGTACGCCAGGCTATTACTCACCGTCCCAGTAATCCACCCCATCGCCCGGGCGGGCGATGGCGACAAAGCCTGAAGCATTGCCCTCGGCATCCATCTTGAAATCATCCATCACCGCGTATTTTCCGGAATCGGGGTACTCGCAGATCTCCGGCGATTGCTGGGTGCTCACCGCCAGATAACGCAGCTCAGCGTTGCTGGTGTTGATGATCTGGTGCGCCGCTTCCGGACCACCCGGCGGGCACGCGATCACGTCACCGGCGCGAATCGGGAAACGCTCGGTCCCGAGACGAATCTCCCCTGCCCCGGCCACGACGTAAAACATCTCCTCGTTGACGCGATGACTGTGAAACGGACTGCCTCGCATGCCCGGTTCCAACACATACAACCGATACCCGAGTTTCTGAGCGCCCAGTTGCTGGCCCACGCGGGCTAACCGTTGTTGGTATCGGCCAGCCGTGTCCCCAGTGGGGGCCATCGCTTCGGGCAATGGTTCAAGATCGATCTGATTCAGGTTGAGAATGCGCGGATGCATGGGGCTTCTCCTAGCTGCGGGCAAATTCCACGGCTTTGTGGAACTGCTCATCTGTCGGTCTGACGCCGGTATACAGCACAAATTGCTCCAGGGCCTGGATGGCGACCACTTCCAGCCCGGTAATCACCTGCTTGCCTTCTGCGCGTCCCCGCACAATCAGTGGTGTTTCCGAGGGGATCGCCACCACATCGAAGACCGTCTCGGCAGCGGCAATGGTTTCAGGATCGAACGCCAGTTGATCGGCCTCCGGGCCGCCCGTCATGCCGATCGGTGTGACGTTGATCAGCATGTGCGGGCGCTGTGCGCCCAGTTCCGCTTGCCACTGATAGCCCAGGGAGTCAGCCAATGCACGCCCGGCGCGTGCATTACGGGCGATGATCAAGCCGTTTTTATAGCCTCCGTCGCGCAAGGCGCTGGCCACCGCTTTGGCCATGCCGCCGCTGCCGCGCAGGGCAAAGGTCGAGTCCTTGGGGACTTCGTGGGATTTGAGCAGTTGCGCGACGGCAATGTAATCCGTGTTGTAGGCCTTTAAATGGCCATCCGTGTTGACGATGGTGTTGATCGATTGAATGGCCGCCGCCGAGGCGTCCAGTTCATCCACCAGTGCGATGCAGGCTTCCTTGAACGGCATCGACACGCCGCAGCCACGAATACCCAGGGCCCGAATACCACCCACGGCACCGGGCAAATCCTGGCTGCTGAACGCTTTGTAGTAGAAGTTCAGGCCCAGTTGTTCATACAGATGATTGTGAAACCGCAGGCCAAAGTTGCCGGGGCGCGCGGACAGCGACATGCACAGCTGAGTGTCTCGGTTGGGGTTCATCTGCATGAAACTTTCTCCTTCAATAGCACTTTCAGATGGACGGGATTAGCCATTCCATCGGGTCTGATCGATCATTACTGTACAGGCAGCGCGAGATAGCGCGGGCCGTCAGGAAACCGGTACAGACCTTACACAAAATTTACCTGACGACTGTGCTGATTTTCGAAGAAATGCTGTCTTAGAGGTATCCCCCGCGAGAATCCTTGGGTCTATTGCAGACGCAAGCGCCGGGTCGAGGAGCCGAGGAATTATCATGATTCGTTCAATTCCTGCAGTTGCCTTTCTGATCGGTGCACTCGCAATCACAGCGCCGGCGCAAGCCCATGGCGGTGGTTGTGGTAACTGCTGGCAAGGTCCAGCGATTTATGGCGCGATCGTCGGTTCAGCCCTCGTCGGTTCGGCCCTGATTAACGCCAATCGGCCGGTCTATGTACAACAACAACCGGTCTATTACCAACCGCCACCGGTTTACTACCAACCAGCGCCGGTCTACGTGCAACAACCCGTCTATTACGCCCCTGCACCGGTTTACTACGGTCCACCGCGTTACTACGGCCCGCCGCGTTATTACGGCCCGCCACGCGGTTACTATGGCCGTGGCCACGGTAATGGTCACTGGTAATCACCCGGCCCCGCCTTAGCAACGGGGCTTTTTATGACCTTTTATCAGCGAACGTCCGGATAAATCGCTTCAATGTCGCTGTGGGAACAGCATCGGCGGTTCAAATTGGCAATATTGACTTGAATCACCCCCGTCTTGCGCCAAACGGTCATATTTATGTCATGTCAGGTCCGCAAGCTTGGATCTGTCCGCAAACAACAGGTCAATAACAACAAGGACGACCTCATGCCCACACAAAACCCGCACCGCATTGTCGGTTTGTGCACTTCCAGCAAGGTGTACAACGCTTTGACCGAACTCAAGCACCTGGAAGGCCATCGCAGCGCCAAGTTCCTTTCCCTGCTGGCGGAAAACCTGGTGCGCAAAGGCCTGCTCAATGAGCACGAAGTGGTTCATATGCTCGATCTGGTCGTCGACTGAGGCGAACAGTCATCGGCGTCAATGACGACTATCGAAAGCGTTGATTTTCCGTTTTTGAGCCGGGTCCGTAAGGTAGCCCCATCGATTGATGGAGGTACTTATGTCCCAGGTTCAAATCATGTCCGTAATTGGCAGCGCCGTTCCCGCCCCGCTTAGAGCGCGGGGGCTGCTTGCCTGCTGGTATCTGGTGCAGGACGGCGAGGCCATCAGCGGTCCGCTCACCTCGCTGCCGGACGCCCAGGCCTTGTCACAGCGTATCGACCAAGGTCGGCTCAGCGCCTAAGGCAGCTGCACCTTCGGTTTGGTTTCAAGGAAAATGGCCCAGCTCGATATGAACAAGGCGGCGATCAGTGGCCCGATGACAAAGCCGTTGAGGCCAAAGACTGCCAGCCCGCCCAGGGTCGAGATGAGGATCAGGTAGTCCGGCATCTTGGTGTCCTTGCCCACCAGGATCGGTCGCAGCACGTTATCCACCAGGCCGATCACAAAAATCCCGTACAGCCCCAACACCACGCCCTGCCAGATCGACCCGCCGAGCAGGAAAAACGCCGCCGCCGGCGCCCAGATAATCCCCGCCCCCACCGCTGGCAACAGCGACAAAAACGCCATCAGCACCGCCCAGAGCAACACGCTCGGGATGTCCAGAAACCAGAAAATCAAACCACCCAAGGCGCCCTGTGTGATCGCCACCAATAAGTTACCCTTCACTGTGGCCCGCACTACCCGATTGAACTTGAGTTGCAACCGACGTTTCTGGTGTTCCTGCAACGGCACGGCCGCGCGAACCTGGCGTGCCAGGTCGGCACCGTCGCGCAAAAAGAAATACAACAGGTAGAGCATGATGAAAAAGCTCACCACAAATTCAAATGTTCCCTGGCCGAAACTGAACACCTGAGTGGCAATAAACTCGTTACCCGTTACCGCACTCTTGATGATTTTTTCCCGCAGCCCGCTCAGTTCACCCACCCCCGCCCGATCGAGCAAATGCTGGAAGTACGGAGGGAGGCTGTGTTTGAAGTGGGACACATACCCCGCTATGTCCAACTCCCCACTTTCGATGTTTTTGTACAGTACCGCCCCCTCTTGAACCAGGAAGAAGGCGAGGATGATCACCGGCAGGATCGCAATCACCAGGCAGATACTCAGTGTGAGCAGCGACGTCATGTTGCGCTCCCAACCCAGCTTCAATTGCAGTCGACGCTGCATCGGCGCAAAGAGGATGCCAAGGATCACCGCCCAGAACACCGCGCCGTAGAACGGCAGCAAGATCCAGATGAACGCGACAGTGACCACCCCCAACAAAATCACCAGCGATTTATTTCGTACGGTTTTTTCGTTCATGTCCGATCCGTGTCAGTGCGCAGGTGCTTATAAGTTGAGCTGTCCTAATGCTTAGTCCTCCACGGTTCGCGCGAGTGCCATGCGTTTGTTCACAAAGCCTGGATCCAGATCAATAAACTCCCTGGGCAAGGCGCCTATGCTCTCAGCCTTTTGCGACTGACATTGCCATGACTCCCCTTGCCCCCGAACTGCTCGCCCCCGCCGGCACCTTGAAAAACATGCGTTATGCCTTCGCCTACGGCGCCGATGCGGTGTACGCCGGCCAGCCGCGCTACAGCTTGCGGGTGCGCAATAACGAATTCGATCACGCCAACCTGGCCCTTGGGATCCAGGAAGCCCAGGCGCATGGCAAGCGCTTTTATGTGGTGGTGAACATTGCGCCGCACAACGCCAAGCTCAAGACCTTCCTCAAGGATCTGGCACCGGTGATCGCCATGGCACCGGACGCGCTGATCATGTCCGATCCGGGTCTGATCATGCTGGTGCGGCGGCACTTCCCGCAGATGCCGATTCATCTGTCGGTGCAGGCCAATACCGTCAATTGGGCGAGTGTCGAGTTCTGGCAGCAACAGGGCGTGAGCCGGATCATCCTGTCGCGGGAACTGTCCCTGGAAGAAATCGCAGAAATCCGCCAGCAAGTGCCGGCCATGGAGCTGGAGGTGTTTGTCCACGGCGCGTTGTGCATGGCGTATTCCGGACGTTGCCTGCTGTCGGGTTACATGAACAAGCGCGATGCCAATCAGGGCAGTTGCACCAACGCCTGCCGCTGGAAATATTCGGCGCAAGAGGCCACGGAAAACCAGCTCGGCGAGATCGTCCAGCAGTATCAGCCTGAACCGACCCTCGGTATTGGCGCCCCAACCGATCAGGTGTTCCTGTTGCAGGAAGCCAATCGACCGGACGAACTGATGCCGGCTTTCGAAGACGAGCACGGCACCTACATCATGAATGCCAAGGACCTGCGCGCCGTTCAACATGTCGAGCGTCTGACGCACATGGGCGTGCACTCGCTGAAGATCGAAGGACGGACCAAATCCCATTTCTATTGCGCGCGCACCACGCAGGTGTATCGCCAGGCTATCGACGATGCCGTCGCCGGCCGTGAATTCGACCGTAGCCTGATGACCGATCTGGAGTCATTGGCGCAGCGCGGCTACACCGAAGGTTTTTTGCGTCGGCATGTGCATGACGAATATCAGAACTATCAGCACGGCAGCTCGGTGTCGGAGCGCCAGCAGTTTGTCGGTGAATTGACCGGTGAGCGGCGTGAGGGGCTGGCGGAGGTCAAAGTGAAGAACCGCTTTGGCCTGGGCGATCACATGGAATTGATGACACCCCAGGGCAACTTCCATTTCGACTTACATCAATTGCAAAACATCAAAGGCGAGCCGATTGAAGTCGCTCCGGGGGACGGGCACACGGTGTATTTGCCGATCCCGGACTCGGTGGACCTGAAGTTTGGCTTGTTGATGCGCGATGTCGGTGCTAGCCAGTAATGATCGGCCTGTAACACTGACTTAGTGACGAGGGAGGTTGCCCGCCAGTGTGGCGTTCGCTAATCCATCTCGACTGATTGGACTAGCCAGTCTTTGAACGCCGTCATCGCCGCCGTTTCTGTGCGCGACTGCAAGCGGGTCAGCCAGTAGCTACCGGTGGTGATTCCGATGCCAAAAGGTTGTTCGATGGCACCCGAAGCCAATTGCCGAGAAAACATCAGGGGCGGCGCCAACGCAATGCCGGCGCCTTGGAGTGCGGCTTCCATCATCGCCAGCGAAGAATCGAAAACAATGCTCTTGGCGGACGGCGCATTGGCTGGCAACCCACAGGCCAAAAACCACTCAGGCCATTCGTCTGTGCGATAGGAACGTAACAAGGTCTGTTTCAGCAGATCCTCAGGCGATCGCAATTGCCGGGCGAGTTCGGGAACGCACAACACCGACAACGGCGCATCGATCAACCGCAGCGCTTCAATCCCGTGCCACGCGCCAGCACCAAATCGAATCGCGTAATCCAGACCTTCAGCGGCCACATCCACCCGGTTGTTATTGGTCGACAGTCGTAAATCTATAAATGGATGTTTCGCCTGGAAGTCCGCCAGCCGTGGCAACAGCCAACCGACCGCAAAGGTCCCCACTGCTCCCACCGTCAACACCTCTCGATAGTGTCCACCTTCAAAGCGCTCAAGCGTTTCGGCGATTCGATCGAAAGACTCGCGCAACACCGGCAGCAAGGTTTCACCTTCACTGGTCAGCAGCAGCCCGCGTGGCAAGCGCTTGAACAGCGTCACATTCAACTGGGCTTCAAGACTTTTGACCTGATGACTCACTGCCGCTGGCGTGACGAACAACTCCACTGCCGCGCGTGTGAAACTCAAATGACGTGCGGATGCCTCGAAAGCGCGCAATGCATTCAGTGGCAAGTGAGGACGAATCATGCCGACTCCATAGTTTTTCTAATGGCTAGCCCGAAATATCGTCGTTTGCCGACGCTCGGCAGACTGCCTAGATTTGGCCCGCCTGTTCGCTAGCCCGTTTTGCATGAGCGCATGGAGTGTAGCGGGTTACCATCATCACAACTCATGAAGAGTGGATCAGACATGTACACAGACAAACTGCCAAGGCTTGGGCTCTACAGTGCTTTTGCACTCACCCTCGGCGCAGCGCCGTGCATCGCCGCGACACCGTCCGAGCAGCAGCTCGAAACGCTGGTCAATGCCGCCGTCGTTCCGGTGATGCAGCAACAAAACATTACCGGGCTCGCTGTGGCGATCACCCAAAATGGCCAGCCGCATTACTTTAATTACGGTGTAACGTCCAAAGAGAACCGCAGACCGGTCAGCCAGAACACCCTGTTCGAAATCGGCTCGGTCAGCAAAACCTTCACTGCCACGCTGGCCGCTTACGCGCAGGCCAACGGCAAACTATCCCTGTCCGAACCTGCCAGCGCTGTTTTGCCGATATTGCGAGGCAGTGCATTCGACCACATCAGCGTGCTGCAACTGGGGACCTACACCGCCGGCGGATTACCGCTGCAGTTCCCTAGTGAAGCTGACCATCCAGAGACAATGCTGGGTTACTTCAAGCAGTGGACACCGGTTTATCCGGCGGGCACCCATCGCCAGTATTCGAACCCAAGCATAGGGCTGTCCGGTTACCTCGCCGCCTACAGCATGGGTCAGCCGTTCGATGTCCTGATGGAAAAGACCCTATTACCGAAACTTGGCCTGAAGCACACCTACCTCACGGTCCCCCAAGACCAGATGGGGCTATACGCTCAGGGTTACAACAAGGAAGACAAGCCCGTGCGCGTCGGGCCGGGCGCGCTGGACTCCGAAGCCTACGGCGTGAAAACCAGCACCTCGGACCTGCTGCGTTATGTTGATGCGAACATGAAACCCGGCAAACTGGAAAAGCCGTTGCAGCAAGCCATCGCCACAACCCATACCGGTTATTACACCGTGGGCGACATGACACAGGGGCTGGGTTGGGAGCTCTACCCTTACCCGGTCACGCTGGATCGACTGCTCGCCGGGAACTCGACGGAGATGGCGATGAACGCTCATACCGTCCATTGGCTCAATCCACCGCAAGCTGAACAAGAAAGCGTGTGGATCAACAAAACCGGTTCAACCGGCGGCTTCGGTGCCTACATCGCATTTGTCCCCTCGAAGGACATTGGCATCGTGATTCTGGCGAACAAAAACTACCCGAACCCGGAGCGAATCAAGATCGCCCACACGATATTGAACGCCTTGATGGAGTAATCCACTGCGCTTGACGGTGGCGAGGATTCGGAATCGACGAAAAATGGGCGACCCCTTCAAGGTCGCCCATTGTCGTTATTGCGTTTGCTCAATGCCAGGTCGGCGTCTGGCTGGCAGGTGCATCGTCTCGCGGATAAAGATTGTCTCGCACCTGATTCAGCGACATCTCGGCGACCGTCGCCAACTGCTGGATCGACAGCAGTACATTGAGATTCGGGCCGTCCAGCTTGCTGGCAAAATTGGCGATCAGAACATTCAGGGTGGCGAGCATTTCGCAGGCCTCATTCAGCAGGGTCAGTGTGTCGACGCCGGGGATAATGGCGAATATCTGCCGGGGCGAGGGAATATGCTTGGGATGCGGAGTGACCACCGTTTTCGCGGTATCGCACACTTTCGCAGGGGCAGTATTATCGGCTTGGATTTGGGTTTGCAGTAGTTGAGACTTGTTGAACTTTTTCACAGGCGAGGCTCCTTCTTTCCACGGATGTTTTCGTCCTTAAGTCCCTAAATATCGCGGACTTCCATGAAGGCTAACGGTGTGCGCTGTAGGGCACTAGTTCATCAAGTGCTACGCAACTTGAATGAAACTTCCGAAGCCAGCAAAGACGGATACTTCACGCGCAAAAAAAATGGGCGATTGTTTAGATCGCCCATTGTCGTTACTGAGGCTGCAATCGTCGTCCGATGACATCCATCAAATCACAACCGTCGCGCAGCGGAATCGCCAACACCCGCGCAAAATCCTGTAACAGCAAAGCATCACGGCCCACTCCCTCCGCGACGGACAAGGTTTCCAGCAGTTGGGTCACGCTACGAATGCGATACGCTGCGGTTTCATGTAACACATCCACCGGAGCATCCGTATCAATCAGCAACGAAGCAATTTGGCAATCGATGCCCGTAATCGGCATGTATCTAGCCATCAGTGATCCCCCCCTCTCAATGCCGTACAGGTGGATGAACGACAGGCGCACCTTCGGGTGGGTCAACATTATCCAGCGCCTGGTTCACCAACAACTCGGCGATGACCGCCAATTGCTGTATCGATAGCGCAACATTGCGTTTCGAGCCTTCCAGCTTGCAGGCCAGATCCGTAATCAGGACATTCAGCGATGCCAGGGTTTCGCAGGCATGACATAGAAGGGTTGGTGAGTCGACGTCTGGAGTGATCGTGAAGACGTGGCTAATTGGGTCGGCGTGGCCGGGGTTTCGCAAACGCGCGCTGACGGTGCGCTCTGTGGTTTCTGAAAGTTGGACGGGATCGAGAGTTTCAGCTTCTGCTGAGACTTGGGGGGGATTGGGACTTAGTTTTTTCATGTGCGAAGAACCTCGGTAATTAAATAAACTGCCGATCTCACTTCCACAGAGAGGGTGGCAGCCGTACGCAGGTGTGGAAGTCCGGGATACCGAGAGAAACCCAGTGCACTCAAGAGTGCTCCTGCGCAAAGCTGCCATAAGCAACAATGTTGGCATAAAAAACGCAAACATGTGTTTACAGGTGCATACGCGTTCTCGGCAACCACCGGACTTCCACATCCGGCCGCTGATTTTGCAGCGGCCCGACAGAGGTTATCGATAGTGAGGGAGACGCAACAGTTCATGAAGTACGACGCGTCTTGCAGGAAATGTCCGAAGCCTTCGCAGGCCAGCGCACATGATCCTAGGACGCCCCGATTTTTTAGGAGGGTTCAGTCATCAGGCATTTCCGGCTGCTTGGCGGTTTTACCCGATTTGCCAGGCTTGGCGGCCTTGGTGCCTTTGGCATCTTTGGCCGGTTCGGCTGCAACAGGGGTCGCTACCGTGGGCGGGGGCGCTTCTTTCTCCGCCGCGGGCAACGCGTCGATGGTCTCGAATATCTTCTTCAAATCGACTGACTTTGATTCTTCCCCCGAACTCTCAAGCTTCTTTTCACCGTCCTTGCCGATCAGGATCACTTTGGGCAACGCCCCCGCACCCAGTTTGAGGGCGCGGATCAGTGCCATGGTGTCCTGTTGACCGAGATCCTTGCCGTCGAGCTGCCCGAACATGTTCAGCACGGTGTACACCCTGATATTTCGCTGGGCGATACCCTCCTTGTTGGCGGGATCGTTCAGAGACGTTTTCAGACCCGTCCAGACGGGGTCGACGGTGCTGGTCGCGATGACAATCAGTGGCCGGGACCGGCCTTTGTCCATGTCCAACGGTGAATCGCTTTCGGCTGCGAGCAAGGGACCGGCGAAAGCCAGCAAGGTTGTCAGGGTCAAAAACCTGATGAGCATGCGCATCTCCTTTTGATAACCACGCTCTAATGATTGCGCATCGCGGCGTTCGTTCCGGGTGACGTACCGCAATTGTGTTTCGCCTTGACCCAAGCTTAGGTCAGGGCGGTCATTGCGCAACAGGCTGGGCTAATCTCAAAGCCATAACGATCCACCTGAACCGCCGTGAGGACTTCTCCATGAGCGCTCAGCTGAACCACACCATTGTCTGGTGCCACGACAAGCAGGTATCGGCGAACTTCCTCGCCGATCTCCTCGGGCTGCCCGCACCCACGCCTTTCGGCCCGATGTTGATCGTCACATTCGACAACGGCGTGTCGCTGGATTTCTACAACAACGAGCCGCCGATTGCATCCCAGCACTATGCGTTTTTGATCGGTGACGACGACTTCGACAAAGCCTTCGCGCGCCTGCAAGCACGCGGCCAGCCGTGGTGGGCGGACCCGGGCAAGCAGCGGCTGAAGGAAATCAATGATTACGCAGGAGGACGGCGGGTGTATTTCGATGACCCTGATGGGCATCTGCTGGAGATATTCACCCGCGAGTGACACTGGCGAATCAGTGGGAATCAGAACGCCAGTTTGTAACCGATCAGCACCAACATCGTCGCCAGGCACGGGCGCAACAGTTCATCGGAGATCTTGCCGGTCAGATGACTGCCCAACCAGATACCCGGCAGCGAACCAATCAGCAGGTAACCCAGCACATGCCAGTCCATGTTGCCCATGCTTGCATGGCCAAGCCCGGCGACCAGGGTCAACGGTACGGCGTGGGCGATTTCCGTACCGACGAGGCGACGGGTCGGCAGCAGCGGATACAGGATGAACAGGGCCACGGTGCCAAGGGCGCCCGCACCGATGGACGTCAGTGCAACCATGGTGCCCAGCACCAGGCCGGTGATCACCGTCATCACGTTGAGGCGCTTGCCGCTGGGGTTGTAGTTGCCGCCGGCGCGATTGTGCGCGAACTCAAGCAGGCGCTTCTTGAAGAGAATGGCCAGCGCCGTGGCGAACAGAACGAAGCCCAGCGCCTGTTTGATGATGGCATTCATCGTTTCGGGAGCGGTGTGCAAGCTGCTCAGGAACCACAGCGTCAACGCCACGGCCGGCACGCTGCCCAGGGTCAGCCAGCCGGTAATCGCCCAATCGATGTTGTTGTTTTTCCTGTGAACCAGCACGCCACTGGATTTGGTGATCGCCGCGTACAGCAGATCGGTACCGACCGCCGTCGCCGGGTTGATGCCGAACCACAGCAGAATCGGGGTCATCAACGACCCACCACCGACGCCAGTCATGCCAACAATAAAGCCAACCACCAACCCGGCAACGACCAACCCGATGTTCACTAAATCCATTGATACGTCCACAAAAGCACAGGAGAAATCTGGCCCGCAGCATAGCGATTTTTCTTATAACCACTTATATCGATGCGGACTATCGTTATATCCGAGACGTAACCACCACCCCAATTCCTGTGGGAGCGAGCTTGCTCGCGATAGCGGTGTATCAGGCAACATCGATGGTGGGTGTCAGATTGCAATCGCGAGCAAGCTAGCTCCCACAGGGGAGTGGTGTCAGCCCTATTGCACCGGCAGGAAGTTCAGAAACAGCAGGCTCTGCGCGTAGTTCAAGCCGATGCGTCGGTACCGTTCGTCCAGCATCTGCGTCAGCAAATCCAGGCGCGCAACGATCTTGCCGAACTCCACGGCAAAACTCAGGTTACTGCCCTCCTCCGAGATCTCATTGGAAAACAGCAACGGTTCGCCTTGTTTGTTTTGTCGTTGGCTGAGAATCCACGTGGCGATCTCGATGTTGCGCGCGGCATTGCTGACGAACGTCGGGTTGATCGCATCCGTCATGTAGAACTCCAGACGATTGCCGTGAGCGGTCACCAACATGCTGCCGATGGCATAAATGAAGGCACCGACCCGGTCACCGAGAAACTCCGGACTCATCGCATACCTGAGCGCCGCCAAGTCTTTTTTGCCGCCGAGGGTGGGCAGTGGCTGTTGCTCTTCGATGGCCATGCGTACTTGCTTCCCCGCCGTTCGGGCGTCGAGGAAGCCGGATTTCTTCAGCTCATCGGGATTGCGCAGGTAGAGCTTGCTCATCAGCACGTAGAGGCTGTTGAGGTTGTCACGCATCGCCAGCGTGGCCATGCGGTCAACGCTGGTCTGGAGAAACTCCTGGGGGCGTCCTTCGCGGAACTGGCTGACGATGTCATTGCCCTGCTGCTGGCTGCAACCGGTGACAAAGAGCATCGCCAGGTAAGCCAGGAGCAAGCAACAGCGGTGGATCGCTCGGGTGATTAGGGGTAAAACTTGAGCCATGGGTTCTTGAACTTGGCATGGGCCAACGGAGGGGATCGCCATCGGCTGCCCAAGGATAGAGCCACCAAAAGCAAAAAAGTGCGGTGCCAACGGTCCGCCAATCCAGTATTCACCGAGGCACAGAGAGGAGGTTTACATGCGCACGCTTGAATTGGCCGGCGTCAATGTACCGGTCGTCGGCCAAGGCACTTGGCGTATGGGTGAGGATCCCTCGGCGCAAGCGCGTGAAGTCTCGGCCCTGCGCCTGGGCATCGAGTTGGGCATGACACTGATCGATACCGCTGAGATGTACGCAGAAGGCGGTGCCGAGGAAGTGGTCGCTGAAGCCATTAGCGGCTTGCGCGACAAGGTCTTTCTGGTCAGCAAGGTCTACCCGCACAACGCCAGCTGCCAAGGCATTCCCCTGGCTTGCGAGCGCAGCCTTCGGCGCTTGAAGACCGATTACATCGATTTGTACCTGCTGCACTGGCGCGGCCAGTTTCCCCTGGAGGAAACCGTTGAAGCCTTCGAACGCCTGCGTGAAGACGGCAAGATTGGCCGTTGGGGCGTGTCCAATTTTGATCTGGACGACCTGCACGAACTGAGTTCACCGGCCTGCGCCACCAATCAGGTGATGTATAACCTGGAAGAGCGCGGCATCGAATTTGATTTACTGCCCTGGAGCCAACAGCAGCGGCAGCCATTGATGGCGTATTGTCCCATCGGTCAGGGCGGGGAAATGCTGGCCCATCCTGCGCTTGAAAAAATTGCCGCCCGTCACGGGGTGACACCCGGCCAGGTCGCGCTGGCATGGATTCTGCGGCAGACCGGTGTGATTGCCATCCCCAAGGCGGTCAAACCTGAACATCTACACTTAAATGCACAAGCCCCGCAATTGCAGCTCGATCCCGGGGATCTGGAGGCGCTGGACCACGCGTTTCACGCGCCACAACGCAAACAGCGATTGGCCATGGTCTGAGCCCATCGACGTATTGTCAGAGGGTTTCTGCATGAGAAGCACCGATGCGCTCGATGCTTTTAACCTGCCACGTTTCATCAAGGCTCAAGAGCCGGTATTCGAGTGGGTCCAGGAAGAACTGAGTGCCGGTAAAAAACGTCGTCACTGGATGTGGTTCATCTTTCCGCAACTGGCCGGCCTGGGCGGGAGCGAAATGTCCCGATACTTTGCCATTAGCTCCGACGAGGAAGCCGTGGCGTATCTGGAACATCCGTTGCTGGGTCCACGACTGCGAACCTGCACGGAAATGGTCCTGAACATCAAACAGCGCTCGATCGCCGAGATTTTCGGCCATCCCGATGACCTCAAGTTTCACTCGTCAATGACCCTGTTTGCTCAGGTCACCCCAGAAAACAGCGTTTTTCATCAGGCCCTTGCGCAGTATTTTCACGGCATACCGGATGCCTGGACGCTGTCGTTGCTGGACTTAAAACAGGCCCAATTGCCCACCAATCAGGGTTGAGAAGTCGTCGTCCACGAACGGCAGGATCGCGTCTGCCACCGGTTGCAGTTGCCGGGTGACGTAGTGGTCGTAGTCGATAGGCGCGCTGCGAATCTCCAGTGGTTCGGGCCCGGCGACGGTGATCACGTAGCTGATCCAGCCGCCGTTCTGATACTGACGCGGGCGGCCCTGCCGGTCATTGAAGTCATCGGCGATGCGCGCGGCGCGCACATGGGGTGGCACGTTGCGCTCGTAATCATCGAGGGTGCGCCGCAGACGCTTGCGGTAGATCAGACGCTCGTCGAACTCGCCGGCGAGGGTCTTTTGCACGTAATCGCGTACGTAATCCTGATAAGGCTTGCGATGGAAGATCCGCGAATACAGCTCTTGCTGGAATTGCCGGGCCAGGGGCGACCAGTCGGTGCGTACGGTTTCCAGGCCTTTGTAGACCATTTCATCCGTGCCATCGGCGCGGGTGACCAAGCCAGCGTAACGCTTCTTGCTGCCCTCCTCCGCACCACGAATGGTCGGCATCAGAAAGCGCTTGTAATGGGTTTCGAACTGCAATTCCAACGCGCTTTCCAGCCCGTATTCCTCACGCACATGTTCACTCCACCACTGGTTGACGTGGTCCACCAGCGCGTGGCCGATTCGCGCGGCCTCTTCCTGGCCGTGAGCGCGGCGCAGCCAGACGAACGTGGAGTCGGTGTCGCCGTAAATCACCGTATGGCCCTGGGCTTCGATCAGCTGTCGGGTGCGCAGCATGATCTCGTGGCCGCGCAAGGTGATGGACGATGCCAGGCGTGTGTCGAAGAATCGGCAGCCACTGGAGCCGAGCACGCCGTAGAAGGCATTCATGATGATCTTCAGCGCCTGGGACAGCGGCGCATTGTGTTCGCGCTTGGCGGTTTCGCGGCCTTCGGCGACCCGGGCGACGATGGCCGGCAGGCAATGCCGGGATCTGGAAAAACGCGCCCCGCGAAAACCCGGTACCGAGTCGCTGTCATCAGGATGCTGCAAACCCTCAATCAGCCCGACCGGGTCGATCAGGAAGGTGCGGATGATCGACGGATAAAGGCTTTTGTAGTCGAGTACCAGCACCGATTCGTACAGGCCCGGTTGCGAGTCCATGACAAAACCACCGGGGCTGGCCTGTGGTGACTTGCCGCCCAGGTTCGGCGCCACAAAGCCCTGACGGTGCATCAGCGGCATGTAAAGGTGGGTGAACGCCGCCACCGACCCACCGCTGCGGTCCGCCGGCAAACCGGTGACGCTGGCGCGTTCCAGCAGGAAGGTCAGCAGTTCGGTCTTGGCGAAAATCCGGGTCACCAATTCGCAGTCTTTGAGGTTGTAGGTGGCGAGGGCCGGTTTGTCCTCGGCGAACATGCGGTTGATTTCGTCCATGCGCTGATACGGCGTGCTGATGGCCTTGCCCTCGCCCAGCAGGGTTTGCGCGACGTTTTCCAGACTGAACGAGGGAAAATTCCAGGTCGCCGAACGCAAGGATTCGATGCCGTCGATGATCAATCGTCCCGCCGCTGCCGCGAAGTAATGATTGCGGCTGCCATGCTCACGCCACTGCATCTCTTCGCCACCGCGTCCAAGCTTGAGCGGTACCGCCAGGCGCCGGGCGTGTTCATGCAGTATACGCAGGTCGAACTGCACCACGTTCCAGCCGATGATCGCGTCGGGGTCGTAGCGGGCAAACCACTCGTTGAGTCTTTTCAGCAATACGGTTCGCGAGTCGCAGTATTCGAGCTGGAAATCCACCGCGCTGGCGTCGCCGTTGGGTGGCCCGAGCATGTACACCTGGCGCTCGCCGCAGCCTTCCAGAGCGATGGAATACAACTCGCCTTGAGCGGTGGTTTCGATGTCCAGTGAGACCAGCCGCAACTTGGGCCGGTAGGTCGGGTCAGGTTTCATCTGCGCGTCGAGCAGCAGGCCCTCGCCATCAGGCGTACCGCCAAAGATCACCGGCGCCGTGATGAAGCGCTCCATCATGTAGCGCTCCGCCGGGCGAACGTCGCCCTCGAACATATCGACCCCGGCCTTGCGCAGCGCGGTTTCCAAACGCATCAACTGACCGTGCTGCTGGCAATACAGGCCAAGAACCGGGCGGTGTTCGAAATCCAGCAGGGCCAAGGGCTTTAGCTCGACGTTTTTCTCGCCGTACAGCACCTGTTGCGCTTGCTCGCGCTGGACGGCCGGAATGAACGCCACCGACGGTTGATGAGGCAGGCGGATACGCCGGGGACCCGTATCGGTCGCCAGCCAGAATTCGACTTCCGTGCCGGCCGGGGTGTCGCGCCAATGCCGGGTCAGGACGAAGCCCTGCTGTAAATCCACCACTGCAACCTCACGTATTGATTCAGGCTGCAATTCTACGCGTCATCAAGGGTCAGCGGGTCATGCACGCCACTTTCGACTTCTCTCTGCGGTTTCCACGCGGTTTACCGAAGAAAAACCGCTGAATGGCGTTTTTTGAGTGTTATCTGCCGCTTTCTTCCTTGCCCTGCGCGTCAGGGTCTACGATTCTTCAAGAACAACGACAACACCCGAGAAGCCACCATGAAAACCGTTGCCCAACTGCTCAAGCTCAAAGATCAGAAAAATCAGGAAGTGCACCAGATCAAACCTGATCACATGGTGCTGGAAGCGTTGATGAAGATGGCCGAGAAAAACGTCGGCGCCTTGCTGGTGGTGGAAAATGATGAAGTGCTGGGCATCATCAGTGAACGCGATTACGCACGCAAACTGGTGCTGCATGGCCGCTCTTCGGTGGGCACGCCGGTTCGCGACATCATGGTGTCCCCGGTCATCACCGTAGACACCCACCAAACCGTCGATACGTGCCTGGGCATCATGTCCGATCGCCGCCTGCGCCACCTGCCGGTGGTGGAAAACGGCAAGCTGATTGGCTTGCTGTCCATCGGCGACCTGGTCAAGGAAGCCATTGCTGAACAGGCAGAACTGATTCGCCAGTTGGAGCAATACATCCGCGGCGAATAACTAGTACCCACCGAAAAACCCTGTGGGAGCCGGGCTTGCCCCTGCTCCCACAAAAGCCCCACAGTTTATCTCCTTATCTTCAGTGCTCAGGCGGCCAATGCCGGGCGAAGACCGGTGCCAATGTCGGGTGTCGGTCGATGCGTTCCAGCCACGCGAAAAAACCGGGTCGGGCGCTGCGTAAATGCTCTCGACTGCCGGCCCATCGAGACACTACCGCCGCCAGCACATCCAGCGCGCCCGGCGCTTCATCGCCCAGATACAACTCGCCGGAAAACTGATCGGCAAACACCTCCCAGCTCCAGTGCAATCGCGCGCGGGCGCCGGCCAAGAGGTTTTGCCTGGACGCCTCATCTGTCTCGGCCAACCAGCGTTCGGGGTAATCGATAATGCCGATGGCCACATAACAATTGCTGACGATGTACGCCAGTCCCCGGATCGCCTGATCACGGTCAGCGGGCAGTTTCGGCAATAGATTCGACTTGGGAAACGTCAGCCCCAGATGAATCAGAATCGCCGCACTTTCGGTGAGAACGCTGCCATCGGGCAGTTGCAGGGTCGGAATCTGCTTGAGCCGGTTGAGTTTCTCCAGTGTCTGGGCGGCCTCCGAGGACAGCTCGACGTCGATAAAGCGGTAAGGAATGTCGCACAACTCCAGCGCCGCTTCTATCGCCGCCGCGCCAGAGTTCTGGTGTCCGTAAAGCTGGTACATGGTGCGGCCTCCTGGCGAGACAAGAATGGGGTCATAAGAGGCGTCATCTGCTGGTCACGCTCCCAGTGTAGAAGCGGCGGCTGACCCCATCCGCACCTTCCGTCGACTGAACCATCCCGCCCGCGTGGGGCCACTCACGCCGCCTATCAATACCGTCGATGTTCACCATCACATCAATGAAGTTCTCATAAAAAATCCTCGGCGTAACATCCGCTCCATACCAACCAATAAACACCCCGGAGCACACCATCATGAAACGCCAAACCCTCCTCAGCATCGCTTTCTCGGTCTTTGCAGTTAACGCTTTTGCCGCTACCTCTGCTCAACCTGTAGTCGCTGAAGGCGGCTCGGATCGTCTGATTGAAAGCCGTGTGGCTGAAGGGGGTTCGGATCGTTTGATCGAAAATCGCGTGGCCGCTGACGGTTCCGACCGACTGATCGAAAACCGCGTAGCCGCTGACGGTTCCGACCGCCTGATCGAAAACCGTGTTGCCTCCGATGGTTCCGACCGTCTGATCGAAAACCGTATTGCCGCTGACGGTTCCGACCGCCTGATCGAAAACCGTGTTGCCGCTGATGGCTCCGATCACCTGATGCAGAACCGCGTTGCCGAAGGTGGCTCCGACCGTCTGATCGAAAGCCGCGCGGTGTAAATGAAGGGTTTTACCGCAGTACTCAACGAAAAACCCGGCCTCACCCGCCGGGTTTTTTTATGCCTGTTTTTTGCATCGGGTCACTTGCCAGCCCGCACCATGCAGCGCTGATAACGCCCGTCGACCCGATTGGCAAACCACGCGGTGGTGAGTTTTCGGGTGATTTTCGGGCTCTTCAGCTCGATCCCCGGCAACACCGCGCGGGGCAATGGCCGGCCCTCGGCGTGATCGGCCAACGCGAACACGCGCTGGTAGAGTTCGGTCTCCTCGAAGCTGAGACTTTTGCCCTCCTCCAGTTGATTGCGAATGGTCATATTGCGCATCCCCAATTGCTTGCCGAGGCTGCGCACCGCCAGTTCGGTGGTGCCGGCCATGATCGAGTCATAGCGGACCAGATCGCCATCCAGCGTCAACGGGATGCCTGATGCCCGACTCACCGCATTCTGAAACGCCGCATTGCGGCTGGCGTACCAACCGGCATTGAAGTCCGCGAAGCGATACAGCGGTTCTGTGTAGCTCACCGGATAACCGAGCAAGTGGGCAATGCCGAAGTACATGCCACCGCGTCGAGTGAACACCTCATGCCGGATCGAACCCTTCACCGGATACGGGTAACCCCGCGATTGCTGCTCGGCGAAATCGATGCTGACTTGCATAGGTCCGCCGGTGTGTACCGGGTTGAAGCCACCAAACAGGGTTTTGCCCATGGGCACCATGCCAATGAACTCATCAAAAATCGCGCTGAGTTCCTTTTCGCTGCGCGCTGCGTTGAGACGATCGCTGTAACTCTTGCCATTGGGTGATTTCACCTTGAGCGCAGCGCTGACCAGCAGGTCGGGAATGTGGGCTTTCTCGGCGCGACGGTCGATTTCCTCCCGAGCGATCTTGCCCAGGCCCGGCACAGCTGGGTCGACCTGGAAGGTGGATTCCTGCTCGGTAACGGCGAGCACTGAGCACAGGTTTTGCGTGGACGGATAAATGCTCTGCGCGGCGAATGCGGCGTAGATGTCCGTGGCCCAGCCTTGGCGATCCGTGGTGCTGGCCGGCAGCAGGCGCACGATTTCGGCCTTGACCTCGGCGGGCTTGCGCACTGGCGGTTCCTGTGTCCGCTGAGTGCCGCAACCGGCCAGCAGCAACAGCGCCACAACACCGGTAATCAATCGATTGGCTTGCATGGTGCTCCATCAAATCCGTTGAGCCGGGTTAACCATACGATCAATGGCATGGCGCAGGCTATGACTGCGGCCGTCGCAGCCTGTTCCATCGACACGCCTGTCGGGGCATTTTCCGTTGGGCAGCCAGCCTGCCCGCGCTTTGCGACTGGACCATACTTGAGCCAGGCACCGAGGAGAACAGGCTGATGACTCGTAGCGACGTACTGATCGTCGGCGCCGGTCCGACCGGGCTGGTACTGGCGCTGTGGTTGAGCAAACTGGGGATCCGCGTGCGGATTCTCGACAAGACTTCCGCCCCCGGCACTACGTCCCGGGCACTCGCGGTCCAGGCGCGGACGCTGGAGCTTTATCGCCAGCTCGACCTTAGCGAGGCCGTGGTGCAAAACGGTCATCGGGTGGCGGCGGCGAATTTCTGGGTCAAAGGTGAACCGGTGGCGCGTTTGCCCCTGAGCCGCATTGGCGAAGGCCTGACGCCTTACTCCTTCCTCGAAATCTACCCGCAGGACGAGCACGAACGACTGCTGATAACACGCCTTGAGGCGTTTGGCATCCACGTCGAGCGCAACACTGAGCTGGAGTATTTCGAAGACTCCGGCGCTGGCGTCACCGTCCAACTACGCTTGCCCGACGGTCAACTGGAAATCTGCCAGACCTGCTACCTGGCGGGTTGCGACGGCGCCCGGTCAGTGGTGCGCAAGACACTGGACACGGGGTTCCCGGGCGGGACCTATCAGCAGATTTTCTATGTCGCCGACGTACAAGCCAGCGGGCCGACGTTCAATGGCGAATTGCATGTGGACCTTGATGAAGCGGACTTCCTTGCCGTGTTCCCCCTCGCTGGTACGGGTCGCGCCCGGTTGATCGGCACGGTGCGCGACGAGCGCGCGGACCAGGCTGAAACCCTGCGCTTTGAAGACGTCAGCAGCCGGGCCATCGAACACCTGAACGTGCAGATCGAACAGGTGAACTGGTTCTCGACCTATCGCGTACATCACCGGGTCGCCGACCACTTTCGAACCGGGCATGCGTTTTTGTTGGGCGACGCGGCCCACGTTCACAGCCCGGCCGGTGGCCAGGGCATGAACACCGGGATTGGCGACGCGATAAACCTGGCGTGGAAACTCGCGGCGGTGTTGAGTGGCGGCGCCGAGGCCAATCTGCTCGACACCTACGAAACCGAACGCATCGCCTTTGCGCGCAAGCTGGTCGCCACCACCGACCGGGTGTTCACTTTCGTCACCGCCGAAGGGCGCATGGCCGATGTACTGCGTACACGGCTGGCACCGTTTTTAATCCCCAAAATGGCTTCGTTCGAGACGTCCCGCGAGTTCCTGTTCCGCACTGTCTCGCAGATCACCTTGAACTATCGTGGTATGCCATTAAGCACCGGTGTCGCCGGACACGTTCACGGCGGCGATCGCCTGCCTTGGGCGCATGATGGTGAAGGCGACAACTTTGAATCGCTGAGAAATCCGGTCTGGCAGGTGCATGTTTATGGCGACACCAGCGACGAAATGATCGCTTGGTGCAATGAGCATCATCTGCCGTTGCAGGTGTTCTACTGGCGGCCGGCGTTTGAAGCGGCGGGGTTGGGACGCAACGGGTTTTACCTGTTGCGGCCGGATACGTATGTGGCGATTGCCGAGACGTGTTCCGATCCGAAGGTGATTGAGCGGTATTTTCAGCATCACGGGATTCGGCCTTACTTCGGCGCTACCTGATTCAACTCAAATCAACTGTGGGAGCGAGCCTGCTCGCGAAGGCGTCGTGACAGTCGACATTTCTAACAACTGATACACCGCTATCGCGAGCAGGCTCGCTCCCACAGGGGGAATGTGTTGGGGATCAGATCCCGGCCAGGGCCAGGTCCATCGCGAAGTAAGTGAAGATCAAATCCGCCCCCGCTCGCTTGATCGCGCCAAGGCTTTCTCGCACCACGCGACCCTCATCAATCGCCCCCGCTTGCGCCGCGAATTTGATCATCGCGTACTCGCCGCTGACCTGATACGCCGACAGCGGCAAACGCGAAACCTCACGGATGTCGCGGATGATGTCCAGGTAGGCGCCGGCCGGCTTGACCATCAGCGCGTCAGCGCCTTCCTGTTCGTCCAGCAGCGATTCGCGCACCGCTTCGCGGCGGTTCATCGGGTTCATCTGATAGCTTTTGCGATCGCCCTTGAGCGCGCTGCCGCCGGCTTCACGGAACGGGCCGTAGAGCGCCGAAGCAAACTTGGTCGAATAGGCCATGATCGCTGTCTGACTGAAACCCGCATCATCCAGCGCCCGGCGAATCGCCTGGACCTGCCCGTCCATGGCCGCTGACGGGGCAATCACATCGGCGCCAGCCCGCGCCGCAGCCACGGCTTGTTTGCCGAGGTTGATCAGGGTCTGGTCGTTATCGACTTCGAGGTTGTGCATCACACCGCAATGACCGTGGTCGGTGTATTCGCAGAAGCAAGTGTCGGACATCACAATCATCTCCGGCACGGCATCCTTGGCGATTCGCGACATGCGCGACACCAGCCCGTTGTCGCTCCAGGTGTCACTGCCGCTGCTGTCCAGATGATGCGACACGCCGAACGTCATGACCGACTTGATGCCGGCGCGGGCGTAGCGCTCAATCTCGCCGGCCAGTTTCGACTCCGGAATACGCATCACACCGGGCATGCTGTTGATCGGCACGAAATCGTCGATCTCTTCCTCGACAAAAATCGGCAGCACCAGATCGTTCAGATTGAACTCGGTTTCCTGGAACAGACTGCGCAGGCTCGCGTTGCGGCGCAAGCGACGAGGACGTGCTTCGGGGAACTGACTGGACATGGGCATTCCTGAAAATCGGAGGATGAGACGTTCGTCGTAGGGGGCGAAGCTTATGCCCTGCAAGGCGCAAGGCACAAACCCGGTGCGCGGAAAAAACCCTTACCGCTTCGGCAATAATCCCCACCTGCAATACACATCTTGTAGCAGCTGCCAAGCCCGCGAGGCTGCGTCCGGCCGCGAAGCGGTCGCTAAACCTGCCACCGTATTCTTCAGTCAAGCCGCGGTAACCGGACTGCGACCGCTTCGCGGCCGGACGCAGCCTCGCGGGCTCGGCAGCTGCTACAGGGCGGGTTATAGCGTCAGGGTGCCGCTGATACACGTCACCACCGCACCGCCAATCCAGATTTCATCGCCCACTTGATCCACCTGAATGCGCCCCGCCCGGCCCATCGTCAGGCCCTGGCTGACCACATAAGACGCTGGCGCCAGCCCCTCGGCGAGCAACCATTGCGCAATCCCGGCATTCAAACTGCCGGTAGCCGGGTCTTCCGGCATGCCGTCACCGGAGATGAAGGCCCGTACTTCGAACTGCGCGTCATCGCCATCACGCTCGGGATTCCACGGCGCGATCACGCCGACCGCCAGGCCAAGCATCTGCGAGTGATCCGGTTGCAAATCCAGCACCTGCTGGCGCTCCTCGACCATGACCGCCAACCAGCCAGCACCGTTATCCACCCACTGCGCCCGGACAATCGCGCCGACCTCCAGGCCGAGCCCGCGTCGCACGCGCTCCACCAGATCGGCGTCCACCGGCCCGGCGTTGATCAGGGGCGGCGCGAGAAACGCCAGTTCCGCGCCTTGCCGGCGGACCCGCACCAACCCGACGCCACACTCCTGAATGATCTCCTCGCCCTTGGGCACGCCGCCCGCCTCAAGCCATGCATGGCAGGTGCCCAACGTCGGATGGCCGGCGAAGGGCAATTCGTTCAGGGTGGTGAAGATCCGCATGCGGTAGTCGGCACGTGGATCGCGCGGTTCCAGCACGAAGGTGGTTTCACTGAGGTTGGTCCAGGTCGCGAACGCGGCCATGCGTTCGTCACTGAGCTCGTCCGCACCGAACACCACCGCCAATGGATTGCCCTTGAGGGCGACGCGGCTGAAAACATCTACTTGTTTGAAATCGAATGAGCTCATTGCCTGCCTTGGTCTTGATGAAGTCAAAAGGATCTACTTGGGTATTTCCAGCCCGCGCATCACCGCCGGCCGCGCCAGAAAGCGCTCCAGCACCCGCGTGACGTTCTTGAAGTCCTTGATGCCCACCAGATCGCCAGCCTCATAGAAGCCGATCAGGTTGCGCACCCACGGGAACGTTGCGATGTCGGCGATGGTGTAGCGCTCGCCCATGATCCAGTCGCGACCTTCAAGGCGTGCATCCAGAACCTTTAACAACCGTTTACTTTCATCGACGTAACGGTCGCGGGGCCGTTTGTCTTCATAGTCCTTGCCGGCAAATTTGTTGAAAAAACCGAGCTGGCCAAACATCGGCCCGATGCCGCCCATTTGAAACATCAGCCATTGAATCGTCTCGTACCGCGCTGCCGTTTCCTGGGCCAGCAGTTGCCCGCTCTTGTCGGCGAGGTAAATCAGAATCGCCCCGGACTCGAACAATGGCAGGGGTTTGTCGTCGGGACCGTGGGGGTCGAGGATCGCCGGGATTTTGTTGTTGGGGTTCAGCGAAAGAAATTCGGGGGACATCTGGTCCTGGGTGTCGAAGCCCACGCGGTGCGGTTCGTAGGGCAGTCCGATCTCTTCGAGCATGATCGACACCTTGACGCCGTTGGGGGTCGGCAAGGAGTAAAGCTGGATCCAGTCGGGGTACTGAGCCGGCCATTTTTGAGTAATCGGGAATTTAGACAGATCGGTCATCGGGAGCATCCATCGCCAAAAGAAAGGCTTGAGCATAATCCAGGATCACCGCCCACCGGTTGCGATTTTTTCGCGTTATCGAAACCGCTGATGACCAGGATCAATAGCATTCAGCGTTAGCCAGCCCCTCTAGCGCGTACCCTGTCCATAATTTCGCAACATTCTGTCGATAACCTTTGCTGCAACCCGTTCAAGCTTGTCGATACAGTGCCGCCCCCGCCGGAATCGAACCAAAAGGGCTTCAGAGGACTCTGAGCAATGCCCTTTCGGACACGGACCGGCTCAAAGACATGGAAAACACCCCGAAGCTGGAAGCTCGCGGTGTAAAGGTTTGTCAGCCTTAACTGAATGCGCTGAAGATCACTTATTCACATGATGAACCTTTCAAATTTCGCTAAACGCCTCAAACACCGTGCGTATGTATTTCTGCCAGCAATGCTGGTGACGAGCGCGTTGTTTTTGTCACTGGAGTCCAGCGAAAGCCGCGCCCAACCGGCGGATGGCACCCAAACGCTGGTGTTCCTGCGTCACGCTGAGAAACCCGCCGGCGGTCTGGGCCAACTCAATTGCCAGGGCCTCAACCGCGCCATCGACCTGGCCACCTTGTTGCCGGAAAAATTCGGCAAGGCCAACTACGTGTTTGCCGCCAACCCGACGCGCAATGTCGAGGAAGGTGAACTGGACAATTCCTACAGCTACATCCGTCCACTGATGACCATCAGCCCCAGCGCGATCAAGCTCGGTTTACCGGTGAACATCAAATACTCGGCCAACGACACCAGCGACCTGGCGGACGAATTGCTCAACAACAAGTATCACAACTCCATCATCTACACCGCCTGGTCCCACGGCTACCTGCCAGAGTTGATCAACAAGGTCGCAGCAGAAGCCGTCGGCAAGAAGCAGGACATCACCGAGGACTGGGAGTCCAGTGACTACGATTCGGTGTATGTGCTGACCCTGACCTGGCACAACGGCAAGGCCAGCCTCGACAGCCACAGCTACAAGCAAGGGCTGGATAACGGCTCGCAGACGTGTCCGACCTGAGCGGTCAGGGCTGTTTTGCTTAAGATTTGTAGCGCCTGCAAGGGCGCTATCGCGAGCAGGCTCGCTCCCACAGTGGATCTCGGTCGTACACAAATTCTGTGTTCACTGAAGATCTAATGTGGGAGCGAGCCTGCTCGCGATGGGGCCGGCAAAAACGGCCTTGCTGTTACTGACTCACCCTCGCCCGCAAGTATTCAAGAACCGCCGCCTTCTCCCCCGCAAACTCAATCCGCGCGCCTTTTTTCTCCCGCTGAAACGCATACATCGGGTCGTAGTACTCGCCAAGCAATCCTTCGATCCAGCCTCGGTGCAAGTCCACCGCCCCGCTTCGGCCCTGCTCTGCCAAGGCCTCTTCCATCATGATCAGCATCCGCCGATGGCGTTCACCACCCAGACGTTTCTGCACGTTGTTCAGGCTTTCCAGCAAGCGCTCGGAAAACCGCGCAAACCCTTCCTCGCCATGCACGCCAATGAACTCGGCACACAAGTCCACCACGTAGTCGCGCAATATCCGCTCGACGCGCCCTTCAAGGCTGTCTTCCAGCCAGACCATCGAAAACTGCTGCATGCCCTGATACAGCGGCAACGGCAAGGCGCAACTACCGACCGCCCGACTCTCGTCTTCCAGCACAAACTGCTCGATACCGTGGGCGCGTTTTTTCAGGACATCCACTGCCAGACGGTTTTCGAAATCGATGTTAGACGGTTGCCCGGTCGCGCGTTTGCCAAAGCTGGAGCCACGATGATTGGCGTGGCCTTCAAGGTCGAGTCCGTTGTTCAACTGCGTCAGCACTTCGGTCTTGCCGGTACCGGTCATACCGCCCAGCAAGACGAAATCGCACTGGGCAACGGCCTGATCGAGGGTGTCGAGCAGGAAGGTGCGCATGGCCTTGTAGCCGCCACCGACCCGGGGATAGTCAATGCCGGCTTCGTCCTTGAGCCACTGCTGGACGATCTGCGAACGCAAACCGCCGCGAAAACAATACAAGTAGCCCTCGGGGTTCGCTCGGGCGAAATCGGCCCAGGCCTGGATGCGCTCAGCCTTGATTTCGCCGGACACCAGTTGATGCCCCAGTGTAATGGCCGCCTGCTGACCTTGCTGCTTGTAACAGGTGCCGATGCGCTGGCGCTCGCTGTCATTCATCAGCGGCAGGTTGACCACGCCGGGGAATGAACCCTTGCTGAATTCCACCGGCGCGCGGGCGTCCATCATCGGCCGGTCGTTGAGAAAGATGTCGCGGTAATCGGTGAAGTCGCGTGACATCAAAACACCTCAACCGCGTGTGTCTGTCGCTCAACCAGTTCACCGATGGGTTCCAGGCTCAGACCCAGTTCAGCCGCCACCGCGAGGAACCGTTCGTTGCCCTCGGGTGTGACCGCAATCAGCAGGCCACCGCTGGTCTGCGGATCGCACAGCACGCGTTTGTGCAGCTCCTGAAGTCGTCCCAGTTTGCTGGCGTAGCTGTCGAAGTTGCGCAGCGTCCCGCCTGGCACGCAGCCTTGGTCGAGGTAGTACTCGACACCCGGCAGGCGTGGCACGCGGTTGTATTCGATGCGGGCGGTCAGATGGCTGCCATCGGCCATTTCTACCAAATGCCCCAGTAGACCAAACCCGGTGACGTCGGTCATCGCAGTCACGCCGTCGAGCTTGCCGAAACGGCTGCCGGGTTTGTTCAGGGTGCACATCCAGTCGCGGGCCAGACCGATATCGGCCGTGCGCAACTTGCCCTTTTTCTCGGCGGTGGTGAGGATGCCGATGCCCAGTGGCTTGGTCAGATAGAGCAGGCAACCGGCCGTGGCCGTGTCGTTGCGTTTCATGTGGCGCTTTTCCACCAGACCGGTCACGGCCAGGCCGAAGATCGGCTCCGGTGCATCGATGGAGTGACCACCGGCCAATGGAATCCCGGCCTCATCGCAGACCGAGCGCCCGCCGCGAATCACTTCCCGGGCTACTTCCGGCGCCAGTACATTGACCGGCCAGCCGAGGATCGCAATCGCCATCAGCGGATCGCCGCCCATGGCATAGATGTCGCTGATGGCATTGGTGGCGGCGATGCGGCCGAAATCGAACGGGTCATCGACGATGGGCATGAAGAAGTCTGTGGTGGAGACCACGCCGCGTTCGTCATCAATGGCGTACACCGCCGCGTCGTCGCGCGAAGCATTGCCGACCCAGAGTTTCGGGTCCAGGTTCTGCGCCCCGCTACCGGCCAGAATCACCTCCAGCACCTGGGGGGAAATCTTGCAGCCACAACCTGCGCCGTGGCTGTATTGGGTCAGACGAATCGGCTCGCTCATGGGGTGCACCTAATGGGATCAATGCGGCCGATTCTAGCAGACGAGATTGATGTCGACTGTTAAGCCCTCATCGCCAGCAGGCTGGCTCCCACAGTAGATCTTCAGTGAACACAGCTATTGTGTATGACTGAGATCCACTAATGAAATGGCTACCCCCGCTGCCCCTGTGATCGCCCACTAAGCTTTCACAGGGGGCCTACCGGAGACCGTTGCCATGAACAAAGTAGCTATTGCCGCCATCGATCTTGGAAAACATACCTTCCATCTGCATGCCCAAGATGATCGAGGTCATGAGCTTTACCGAAAAAAGTTTAATCGGGTGGCGCTCGCTCAACATTTGGCGAACCTCGAACCGTGTACGGTCGTAATGGAAGCCTGTGGCGGTGCCCATTTCATGGCGCAGGAAGTCGCCAAACTGGGACATACGCCCAAGCTCATTGCACCTCATCTGGTACGCCCTTACGTGAAAAGCAACAAGAACGACTTCGCCGATGCCGAAGCGATCTGCGAGGCGGCAACTCGCCCCACGATGCGCTTCGTGCCCCCAAAAAACCAGGCTCAACAGGCGTTGGCGATGCTCAATTCGGTGCGTGAGTCCTACATCAAAGACCGTACCGCCACCGTCAACCGGATTCACGCAGCCCTGCTGGAAGTGGGTGTCAGCCTGGCTCCCGGCTTTAAATCCATCAAAGAGCTTCCAGCGTTGCTTGAGATGAGTTCATTTTCCGGCTCCATCAAAAAAATTCTGATGGGGCTGCATGAACACTTCAACTATCTGGATGGGAAGGTCAAGGCGCTGGACAAACACGTGGAATGCCAGGCCGCTGAAGATGATCTGGCGTCTCGCTTGATGACCATGCCCTGCGTCGGCCCGATCACCTCCAGCGCCCTGGCTGCCGAGCTGGGCGATGGCAAACAGTTCAAATGCGGCCGAGGCTATGCGGCGTCGATCGGGCTGGTACCCAAACAACACGGCACGGGTGACAAAACCGTGTTGCTGGGCATCAGTAAGCGCGGCGATCGAAACCAGAGACGCCTGCTCATCCAGTGCGCCCGTGTTTACCTGATACAACTGGACCGACAGAAAGGAGCCCTGGCGGACTGGGTCCGCCAGCTATTAGCGTCCCGCCATCACTCCAATCTCGTGGTCTGCGCGCTGGCCAACAAGCTGGCAAGAATCGCCTGGGCAATTGCGGCCCATCACACTGAATTCGATGCGGGGCCAGCCGCGATGAACGCCTGACCCCGCTGTCACCCGAGCACCACCCACCTGGTTTTGCGATGCTGGATAACTGATGACGTGAACGGCCAACCGGCCTGACGACAACCCTGAGCTCCCACACGGCTGAAAGGCCGTTCCACTAATTAGGATCGTCGGGCATCGATTCTCATCGAGGCGCGGGGCCACAACCCCACTCAGACGCCGGATAGATGAAAGCAAGCCAAACACGGCATCAAAAACAGTATTGCAGAAAAGGGGGTAACCATAGATGTGGGAGCCAGCCTGCTGGCGATGGGGCTATTCGCTTCACCCAATAACCAACTGACTCACCGCCCGACCATCGACCGGGCATGATCCCGCTTGCCCGATTGACGGGTAATACATAAAAGTCCAGTATGGAATTACAAGTACAAAAAACCTGTTCACCGTTTCAGCTCTTCCTTCTGTCTTGCCAAACCAACAACAACCCGCGAGAGAACGAACATGAAGAAATTCCCCCTCATCACCGGTCTGGCCCTGAGCCTGTTGGCGTGCAGCAGCGTGTTTGCCGCCGAAAAAGCGCTGCGCATCGGTATCGAGGCGGCTTACCCGCCGTTCGCCTCCAAAACCGACGAGGGCAAGATTGTCGGTTTCGACTATGACATCGGCAACGCCCTGTGTGCGCAGATGAAGGTCGAGTGCGTGTGGGTCGAAGGCGAATTCGACGGTCTGATTCCTTCCCTTAAAGTGAAGAAAATCGACATGGCCTTGTCCTCCATGACAATCAACGATGACCGCAAGAAGTCGGTGGATTTCTCCCACAAGTACTACTTCACCTCGTCGCGTCTGGTGATGAAGGAAGGCGCGGTGGTCGATGACCAATACGCCAGCCTCAAAGGCAAAACCGTTGGCGTGCAGCGCGCCACCACCACCGACCGTTACGCCACTGAGGTTTTCGAACCCAAGGGCGTCAACGTCAAGCGCTACAGCAACAACGAAGAAATCTACATGGACCTGGCTGCCGGTCGCCTCGATGCGATTTTTGCCGACACCATTCCGTTGAATGACTTCTTGTCGATGCCGCGCGGCAAGGGCTACGCGTTTGTCGGGCCGGAGTTGAAGGACCCGAAATACGTGGGCGAGGGCGCCGGGATTGCGGTGCGCAAGGGCAATGCTGAATTGGTCGGCCAGCTGAACTCGGCCATTGATGGCATTCGTGCCAATGGCGAATATCAGAAAATCTCGGACAAGTACTTCAAGTCAGACATCTACGGCGATTGATAAATCGCCTTCGCCGGCAAGCCGGTCTCGCTCCCACATTTGATCTCCGCATGACGCAGATTCAGTGTGGGAGCGAGCCTGCTCGCGAAGAGGCCAGATCAAGCAACACAAACTTCCGAACCTAGCCCTTCAATTCCTTCAAATGCTTGTAAACCGTCGCCCGTCCCATGTTCAGCACATTGGCCACATAGTTCGACGCGCTCTTGCCCTTGAAAGCGCCTTCGGCATGCAGCGCCAGCACCAGTTCGCGTTTGTGATCGCGTGTCAGCAGGTTCAGGCTCAGTTGACGTTCACGCAGCCAGGCGTGCAGGAAGGTGTTGATCCGCTCCTGCCAGTCATCACGAAACAGTGAGTCCGGTTGCGGAATCAGTTTGCTCGGCGACAGGAACAGGTCGAGCGCCGCTTTGGCATTTTCGAACAACGAAATGTTCAGGTTGACGCACAGGAGGGCCAGCGGATGACCTCCGCTGTCGCGCAATACCGTGCTCAAGCTGCGAATCTTCTGACCATCCCAATTGAGCTTTTCGTACGGCCCAATGTTGGTTTCGCTGACATCGTCGCTGAGCATGTCCTCCAGCGCGGCGTCATCGCCGATTTCCCGTTTCGACAGGTTGTTGGCGATGTAGTCGATCTTTTGCGTGCGCAGGTCGTGCAGCACCACCTCGGCATGGGGGAAGAACAGCGTGGCGATGGCATCGGCAATCGCTCGGTAGTTGTCCAGCGCCGGGTCTTTTTCAGGTGCGTTCATACAGTGGAACTCCAGGCAGCGTCAGCGCCCCGCAAAAGGGGCGCTGGAAGTTTGCCGTAATCGTGTGGGCACGTCACCTGACCAGTCGATCAGCCCAGGCGGGCGGGGGAGAGCATGCCGGCGTCCAGCCCGAATCGCGTGAGCTGCTCGGGCAAGTTTTCACCGCGTACCAGCGCAGCACTGGCCTGGCCCATGGCCGGCGATGTCTGGATGCCATAGCCCCCTTGCGCCGCGACCCAGAACAGGCCGGGCACCTGCGGATCGAAGCCGGACAGTAAATCACCGTCGCTGACAAAGCTGCGCAACCCGGCCCAGGTTCGTGTCGGGCGGCGGATGGTCAGGGTGGTGGCTTCTTCGATCTGGTAAATGCCCATGGCAATGTCCAGTTCTTCTGGCTGTACGTCGTGCGGATCCACCGGGTCGGCGTTGGCCGGTGAGCCGAGGAACATGCCGGCGTCGGGTTTCATGTAGAACGATTCGTCGAGGCTGACCAGCATTGGCCAGTGATGGATATCCACGCCCTCAGGGCCGGCGAAGATGAAAGCCGCGCGGCGTTTCGGTTGCAGGCCCAGCGGCCGGGCGCCGGCCAGTGCACCGATTTTGTCCGCCCAGGCACCGGCGGCGTTGATGATGATGGGGGCGCTGAAGGTCTGGCCGTTGGTGGTTACGTGCCACACACCCTCGGCATCGCGGGTCAGGCCGAGCACTTCTGCGTCGGTGACGACTTCACCTTTGTTGCGACGGATACCGCGCAAATAACCCTGGTGCAGGGCATCGGTGTCGATGTCACTGGCGGTCGGGTCATAGATCGCGCCATGGACTTTTTCCCTGCGCAGGATCGGCATGTGGGCGCAGGCTTCGTCGGCGCTGAGTAGTTGCATCTCGGGCACCGTGGCTTTGGCGCTGAGGTACTGATTGTTCAACTCGGTGGGGTCGCCGGTGAAGTCCACGGTCATCTCGCCGCGTGGCGTCAGCAACGGGTGTTCGCAGAAACCGGCGGGCGGAGCGTCGAAGAAGTCGCGACTGGCCTGGGTCAACGCTCGAACCTGAGGTGTGCCATAAGCAGCGGTGTACAGCGCTGCGGAGCGGCCGGTGGAGTGATAGGCCGGATGCGATTCGCGTTCGAGCACAATCACCCTGGCCTGCTGCGACAGCCAGAAACCGGTGGAAGCCCCGGCAATCCCGCCGCCGATGATGATGAAGTCTGCCTGGCTCATGAACGTCTCCTGATGGGGCGCAAATGCCGTTGATATAGAGGAACCCTGTGGGAGCCGGGCTTGCCCGCGATTGCATCACCGCAGTCTGCCTGACGGAGCGAGGCGCCTGCATCGCGGGCAAGCCCGCTCCCACAGTGAGTTGTGGGGTTAGTGCTGCAGGTGGTAGATGGCATTGGCCAGTGCGATGTCTTCCAGGCCCAGACCGATGGAGCGGAAGAACACCGGCCGGTCGTAGTCAGGGCGTTGTACCTTGCCGCTCAGCAGCTCGGGCAGGTCGCCCAGAATCAAGCGCAGGTCCCAGCCATGTTGTTCGCCTGCGATCAGCATCTCACCTGCGGAGCCCGGCGTGGTCAGGCGATAGTCACAGAACACTTGCATGTCATTGAGGCTCTGCGGTGGCACTTCGTGGGCGCGCGGGGCGTTGGTGCTGATGGAGGTGATCAGCGCCGGTTTGCTCAAGCTTGACGGGTCGATCACCGGGCCTGCGGACGAGGTGCACAGCATGATTACGTCGGCGTCCTGAATTGCCGCTTCGTGACTGTCGACGATGGTCAGGCGTGGATCGAGGCTGTTGATCTGAGCCAATGCTTCAGGATTCTTGTTGCTCAGGCTCGGCGAATACAGGGTGATGCTTTGCCAGTCACGCAGATGCTTGACGTAGTGAAGATGCGCCTGGGCGACTTTGCCGCTGCCGATGATCGCCAGACGCTGCGCTGCCAACGGGGCGAGTGCATCGACAGCTACCGCGGTGGTTGCGGCCGTGCGTGCGGTGGTCAACTCACCTGCATCGCACAGCAGCAATGGCTGGCCGGTCTGCATCGACATCAGCAGGGTCCACGCAGTCACCAGTGGGCCTTGTTCGCGCACGATATACGGCGAGGTTTTAACCCCGTAGACACCATCTTTCGCCAGCACGCCGAGGTAGTTGATGAAGTCGCCAGCGCCCTGAGGGAACTCCACCAGTTGCTGCGCCGGTTGTACGGCCTGGCCGGCGGCCAGGTCGCGGAACAGCTTGCGCAGGATCTGCGGCACGTCGACTTTCTCCAGCAGTTCGCGGGCCTGGGATTGGTTGATTACGTAAGGCGTACTGGACATGGCTGGCTCCGGGCGCTGAACTAAACTAATTTGTCCATTATGGACATTTAGTTGTGTTGGGCAAGCTCTTGTAAAAAATCGGGGAAAAAAAAAGCGCAGTCCGTTTCCGGCTGCGCCTCTTTCTGCAAATTCCCGGTTATGGGCGTTTGCGCTCAACCGCCCGCAGTAGATGCGTCGGTGGTGTTTCACAGCTGATCTTGCGACCCAGCAACGCCTCGATGGACGGTAACTGGTAGGAGTCATCTTCACCGGCGAAGCTGATGGACACGCCATCGGCGCCTGCGCGACCGGTACGACCGATGCGGTGTACGTAGTCGTCCGGGACTTCCGGCAGGGTGAAGTTGATCACGTGGCTGATGCCGTCGATGTGAATGCCGCGACCGGCGACATCGGTGGCGACCAGTACGCGAATCTTGCCTTCGCGGAAACCTTCAAGGGTCTTGATACGCTTGTGCTGCGGCACATCGCCGGACAGTTGCGCGGCGTTGACGCCGTCACGCACCAGGCGTTCTTCAATGCGGCGTACCTCATCCTTGCGGTTGGCGAACACCATCACCCGCTCCCAGCCATTGTCGTTGACCAGGTTGTAGAGCAGTTTGTACTTGTCGGCACCGGCGACGGCGTAAATGTGCTGCTCGACGTTTTCGCTCGCCACGTTCTGCGCTTCGATCTCGACGATCGAAGGCTCGGTGGTCCATTGCTTGGCGAGGTTCATCACGTCTTCGGTGAAGGTCGCGGAGAACAGCAGTGTCTGACGCTCGTTCTTCGGCGGCGTCTGGCGAATGATCTGACGCACTTGTGGGATGAAACCCATGTCGAGCATCCGGTCGGCTTCGTCCAGCACCATGACTTCGACCATGTCCAAATGCACGTCGCCACGCTGGTTGAAGTCGAGTAAACGGCCCGGAGTGGCCACGAGGATGTCGCAGTGACGGGCTTCGAGGTGCTTGAGCTGCTTGTCGAAATCCATGCCGCCGACAAACGTCATGACGTTGAGGCCGGTGTATTTGGTCAGGTCGGCAGCGTCCTTGGCGATCTGCACCACCAGTTCGCGGGTTGGCGCAATGATCAGCGCTCGCGGCTCACCCATGTAGCGCTCTTTCGGCGGCGGGGTTTGCAGCAGCTGGGTGATGATCGAAATCAGGAACGCGGCCGTTTTGCCGGTGCCGGTCTGGGCGCGACCGATGGCGTCTTTGCCCGCCAGGGTAAAGCCAAGCACCTGCGCCTGGATCGGTGTGCAGTACGGGAAGCCCAGGTCCTGGATGGCGTGCATCAGTTCCGGGGCGAGTTTGAAATCGTGGAAGCGGGTTTTGCCTTCCTGGGGTTCGACGACGAAATCTTCGAGTTTCCAGGGAATGACCGGTGCCTTGGGCTTGGGTTCGCGACGCGGTTTTGCCGGTTTCGGCGCTTCGCTACGCGGCTGTTCAGAGGCAACGTCCGGGGCAGGTTGGGTGGCCGGTGTGGTCTTTGGCTCGTGTTTCGGTACCGCTGCGGTTGCGGTCCGGCCAGGCTGATTACCGTCGGTGCGGTGGCTGGGAGTATGAGACGGAGCGCTGGGAACTGGCGCGAGCTGCTCAGTCTCGCTTTTACCGAACATTTTCTTGAGTGCTTTGAGCACGGTCATCTCATCAATTGGTTAAGGAATGTACGCCGGCCAGTGTAATGCAAGAATCGGGCGCGGCGTAGTGGGATGATCAATGGGCTGCGTTTGGCATCACGGTTAACGCAAACGCTCGGCAAGCCAGACGCCGATGTCGCGAATCTCTTCGGGTAACACTTCGTGGCCCATTGGGTATTCTTGCCATGTCACGGTGACACCACGTTGCTTCAAATACTCGTAAGCGCTGCGGCCCATGGAGTTCTGAACCACATCATCGTATTGACCGTGCAAAGACAGCACCGGAATACGCTGCTGGCTGGCTGAAAGTTCGAGTTCATCGCTGAACGTGGGCGCGTAGGTGGAGAGGGCAAGTACGCCACCCAACGGCCCCTGCCATTTCAGGAACGCGGTGTGTAATACCACGGCTCCACCTTGGGAAAAGCCTGCGAGAAAAATTCGCGAAGCGTCTATTTCGCTGGATCGCTGCTCTTCGATCAGCTCTGTGAGCATGTTTGCCGACTCTTCCAGCTGCTCGCGACTGATCGCGCGTGCCGGGCTCATGGCCAATATGTCGTACCAGCTCGGCATCTCGTAACCACCGTTAATGGTGACTGCGCGGGTGGGCGCCTGAGGCAGAACGAAGCGGGTGGTCAGCAGGCTTTCCTGCAAAATTTCCGCCACGGGCAGAAAGTCGTAGCGGTCGGCGCCCAGGCCGTGCAGCCAGATTACGCAGGCGTCTACGGGCTTGCCGGGCTGAAGAATCAGGGGCTGGGTCATGGGTGCTCCATTGTTGTGCGTGCGCGCTCAATCAGTGCGTGATCCGAGTGCGCCGTCAGTTGATCAGTTAATTAGATGTCGCAAGGTTACAAGTTTTGCTATTGACCTGCTTCGCATTTGCTTTGGCGAGCGGTCTGGTACGGGCTTTGCTAATAAGAAGCGGTGCAACCCATCTCGCGCCCTGCGGTAACACTATCAGTGTACTGCTGGTCGCGGGATAGCAAAGAATCCGGTGATGGATGTTCGCCAGTGGCCGTTACGGGCTTCGCGAACGTGAAAGGGCTACAGCCCGTTCGGCCGATTGGTGAGAAGTGAGTTATCCATGATGTGGATGTTCTCCTAACTAGACTCATAGCGCAGGTCCGACGTCGGTTGACCCCAAAAAAAGCCAAAACGGGTTGATTACGCCTCAAAAGGGTGCGACAGGACTCAGCTCCGACACAACAAGAGCAAAACTGGAGGTTTGAATGAAGATGTTGAAATCCACCCTGGCTATCGTGACTGCAGCCGCAGTACTCGGTATCAGCGGGTTCGCTCAGGCGGGTGCAACCCTGGATGCAGTGCAGAAAAAAGGTTTCGTACAGTGTGGTGTGAGTGACGGTCTGCCGGGCTTCTCGGTTCCGGACTCCACGGGCAAGATCGTCGGTATCGATGCTGACTATTGCCGTGCTGTAGCGGCGGCCATTTTCGGCGACGCGACCAAAGTCAAATTCAGTCAGTTGAACGCCAAAGAGCGTTTCACCGCGCTGCAGTCGGGCGAAATCGACATTCTGTCGCGCAACACCACCATGACCAGCTCCCGTGACTCGGGCATGGGCCTGAAGTTTCCTGGCTTTATCACCTACTACGACGGCATCGGCTTCCTGGTTAACAACAAGCTGGGCGTCAAGAGTGCCAAGGAACTGGACGGTGCTACCATCTGCATCCAGGCCGGTACCACCACCGAGCTGAACGTTTCCGACTACTTCCGCGGTAACGGTCTGAAATACACCCCGATCACTTTCGACACCTCCGACGAAAGCGCCAAGTCGCTGGAATCCGGTCGTTGCGACGTTCTGACTTCCGACAAGTCCCAGCTGTTTGCCCAGCGCAGCAAGCTGGCCTCGCCGAAGGATTACGTGGTACTGCCGGAAACCATCTCCAAGGAGCCGCTGGGCCCGGTCGTGCGTAATGGCGACGACGAGTGGCTGGCCATCGCGCGCTGGGTTGGCTACGCCATGCTCAACGCTGAGGAGGCCGGCATCACTTCGAAAAACGTCGAAGCTGAAGCCAAGTCCACCAAGAACCCTGACGTTGCCCGTCTGCTGGGTACCGATGGTGAATACGGCAAAGACCTGAAAGTGAAAAAGGACTGGGTCGTCCAGATCGTCAAACAAGTCGGCAACTATGGCGAAGTGTTCGAGAAAAACCTCGGCAAGAACACTCCGCTGGAAATCGACCGCGGGCTGAACGCCTTGTGGAGCGCTGGCGGCATTCAATACGCACCACCAGTGCGCTGATGGTTCTATCACCCGGCGGGCCAACCGCCGGGTGATGTTCTGTTCCATTACATCCGGGGCACTTCATGCAAAATTCAATCGGCGCACCAAAGCAGAGGCTCAGCCTCAGCGATCCTAAAGTGCGTGCGTGGGTATTTCAGATCATCACCATTGTGGCGGTGGTCTCGATGGGCTGGTATCTGTTCGACAACACACAGACCAACCTTCAACACCGGGGCATTACCTCCGGTTTCGACTTTCTGGAGCGCAGTGCCGGTTTCGGCATCGCTCAAACCCTGATCGACTACACCGAATCGGACAGCTATGCCCGGGTGTTTGTCATCGGCCTGCTCAATACGTTGCTGGTGACCTTCATCGGCGTAATCCTGGCGACGATCCTCGGGTTTATCGTCGGGGTGTCACGACTGTCCAAGAACTGGATCATCGCCAAGCTGGCAACTGTTTATGTGGAAGTCTTCCGCAATATTCCGCCACTGCTGCAAATCCTGTTCTGGTACTTCGCGGTATTCCTGACCATGCCGGGGCCGCGCAACAGCCATAACTTCGGCGACACCTTCTTCGTCAGCAGTCGCGGCCTGAACATGCCCGCAGCATTGATCGCGGACGGTTTCTGGCCGTTTGTGGTCAGCATCGTTGTGGCCATTGTCGCCATCGTGCTGATGAGCCGTTGGGCGACCAAACGCTTCGAAGCGACGGGCGTGCCGTTCCACAAGTTCTGGGTCGGCCTGGCGCTGTTTCTGGTGATTCCTGCGCTGTGCGCTTTGATCTTCGGCGCGCCTGTGCATTGGGAGATGCCGCAGCTCAAGGGTTTCAACTTCGTCGGTGGCTGGGTGCTGATCCCGGAACTGCTGGCATTGACCCTGGCCTTGACGGTGTACACCGCGGCATTCATCGCCGAGATCGTGCGCTCGGGCATCAAGTCGGTCAGCCACGGCCAGACCGAAGCGGCGCACTCGCTCGGCCTGCGCAACGGTCCGACCCTGCGCAAGGTCATCATCCCGCAAGCCCTGCGCGTGATTATTCCACCGCTCACCAGCCAATACCTGAACCTGGCGAAGAACTCCTCGCTGGCGGCCGGTATCGGTTATCCGGAAATGGTTTCGTTGTTTGCCGGTACGGTGCTGAACCAGACCGGGCAGGCGATCGAGGTGATTGCGATCACCATGAGCGTGTACCTGGCGATCAGTATCAGCATTTCCCTGCTGATGAACTGGTACAACAAGCGCATTGCGCTGATCGAGCGGTAAGGAAAAGCGCATGAGCACTCATACTTTCAAACCTGACATGCCGCCACCGAACCGCAGTATCGGTGTCGTGGCGTGGATGCGCGCCAACATGTTCTCCAGCTGGATCAACACCCTGCTGACCCTGTTTGCGTTCTACCTGATTTACCTGGTTATCCCGCCGATCCTGCACTGGGCAATCCTTGATGCCAACTGGGTTGGCACCAGCCAGGCTGACTGCACCAAGGAGGGCGCCTGCTGGGTGTTCATCCAGCAGCGTTTTGGTCAGTTCATGTACGGCTACTACCCGCCGGAACTACGCTGGCGCGTGGACCTGACCGTGTGGCTGGCAGTCATTGGCGTGGCGCCCCTGTTCATCTCGCGTTTTCACCATAAAGCGGTGTATGGCCTGAGCTTCCTGGTGCTGTACCCGATCATTTCGTGGTGCCTGCTGCACGGTGGCGTATTGGGCTTGAGCACCGTGGCGACCAGCCAATGGGGCGGCCTGATGCTGACCCTGGTGATCGCGACGGTCGGTATCGCTGGCGCTCTGCCGCTGGGTATTGTCTTGGCATTGGGCCGTCGTTCGAACATGCCGGCTATTCGTGTGGTCTGCGTGACCTTTATCGAATTCTGGCGCGGCGTGCCGTTGATCACGGTGCTGTTCATGTCTTCGGTGATGTTGCCGTTGTTCCTGCCCGAAGGCATGAACTTCGACAAATTGTTGCGGGCGCTGATCGGCGTGATCCTGTTCCAGTCGGCCTACGTGGCCGAAGTGGTGCGCGGTGGTCTGCAAGCGATTCCGAAAGGTCAATACGAAGCCGCAGCCGCGATGGGCCTCGGTTACTGGCGCAGCATGGGCCTGGTGATTCTGCCGCAAGCCCTGAAGCTGGTGATCCCAGGCATCGTCAACACCTTCATTGCGCTGTTCAAGGACACAAGCCTGGTGATCATCATCGGCCTGTTCGACCTGCTCAACAGCGTCAAACAAGCCGCCGCCGACCCGAAATGGTTGGGCATGGCCACTGAAGGCTACGTGTTCGCGGCCCTGGTGTTCTGGATTTTCTGTTTTGGTATGTCCCGCTATTCCATGCATTTGGAACGCAAGCTGGATACTGGCCACAAGCGTTAGGAGTTTTGTGATGAGTGAAGCAATCAAAAAGCCTGTGAGCCCTGAAGGCATTATTCAGATGCAGGGCGTCAACAAGTGGTACGGCCAGTTCCACGTCTTGAAAGACATCAACCTGAACGTCAAGCAGGGCGAGCGTATCGTGTTGTGCGGCCCGTCGGGTTCCGGCAAGTCCACCACCATCCGTTGCCTCAACCGGCTGGAAGAACACCAGCAGGGGCGCATCGTGGTCGACGGCGTGGAGCTGACCAACGACCTCAAGCAGATCGAATCGGTCCGCCGTGAAGTCGGCATGGTGTTCCAGCACTTCAACCTGTTCCCGCACCTGACCATCCTGCAGAACTGCACACTGGCGCCGATGTGGGTACGCAAAATGCCCAAGCGTCAGGCTGAGGAAATCGCCATGCACTACCTGGAGCGCGTACGCATTCCGGAGCAGGCGCATAAATTCCCGGGGCAACTGTCCGGTGGTCAGCAGCAGCGTGTGGCGATTGCCCGCGCGCTGTGCATGAAGCCGAAAATCATGCTGTTCGACGAACCGACTTCGGCGCTCGACCC
This sequence comes from Pseudomonas sp. GM21, assembly GCF_000282215.1. Classification (GTDB taxonomy): domain Bacteria; phylum Pseudomonadota; class Gammaproteobacteria; order Pseudomonadales; family Pseudomonadaceae; genus Aquipseudomonas. The sequence goes on from NZ_AKJS01000070.1 coordinate 50,064, forward strand.
CGAGATGGTGAAAGAGGTGCTGGACACCATGATCGGCTTGGCGGAAGACGGCATGACCATGCTCTGCGTGACGCACGAAATGGGCTTTGCCCGCACCGTGGCCAACCGTGTGATCTTCATGGACAAGGGTGAAATCGTCGAACAAGCGGCGCCGAACGACTTCTTCGATAACCCGCAGAACGAGCGGACCAAGATGTTCCTGAGCCAGATTCTGCATTGATCGAAGCTTGGCGGTGAAATAAACCCGGACAATGTTCCGGGTTTATTTTTGGCTGAGATTTGAGGTCAGGACGCTAGTACAGTTTCCTGCTCCGGGAAGCGTGCCGCCAGCAATCTCTTCAAGTCGGAACCTTCGTTCATGGCTTGTATTTCAGCCAGCAGGTGAGGATGCCGATCCAGCAGGCACATCAGCGTAAACAACGCTTGAGGAGGTGGAATTTCGCCGCGCTCGTAGCGGGAAAAAGCGTTGTGACCCGCGCCCGACAGCAATTTAACAGCGTCTTTTTGTGTGAGATGCAGTTTACGGCGGATACGTTTCATCTCCGCAGCCATCACTTGGAAGTAGTTTTCAAGCAATTGATCGCTGGCGTCGGAGTAGCGCTCGGCGCTGTCGGTGTCGTGATCAAATTCGATTTCTCCGCAGACCTGGCATTCCCATCCGACGATGTCGTGCACCAGCCGAGCTACCTGTTTGTAGTCGACAGTGAGCGTGCGTCCTTCAAAGTGATGCATACCGTTGTGAGTGCCACAACTGACGCATTGTTGAGTTTTCATTGATTCTTCTCCTTGAAGGAGATCACCGGATGCCCACCGCCGGGGCGGTAAGTCACTTTGATGTAAATCTCCCGATGCTGGAATGTTGTGTGGTACACGTCCTGCCAAACCCGATGATCGCCATAGGTAGTCATCGACTTGTGCAGCATCCGGTACTCCAGCAGGTAAATAATTTGAAGCATCTGACGGATGCTCAAGGACATTTTTCGGCCGCCTTCCCGAGCGGTCATTGTGAATGCTTTGCTTCCCATCCTGCGGACTTCTGCCTTGACCACCGCCAAGTCGTAATGGGGTGTGTTCTTTTCCATAAGAAGCCAAAAACCCTATCCCTTAAATTACCCTTAAAGGGTAATTTTGACCAATCGAAAATCCCGCTCCTTTTCCTGCCCTTAGACGGTAGGTGGTTGCCGTCCTACATGAAGCTGACTAACATGTCAGAAAATTCATCCTATGATTGGATGAAAGGGCGAATCCTATGTCAGACATTTCTCCATTGACCAAGCGATCCTTGGTCGACCAGGCGCTTGACCAACTGCGCCGGCGCATTAACGACGGCGTCTGGGTCGTCGGCCAGCGCTTGCCTACCGAGCCGGAACTGGCGACCGAGTTGGGCATCAGCCGCAACACCGTGCGCGAAGCCATGCGGGTGTTGGCATTTTCCGGGTTGATCGACATCCGTCAGGGCGACGGCAGCTACCTGCGAGCCGTGATTGATCCGCTGGACACCCTGAAAGCGTTGTCCCGGTGTTCCCACGAGCAGGCCCGTGAGACACGGCACATCCTTGAAGTCGAAGCCATCGGACTTGCGGCGTTGCGCCGAACCGAGGAAGACCTGGTGGCCTTGCGCGAAGCGCTCGGGGTCAGCGGCAGCCACTATCACGGCGATCTCGACAGTTACATCGCCTGCGACCTGGTGTTCCACCGTCGTCTGGTGGATGCCGCGCACAACCCGACGCTCAGCGAGCTGTATCGCTATTTCTCCAGCGTCGTCGGCGCGCAATTGCGCCAGACCTTGAATATCACCCCGCGACGCCAGGAAGTATTCGACCTGCACATCGAACTGCTGGATGCCGTCGAGCAACGGGACCCGGAACGGGCCAAAGCCCTGTCGAGGCAATTGATCAATGAACCTTGAAACCGAGAAGTCCATGCCCAGTAGCGATCGCGACCTCATTCACCCCAAGCGCACGGCGGAACTCGAAGAGCTGCTGATCGATGCCGAGGCCGATGACGAACAGGTCCAGCAGAGCCACCCGATCCTGCGTCGGCCATGGCTGTTGTTACTGGGGCTGATCCTCGTGGCGTTGAACCTGCGCCCGGCACTGTCGAGCATGGCGCCGATGCTCAGCGAGATCTCGAAGACCCTCGGTCTGTCGGCTGCGCAAGCCGGTTTGCTGACGACATTGCCGGTCTTGTGCCTTGGCTTGTTCGCGCCATTGGCGCCGGTGCTGGCGCGCCGTTTTGGCGCAGAGCGGGTGGTGTTGGGGATTCTGCTGACGCTGGCGGGCGGAATCATTTTGCGCAGCTCGTTTGGCGAGGTCGGCTTGTTTGCCGGTAGCGTGCTGGCGGGTGCGAGCATCGGTGTGATCGGTGTGTTGTTGCCGGGCATCGTCAAGCGCGACTTCCCGAAGCAGGCCGGCACCATGACTGGTGTCTACACCATGGCGTTGTGTTTGGGGGCCGCGATGGCAGCCGGCGCAACCGTGCCGTTGAGTGAACATTTCGACAAGAGCTGGGCTATGGGCCTGGGCTTCTGGGTACTGCCGGCGCTGGTCGCGGCGATCTTCTGGTTGCCGCAAGTGGGTGGACAGAAGCACGGCACACACAACGTCGCTTACCGCGTTCGCGGACTGCTGCGCGATCCGCTGGCCTGGCAAGTGACCTTGTACATGGGCCTGCAATCGTCCCTGGCCTACATCGTATTTGGCTGGTTGCCGTCGATCCTGATTGGTCGCGGTCTGACACCGACTCAGGCTGGTCTGGTGTTGTCCGGTTCGGTGATCGTCCAGTTGGCCAGTTCGCTCGTGGCGCCTTGGCTGGCGACACGCGGCAAGGATCAGCGGTTGGCCATTGTCGTGGTCATGGTGTTGACCCTCGGCGGTCTGTTCGGCTGTCTTTATGCGCCGATTGAAGGCCTGTGGGGCTGGGCGATTCTGCTGGGTCTGGGGCAGGGCGCTACGTTCAGTCTGGCGTTGACCCTGATCGTGCTGCGTTCGCGCGATTCTCATGTCGCGGCCAACCTGTCGAGCATGGCCCAGGGTTTCGGCTACACCCTGGCATCGATGGGGCCGTTCGCGGTCGGTATCGTGCATGACTGGACTGGCGGCTGGACGGCGGTGGGCTGGATCTTCGGCGTGATCGGCCTCAGTGCGATCATCGCCGGCCTCGGCGCCGGGCGTTCGCTGTACGTTCAGGTCGAAAGCGAAAAGGTCTGATGCCTCCCGCACTGTCGGTATTCGGCCCACGAATGCCGATAGTGTTTCGCACCGTGGCAGACTATCGTGCAGACCATCTTACGAAGTCATTTTTGCAAGCACAGGGAGTCTGCCCATGAGTGATGCCCACAGCGAATTGATCACCCGGTTTTACCAGGCTTTCCAGCGCCTGGATGCCGAGGCCATGAGCGCCTGCTACACCGACGATGTGGTGTTCAGTGATCCAGCGTTCGGCGAACTGCGCGGCCGCGATGCCGGCGACATGTGGCGCATGCTCACGACCCGGGCCAAGGATTTTTCACTGACTTTCGACAACGTGCGATCTGACGAGCGCGCCGGCGGCGCTCACTGGGTTGCCACCTATCTGTTCAGCCAGACCGGCAACACCGTGGTCAACGACATTCAGGCACGTTTCGTGTTTCGCGATGGCAAGATTTGCGAACATCACGACAGCTTTGATCTGTGGACCTGGTCCCGTCAGGCACTGGGTCTTAAAGGGTTGGTTCTGGGATGGACGCCCCTGGTCAGAAACGCCGTTCGCGCTCAGGCTCTGAAGGGGCTGAAGGCATTCCAGGCCAGTCGCTGATAAGATCGCGGCTTGTTTCCTACAAGCCTTGATCGTCACGTGAGCACCCTGAACGAATCTTCCGACATTGCCGCCGAAGCGACGCTGCCCGCCAGCAAACCCTGGTTCGTCTACCTCGTGCGCGCGGCCAATGGCTCGCTCTACTGCGGGATCAGCGACGATCCCGTGCGTCGCTTCGCTACTCACAAGAGCGGCAAGGGGGCGCGGTTTTTCCTTTCCAGCCCCGCCGTGGCGCTCGTCTACACGGAAATCTGCCGCGACAAAAGTGAAGCGCTGCGTCAGGAGCGACTGATCAAAAAACTCAAAAAAAGCGCCAAGGAATGTCTGGTCGCGAGTGCCGCTGTGGGCTTATCAACCTGACTGATAAGCGTCCATCAGGTAGATCTGTAGGCCGCTTGCTGATTGCGCGTTAAGCTGCGGATTCCTAATCCGTGCGGCGGAGCCGAGCATGTCCGAGTTGATTCTTCATCATTACCCGACGTCCCCTTTTGCTGAAAAGGCTCGCCTGCTGTTGGGTTTCAAAGGGCTGTCCTGGCGCTCGGTGAAAATCTCGCCGGTGATGCCCAAACCCGATCTGACCGCCTTGACCGGTGGCTACCGCAAGACGCCGGTGTTGCAGATTGGCGCGGATATTTACTGTGACACGTCACTGATCGCCCGTCGCCTTGAGCAGGAAAAAGCCCTGCCCGCGTTCTTCCCGGAAGGTCAGGAAATGATTGCTGCGACTTTCGCGGCCTGGGCTGATTCGGTCGTGTTCCAGCATGCGGTCAGTCTGGTATTTCAGCCGGAATCGATCGCGGTGCGTTTCGGCCATTTGCCACCGGAAGCGATCAAGGCGTTCCTCGTCGACCGCGCTGGCCTGTTCAGCGGTGGCAGCGCTACCAAGTTGTCCACCGAGCAGGCGAAGCATCAATGGCCGACGATCATGGCGCGTCTGGAGCAGCAACTTCAGCGTGAGCAGGGTGACTTTTTGTTCGGCGAACCATCGATTGCCGACTTTGCCCTGGCTCATCCAATGTGGTTCCTGAAAGCAACGCCGGTCACTTCACCGCTGGTTGATGCCTATCCGGCTGTTTCGGCCTGGTTTGGGCGGGTGATGGGCTTCGGTCATGGTGCGTCGAGCGAGATGACGTCCGAGGAGGCGCTGGAGGTGGCGCGTAATGCCACGCCAGCCAGGTTGCCGGACGAACAGTTCGACGAGCCGAATGGTTTTGAGACTGGCCAGCAGGTGGTGATCTCCGCCACTGATTATGGTGTTGACCCGGTGGCGGGCGAGTTGCTGTTTGCGGGCACCGAAGAACTGATTCTGCGCCGTGAAGACGAGCGCGGCGGTGTGGTGCATGTGCACTTTCCACGCTTTGGATTCCGCATCGAAAAACACTGATGCCCATACTCTTGTGGTGAGAGGGCAAGGCTCCCTCACCACAAGGGTTGTATGAATTATTTCAGTGCGGCGAGGATGGCGTCCGGGTCATACCCGCGAATCAGCGTGCCGTTCACGTCGATGATCGGAATCCCTCCACCACCCAGCGCGTCATAAGCCGTGCGCGCCTCGGTGTCTTTCTCGATATCGAATTCCTTGTACGGAATGCCTTTCTGATCGAGAAAGCGCCGGGTCAGTTTGCAGTAACCGCACCAGTCAGTGGCATAGAGCACGACGTTGGCCTTGGCCTGTGTCTGCTCCGACACCACTAGCGAAGGGTTGAACACCCGCTCGATCTTGCCCCAGTTCTGATAAACCACGACCACCAGCAAGATCAGCAGGAATTTTTTGAGGATGCCGTTGAGCATCAGTTGCGTCGCTTGAGCTGATCGGTCAACTGCGTCGGCAGGCCCTTGATGATCAGCGTGCCGGCTTCTTCGTCGTACTCGATCTTCGAACCCAGCAGGTGCGCTTCAAAGCTGATGGACAGGCCTTCCGCACGACCGGTGAAGCGACGGAATTGATTCAGGGTGCGCTTGTCCGCCGGAATTTCCGGAGACAGGCCGTAATCCTTGTTGCGGATGTGATCGTAGAACGCTTTCGGGCGCTCTTCGTCGATCAGCTCCGAGAGTTCTTCCAGGCCCATGGGCTCGCCGAGCTTGGCCTGACTGCTGGCGTAATCCACCAGGGTCTTGGTTTTCTCGCGGGCGGACTCTTCCGGCAGGTCTTCACTTTCTACGAAGTCGCTGAAAGCCTTGAGCAGGGTGCGGGTTTCGCCAGGGCCGTCGACACCTTCCTGGCAGCCGATGAAGTCGCGGAAATACTCCGACACCTTCTTGCCGTTTTTGCCTTTGATGAACGAAATGTACTGCTTGGACTGCTTGTTGTTTTGCCACTCGGACACGTTGATTCGCGCCGCCAGGTGCAACTGGCCCAAATCCAGGTGCCGGGACGGGGTGACATCCAGCTGATCGGTCACTGCAACGCCTTCACTGTGGTGCAGGAGGGCGATCGCCAGGTAATCGGTCATGCCTTGCTGGTAATGCGCGAATAGCACGTGGCCGCCCACTGAGAGGTTCGACTCTTCCATCAGCTTTTGCAGATGTTCCACCGCTACCCGGCTGAAGGCCGTGAAGTCCTTGCCGCCCTCGAAGTATTCCTTCAGCCAGCCGCTGAACGGGTGCGCCCCGGATTCGGCATGGAAAAAACCCCAGGCCTTGCCTTGTTTGGCGTTATAGCTTTCGTTGAGGTCGGCCAGCATGTTCTCGATGGCGCTCGACTCGGCCAGTTCGGAGTCGCGGGCGTGAAGAACTGCGGGCGTGCCGTCGGGTTTTTTGTCGATCAGGTGGACGATGCAATGACGGATCGGCATGGGCTTCTCGGCTGATTGAAGAGAGGAGGGCGTGCTCCCCGAAAAAGTGCCCAGTGTACCGTATCCACTGGTTTGGGCGCGGCATGAAGGGCAAATCCGGGGCGACCGGCGGCGCTTATGCGCTTTTTTCCCGTTTTAGAGCAATAAAGCTGACCAAATGGGTAGCTAGAGGCGGATATTTCCCCGTCGCTGTGCTAGTTTTGCCCGGTCTTACGCGAAGTCACTGCGTTAAGCGTGCATTCAGCATTTGTCAGGTCGAACCAAACCCTGATTTCGGCATCTATAACCCCGATCCAGTGGTTATTGGCCGAGGGTGCCAGATCCAGAAGATCGGGCTCGATGGCTGACACTGCACTCTGCAATCCATATGAATTTGATAGGGAAGGAACACTACATGGCTCTTACTAAAGACCAACTGATCGCCGACATCGCTGAAGCTATCGACGCGCCAAAAACCACCGCGCGTAACGCTCTGGACCAACTGGGCCAAATCGTTGCTGATCAGCTGGAAAACGGCGGCGAAATCACTCTGCCAGGTATCGGCAAACTGAAAGTGACTGAGCGTCCTGCCCGTACTGGCCGTAACCCTTCGACTGGCGCTGCCATCGAAATCGCTGCCAAGAAAGTTATCAAGCTGGTTGTGGCCAAAGGCCTGACCGACGCTGTTAACAAGTAAGACTTGTTATAAAAAAACCGTGCTCCGGAGCAATCCGGGCACGGTTTTTTTGTGTCTGTGATTTACTACCAACAGCGCTAAACCAATGTGGGAGCGAGCCTGCTCGCGAAAGCGATCTGACATTCAGCATCAATGTCAGCTGGGACGGCCCCTTCGTCGGAACGCCGCCCGGAGCCGGCTCGCTCCCACAGTTGATTTGTGTCGGTCAGTTACTCAGCTTTTTTTAACCCAGCGTTCGCGCCAGACTTTTTGCTCGGATTTGGTCTGGAACGTCCAGGCGACGAAGCGGCTTTGCTTCTGGCCTTGGGACATTTCCACCACCTGGCTTTCCAGCACGCCAGCCTTTTTGAGGGCTGTCTGGATCGCAGGCAGGTTAGAAGCTTTCGACACCAGGGTGCTGAACCACAGCACTTTGTGCTGGAAACTCGCACTTTCGGCGATCAACTGCGTCACAAACCGCGCTTCGCCACCTTCACACCACAACTCCGCCGATTGGCCGCCGAAGTTCAGCACCGGCAGTTTGCGTTTCGGGTCGGCACGGCCCAGGGCGCGCCATTTACGCTCGCTGCCCTTGGTCGCTTCGTCCATCGAGGCGTGGAACGGCGGGTTGCACATGGTCAGGTCAAAGCGCTCGCCCGGTTCCAGCAGGCCCAGCAGGATGTGCTTGGGATTGCTTTGCTGGCGCAACTGGATGGCTTTGTTCAACCCGTTGGACTGCACAATGGCTTTGGCGGCGGCGACGGCCGTAGGGTCGATTTCCGAACCGAGGAAGTGCCAGCGGTAGTCGCTGTAGCCTATCAACGGATAGACGCAGTTGGCGCCCATGCCGATGTCAAGCACCTTGACCGGCGCGCCACGAGGGATTTCACCGTCATTGACGCTGGCCAGCAGGTCGGCGAGGAAGTGCACGTAATCGGCACGTCCCGGAACCGGCGGGCAGAGGTAATCAGCCGGGATGTCCCAATGCGCGATGCCGTAAAACGACTTGAGCAACGCCCGGTTGAACACACGTACCGCGTCGGGGCTGGCGAAGTCGATGCTTTCCTTGCCGTACGGATTGATGATCACGAACTTCGCCAGTTCCGGCGTGGTTTTGATCAGCGCGGGGAAGTCGTAGCGACCCTGATGGCGGTTGCGCGGGTGCAGGCTGGCCTCTTTTCGCGGCGCGACGGGGTTGGCCGTGGCTGCTGTTTTAGGCTTCTTGCGCGAAGGTTCAGGCGTGGTAGGGGCGGTCATGTTGATTCTGGTGTTGGCTCAAAGTGGCGGTCATTGTCACACATTCATTGTTCTGAAACTGCTTTTCATGCGCGCTTTCTCGCCGCCTTCAGTAACGCGTGAATTTTATGTGAATAGGTTCTGAATTTTTTTTGTTATTTCGAATTGTTCTGTACGAACTAGTACTTTTGACAGTGGGCGCGCCTTGATGTCTCAACTATTATCGAGCGCAGAACAAGTTTTTTGTTCTGGTCAATGATGGTGAATTATACGCCATCTTTAAAGTTGGTATTTTTGTTGCGCGATATATATGAGGATACAAACATGAAGACAGTGCGTGTAGAAATTTATGCCCTTTCGGAAAATGACAGGAAGCGACTAATTCTGACGGATTATGAGAATGCAGGAGAGACTCTTTATAATTTGCTTGGGCACGACTGCGGAGTTGCACTTCCTCAGGGGGATATTACCAACGGTACGACCATCACGGTTGCGGCTGCTGGCGGGGGGATATATGTAGCTGGGAATAATGTCGAACCTTCCGAAGTTCCTGTCGGTCAGGGAGGCTCGGCGAAGTTTATTTATGATAGGTCTTCTGTAAAATGGAAAGTTGTATCAAATACTTCTGCAGCTAGCGGTGTGGTCAGTATCTAGTTTGAATTTTATAGCCAGATAGGAAATCCAAAGCTTGATCTAACAGTTGCCGGATTTTTGGTTGTAGTTGTCAGGTCAAGCTTTCGCGGTTAACAAAGCTTCGGAATGAGATCAACTTTTTCGGTAGCTCAATACGTTCTGGTTACGTGCACTGTCGCGGGTGCTATCACCCCTGGCGCTCTTTCTGGTGGGCAGCGGAATATCGCTCCTTCAAGCACGTCATGAATGAAGTGGTTTAACGACTGATCGATGGCGTTGTTTATGCTGGTCAACTGATCGGCCGGATCTAGTAGTAGGCATGATTTTTCACGATGTTCATTTTTATGTGGGGCAAAACCGTTACTGTTTCTTGAGATCAAGTAACTAAGAAGGTTATTAAATATGCGCGATTTTTATTCCTGGTTGGCGCTCAGGCTAAGGGTGTGGCTCTCGCTGCTAAGTATCTGAATATCGGCAAGCCAATTTAAAATCGCCATATTGTCAATATTTCACAAATATCCCCGGAACTGGGGTGAATGAATAACCAGAGGTGAGTCATGGAACATAACATCATGGGCATCGACCCTAGCGATTCGCAGAACCACGCGATTTTTAATGCCACCACTCAAAAGCGAAACACAGTTGACCCGCGAACAGGTTTGTTTGAAGTGTATGTGCCGTTACCGTCGGTGACCGGTAATACGGGTGCCGGGCCGGTGGTGGATATGAGCCTTTTCTACACCCCGGTAGTCAACAACGCGGCGGCCCTGGGAGACGGTTGGTCCTTCGCCTTTACCCATTACTATGAAAAAAACCAGCAGTTGACGTTGCACTCGGGCGAAGTGCTACGTGTGGAAAACAAGGATCTGGAGCAGCCAGCCGTCATTGTCACCTGGGATCAGGGAATACTGACGGTACTACGCCGGGATGGCAGGGCCGAAGTTCTGAAACAGCTGGGTGATACCCAGATTTATATGCCAGAAACGCTGACGACCGATGGTTACAACTTTCTGACACTGAGCTGGATTGCGACAGCTCATGTGATAGGCGAGAGCACTCACCATCAAATTAAATTGACACAAATCAAGGATGCTTTACGTGTTCTGCTCAAGGCGGAATACACCCCGGCATCAGTCGAAATCAACTTCTGGCCCGACGATGCCTCTGAAAAACTGAGCTTCAATCTTGCCCTTGAGGATTATGCGCTTAAATCAGTGACCGCTGCGAATGGCACAACATGTACCTTCGGTTATCAGGATCATGCCACCTGCGGTTGGTTGTTGAACGAGTTCAACAGTTTTGAAGGTCTTAAAGAAACAGTCGCCTATGAAGACGTCGGACTGGCGTTTGACGATAACCCCAAGTTGTCAACGCTTCCCAGTGTTCGCTCCCATACGTTGACACCGCGCGGAAGCACGACAGAGGTTAAAACTTATTACTCCTATGATCGTCTTGATTCTAAAAGTTACGCCACCACGGTTTGGTTGGGTGCCTCGGGAGTCTCCCCGACCCCAGAGCAGGTAGCTGATAACTCAATTCGCGAGACTGTTTATAAGTACGATGATCGCCATGAATTGTTCCAGGAGACGACGACGCAAGAGAGGGCTTCAGTCACAACGAAATATACGACGAGCTTATTTAACGAGTCAGTGCGCTCAACGATAGTCACGTATCAGAAAGATAATAAAACTCGTAAAAAAACAGTGTCGAGCAAGTTTGGCGGCAACGCGGAAATTCTTTCGAATTCTCAGTGTGGTGAATGCTCAGAGTGGTATCACTCCGACTCTATTTACCAAGCGCTTAGCAGGGCGCGAACAGTCTATGGGATTTTGCTGGGGGAAAACGCCGGGGAATTGGGTTCAAGCAATGGAGATTACAATGATTACAACCTTGTATTGGGTTTTCAGGAAGGCGCGGTTGGTAAAAAAAAGCTTGATCGTGCGCCCGGTGATTTTTTTTCAAAGTACCTTGAAGCTGAAGTGATTCAAAAAGGCATTAGTGCCGAAACATCGTTTTCTCTTCCTGAGAAGGAGTATCAATGGTTTGGGCGGCAGTATAAAACGATAAAGGATTGTACAGCTTTCAAATATTATAATTACAAACATATCTGGGGGCTGAGCGAAAAAAAGATCACCTATGTTTTACAAATGATTAATGCTGCCCAAGACATGACGAAGGCTGCCTTTGTTGGTCAGCAGATCGAATACTTCGAGGATGATGACTTTCGCAAAGGGCGTCAGCGGAAAGTTACCCTGGATTCCGCGGAAAGTAAGGGTGAATTATTGGGGATCGGTGAGCCTGCACGCACCTTCGACTATACCCTGGAGGGCACCGAACTCACTACCACGACCACAAAAACCGACGCACAAGGGCATACGCGTACCTCTTCAGAGACTCACAGCATTTTGAGTGGCCGTCTGATTCGTCAGGTCGATGAAGACGGCAATCGGGCCGACTATAGCTACGATACCTACGGTCGATTGTCCACTCACACTACGTGTGCACAAAGCCCCACTTACCAGCAGACCACCACCTATGCCTACCCATCCCCCGAGCGCTTGGAAGTAACAGAGCCCAATGGCTTGAAACGCGCCAGCGAACATGATGGTCAGGGCAATCTGGTCAAGGAGTATTTGCAAACACCTGAATGGGCCGAATGGCGTCTGGTTCTGGAGGTCAGCTATGACAAGCTGGGCCGCGAGTTGCGCACAACTCGCCATGATTACTTGGCCGACGGCACCCAAGTCAGCGAGTGGCACGAACTGAAGTACGACACCTGGAATGAGGAATGCGGTCGTCTGTACAGCGATGGCCTGGAAACATTCAACATTTACGACCCTGTGGCCATGACCCGGACGGAATGGACCGGAGGCGCGGCTGACAAACATGCCAAGGTCACGAGTTACAACGACGATGAAACCGTTGCCAAGGTCGAGTGGAAAAATGCGGTCGGTACGGTTTATCAATCCCAGACTGCCACCTATACCCCTGCCGGGCAGGTCTCGCAGCTGCAGACCACCACAGAGTTCGGGATTATCACTATCACGTATACCTACGATGGTTTCGGACGCTTGTTGAGTGAGCAACACTCGGAGAAAGGTAAGGCGCAAGGTGCCGCGGCACTCACTTATACCTACCGCTACCAGTACCCCCTGCACTGGCTGATCAGTGAGGCCAAGCAGATCGACATTGAGTTTGATGGGGTAACAAGGACATTGGGTAAACGCGTCTTCGACAGTTGGGGGCGGGTGAGTTCGTTTTCCCGAGGCAGTTCTACCGAAACTTTCACGTACGATGGCGCAAGTAATGTCCCTAGCTCGAAAAAAACCGCCGAGGACACAACGCTGAACTTTGAATACATCAAGGAACTAGGCAATCGCTTGAGTAAAGTGAGCGCAGCGGCTGGTACCGAGAAGAGTTTTACCTACGCCTATGGTGCGCAACTCACCTCAACGGCAGGCGAGGGTGAGCGGTTGTTGAAATATGATCACGATCTCAACACTCGATTAAGCAAGCAGCGAGCGCAAACGCAGGCAACTAAAGAGGCTCAAGCATCGCTCGCTAAAGAAGCCCAATGCACCTATTCATTCGGCGGGCGCTTGCTCAGTGAAGTGGATGTACAGGGTAATGAGATCAAGTACGACTATAACAATCTTGGGCAACGGCAGAAGACAGAAAGCAGCGACCTGAATACCACGCATGCCTACAATTCTTTTGGACGTTTGAAGGAGGAAATCATTACGCAGGGCCAGACGAGTCTCACAGTGAGCTACGACTACGATCCTCAACAGCGCGAAATCTGCCGCAGCTTCAAGCTTGGCGACAAGGTTGACCTGACGTTGCATCGTTTCTACAACTTCAATAACAGCTTAAACACGATCCAGCTGAAAAAAGGTAGCGAAGTTCTGGGCTCGCGTGTTCTGGACTACACGGAGGGTGGGCGGCTCGCCTCTTGCACAACCACCGGTGTATGGCGGCCGAAAAACCCGCAGAACAAAGACATCGACAGTCAGACGTTCACCTACGATGCGCTAGGGAACATCACTAAGTGTGTTACCCAATTCGGGACAGGAAGCTGCGAGAGCACCTACACCTACGATGATAAAAATGGCTGTCGTCTTGAAAGAGTTGCGCATAGCCATTCGGACTATCCCCATCCTTGGACCCTAGTCTATGACGGCGCAGGGCGGGTGACCAAAGACCAGAAAGGTACAACCTATAGCTATGACTGGTTGGGACGGATGACGCAGGCGGGGTCGAGGCATTTTACCTACGACCCCATGGACCGCTTAATGATCTGCAGCAAAGGGGAGGAGCAACGTCAGATCATCTATTCCGGGCTTCAGGTGCGCGGCGAGTATCACCTCAGTGAAGCAGGCACCGGCCGACATCTGTCCCCCGGTAGTGCTGCGTGTACCGTGCAGCTGGTCAGGCGTTCAGGGGTAGACAGGACCTTGTTAGAACTGCGCGATGCCGAGGGATCAGTATTGGTCAGCTGCGACGTGCAGGCAGAAACGATAAAGCATCATGCCTATACCGCCTATGGCGAACACTCATCCGACGAAAAAGACTCGTTACTGGGTTTCAACGGCGAGTACCGTGACGCTGACAACGATCAGTACCCACTGGGTCAGGGATATCGCTGGTATGACCCGGACAGCCGGCGCTTCAATAGTCAGGATAGCCTCAGCCCCTTCGGTTTGGGCGGCCATCACGCCTATGGGTACTGCAACGGAGACCCCGCCAATGTGCAAGACCCCAGCGGCCACGTCGGTTCCGGCGCGGTGAGCGAGGGATTACGCCGTCATTGGGGTGATCGCACGCCTGCTCCACTCAGCTTGGGCAAGCACGGGGCGTTGATCAGTACGATAATTTGGTCGGGCATTGGTGTGATGACTGCCTTAATGACCGGGGGGGCCTCATTGTTGCTGACAGCTGCCTTGGTCGGACTGGCTATTGCTGCGGCTGCCACCGCCATAACTGCCGTGGTCATTGCCGATACAAATCCCCAGCTGGCATCGATTTTGGGCTGGGTGTCACTAGGGTTGACGGTCTTTGGTGGCGTGGCGACATTGCTCAAGAAAGTCGGGCAATTTGCTCTTTACCTGGCCCGCTCCGGCATGGCCGTGGCCAGGAACCTCATCCATAAAGCTACGTCTAGCATGGTACCTACCCTGAGGCAGTTAAGATTGTTCAATGGTTACGCAAAATTGTATGCGCAGCCTGCTCAGCTCATTAAAAGCGGTATAAATGGACTGGATAAAACCGTCAGAAATCTGGTTGACGATGCGCTCCATCCGATCAAAAACTTCCCCTTCGATGGCAAGTCCTTGATAAGGGAGGGAGGAGCCGCTCAGCTCTTTAACGTCGGTGATTTGAATACGGTCATTTGCTTCGTCACTGGCGTGCTCGCGAATGCCGGGGTGTTTGAGTCTGACCGGGACAATTTCATCAATGGAAACATCAATAACGCCACATGGCTGGCTTGGGGGGAATTCAATATAGGGCGCCGTTGATTTAGACACTTAAGTCGTCGGCGTATGGTTCGTCGACAACCTGGGGGCGCTCGTCTTGGGCGAGTGCTCCCACAGTGCCGAATTTGCGTAGGGCGTGACTACAGACGTCTTGTCCCGTCTAAGCGAGGATTATATTTAGCCGGGCGTTATGAAGTTCCAATCTTCGAATTCTCAGATCAGAAGCAAAAAATGCCAGTCAACTTAGCTGACTGGCATTTTCCTTTACGCCATTACCCTTTTACAAACTGGCAATCCGCGCATGCTGCTCAGCCAACTTGCCCAAAGCCTGTTCAGCTTCAGCCAGTTTGGCGCGTTCTTTCTCGATGACTTCAGCCGGGGCCTTGTCCACGAAACCGGCGTTCGACAGCTTGCCACCGACGCGCTGAACTTCACCTTGCAGACGCTGGATTTCCTTGTCCAGACGCGCCAGTTCCGCACCTTTGTCTATGAGGCCGGCCATTGGCACCAGCACTTCCATCTCGCCAACCAGTGCCGTGGCGGACAGTGGTGCTTCTTCGCCGGCAGCTAACACCGTGATCGATTCGAGGCGAGCCAGCTTCTTCAGCAAGGCTTCGTTCTCGGTGAGACGACGCTGATCTTCAGTGCTGACGTTCTTCAGGTAAATCGGCAGGGGTTTGCCAGGGCCAATGTTCATTTCGCCACGGATGTTACGCGTGCCGAGCATCAGTTCCTTGAGCCATTCGATGTCGTCTTCGGCGGCCGGATCGATGCGCTCTTCATTGGCCACTGGCCAAGGTTGCAGCATGATCGTCTTGCCTTCGATACCGGCCAGCGGCGCGATGCGCTGCCAGATTTCTTCGGTGATGAACGGCATGAACGGGTGCGCCAGACGCAGCGCAACTTCCAGCACGCGAACCAGCGTACGGCGGGTGCCGCGCTGACGTTCGACCGGCGCGTTTTCGTCCCACAGCACAGGCTTGGACAGTTCCAGGTACCAGTCGCAATACTGGTTCCAGATGAACTCGTACAAGGCTTGTGCCGCCAGGTCGAAACGGAACTGGTCGAGTTGACGGGTCACTTCGGCTTCGGTGCGTTGCAGTTGCGAGATGATCCAGCGATCCGCCAGGGACAGCTCGTAGGCTTCGCCGTTTTGGCCACAGTCTTCGCCCTTGTCCAGAACATAACGCGCGGCGTTCCAGATCTTGTTGCAGAAGTTGCGATAGCCTTCAACGCGGCCCATGTCGAACTTGATGTCACGGCCGGTGGACGCCAGCGAGCAGAAGGTGAAGCGCAGGGCGTCGGTGCCATAGCTGGCGATACCGTCGGCGAACTCGTCGCGGGTCTGCTTCTCGATCTTCTTCGCCAGTTTTGGCTGCATCAGGCCGGACGTGCGTTTCTGCACCAGTTCTTCCAGTTCGATGCCGTCGATGATGTCCAGCGGGTCCAGGACGTTGCCCTTGGACTTGGACATCTTCTGGCCTTGGCCATCACGCACCAGACCGTGCACATAAACGGTCTTGAATGGAACCTGCGGCGTGCCGTCTTCGTTTTTCACCAAGTGCATGGTGAGCATGATCATCCGGGCGACCCAGAAGAAAATGATGTCGAAACCGGTCACCAGCACGTCGGTGGAGTGGAATTTCTTCAGGAATTCGGTCTGCTCAGGCCAGCCAAGCGTGGAGAATGTCCACAAGCCCGAACTGAACCAGGTATCGAGAACGTCGTTGTCCTGCTGCAGCGCAACGTCCGGGCCGAGGTTGTTCTTGGCACGCACTTCGGCTTCGTCGCGACCGACGTAGACCTTGCCCGACTCGTCGTACCAGGCCGGAATCCGGTGGCCCCACCACAACTGACGGCTGATGCACCAATCCTGGATGTCGCGCATCCACGAGAAGTACATGTTTTCGTATTGCTTGGGTACGAACTGGATGCGGCCGTCTTCTACGGCAGCAATCGCGGGTTCGGCCAATGGTTTGGTCGATACGTACCACTGGTCGGTCAGCCACGGTTCGATGATTGTGCCGGAGCGGTCGCCTTTCGGCACTTTCAGCGCGTGATCATTGACGCTGACTAGCAGGCCGGCGGCGTCGAACGCAGCAACAATCTGCTTGCGGGCTTCGAAACGGTCGAGGCCGGCGTATTCGGCCGGGATCTTGCCGTCGATGCTTTCGTTCAAGGTGCCGTCGAGGTTGAACACCTGGCAGGCCGGCAGTACGGCGGCGTTCTTGTCGAAGATGTTCAGCAGAGGCAGGTTGTGGCGTTTGCCGACTTCGTAGTCGTTGAAATCGTGGGCCGGGGTGATTTTCACGCAGCCGGTGCCGAATTCAGGGTCGCAGTAATCGTCGGCGATGATCGGGATGCGGCGGCCGACCAGCGGCAGCTCGACAAATTTGCCGATCAGGGCTTTGTAGCGTTCATCGTTCGGGTTAACCGCCACGGCGGCGTCGCCGAGCATGGTTTCCGGACGAGTGGTCGCGACGATCAGGTAGTCATTGCCTTCAGCGGTTTTTACGCCGTCGGCCAGCGGATACTTGAGGTTCCACAGGAAACCCTTCTCGTCGTGGTTTTCCACTTCAAGGTCGGAAATCGCTGTGTGCAGCTTGGTGTCCCAGTTGACCAGACGCTTGCCGCGGTAGATCAGGCCGTCTTCGTGCAGGCGCACGAAGGCTTCTTTTACGGATTCCGAGAGGCCGTCATCCATGGTGAAGCGCTCACGGCTCCAGTCTACGGACGAGCCGAGGCGACGGATCTGACGGCTGATGTTGCCGCCGGATTCATCCTTCCATTCCCAGATTTTCTCCAGGAATTTCTCGCGACCCAAGTCGTGGCGGCTCTGGCCTTTGGCTTCGAGTTGGCGTTCCACCAGCATTTGCGTGGCGATACCTGCGTGGTCGGTGCCCGGCTGCCACAGGGTGTTGCGACCCTGCATGCGGCGGAAACGGATCAGGGCGTCCATGATCGCGTTGTTAAAACCGTGACCCATGTGCAGGCTGCCAGTGACGTTCGGCGGCGGGATCATGATGGTGTAGGACTCGCCCGCGCCTTGCGGGGCGAAGTAATTCTCTGACTCCCAGGTGTTGTACCAGGAAGTTTCAATGGCGTGCGGCTGGTAGGTCTTATCCATGCGCGGCGGGACCCTATTGGCATTTATTCAGGAAAAGCCGGCAAGTATAGCGGGGCATGGGGCGCAGGGCGAGTGACGCAACGCCCCGCCGGCAATCCCTTCATCGGGCATTCTGTCTGTGCATGATTTTATTTTCTGGCGGGTCGTAGAGAAGAGTTTGGAGAACGGTGAGATGAGTTTGTTATAAAACGAAGTGCACCTATTCTTTATTTTTATATTGAACTGTAATTTAGAATAGGGCCATAAAATTGCAGATTTGAAGTGGTGTCCAAAGTAAATGGCTGTTTTTAAAGGCGACTGAGCGGATGGCGCGTCTGATTATAAGTATTGCTGGATTTGATGTTTAAAGGTGGTTGGTTAATTGATTTTGTCAACTGTCATTTATAGCAGTTGATGTCGTATTTCTGGGTTGCTATGGTTGTTGAACTTTCGAGTCAGATGAGTCGGGAGTTAAAATAAACTATATTGGTGCAAAAAAACATTTCGCATAAGTGGCCGTTTTTAGCATGAGCGAGTTCATGCTTGTGATGAATGTTATTGATGCCCGGTCTATAAAAGGTATTTAAGATGAGCAATTCAGGTGTTTTGTATGAAATAAATATTTATGACGATTATGCGGCAGAGCAAGGAGTGAAATTGCCAAGCACGAGTAAGGTTACGCCGGCTGCAAATAGGATTGTTGTAAAAAACCTCACGATCAAATTTTCGAAAGTCATTAATGTTGACGGTACAGAGACTCAAATTTCAGGGGGGAACAATCTGGAGTTTACCGCAGCCAAAGGGGACGCTAAGTGGCGCCTTTCGTCTAACAATACGTATAACCCGGAAAGTGGTGTAGCAAGCGTTCCTCCTCCTAGTTGGTAGGATTAATGATCAAATTGTACGCATATAGAAGGCGTTTATTTAATGGGGAGACTTTGGTCTCCCCTTTTTTCGGTTGTTAATTGGAGTGTTTCAGGTTTTTTACAGTTGGCGCTTTGTATGGCTGGTTTTCGATGTCAGCCCGCCTCGGGCACTTAGAGTGCGCATAATACTATCGTCACTTCAAGCGCATTTTCCGATGATGTTGATACTTTTTAACTGGTCTCCTATATCGATGGGAAAGGCCTGGTGATCATCGGTTTTTGTCCACCTTTTTGAGTGATTTCTGCAGGTATCTATTATGCATGTACGGTCAGTATGACACTCGTCCAGCCCGATACCCGCTCGCCCGCCGCGTTGAACCCAATCCCCATATTTGTTGACTGTTAGCTTGCCGAAAAAATACTGCCGTGTGTTTTATATACATAAACAATGGCGTGCGCGGCGTCCTGGACCTTGAGCGAGGGGGGAGGGAAGTCACCGTGGTGGGAGCGCGATAGCGTAAGAGGTAGTCATTGTGAGTGTCCTATGATTAGGATTAGATGTGCCTTCATCGACCTGTATCAGCGAAAAGGCACTCTTGTTTTTTGTTCGATAGAGCATTTCACGAACAGTTGGTTAGCTTGAAACATTGAAGTCGACGATTTCCCAAGGGGAAACCTCTGTCCCGTTTTCAACCTGTGCCGTGGCTGCGGAGAAGTTGCCGGCTGCGAGCTGCTGGGTTACCTGAAGTTCCCAACTGCCATCAGGCCGGACATAGGCGGTGCCCAGTTCCAGCCCGCCACCGGAGCGAGCCACGCGCAACTTGGTGTTGGGGGCTGCCGTGCCTTTGATCCAGAACGGCACCGAGACGGTTGTCGGGCGTCGGTTGGCTGATGATGGGTTTGCTGCCGTAGGGCATGGCTGTACTGCCGTTGGATGCCTCTACGATGAAAGGGAAGTTTTCAGCATATTCCGAAGTGCCTTCGGGGTAGGCCGAAATGGAGTATGGGCCTTCTGGCAAATTGATGGAGCATCGCGCTAGCCAGGAGCCATTGTTATCTGCGGTCGTCCTGGCCAGAACAAGTCCGGTCCCGGTTTGGCAGGCGATAACGACCGCCCCCCGGTGCCGCTTTGCCTAAAAAAACAGGCTTGTCTTGGGGGGGGGAGTTTAGTTATCGGTTGGAAGATTGTTGGGGCGCTCATTTCAACGTCTCCTGCAGTAAGTGTGAGGTGTTCACGCTTACGGTTTTTCAGGAGCGCGCCTACTGTCAGAAATAACAGTTCAGATAAGCGGTCAGGTATTCCATCGTCCTTGCGAGCTACGGGAAAGCTGTACGTGGCAAGCACGGCAGCGAACTGCCGTGGGTGATTTAGGGGTTATTCGTACTGACTTAATAACCGCTCCATCCGCGCATCCAGCCGGCGCTTGATCTCGGTTTCAATATGCGGGGCGAAGTCGTCGATCACGTCTTGCATGATCAGCATCGCGGCAGCGCGCAGTTCGCTGTCCAGATGCAGCAAGGCATCATTGCCCTTGCTGGGTTCCGACGAAGGTTGCGCGACAGGAGCCGGTGGCGGTGTCGGTTCGACCGGCTGCGGCGCATTGCCGACAGCCTCGAACAACATGGGAATCTGTTCCTGGTCACTGTCAATGACCGTGTCGGTCAGCAGCGGTGGTTGCAGGTTGTCATCGCCGAGCAGTTGGCGGATCGACTCGAGGTCGTCCAGTAAGTGCGCGGACTGTTGTTGCGGTTTCGGAGTGTCCATCGGAATGCTCAGAGTCGCTGTAAACGGTGGTCTTGCAGAGGATAGCCCTGTTCGCGGTAGAAACGGAAACTCTCCCGCGCAGCCGCACGAATCGTCGGATCTTCCACTACTACTTCCGCCACGCGGGCGAACTTGTTGGCGAATGCCGGCACTTTCAGGTCGAGATTGACCAGCAAATCCTGGTGCTGACCACAGTCATCACCCAGTCCCAGCACAATCAGACCGTCCGGCTCGCTTTCGACAGGACCATGAGGCACGAAGCTTTCGCCCTTGAAAGCCCACAAACGGGCATCGAGTTCCTCGCGCTGGGCGGCATCGCTGCAATGCAGGTAAATGCGGTGGCCCATGCGCCAGGCTTTTTCGGTGAGCTTGCAGGCGAAATCCAGCCGTGCCGACGGATCGGCGCTGGGCAGGATATAGAAGTCGACTTTGGTCATTGCGGTTCCTGAGCCAAGGGCGGCGCTACTGGAAAGCAACGCCGACCCAGGTCATCGGTTTCAGGCTTTGGCGCGGTCCAGCAGGTATTGGGTCAGCAATGGCACAGGACGGCCAGTGGCGCCCTTGTCCTTGCCACCGCTGGTCCATGCGGTGCCGGCGATGTCCAGGTGCGCCCAATTCAGGTTTTTGGTGAAGCGCGACAGGAAGCAGGCAGCGGTGATGGTGCCGGCTTTCGGGCCGCCAATGTTGGCGATGTCGGCGAACGGGCTGTCCAGTTGCTCCTGGTATTCGTCGAACAACGGCAATTGCCAGGCGCGGTCGTCAGCCGTCTGGCCGGCGCTCAGCAATTGGCCGATCAATTCGTCGTTGTTACCCAGCAGGCCCGAAGTGTGGGAGCCCAAGGCCACGACGCAAGCGCCGGTCAGGGTCGCGATATCAATCACGGCTTGCGGCTTGAAACGCTCGGAGTAGGTCAGGGCATCGCACAGCACCAGACGACCTTCGGCGTCGGTGTTGAGGATCTCCACAGTCTGGCCGCTCATGGTGGTGACGATGTCGCCCGGGCGCGAAGCGTTGCCGCTCGGCATGTTCTCGGCGCAGGCCAGGATGCACACCAGATTGATCGGCAGGCTGAGCTCAAGCACGGCACGCAGGGTGCCAAACACGCTGGCGGCGCCACCCATGTCGTACTTCATTTCATCCATGCCGGCGCCCGGCTTCAGGCTGATGCCGCCAGTGTCGAAGGTGATGCCTTTGCCGACCAAGGCGTAGGGTTTCTCGGATTTTTTGCCGCCGTTGTATTGCATGACGATCAGGCGCGGCGGCTGGGCGCTGCCCTGGCCTACGGCGTAGAACGAGCCCATGCCCAGGTCCTTGATCTTCTTCTCGTCAAGGACTTCGACTTTCAGGCTTTTGAATTCTTTACCAAGGTTCTTGGCTTGCTCGCCGAGGAACGTCGGGTGGCAGATGTTCGGCGGCAGGTTGCCCAGGTTGCGGGTGAAAGCCATGCCGTTGGCAATTGCGGTGGCGTGGGTCACGGCACGCTGGACTTCAGCCTGTGCAGCCTTGATGGTCAGCAGGGTGATTTTTTTCAGGGCGCGAGGTTCGGCTTTCTGGCTCTTGAACTGGTCGAAGGTGTATTCGCCGTCCACCAGGGTTTCTGCCAGCAGGCGGGTTTTGCCGTAGCTGTCTCGGCCTTTGACCACGACTTCATCCAGCGCCAGTACCGCATCACTGCCGCCCAGGCCTTTGAGGGTGTTGAGTACGCCGGCAATGATTTTGCGGAACGGGCGGTCGCCGAGCTCTTCGTCCTTGCCCACGCCTACCAGCAGAACGCGTTCAGCCTTGAGGTTTGGCAGGCTATGCAGCAACAGGCTCTGGCCAACCTTGCCGGCGATATCGCCGCGCTTGAGCACTGCACTCAGGGTGCCGCCACTCAGTTCGTCCAATTGTCTGGCCACAGCGCCAAGCTTGCGGCCTTCGCCGACGGCGACGACCAGAGTGGCGGTCTTCAACGTTTCTGGGCTAACGCTTTTTACAACCAGTTCCATGTCCGGGTCCCTGAATAATGGTCAACGTGCGTGGGCAAAACGGCGACGCACAGACGCTTGCTTATATAGATGGAAAAACGCAGGTCACGGCCCGCGATAAAGGCCGCAGTTTGAACCTCGCTCCGTGCGCCTGACAACCCTCGGTTGTACGATCTTCCGCGCATTGACCGCCAGCTTGAGCATGCGCAGTGACAGGCGCACCCAATCACAGGATAATGCGCGATCTTTTTCGGCAGCTCTGCCCTGTGGGCTGTCTGATACGTTTGCTTGTTTGGCCGCCTTAGCCTGACAACCCTGGAGTCTCTGGTTTGATCGTCTTCCGATATCTGTCCCGCGAAGTCCTGTTGACCTTGAGCGCAGTCAGCGCCGTGCTGCTGGTCATCATCATGAGCGGTCGCTTCATCAAATACCTTGCCCAAGCGGCCGCAGGCCTGCTGGATCCGGGCTCGCTGTTCCTGATCATGGGCTTCCGTCTACCGGGTTTCCTGCAACTGATCCTGCCACTGGGCCTGTTTCTCGGGATCCTGCTGGCCTATGGTCGCCTGTACCTCGAAAGCGAAATGACCGTGCTGTCGGCCACCGGTATGAGTCAGCAGCGTTTGTTTGTCATTACCCTGTTTCCGGCCACGCTCGTCGCGCTGGTAGTGGCTTGGCTGAGCCTGAGCCTGGCACCACAAGGTGCCAATCAGTTTCAGTTGCTGCTGAACAAACAGGATGCACTCACCGAATTCGATACCCTGGAGCCTGGGCGCTTCCAGGCGTTGCGTGACGGGACTCGGGTGACCTATACCGAGCAACTGACCGATGACCGCGTCAATCTGGCGGGTGTGTTCATTTCGCAGAAAAACACCAACTCCGACCAGAAGGATCGCGGGATTTCCGTACTGGTGGCCGAGAAGGGCCGTCAGGAAATTCGTCCGGACGGCAACCGCTACCTGATTCTCGACAACGGCTATCGCTATGACGGTAATCCAGGGCAGGCCGACTATCGGGCGATCAAATACGACGAGTACGGGGTATTGCTGCCAAAGCCGGAGGTCAGTGAAGAAGTGACTGATCGTGATGCAATGAGCACCCGTTCGTTGATAGACAACGAAGACCCTCGTTCGCACGGCGAGCTGCAATGGCGTTTGTCCCTGCCGTTGCTGGTGTTCATCGTGACCCTGATGGCGGTGCCGCTGTCACGCGTCAACCCGCGCCAGGGGCGTTTCCTCAAGCTGCTGCCGGCGATTCTTCTTTATATGGCTTACCTGACCATCCTGATCGCCGCTCGCGGCGCCCTCGATAAGGGCAAGATTCCGCCTGCCCTGGGGTTATGGTGGGTTCATGGGATGTTCCTGATTATCGGTCTCGGGTTGCTTTACTGGGAGCCGTTGCGCTTGAAGATGGCGAGTCGCCGCAGTGCACTGGAGGTGGCTCGTGGTTAAGCTCGATCGCTACATCGGTAGCAGCGTATTTATGGCGATCCTGGCGGTATTGGGGATTATTCTCGGCCTGGCGACGCTTTTTTCCTTCATCGATGAGATGAGCGACGTCGGCGAGTCCTATACCCTGTTGGACGCGTCCAGTTACGTCTTGCTGACGGCTCCGCGCCGTCTTTACGACATGTTGCCCATGGCGGCACTCATCGGATGCCTGATTGGCCTAGGCAGTCTGGCCAGCAACAGTGAGCTGACCATCATGCGCGCCGCTGGCGTGTCGATCGGTCGAATCGTCTGGGCGGTCATGAAGCCAATGCTGGTCCTGATGTTGGTGGGTGTGCTGATCGGCGAATACGTCGCGCCAGCCACCGAGGTCACCGCTCAGGCCAATCGCTCGCTGGCTCAGGGCGGCGGCGATGCGCAAAGCGCCAAACACGGCCTGTGGCACCGCCAGGGTGACGAGTTCATTCACGTCAACTCGGTGCAACCCAATGGCCTTCTTTACGGTGTGACCCGCTATCGCTTCGATAAAGAGCGACACATGCTGTCGTCAAGCTTTGCCAAGCGTGCCGAGTTCGACAAGGATCACTGGCAACTCAGCGACGTCACGACCACGGTGTTCCATGACAAGAGCACCGAAGTGGTCACTGTCCCCGTCGAACGCTGGGATATTGCTCTGAGCCCGCAGTTGCTGGACACCGTGGTAATGGCGCCTGAGTCGCTCTCGATCAGTGGTCTGTGGAATTACATCCACTATCTGGCTGACCAGGGCCTGAGCAATGGCCGCTACTGGCTGGCGTTTTGGGTCAAGGTGTTGCAGCCGCTGGTGACTGCCGCGCTGGTACTGATGGCGATTTCCTTCATTTTTGGTCCTTTGCGCTCCGTGACCCTCGGTCAGCGTGTGTTCACAGGCGTTCTGGTGGGTTTTACCTTCCGTATCGTCCAGGATTTGCTGGGGCCTTCGAGCCTGGTGTTCGGTTTCTCGCCGCTGTTTGCGGTGCTCATTCCGGCCGGTGTCTGTGCTCTGGCCGGTTTCTGGTTGTTGCGCCGGGCCGGCTGATCAAGGGTTCTACAGCCCTTGGCGGACGCTTAAAACGCCCCTGTCGCAAGACCGGGGCGTTTTTGTACCTGCCGTCTGACCTGCAAACGTGACGCTTGCGCCGTGGATCAGGTACAATTCCCGGCTATTTTTCGGCGGGCTATGCCTGCAGCCTTTTTGAGTGTTGATCCGTGAGTGATTTGAGTCATATCCGCAATTTCTCCATCATCGCCCACATTGACCATGGCAAGTCGACGCTGGCTGATCGATTCATCCAGATGTGCGGCGGCCTTGCCGAGCGCGAAATGGAAGCCCAGGTGCTGGACTCCATGGACCTGGAGCGTGAACGCGGGATCACCATCAAGGCCCACAGCGTCACCCTTTATTACACCGCTCGCGATGGCATCAAGTACCAGCTGAACTTCATTGACACCCCGGGCCACGTTGACTTCACCTACGAAGTCAGCCGGTCGCTGGCGGCCTGTGAAGGTGCGTTGCTGGTGGTCGATGCCGGTCAGGGCGTTGAAGCGCAGTCGGTTGCCAACTGCTACACGGCGATCGAGCAGGGTCTGGAAGTCATGCCGGTCCTGAACAAGATCGACCTGCCACAGGCCGATCCGGACCGTGTTAAAGAAGAAATCGAAAAAATCATCGGCATCGATGCCACCGACGCGGTCGAGTGCTCTGCCAAGACCGGCCTGGGCGTCGACGAAGTGCTCGAGCGCCTGGTCGCCACCATTCCTGCGCCGACCGGCAACTACGAAGATCCGCTGCAAGCGTTGATCATCGACTCCTGGTTCGACAACTACCTTGGCGTTGTTTCCCTGGTACGCGTGCGTCACGGTCGTGTGAAGAAAGGCGACAAGATCCTGGTCAAATCCACCGGCAAGATCCACCTGGTGGACAGCGTCGGTGTATTCAATCCGAAACACACCCCAACCGCTGACCTGAAGGCCGGTGAAGTGGGCTTCATCATTGCCAGCATCAAGGACATCCATGGTGCGCCAGTGGGCGACACCCTGACGTTGAGCACGACGCCAGACGTCGACGTGCTGCCGGGTTTCAAACGCATTCAGCCGCAGGTCTACGCCGGTCTGTTTCCGGTCAGCTCCGACGACTTCGAAGATTTCCGTGAAGCCCTGCAAAAGCTCACGCTGAACGATTCGTCCCTGCAGTACACCCCGGAAAGTTCCGACGCCCTGGGCTTCGGTTTCCGTTGCGGGTTCCTCGGCATGCTGCACATGGAAATCATCCAGGAGCGCCTGGAGCGCGAGTACAACCTGGACCTGATCACCACGGCGCCGACGGTAATCTTCGAGCTGCTGCTCAAGACCGGCGAGACGATCTACGTCGATAACCCGTCGAAGCTTCCGGACCTGTCCTCGATCGAAGACATGCGTGAGCCGATCGTGCGGGCCAATATTCTTGTGCCGCAAGAACACCTGGGCAACGTCATCACCCTGTGCATCGAAAAACGTGGTGTACAGGTCGACATGCTGTTCCTTGGCTCTCAGGTACAAGTGACCTACGACCTGCCGATGAACGAAGTGGTGCTGGACTTCTTTGACCGTCTGAAGTCCACCAGTCGCGGCTATGCTTCGCTGGACTACCATTTCGATCGTTATCAATCGGCTAGCCTGGTGAAACTGGACGTGCTGATCAACGGTGACAAAGTCGACGCCCTGGCGCTGATCGTGCACCGTGACAACTCGCACTATAAAGGTCGCCAGTTGACCGAGAAGATGAAGGAGCTGATTCCTCGACAGATGTTCGACGTGGCAATCCAGGCCGCCATTGGCGGGCAGATTGTGGCGCGGACAACCGTCAAGGCCCTCAGAAAGAACGTATTGGCCAAATGCTACGGCGGCGACGTCAGCCGTAAGAAAAAGCTGCTGGAAAAGCAAAAGGCCGGTAAAAAACGCATGAAGCAAGTCGGTAACGTGGAAATTCCACAAGAAGCCTTCCTTGCAGTGCTCAGGTTGGATAGTTAGGTCCTATGTCACTAAATTTCCCGCTGTTGCTGGTCATCGCCGTGTTCGTCTGCGGTTTGTTGGCGTTGCTCGATCTGGTTTTCCTGGCACCGCGTCGGCGTGCTGCCATTGCCTCCTATCAGGGCAGCGTCAGCCAGCCTGATGTGGTGGTGGTCGAGAAACTGAACAAGGAGCCGCTGCTGGTCGAATACGGCAAGTCGTTCTTTCCGGTGTTGTTCATCGTGCTGGTCCTGCGTTCGTTCCTGGTGGAACCGTTCCAGATTCCTTCCGGTTCGATGAAACCGACCCTGGATGTTGGCGACTTCATTTTGGTGAACAAGTTTTCTTACGGGATCCGCCTGCCGGTGATCGACAAGAAAGTCATCGAAGTGGGTGATCCACAACGCGGCGATGTGATGGTGTTCCGCTACCCGAGCGATCCGAACGTCAACTACATCAAGCGCGTCGTGGGCCTGCCGGGTGACAAGATTCGTTATACCGCTGACAAGCGTCTGTTCGTCAACGGCGAGTCGATTGCCGAGCAAATGGTCGGCTCCGAGCCGGGCACGCTGGGCAGTGCTGAGCTTTACAAGGAAAAACTCGGCGCTGCCGAGCACCTGATCCGCAAGGAAATGAGCCGCTATCGTGCTGCGCCGGATCATTCGTGGACCGTGCCAGCCGGGCACTACTTCATGATGGGCGACAACCGCGACAACTCAAACGACAGTCGCTTTTGGGATGATCCAAGCATTCCCAAGGATCTGCTGGGCATGGTTCCCGACAAGAATATCGTCGGCAAGGCCTTCGCAGTCTGGATGAGCTGGCCGGAACCTAAACTCAGTCACCTGCCGAATTTTTCGCGGGTTGGCCTGATCAAGTAATCACACACGGCGCTGTTGAACACAGCGCCGAATGCTTTTCTGGAGTCGACACAATCGGCGCCGTCAGCATGAAGCCAATGATATTCAGGACGTTATTTTTGAACACAGCGTTAATTGTCCCAGGCCTGCGCCGACTCTCGGCGATGGCGGTGGAATCCAACCACGAACTCAGCGTGGGTAAACCGTGAGCGTCTCCTTAAGTCGTCTCGAGCGTCAGCTCGGCTACACCTTCAAGGATCAGGAACTGATGGTCCTGGCCCTGACTCACCGCAGCTTTGCCGGGCGTAACAATGAACGCCTGGAATTCCTCGGTGATGCCATCCTCAACTTCGTCGCTGGCGAGGCGCTGTTCGATCGCTTCCCACTGGCGCGTGAAGGCCAGTTGTCACGTTTGCGTGCGCGCCTGGTGAAAGGCGAGACCCTGGCCGTACTGGCCCGTGGTTTCGATCTGGGCGACTACCTGCGCCTGGGCTCCGGTGAATTGAAAAGCGGCGGTTTTCGTCGCGAGTCGATTCTGGCTGATGCCCTGGAAGCGCTGATTGGTGCGATCTATCTCGACGCCGGCATGGACATGGCGCGCGAGCGCGTGCTGGCCTGGCTGGCCGGTGAGTTCGAAGGCCTGACATTGGTCGACACCAACAAAGATCCAAAAACCCGCCTGCAGGAATTCCTGCAATCGCGTGGTTGTGAGCTGCCACGTTATGAAGTGGTGGATATCCAGGGTGAGCCACATTGCCGGACGTTCTTCGTCGAATGTGAAATCACCTTACTGAATGAAAAAAGCCGAGGTCAGGGTGTGAGTCGTCGTATTGCCGAACAGGTAGCGGCCGCCGCAGCACTGATTGCCCTGGGTGTGGAGAATGGCAATGACTGATTCAACTGCAACTCGCTGTGGCTATGTTGCCATCGTCGGCCGTCCCAACGTGGGCAAGTCCACGCTGCTGAACCACATCCTGGGTCAGAAACTGGCGATCACCTCGCGTAAACCGCAAACCACCCGCCACAACATGCTGGGTATCAAGACCGAAGGCGCCGTGCAGGCGATCTACGTCGACACCCCGGGCATGCACAAGGGTGGCGAAAAAGCGCTGAACCGCTACATGAACAAGACCGCATCGGCGGCGTTGAAAGACGTCGACGTAGTGATCTTCGTCGTTGACCGCACCAAGTGGACCGACGAAGACCAGATGGTGCTCGAGCGCGTCCAGTACGTGACCGGTCCGTTGATCGTGGCGCTGAACAAGACTGACCGTATCGAAGACAAAGCTGAACTGATGCCGCACCTGACCTGGTTGCAGGAACAGCTGCCGAACGCGCAGATCATGCCGATCTCGGCCCAGCACGGGCACAACCTCGAAGCACTGGAGCGTGTGATTGCCGGTTACCTGCCGGAAAACGATCACTTTTTCCCGGAAGACCAGATCACCGACCGCAGCAGCCGCTTCCTCGCCGCTGAACTGGTGCGCGAGAAAATCATGCGCCAGATGGGCGCCGAGCTGCCGTACCAGATCACCGTGGAAATCGAAGAGTTCAAGCAGCAGGGCAAAACCCTGCACATCCATGCCTTGATCCTCGTTGAGCGTGACGGCCAGAAGAAAATCATCATTGGCGACAAGGGTGAGCGCATCAAGCGCATCGGCACCGAGGCGCGCAAGGACATGGAGCTGCTGTTCGACTCCAAGATCATGCTCAACCTCTGGGTCAAAG
Source organism: Pseudomonas sp. GM21 (assembly GCF_000282215.1). Classification (GTDB taxonomy): domain Bacteria; phylum Pseudomonadota; class Gammaproteobacteria; order Pseudomonadales; family Pseudomonadaceae; genus Aquipseudomonas. The sequence goes on from NZ_AKJS01000070.1 coordinate 79,395, forward strand.
TGAAAGGCGGCTGGTCCGATGACGAGCGCGCGTTGCGTTCGCTGGGTTATGGCGACCTGTAACGCCTGATCCTGGATGCATAATTCCCGTGTGGGAGCGAGCCTGCTCGCGATAGCGGTCTGACATTCAACATTGATGCTGAATGTGATGCCCCCATCGCGAGCAGGCTCGCTCCCACAGTGGTTTGTGGTGGTCAGTAAAACTGTGTTTGCTCATTGAGAAGTGCGACTTCCATGTCCTCAACCCCTCCCATCGCCCAACCCGCCTACGTCCTCCACTCCCGCGCTTACCGCGAAAACAGCGCATTGGTGGATTTCCTCACGCCGCAAGGTCGGCTGCGGGCGGTGTTGCGCAGTGCGCGGGGCAAGGCCGGGACGTTGGCGCGGCCGTTCGTGCCGCTGGAAGTCGAGTTTCGGGGGCGCGGTGAGTTAAAGAACGTCGGGCGGATGGAAGCCGCCGGTGTTTCAACCTGGCTCAGTGGTGAGGCGCTGTTCAGCGGCCTCTACCTGAATGAGCTGTTGATTCGCCTGCTGCCCGCCGAAGACCCTCATCCCGCGGTATTCGATCACTACGCCGCCACGTTGCTCGCCCTGGCCGAAGGCCGTCCGCTGGAGCCGTTGCTGCGCTCTTTCGAATGGCGCCTGCTCGACGACCTCGGTTACGGCTTTGCGCTGACCTCGGACATCCACGGCGAGCCCATCGCCCCGGACGGTCTCTACCGCTTACAGGTGGATGCTGGCCTGGAGCAGGTCTACCTGCTGCAACCCGGGCTGTTCAATGGCACCGAACTGTTGGCCATGGCGGATGCCGACTGGACTGCGCCCGGGGCGCTGTCCGCCGCCAAGCGTCTGATGCGTCAGGCATTGGCCGTGCATCTGGGCGGCCGTCCTTTAGTCAGCCGCGAGCTGTTTCGCAAGCCGTAGTCTCCCCGTATGCTGTGCGCCGAATCTTTCAATTCAGGAGCGCTTCCGTGACCACCAGCAATCGCATTCTTCTTGGCGTGAACATCGACCACGTTGCCACCCTGCGTCAGGCCCGGGGCACTCGCTACCCGGATCCGGTCAAGGCTGCACTGGACGCGGAAGAGGCGGGCGCTGACGGCATCACCGTGCATTTGCGCGAAGACCGTCGGCACATCCAGGAGCGCGACGTTTTGCTACTCAAGGACGTGCTGCAAACCCGCATGAACTTCGAAATGGGCGTCACCGAAGAAATGATGGTGTTCGCCGAACGCATCCGCCCGGCGCACATTTGCCTGGTCCCGGAAACCCGTCAGGAACTGACTACTGAAGGTGGCCTGGACGTGGCAGGGCAGGAGGCGCGGATCAAGGCCGCCGTGGATCGCTTGTCGAAGCTTGGCTGCGAAGTGTCGCTGTTCATCGACGCGGATGAGCGGCAGATTGAAGCGTCCCGCCGTGTTGGTGCGCCGGCCATCGAACTGCATACCGGTCGTTACGCCGATGCCGAGACGCCGACCGACGTGGCTGAGGAGCTCAAGCGTGTGGCCGATGGCGTCGCGTTTGGTTTGGCTCAAGGGCTGATCGTCAATGCCGGGCACGGTTTGCACTACCACAACGTTGAAGCGGTGGCGGCGATCAAAGGCATCAACGAACTGAACATCGGCCATGCGCTGGTGGCACATGCGTTGTTTGTCGGCTTCAAGTCGGCGGTGTCGGAGATGAAAGCGCTGATCCTGGCCGCCGCAAAAGCCTAAAGACCAAACACAAAACAACTGTGGGAGCGAGCCTGCTCGCGATGGCGTCTTAACATTCAACGAAGATGTTGACTGCAAGAAAGCTATCGCGAGCAGGCTCGCTCCCACATTATTTGATTTGTGTCGTTGGGGTCAGAGCGGTGCAGGCTCTTGAGCAGGCTTCGACTTGTCGATCCCCGGCACATGCAGGTTACCTTCGGCCACCTGATCACCTTCAAGCTGTGGCTGCGTGACCCACGTAAGGATGTCGTAGTAACGACGGATGTTCGCCACGAAATGCACCGGCTCGCCGCCCCGGGCGTAGCCATAACGCGTCTTGCTGTACCACTTCTTCTCTGACAGGCGCGGCAGCATTTTCTTCACATCCAGCCACTTGTCCGGGTTCAACCCTTCCTTCTTCGCCAGTTTGCGCGCGTCATCCAGGTGGCCGGTGCCGACGTTGTAGGCCGCCAGGGCAAACCAGGTGCGATCCGGCTCCTGAATCGACGCGTCCAGTTGATCCTTGATATAGGCCAGGTACTTGGCTCCACCCATGATGCTTTGCTTGGGGTCGAGGCGGTTGGACACGCCCATTGCTTGCGCGGTGTTCTGGGTCAGCATCATCAGGCCGCGCACGCCGGTCTTGGACGTGACCGCCGGTTGCCACAACGACTCCTGATAACCGATGGCGGCCAGCAGACGCCAGTCGACTTTTTCTTTCTTGGCGTATGCCTTGAAGTGCTGTTCGTACTTGGGCAGGCGCTGCTGCAAGTGCTGGGCGAACGTGGTGGCACCCATGTAGCCGAGCACGTCGACATGCCCGTAGTAGCGGTCTTTGAGGCGCTGCAGGGTGCCGTTTTTCTGCACCTTGTCGAGGTAGTCGTTGATTTCGTTGAGCAGGCTGTTATCTTCGCCAGCGGCCACGGCCCAGCTCTGGTTGCTGGCATCGCCGAGATCGAAGGCGACCCGGATGTTGGTGAAGTACACCTGGTTCATCGCAACTTCGTTGGAGTCGACCAGGGTCAGATCGATCTGGCCTTCATCGACCATGCGCAGCAGGTCGACGACTTCGACCGCGTCGGATTCTTCATACTCAATGCCGGGGTATTTCTTTTTCAGCTCCGCCAACTGTTCTGCGTGGGTGCTGCCTTTGAGCACCATGATCTTCTTGCCGACCAGATCACCGGCGTCGGTCGGCCGCGATTGGCCGTTGCGGTAGATGACCTGTGGGGTGACATCCAGGTAGGAGTGGGAAAACCTGACCTGTTTTTTACGTTCTTCGCTGCCGACCAGACCGGCCGCAGCCAGCACCGGGCCGTTAGGCTTGCCGACCTGGCTGTACAGGTCGTCGAGGTTGTCGGCGGTCTCGATCTTGAGTTCCACCCCCAGATCGTCGGCGAAGCGCTTCACCAGCTCGTATTCGAAGCCGGTTTCACCGTTGCGATCCTGGAAGTAGGTGGCGGGGCTGTTGCGGGTAACCACGCGCAGCACGCCATCCTCCTTTACGCGCTCCAGCGTGTTGGGTTTATCAACACAGCCATTGAGCAGCAGGAAGAGTCCGGTTGCGATCAGCCATTTGGCGTACCGCGGACGCAAAGCCGTTGGGGAAAACATCTGCGCAGTATACGCAAAGGACCACGAGCGCCATATCTCGACAGCAAAGGGCTTGTCTGCTAGGCAATTGAAAAGGCCTCCGGAGCCCGCAGGAATGGGCCCGGACAGCATTTTCCGAGTGGAAAAAATAACCCTTTTTGAGTGTCTTTTCGAGGCCCGTATCTGCGGTCCGACACCCAGGTGCAGCCGCCCGTACCGTTTCGGGTGATGTCGCGGGCGGTTTAGGCTAGAATGCACGGCCTCAAAGCACACCCCTCCCGAGGCTGTCCCGAAGATGTTGATCCTGCGCGGCGCTCCTGCCCTTTCTGCCTTTCGCCACAGCAAACTCCTTGAGCAACTGAGCCAGAAGGTCCCGGCTGTCAGCGGCTTGTATGCTGAATTCGCTCACTTCGCCGAAGTTACCGGCGTCCTGACCGGCGACGAACAGCAGGTGCTCGCGCGCCTTCTGAAGTACGGCCCAAGTGTTCCGGTACAAGAGCCGACCGGTCGTCTGTTCCTGGTGTTGCCGCGTTTCGGCACCATCTCGCCGTGGTCCAGTAAAGCGAGTGACATCGCCCGCAACTGTGGCCTGAGCAAGATCCAGCGCCTGGAGCGCGGCATCGCGTTCTACGTGGCTGGCCAGTTCAGCGACGCCCAAGCACAGCTTATCGCTGACGTACTGCACGATCGCATGACGCAGATCGTTCTGGCCAACCTCGAACAGGCCGCCGGCCTGTTCAGCCACGCCGAACCCAAGCCGCTGACTGCGATCGACGTGCTGGGTGGCGGTCGCGCCGCGCTGGAAAAAGCCAACACCGAGCTGGGCCTGGCCCTGGCCGAAGACGAAATCGACTACCTGGTCAACGCCTTCGTCGGCTTGAAGCGCAACCCGCATGACATCGAACTGATGATGTTCGCCCAGGCGAACTCCGAGCACTGCCGTCACAAAATCTTCAACGCCAGTTGGGACATCGACGGTCAGAGCCAGGAAAAAAGCCTGTTCGGCATGATCAAGAACACCTACCAGATGCACAGCGAAGGTGTTTTGTCGGCTTATAAGGACAACGCTTCGGTGATCGTCGGTAACGTCGCCGGTCGTTTCTTCCCGGACCCTGAAACCCGCCAGTACGGCGCGGTGCAGGAACCGGTGCACATCCTGATGAAAGTCGAAACCCACAACCACCCGACCGCGATTGCCCCGTTCCCGGGTGCATCCACCGGCAGTGGCGGTGAGATCCGGGACGAAGGCGCGACCGGCCGTGGCGCCAAGCCGAAGGCTGGCCTGACCGGTTTCACCGTATCCAACCTGCAAATCCCGGGCTTCGAACAGCCGTGGGAAGTGCCGTACGGCAAGCCTGAGCGCATCGTGACCGCGCTGGACATCATGATCGAAGGCCCACTGGGTGGTGCCGCGTTCAACAACGAATTCGGTCGTCCAGCCCTGACCGGCTACTTCCGTACCTTCGAACAGTCGATCACCACCCCGCGTGGCGACGAAGTTCGTGGTTACCACAAGCCGATCATGCTGGCCGGCGGCATGGGTAACATCCGTGCCGAACACGTACAGAAAGGCGAGATCACCGTCGGCTCCAAGCTGATCGTGCTCGGCGGCCCGGCGATGCTGATCGGTCTGGGCGGCGGCGCGGCTTCCTCCATGGCCACCGGCACCAGCTCGGCTGACCTGGACTTCGCTTCGGTACAACGCGAAAACCCTGAGATGGAGCGTCGCTGCCAGGAAGTCATCGACCGTTGCTGGCAGTTGGGTGACAAGAACCCGATCAGCTTCATTCACGACGTCGGCGCGGGCGGTCTGTCCAACGCCTTCCCGGAACTGGTCAACGACGGCAACCGTGGTGGCCGCTTCGAACTGCGCAACATTCCAAACGACGAGCCGGGCATGGCCCCGCACGAAATCTGGAGTAACGAATCCCAGGAACGCTATGTTCTGGCGGTCGGCCCGGCTGACTTCGAACGCTTCCAGGCGATCTGCGAGCGCGAGCGCTGCCCGTTCGCCGTGGTCGGCGAAGCCACTGCCGAACCGCAACTGACGGTCACCGACAGCCACTTCGGCAACAGCCCGGTGGACATGCCGCTGGAAGTGCTGCTGGGCAAAGCCCCGCGCATGCACCGTTCGGCCGTTCGTGAAAACGAACTGGGCGACGATTTCGATCCGTCGACGCTTGAAATTGCAGATTGCGTCGAGCGCGTTCTGCATCACCCGGCCGTGGCGAGCAAAAGCTTCCTGATTACCATCGGCGACCGCACCATCACCGGCCTCGTGGCCCGTGACCAAATGGTTGGCCCGTGGCAGGTTCCGGTGGCCGACGTTGCCGTCACCGCCACCAGCTTCGACGTCTACACCGGTGAAGCCATGGCCATGGGCGAGCGCACTCCGCTGGCGCTGCTGGACGCTCCGGCGTCGGGCCGTATGGCTATCGGCGAAACCCTGACCAACATCGCCGCTTCGCGCATCAATAAGATCTCCGACATCAAACTATCGGCGAACTGGATGTCCGCTGCCGGTCACCCGGGTGAAGACGCGCGCCTGTACGACACCGTGAAAGCGGTCGGCATGGAACTGTGCCCTGAGCTTGGCATCACCATTCCGGTGGGCAAGGACTCCATGTCCATGGCCACGCGCTGGAGCGACGAAGGCGTCGACAAGACCGTGACTTCGCCAATGTCCCTGATCGTGACCGGTTTCGCGCCAGTGGCTGACATCCGTCAGACCCTGACCCCGGAACTGCGCATGGACAAGGGCACCACCGACCTGATCCTGATCGATCTGGGCCGTGGTCAAAACCGCATGGGCGCCTCGATCCTGGCACAGGTGCACGGCAAGCTCGGCTCGCAAGCGCCGGACGTTGATGATTCCGAAGACCTCAAAGCCTTCTTTGCGGTGATCCAGGGCCTGAATGCCGACGGTCACCTGCTGGCGTACCACGACCGTTCCGACGGTGGTCTGCTGACCAGCGTGGTGGAAATGGCCTTCGCCGGCCACTGCGGTCTGAGCCTGAACCTCGACGGTCTGGCAGAAACCTCCGCCGACATCGCTGCGATCCTGTTCAACGAAGAACTGGGCGCCGTGATTCAGGTTCGTCAGGACTCCACACCGGACATCCTCGCGCAGTTCAGCGCTGCCGGTTTGGGCGAGTGCGTGTCGGTGATCGGTCAGCCGATGAACAACGGTCAGATCAACATCACCTTCAACGGCGAAACCGTGTTCGAAGGTCAGCGTCGTCTGCTGCAGCGTCAGTGGGCTGAAACCAGCTACCAGATCCAGCGTCTGCGTGACAACGCCGATTGCGCCGAACAAGAGTTCGACGTGCTGCTGGAAGAAGACAACCCGGGCCTGAGCGTCAAGCTCAGCTTCGACGTCAACCAGGACGTTGCCGCGCCTTACATCAAAAAAGGCATCCGCCCACAGGTTGCCGTTCTGCGTGAGCAGGGCGTCAACGGTCAGGTGGAAATGGCGGCCGCGTTCGACCGCGCCGGTTTCAATGCGATCGACGTGCACATGAGCGACATTCTGGCCGGCCGTGTCGACCTGAACGAGTTCAAAGGTCTGGTGGCGTGCGGTGGTTTCTCCTACGGCGACGTACTCGGTGCCGGCGAAGGCTGGGCCAAGTCCGCGCTGTTCAACAGCCGTGCTCGCGATGCGTTCCAGGGCTTCTTCGAACGCAACGACAGCTTCACCCTCGGCGTGTGCAACGGTTGCCAGATGATGTCCAACCTGCACGAGCTGATTCCGGGCAGCGAGTTCTGGCCGCACTTCGTGCGTAACCGCTCCGAGCAGTTCGAAGCGCGCGTGGCCATGGTTCAGGTCCAGGAGTCGAACTCGATCTTCCTGCAAGGCATGGCCGGTTCGCGCATGCCAATCGCCATCGCTCACGGTGAAGGCCATGCCGAATTCGCCAGCGAAGAAGCGTTGCTGGAAGCCGATCTGTCGGGCTGCGTGGCAATGCGCTTCGTCGACAACCACGGCAAGGTCACCGAAAAATACCCGGCCAACCCGAACGGCTCGCCGCGCGGGATCACCGGTTTGACCAGCCGCGACGGTCGCGTAACGATCATGATGCCGCACCCGGAACGTGTGTTCCGCGCCGTGCAGAACTCGTGGCGTTCGGAAGACTGGAACGAAGACGCACCTTGGATGCGTATGTTCCGTAATGCTCGGGTCTGGGTAAACTAAAAGCGGGTTAACTAAGCGTCGTGTACAAGCTCAGCTTTTTTGTTCCAACCAGCCATGTGGAACAAGTCAAAAACGCCGTATTCGCCGCTGGTGGCGGACGGATCGGCGCTTACGACCATTGCGCCTGGCAAGTGCTCGGCCTCGGCCAGTTTCGCCCGTTGGACGGCAGTCAGCCGTTCATTGGTGAAGCGGGACAGGTCGAACAGGTTGAGGAATGGAAGGTTGAGCTGGTGGTCAGCGATGAGTTGATTCGCTCTGTGGTGGTGGCGCTGAAGCAAAGCCACCCCTATGAGACGCCGGCTTATGAAGTGTGGCGGTTGGAGGATTTTTGATTCTCTTGCCGCTGAAATGAAAAACCCGCTGAATTCGCGTTCAGCGGGTTTTTTGTTGCTCTGAATTACAAGGATCCAGCCAGAATGGGGTTACGGGCGGATCTCGATCATCGTGCCGTCCGGTACCAGGTTCCAGACTTCGCGCATGTCCATGTTGCGCATGGCGATGCAGCCGTCCGTCCAGTCCAGGGTGTGGAACAGGGATTCAGGGTTTTCCTCAGTGTCCGGCGTTCCGTGGATCATGATCATGCCACCGGGATCGACACCCTCTCTGCGCGAACGGGCAGAGTCGCTGATGTTCGGGTAGGAGATGTGCATTGCCAGGTTGAAGCGATCGCTGACCTTGCGCCAGTCCACCCAATAGAGACCTTCTGGCGTGCGTTTGTCACCCTCCATCAGTTTTGGGCCTTGGGGATGCTTGCCCAAGGATATGCGATAGGTCTTGAGCGGCTTGCCATTATTGATCAATTGCAGTTGGTGAGCGGATTTCAGGACCAGAATTTTTTCGATGACTCTGCCATTCAGGGGTTCCGCAACGGAAGCCTGTGACATGGCAACGAACGACAAGCATAAAACGACAAGCAACCAGCGCATTGAAACGATATCCCTAGAGGTGTCGGCTATTTTAGTTATAGATGTTTTAAGTGATGGCAAGCTGAGCAAGTGGCGGGATCGATTCGGACCGCACAGGGTAGGCCTCGGTCCGCCGGTCAGCGAAGAAGCATTCTAGGGTACGGCCCACTGTGCGGAAAGCCAGGTCGGACCAAGGGATGTCGGCTTCCTCGAAAAGCTGCACTTCCAGGCTCTCGGGGCCGGCACAAAAGTCCAGGTCTGCCAGCTCGGCGCGAAAGAATACATGCACCTGGCTGATGTGCGGCACGTCGATCAATGTATAGATACTCAGGTTGCGCACCCGGGCACAGGCTTCTTCGGCGGTTTCGCGAATGGCCGCCTGCTCGATGGTTTCACCGTTCTCCATGAAACCGGCAGGCAGGGTCCAGTAACCGAGCCGTGGCTCGATGGCACGCCGACACAGCAACACTTTCGAGCCCCAGGTCGCGACGCAACCGGCGACGATGTTGGGGTTCTGGTAGTGAATCGTATGGCAGCTGTCGCAGACAAATCGCAGACGCGAATCGCCTTCGGGAATACGCTGGGTCACCGGGTTGCCGCACTGACTGCAAAATTTCATGCTTGGGTTCCTGAATGCTGCGCCTATCTTGGCGTGCGGCGGTGTCTGTCGGCAAGTTGTCGTTTAGCGACATGCAGTGGTTATGGGGTTGGGCGGTCGGTTCGATTGGTGCATGATGCAAAGTAGAGAATAAATCGAGAAGTCTCATGCTGGACGAGCTACTGCATCGAGTAAGCAACCACACTCCACGCACACTGGAAACCGACAAGCGTTTCCCGGAGGCTGCGGTACTGGTGCCCATCACTCGCAGTGATGAACCAGAACTGGTTCTGACCCTGCGCGCCAGCGGGCTCTCGACCCACGGCGGTGAAGTGGCCTTTCCCGGTGGTCGTCGCGACCCCGAGGACCCCGACCTGATTTTCACCGCGCTACGTGAGGCCGAAGAAGAAATCGGCTTGCCACCGGGCCTGGTTGAAGTGATCGGCCCGCTTAGCCCGTTGATCTCATTGCACGGCATCAAGGTCACGCCTTATGTCGGGGTGATTCCGGATTTTGTCGAATATCGGGCCAACGATGCCGAGATCGCTGCTGTCTTCAGCGTACCGCTCGAATTCTTCCGCAAGGACCCGCGCGAACACACCCATCGCATCGATTACCAGGGCCGTAGCTGGTACGTGCCGAGCTACCGTTATGGCGAATACAAGATCTGGGGCTTGACGGCGATTATGATCGTCGAGTTGATCAATCTGCTCTATGACGCGAAAATCAGCCTGCATCAACCGCCCAAGAGTTTTATCAACACCTGAGCCATCGTTCGTATGGCGTCAACCGTGCTTTGTATGAGCCTGCCTGGCCTTGAGGACAACAAGATGAAATATCGTTTGGGCGACGCCCGCGTCGAAACCCATCCGCAGAGCTGGGTCGCGCCCAATGCCGTGCTGGTGGGCAAGGTCAAACTGGAAGAGGGCGCCAACGTCTGGTTCAACGCCGTACTGCGGGGCGACAACGAACTGATCCTGATCGGCAAGAACAGCAATGTCCAGGACGGTACCGTGATGCACACCGACATGGGCTACCCGCTGACCATCGGCACTGGCGTGACCATTGGTCATAACGCCATGCTGCATGGCTGCACCGTGGGTGATTACAGCTTGATCGGCATTAATGCGGTCATTCTGAATGGCGCGAAAATTGGCAAAAACTGCATCATCGGCGCCAATTCGCTGATCGGCGAAGGCAAGGAAATTCCCGATGGGTCGCTAGTCATGGGTTCCCCAGGCAAAGTGGTGCGTGAGCTGACCGAGCAGCAGAAGAAGATGCTGGAGGCCAGCGCTGCCCACTATGTGCATAACTCGCAGCGCTATGCCCGTGATCTGGTCGAGCAGGAAGAATGAGCGCCACTGAACGACCGGTGCCATCGCCCTGCGTGAATATTTGCGCGTTGGATGACGACGACATTTGCACCGGGTGTCAGCGGACGGTGGAAGAGATCACGCGCTGGAGCCGTATGAACAACGAAGAGCGCCGCGCGGTGTTGGGGTTGTGTCATGAGCGGGCCAAATCCAGCGGGTTGCTGTGGATGATCGGCAAAACCCCGGACCTGTAGCAGCTGGCGAAGCCTGCGTCCGGCTGCGTCCGGCTGCGCAGCAGTCGCAAAATCAGGCACTTCGGTTATTCAGTCAAATCGCGTTCTCAGGGTTTACGACTGCTGCGCAGCCGGACGCAGCCTTCGGCAGCTGCTACAAGGTTAGCGTTCGGGTTTGGTGGTTGGGCATGGCATTGGCCAGCGCCACGGCGTTTGCGGTGTCCGAGTGCATCGACTGGCTGGTGTTCAGCATCACCAAACGCCCGTTGCACGATCGCCTCTGGATAAGTTCGGCGCTGAGCATTCCCCTCGATACCTTCATTTTTTTCGGCATGATCGACGCGTTTACTCCCGGTGTGATCCTCACAGCCATGGGTTCGAAGTTCGCTGGCGTGACCGTTGTTTGGCTGATCATGGCCTGGCGCTTGCGCAAACAGGCCCTCGTCAGCTGAAGCCAAACCCTTCGGTTCATGTAAAATGCCGCGCTTTCTCCCCATGGGAAGCGCGCATGGCGTTGCATCCCTCGATGATCCGCTTCTTGAGGACCTGAGATGACCCGTATCGGAACTCCATTGTCGCCAACCGCGACCCGCGTATTGCTGTGTGGCTGTGGTGAGTTGGGCAAGGAAGTGGTAATCGAGCTGCAACGCCTGGGCGTTGAAGTGATTGCCGTGGATCGTTATGCCGACGCCCCGGCCATGCAGGTCGCCCATCGCAGCCACGTGATTAATATGCTCGATGGCGCCGCCCTGCGTGCGGTGATCGAAGCCGAGAAGCCGCACTTCATCGTGCCGGAAATCGAAGCCATCGCGACCGCCACTCTGGTCGAACTGGAAGCCGAAGGCTTCACCGTGATTCCGACCGCGCGTGCCGCGCAGCTGACCATGAACCGTGAAGGCATCCGTCGCCTGGCCGCCGAAGAGCTGGACCTGCCGACCTCGCCGTACCATTTCGCCGATACTTTCGAGGATTACAGCAAAGCCGTCGAAGACCTCGGCTTCCCATGCGTGGTCAAGCCGGTGATGAGTTCCTCGGGCAAAGGCCAGAGCCTGTTGCGTAGCGCCGATGACGTCAAAACCGCGTGGGACTACGCGCAAGAAGGCGGCCGCGCCGGCAAAGGTCGCGTGATCGTTGAAGGTTTCATCGACTTCGACTACGAAATCACCCTGCTGACCGTGCGTCACGTCGGCGGTACCACCTTCTGCGCGCCGGTCGGTCACCGTCAGGAGAAGGGCGACTATCAGGAATCCTGGCAGCCACAAGCCATGAGCCCGGTTGCTTTGGCTGAGTCCGAGCGTGTGGCCAAAGCGGTCACCGAGGCGCTGGGCGGTCGTGGCCTGTTTGGCGTCGAGTTGTTCATCAAAGGCGATCAGGTGTGGTTCAGCGAAGTCTCGCCGCGCCCGCATGACACTGGCCTGGTGACCCTGATTTCCCAGGACCTGTCGCAGTTCGCGCTGCACGCACGGGCGATTCTGGGCCTGCCGATTCCGCTGATCCGTCAGTTCGGCCCTTCGGCTTCAGCGGTGATTCTGGTGGAAGGGCAGTCGACCCAGACCGCTTTCGCCAACCTGGGGTCTGCGTTGAGCGAGCCGGACACGGCGTTGCGTCTGTTTGGCAAGCCAGAAGTGAATGGTCAGCGCCGGATGGGCGTGGCATTGGCGCGGGATGAGTCGATTGAATTGGCTCGTGCCAAGGCCACCCGTGCTTCTCAGGCTGTCGCGGTAGAGCTGTAAACCGAGTCGCGCCTATCGCGGGCAAGTCCGACTCCCACAGGTATTGCATTCTTTCTGGCCGAATGCGTTCCCTGTGGGAGCCGGGCTTGCCCGCGATGGCGATCTATCAGGTTACCCGATTCAAATCGTTGTTACGCGTCTCCTTCAGGCACAGCACCGCAATCAAGCTCAACACCGCCGCCACCGACACATACCCGCCGACATAACTCAGACCGCCCATCGCCACCAGCTTCTGCGCGAAGAATGGCGCCGCCGAGGCCCCGACGATCCCGCCCAGGTTGTACGCCGCCGAGGCTCCGGTATAGCGAACGTGAGTCGGAAACAGCTCAGGCAGCAACGCACCCATCGGCGCAAACGTCACGCCCATCAGAAACAATTCGATGCACAGGAACAGCGCCACGCCCCAGGTTGAACCTTGGGTTAGCAGCGGTTCCATCAAGAACCCGGACAAAATCGCCAGCACGCCACCGATGATCAGCACCGGTTTGCGCCCGTAACGGTCGCTGGCCCACGCCGACAGTGGCGTCGCGGCGGCCATGAACAGCACCGCGAAGCACAGTAAGGCGAGGAAGGTTTCACGGGTGTAGCCGAGGGTCGTCACGCCGTAACTCAGCGAAAACACCGTCGAGATGTAGAACAGCGCATAGCACACCACCATCGAGCCGGCGCCCAGCAGCATCGGCGCCCAGTATTGGCTGAACAGCTCGATCAGCGGGATCTTCACCCGCTCCTGGCGGGCCATGGCATTGGCGAACACCGGGGTTTCGTGGAGTTTGAGGCGCACGTACAACCCGACCATCACCAATACGGCGCTGAGCAGGAAGGGAATCCGCCAGCCCCACGAGCGGAATTGTTCATCGTTCAGCGTCATTGCAAGGGTCAGGAACAGACCGTTTGCCGCCAGAAAGCCAATCGAAGGGCCAAGCTGGGGGAACATGCCGAACCATGCGCGTTTGCCTTTGGGCGCGTTCTCCGTGGCCAGCAACGCCGCACCGCCCCATTCACCGCCCAGCCCCAAGCCTTGGCCGAAGCGCAGCACGCAAAGCAGGATCGGCGCCCAGGCGCCAATGCTGTCGTAACCCGGCAACACGCCGATCAGCGTCGTGCAGACGCCCATCAGCAGCAGCGAAGCGACGAGTGTTGATTTTCGCCCGATGCGATCACCGAAGTGGCCGAACAGGGCAGAACCCAGCGGTCGCGCAAGAAAGGCGATACCGAAGGTGAGAAACGCCGACAACATTTGCGCGGTGCCGGAGGTCTGTGGAAAGAACACCGGCCCGATCACCAACGCTGCTGCGGTGGCATAGACGTAGAAGTCGTAAAACTCGATGGCGGTGCCGATGAAACTCGCGGTGGCCACCCGGGTGGCGGAGTTCGTCGGTTGTGCGGACGTGGTTTCGGTATAAGTCGTGCTGGTCGTCATGCGGTTATCCCTGACAGTCATGTGCCCCAGTGGAGCGAATTATTATGGTCGAACACCCAGGGATGTGGGTTTTGTTGCAGAGTGCGGGTAGCACTGAAGTGAGGCGGGGCTTGGGTAAGCGCCCCGATTATAGGAAGGAGCCTAACGATTCAACAAGGGGATTAAATAACGACTGGAACTGAACTGGTATGCCAGATCAGCACCCGCGTGACGCGATTGTCTTCGGTCTCCAGAATTTCCAGGCGATAGCGCCCGATCTTCAGGCATACCGCGCTGTCCGGAATGGTCTCAAGGGCTTCGGTCACCAGTCCGTTAAGGGTTTTCGGGCCATCGCTGGGCAGGTGCCAGCCCAGGCTCTTGTTCAAGTCGCGAATCGACGCCGCACCATCAATCACCAGGCGTCCATCGGCCTGAGGATGGATGTGCGGGTTGTCCAGGCTGTGCTGGCTTTCGAACTCACCGACGATTTCTTCAAGAATGTCCTCCAGGGTCACGATACCCAGCACTTCGCCGTACTCGTCGACCACCATGCCCAAGCGCCGCTGCTGCTTGTGGAAGTTCAGCAGCTGCAGCTGCAGCGGGGTGCTTTCCGGGACGAAATAAGGGTCATGGCTGGCCGCCATCAGCGCTTCCATCGTCAGGCTGGCATCGGCCAGCAAATGACGGATGTGCCGGGTGTTGAGCACCGCTTCGACCTGGTTGATGTCGCTGTGGAACACCGGCAGGCGCGTGCGCTTGTTGTGGCGCAATTGCTCGATGATTTCTTCAATCGGGTCGTCGAGGTTGATGCCGTCGACGTCACTGCGCGGCACCAGAATGTCGTTGACCGTGATGTTGTCCAGCGCGTGGATGCCGGACAGCGGGTGCGGGCGGCAGACGCTATGGTCCTGATCTTCGTGCCGATCCGTCGGCGCTTCGTCTTCGCTCTGCTGCACGACTTTGACTTTGCGAGCGAACGGTCGCATCAACAACTGGCTCAAGCCATTGAGCATCCAGGCGGCCGGGTAGATGATTTTCAGTGGCGCGCCGAGCAAGGTGTTGCCCAGGTTCAGCACCGCGTCAGGGTGGCGATAGGCGAGTGTGCGCGGCAGGTAGTCGGCGAACACCAGGAGTGCGGCGCCAGCGCCGAGACAGGCGACCCATGGGCCGTTCCCGGCCCAGGTGAAAATCGCCAGCAACGTGCTGATGACCATGACCAGCGCACGGCACAGGGTGTTGCAGAAGATCAGGCTGTTGAGCGGGAAGCTCAGCTTCGCCACCGGTTTGTCGCTCGAACGCGAGGCAGTCCGCTGGGCCAGCAACTGCTGTTGTGCTGCTTCGATGGCGGTAAACAGCCCCGACCATAAAATCAGCAGGGCCAATACCGCGAGCATCGGCCCTATGGGCAAGTCGTCCATTAATGCCGCCCGTCAGATATGCAGGATGTATTCACGAACCAGCTTGCTGCCGAAATACGCCAGCATCAGCAGGCAGAAACCAGCCAGGGTCCAGCGAATTGCCTTGTGTCCGCGCCAGCCGAGGCGATTGCGGCCCCACAGCAGAACACTGAAGACAATCCAGGCCAGGCACGCCAGCAAGGTTTTATGCACCAGGTGCTGGGCGAACAGGTTGTCGACAAACAACCAGCCGGAGATCAACGACAACGATAGCAGCGTCCAGCCGGCCCACAGGAAACCGAACAGCAGGCTTTCCATGGTTTGCAGCGGCGGGAAATTCCTGATCAGCCCTGACGGATGTTTGTGCTTGAGCTGATGGTCTTGAACCAGCAGTAGCAAGGACTGGAACACCGCAATGGTGAACATGCCGTAGGCGAGGATCGACAGCAGGATATGGGCGAGGATGCCCGGTGCTTCGTCGATGACCTGTACGGTGCCGGCCGGCGCGAACTGCGCCAGCAGCACGGTCGCGGCCCCCAGCGGGAACAGCAATATCAGCAGGTTTTCCACCGGGATCCGCGAGCAGGCCAGCAAGGTCAAGGCAATGACCGCGGCGGCAATCAGGCTGGCGGCGCTGAAAAAATCCAGGCCCAGGCCGATCGGCGTCAGCAGGTGGGTAAGCAGGCTGGCGCTGTGAGCCAGGACCGCCAATACGCCGAGCGTGACCAGCAGGCGCTTGTTCGCCTTGGCGCCGGTGGCCAGGCGAGAGCCCTGATAAAGAGTCGCAGCGGCATATAAGCAGGCGGCGGCGAGAGTGGTAAGCAAACTGGGTGACAAGGGGAGCATAAATCCTGTTAGGCAAGCCCGAAAGGGGCTGAGTTTGGCATAGAACCCCCGCCGCACGAAAGTGTGAGGTGTCCGCCAGACGCAGTCTTCGCTATAATCCGCGACCTGCCCACGCCGCAGGCTCGCCGAGCACATGTTTATTCCGGTCTGGGCCGCCATTATCCCGGTCTACACAGGGCCTGAAAGGATCGCGCAATGTTTGAAAACTTAACCGACCGTCTCTCGCAGACGCTGCGCCATGTCACCGGCAAGGCCAAACTGACCGAAGACAACATCAAAGACACCCTGCGTGAAGTGCGCATGGCGTTGCTCGAAGCCGACGTCGCCTTGCCCGTGGTCAAAGACTTCGTCAATTCGGTCAAGGAACGCGCTGTCGGCACCGAGGTGTCGCGCAGCCTGACACCGGGCCAGGCCTTTGTGAAGATCGTCCAGGCCGAGCTCGAAAGCCTGATGGGCGCGGCCAACGAAGACCTGAACCTGAGCGCCGTTCCACCTGCCGTGATCCTGATGGCCGGTTTGCAGGGCGCGGGTAAAACCACCACCGCCGGCAAACTTGCGCGCTTCCTTAAAGAGCGCAAGAAAAAGTCGGTCATGGTCGTGTCCGCGGACGTTTACCGTCCGGCGGCAATCAAACAGCTGGAAATGCTTGCGGGTGAAGTCGGTGTTACCTTCTTCCCGTCCGACCTGAGCCAGAAGCCGGTCGACATCGCGCAAGCGGCTATTAAAGAAGCAAAGCTTAAGTTCATTGATGTGGTCATCGTCGATACCGCCGGTCGTTTACACATCGACGAAGAGATGATGGGCGAGATCAAGGCGCTGCACGCCGCGATCAACCCGGTCGAAACCCTGTTCGTGGTTGACGCCATGACCGGCCAGGACGCCGCCAACACCGCCAAGGCGTTTGGTGATGCACTGCCGCTGACCGGCGTGATCCTGACCAAGGTCGACGGCGATGCCCGTGGCGGTGCCGCCCTGTCGGTTCGAGCCATCACCGGCAAGCCGATCAAGTTCATCGGTATGGGCGAGAAGAGCGAAGCGCTCGATCCGTTCCATCCTGAGCGTATTGCTTCGCGCATCCTCGGCATGGGCGACGTGCTCAGCCTGATCGAACAGGCCGAAGCGACCCTCGACAAGGACAAGGCCGACAAACTGGCCAAGAAACTGAAGAAGGGCAAGGGCTTCGACCTCGAAGACTTCCGCGATCAGTTGCAACAAATGAAAAACATGGGCGGCCTCGGCGGTCTCATGGACAAACTGCCCAACATGGGCGGCGTGAACCTGGCGCAGATGGGCAATGCCCAGGGTGCGGCAGAAAAGCAATTCAAGCAGATGGAAGCCATCATCAACTCCATGACCCCGGCCGAACGCCGCGACCCTGATGTGATCAGCGGTTCGCGCAAACGCCGGATCGCCATGGGTTCCGGCACTCAGGTGCAGGACATCGGTCGCTTGATCAAGCAACACAAGCAGATGCAGAAGATGATGAAGAAATTCTCCGCCAAGGGCGGAATGGCCAAAATGATGCGCGGCATGGGCGGTATGTTGCCCGGCGGCGGCATGCCAAAGATGTAAAGAATTCGCGCAAGGGCTTGCTCTTGCGCAACCCCACAAGGAAGTGGGAACTCCAGCAAACCCGCACTTGGCGGGAGCTGACTGGCCGTTTTCAACGACGGCTCTATAGCAAATCTGGATGGCGTCCGATAGGCCGCCGGAAAAAGACATTTGCAAAAGTCCGGATATTCCTTAGAATATGCGGCCTTTCGGGCACCTATGCCCGCTGTGCCTTTAGATTTGCAGCACCGACTACAGGAACGATGTTCACATGCTAACAATCCGTCTTGCCCTTGGCGGCTCCAAAAAGCGCCCGTTTTACCACTTGACCGTAACCGACAGCCGCAACCCGCGCGACGGTTCGCACAAGGAACAGGTTGGTTTCTTCAACCCTGTTGCTCGTGGTCAAGAAGTCCGTCTGTCCGTGAACCAAGAGCGCGTAGCCTACTGGCTGAGCGTTGGTGCACAACCTTCTGAGCGTGTTGCTCAGTTGTTGAAGGACGCGGCTAAGGCTGCGGCCTGAGCAATATGAACGCGACGCCAGCTGTTGCTGATGATTTGATCGTTATTGGCAAAATTTATTCGGTTCATGGCGTTCGCGGCGAAGTGAAGGTGTATTCCTTTACTGATCCGACAGAAAACCTGTTGCAGTACAAAACCTGGACGCTCAAGCGCGAAGGCAATGTGAAACAGGTCGAGCTGGTCAGCGGACGTGGGAACGACAAGTTCCTGGTCGCAAAGCTCAAGGGTCTTGATGATCGTGAAGAAGCCCGTCTTCTGGCCGGTTATGAGATCTGCGTGCCGCGCAACCTGTTCCCTGAATTGACCGACGGCGAGTACTACTGGTACCAGCTGGAAGGTCTGAAGGTTATTGATCAACTCGGGCAATTGCTCGGGAAAATCGATCATCTTCTGGAAACCGGCGCCAATGATGTAATGGTGGTCAAGCCTTGCGCTGGCAGCCTGGATGATCGCGAACGCCTGTTGCCCTATACGGAACAATGCGTGTTGGCTGTCGATCTGGCCGCAGGCGAGATGAAGGTGGATTGGGACGCGGACTTCTAAGCGTGGCTAACTTGCGCGTAGAAGTGATCAGTTTGTTTCCCGAGATGTTCTCCGCCATCAGCGAGTACGGCATCACCAGTCGGGCGGTGAAACAGGGGCTGTTGCAGCTCACCTGTTGGAACCCGCGAGACTACACGACGGATCGACATCACACTGTGGATGATCGCCCATTTGGCGGTGGTCCGGGCATGGTGATGAAGATCAAGCCCCTGGAAGATGCACTGGTTCAGGCCAAGGCAGCAGCCGGGGAGGCGGCGAAGGTAATTTACCTGTCCCCCCAAGGCCGTCAACTGACTCAGTCGGCGGTGCGCGAGTTGGCGAATCTGGATGCATTGATCCTGATTGCCGGCCGCTATGAAGGCATTGACGAGCGTTTTATAGATACTCATGTCGATGAAGAGTGGTCGATTGGCGACTATGTACTGTCTGGCGGCGAGCTGCCGGCGATGGTCCTGATCGATGCGGTTACACGACTGCTGCCTGGAGCTTTAGGGCATGCGGACTCCGCCGAGGAAGATTCCTTTACGGATGGTCTGCTGGATTGCCCGCACTACACCCGACCGGAGGTGTATGCGGATCAGCGTGTTCCCGACGTGTTGCTAAGTGGCAATCACGCGCATATCCGGCGTTGGCGTTTACAGCAGTCCCTTGGTAGGACCTTTGAACGACGCGCCGATCTTCTGGAAAGCCGCTCGCTTTCTGGAGAAGAGAAGAAGCTGCTCGAGGAATACATCCGCGAGCGGGACGATAGTTAACAACGTATCGATGGTAGATCCGACGATTTACCTTAGGAGCACAGCATGACTAACAAAATCATCCTTGCACTCGAAGCAGAGCAGATGACCAAAGAGATCCCTACCTTTGCCCCGGGCGACACCATTGTCGTTCAGGTGAAAGTGAAGGAAGGCGACCGTTCGCGTCTGCAAGCGTTCGAAGGTGTTGTTATCGCCAAGCGTAACCGCGGCGTAAACAGTGCTTTCACCGTTCGTAAAATCTCCAACGGTGTTGGCGTAGAGCGTACTTTCCAGACCTACAGCCCGCAAATCGACAGCATGGCCGTTAAACGTCGCGGTGACGTACGTAAAGCCAAGCTGTACTACCTGCGTGACCTGTCCGGTAAAGCAGCTCGCATCAAGGAAAAACTGGCTTAAGTCCAGCTTCCGATGCAGAAAAAAGCAGCCTACGGGCTGCTTTTTTGTTGCCTGCGATTTATGCCGGCAATGGTTCCGCGAGTGCGCGTGCTATGAAAGACTGTTCGTCACTTTCCAGTCGTTACCTGTCTTGCCTGAGCCTTTATGCCTGCCATTGATCATCCGCTGATAGACCAATTTCTCGACGCCCTGTGGCTGGAAAAAGGTCTTGCCGATAACACCCGCGATGCCTATCGCAGCGACCTCGCGCTGTTCAACGGCTGGTTGCAGGAGAAAGGACTGGAGTTGATCAACGCTGGCCGTGAGTTGATCCTCGATCACTTGGCCTGGCGACTGGAGCAAAACTACAAACCCCGTTCCACGGCGCGATTCCTCTCGGGTGTGCGTGGCTTTTATCGTTATTTGCTGCGGGAAAAACTGATCGCGGTTGACCCCACCTTGCGCGTCGACATGCCGCAGCTGGGCAGGCCCTTGCCGAAATCCCTGTCGGAAGCCGACGTCGAGGCCTTGCTCAAGGCGCCGGATCTGAGCGAAGCCATCGGCCAACGTGACCGCGCCATGCTCGAAGTGCTTTATGCGTGTGGTTTGCGGGTGACAGAGCTGATCAGCCTGACGCTGGAGCAGGTCAATTTGCGCCAGGGTGTGCTCCGGGTCATGGGCAAGGGCAGCAAGGAGCGCTTGGTGCCGATGGGCGAGGAAGCGATTGTCTGGGTCGAGCGCTACATGCGCGACGCCCGTGGCGAGTTGCTCGGCGGGCGTCCCAGTGATGTGCTGTTCCCCAGCCTGCGCGGCGAACAGATGACCCGCCAGACCTTTTGGCATCGCATCAAGCACCAGGCCAAGGTCGCCGGAATCGGCAAGTCGTTGTCACCACACACCCTTCGCCACGCTTTTGCGACGCACCTGCTCAACCACGGCGCCGACCTGCGTGTGGTGCAAATGCTGCTTGGCCACAGCGATTTGTCCACCACGCAGATCTACACCCATGTCGCCCGTGCACGCTTGCAGGACTTGCACGCCAAACACCACCCGCGCGGTTAGCGCGGACCGGCCGACGCAGGCTTCGCCAGCTGCATAAATGCGTCGTGCAGCGTGAGCGAGATGTCGTGCATCAGGCGCATTCGGCCACGCGAGCCTTATGTGGTAGGCTTTGCCGGTTTGCACGATGGGCGTTTATGACCCGGTGTATCGCACGGGCGTTCTGATCGTCCCATTTGTCCGCCTTCAGGAGTTCTCATGCGTCTGACCCAGATTTTCGCCGCCGCCGCCATTGCGTTGGTCAGCACCTTTGCCGTCGCTGATGACGCGGCCGACAAAGCCATTCGTAAAAGTCTGGAAAACCTCCAGCTCGACGTGCCCGTCGAAACCATCACGGCCAGCCCGCTGCCAGGTCTGTACGAAGTCAAACTCAAAGGTAGCCGCGTGTTGTACGCCAGCGCCGATGGCCAGTACGTGGTTCAGGGCTACATGTTTCAGCTCAAGGACGGCAAACCGGTCAACCTGACCGAGAAGACCGAGCGCCTGGGCGTTTCCAAACTGGTCAATGAGATTCCGGTCGCGGACACCGTGGTGTATCCGGCCATCGGTGAAACCAAGTCGCACATCACGGTGTTTACCGACACCACCTGCCCGTACTGTCACAAACTGCACGCCGAAGTGCCTGAGCTGAATAAACGTGGCATCGAAGTGCGTTATGTCGCATTCCCGCGCCAGGGTCTGGGATCGCCGGGTGACGAACAGCTGCAAGCGGTCTGGTGCTCGAAAGACAAGAAAGCCGCCATGGACAAAATGGTCGACGGCAAGGAAATCAAGGCCGCCAAGTGCGATAACCCGGTTTCCAAACAGTTCGCCCTCGGTCAGTCGATTGGCGTGAATGGTACACCGGCCATCGTTTTGGCCGACGGTCAGGTCATTCCGGGCTACCAGCCAGCGCCACAAGTCGCCAAACTGGCACTGAGCGCGAAGTAAATTCGAATCGTCACGGTCAGCCATTGACGATCATGGTCCGGCAGCAACATTGCCGGGTCATTAATAGGGAACCGCGAGCACGCGGTTGTTTTCACGGCCGACCTTGAGTCGGCCGTTTTATGGGGAGTTCACAGTGAAACCGGTCAAAGTAGGCATCTGTGGGTTAGGAACCGTCGGTGGCGGTACCTTCAACGTACTTCAGCGCAACGCCGAGGAAATTGCTCGTCGTGCCGGGCGTGGAATCGAAGTGGCACAAATTGCCACGCGCACGCCAAAGCCTCAGTTCCAAACGACCGGTATTGCGATTACCAACGATGTCTTCGAAGTGGCCACGAACCCTGAGATCGACATCGTTATAGAGTTGGTGGGCGGCTACACCGTTGCCCGCGAGCTGGTACTCAAGGCCATCGAGAATGGCAAGCATGTGGTCACCGCGAACAAGGCACTGATTGCCGTTCACGGTAATGAAATTTTCGCCAAGGCTCGCGAGAAAGGCGTGATTGTGGCGTTCGAAGCGGCTGTGGCCGGCGGCATTCCGGTGATCAAGGCGATCCGTGAAGGCCTGTCCGCCAACCGCATCAACTGGGTCGCCGGGATCATCAACGGCACCGGCAACTTCATCCTCACCGAAATGCGTGAAAAGGGCCGAACCTTCGAAGACGTGTTGGCCGAGGCGCAAGCCCTGGGTTACGCCGAAGCCGATCCGACTTTCGACGTTGAAGGCATCGACGCAGCCCACAAGCTGACGATCCTGGCCTCCATCGCGTTCGGTATCCCGCTGCAATTCGACAAGGCCTACACCGAAGGCATCACCAAGCTGACCACCGCTGACGTGAACTACGCCGAAGCGTTGGGCTACCGCATCAAGCACCTCGGTGTGGCACGCAGCACGCCTGCCGGTATCGAACTGCGCGTACACCCGACGCTGATCCCGGCTGATCGCCTGATCGCCAACGTCAACGGCGTGATGAACGCGGTCATGGTCAACGGCGATGCGGCCGGTTCGACGCTGTTCTACGGCGCAGGTGCGGGCATGGAGCCAACCGCTTCGTCGGTGATCGCCGACCTGGTGGACGTGGTTCGCGCCATGACCTCCGACCCGGAAAACCGCGTACCGCATCTGGCCTTCCAGCCGGACTCGCTGTCGGCGCATCCGATCCTGCCGATCGAATCCTGCGAAAGCGCCTACTACCTGCGCATTCAGGCCAAGGACCATCCGGGCGTGTTGGCTCAGGTGGCGAGCATCCTGTCGGAGCGTGGCATCAACATCGAATCGATCATGCAGAAAGAAGTGGAAGAGCATGACGGTCTGGTGCCGATGATCATGCTGACTCACCGTGTGCTGGAACAGCACATGAACGACGCGATTGCCGCCCTTGAAGCGTTGACCGGTGTTGTCGGTCCGGTTGTACGGATCCGTGTCGAACACCTTAACTAAGCAGCTGCAAGCTGCAAGCTGAAAGTTGCAAGCTAGAGACCAGTGTTGCTCAGCTTGCAGCTTGAAGCTTGAATCTTGAGGCTCAAACCGAAGGTTTGAAAAAATGCGCTATATCAGTACCCGCGGCCAGGCACCGGCCCTGAATTTCGAAGACGTCCTGCTGGCCGGTCTCGCCACAGACGGCGGTCTGTACGTCCCGGAAAACCTGCCACGTTTCACCCAGGAAGAAATCGCTTCCTGGGCCGGCCTGCCGTATCACGAGCTGGCCTTCCGGGTGATGCGCCCGTTCGTGACCGGCAGCATCCCTGATGCCGATTTCAAAAAGATTCTCGAAGAAACGTACGGTGTGTTCTCGCACAACGCCGTAGCGCCACTGCGTCAGTTGAACGGCAACGAGTGGGTGCTGGAACTGTTCCACGGCCCAACCTTGGCGTTTAAAGACTTCGCCCTGCAACTGCTCGGTCGCCTGCTCGACTACGTGCTGGAAAAGCGCGGCGAGCGTGTGGTGATTGTCGGCGCGACTTCCGGTGATACCGGTTCGGCCGCCATCGAAGGCTGCAAGCATTGCGAAAACGTCGACATCTTCATCCTGCACCCGCACAACCGCGTGTCCGAAGTGCAGCGTCGGCAGATGACCACCATTTTCGGCGAGAACATCCACAACATCGCCATCGATGGCAACTTCGATGACTGCCAGGAAATGGTCAAGGCGAGCTTCGCTGACCAGAGCTTCCTCAAAGGTACGCGTCTGGTCGCGGTGAACTCGATCAACTGGGCGCGGATCATGGCCCAGATCGTCTACTACTTCCACGCCGCCCTGCAGCTCGGAGGCCCGGCGCGTTCGGTATCGTTCTCGGTGCCAACCGGCAACTTCGGCGACATCTTCGCCGGTTACCTGGCGCGCAACATGGGCCTGCCGATCAACCAGTTGATCGTCGCCACTAACCGCAACGACATCCTGCACCGCTTCATGAGCGGCAACCAGTACGTCAAGGAAACCCTGCACGCCACGCTGTCGCCGTCGATGGACATCATGGTGTCGTCGAACTTCGAACGCCTGCTGTTCGACTTGCACGGTCGCAATGGCGCGGCGATTGCCGGGCTAATGGACAGCTTCAAACAGGGTGGTGGTTTCAGCGTCGAAGAGGAGCGCTGGACCGAAGCCCGCAAACTGTTTGATTCGCTGTCCGTGGACGACGTGCAAACCTGCGAAACCCTCGCCGAGGTGTACGAGCAAACCGGCGAGCTGCTGGACCCTCACACGGCCATCGGCGTGAAAGCTGCACGCGAGTGCCGTCGCAGCCTGGATATTCCAATGGTGATTCTCGGCACCGCGCATCCAGTCAAATTCCCTGACGCAGTGGAGAAGGCTGGCGTAGGAAAAGCGCTTGAGCTCCCTGCACATCTTTCTGATTTGTTTGAGAGAGATGAGCGTTGCACCGTGTTGCCAAACGACCTGAAAGCCGTGCAGGCCTTTGTCAGTCAGCATGGCAACCGCGGCAAGCCGCTGTAACCGTAAAAGCTGTCACATTTTGAAGCCCGTCTCCTGACGGGCTTTCTCATTTCTGCGTGCCACACTTGTAGCGTTTTCGCCCGTGAGGAAAGGGTGAGTTGATCACGAAGGAAGTGGCAATGTGGTTTTGTAGAGGGTTCAAACCAGCTGTGTGCTGGGTGTTTTTAGTCAGCGCCATCGGCTTTATTCAAACGGCGCTGTCGGCACAATTGGCGATTTCCGAGGCAAAGGGCTCTGTCATTGGCGTGATGATTGAGCTGAATGCCGAAGAAAAAAAATGGATGGCCGAAAACCCGCAAATCATCGTCGCGTCGACTCAATATCCGCTGTATCTGTTCAAGGATGAGCACGGTCAATGGAGCGGTTTGAACAATGACCTCCTCAATCGCATCGGTGAGATGACGGGGTTGCAGTTTATTCATGAGGAGTCGTTTTCCACCGCCCAATTGCTTGAGAGGCTGGAGAGTGGCGCGGCGGACATGAGCACGACGCTGGCGATGAACGACGAACGCAAGACGTTCCTGGATTTCAGTCATGCATTCGGAGGAGCGGGGTGGGTATTTGTCGGACGGGCGGGTTTGCCTGAGATCCAGTCTCTGGAGCAACTGATGAAAAGGGTGGTGGTGCTGCCGGCCAGGCATGCGCTGGAGCCGGTGATTCGTCGTGACTTTCCCTCCATCGAGCTACGCTCGGTCAAAACGTACGCCGAGGCCAGGGCCTTGGTCGAGAGCGGAGATGCCTACGCCACCATCGAAAATGAAACCGGCGCGCAGCTCTACCCGTCTGGACAACTCAAGGTGGGGCGTACGGTGGAGGGCAAATGGGAAGCGGACTACCTGACAATACGCAAAGGTCAGCCGCAGTTGCTCAGCGTCCTCAACAAGGCGCTCGAGGCGTTTCCGCCTGCCGAGTTGCGTGCCATTCGCTCGAAGTGGCTCAACGGGATCGGCCCGGTGCGTGAGCCGACTGGATGGCAACGGTTCACCCAGTGGGGGTGTTGGGGCGTTTGTATAGTCAGCGTGTTCGGCCTGCTGTCCTTGCTCTGGAATCGACGTCTGACGGTACTGATCCAGCATCGCCTGAAGGCCGAGAAAAGTCTCAGCGATCAACTGGCCTTCCAGCAGGCGATGATGGACGCGATGCCCGACCCGATGTTTGTACGTGACCTGGAAGGGCGGATGGTCATTTGCAACAAGAGTTATGAGGAAGGCTTGTCGACCCGTTTTGATCAGGTTCAGGGGCGACAGCTGATCGAGCTCGACCTTCTGCCCAAGGCGACCGCCGAACTTCTGCATGCCGAATTTACCGTCCAGCTCGCCACGCGCCAACCCCGGTTCATTGAGCGTCATTTGTTGTTTCACAATGGCGTCAGGAACGTTTACCAATGGACTGTGCCGTTCTACAGCGCCGACGGCCAATTGCGAGGTTTATTGGGAGGCTGGACCGACAGAAGTCGGCGACGAGGAGAGTGAAGCCTTTGTTTTCTCCTTGTCATCTTCGCCGTGCATGCTCTATCAACCAGAGGCGCCGACGCGCCTGCACCTGAAATCCAGAACTTTCTTCTCGGGCCAGTGGTCATTAATGGTGAGCAGACCCCAGGCACTTTGTTTTCGGACTATTGAGTGGTGATCGAGATGGAAAGTATTAGTCTATTGCTCGTAGAGGCGCTGAGCCCCTATCAGGTCACGCTGACTCCGTCGGGCGCCCAGGGTGAATGCCTGGTGACATTGAAGAATACGACGGGCGCGATTGTCGTCGAACGCGCATTCAATCAAGCGCAGCTGACCGACAAACGTCTGCTGACCGACGTCGTCGACGGATTGCACCGCGACGTACTCATTGCCGAAGGACGGCTGGAGCCCTGTGTCATCGCGGCATTGCGTAATGCGGCTCAGGACAAAATCCTGGCCAGCCGAAATTGAAGTGATTTTTGTGGGAACCATCCCGCGACAAAGTCAGTCAGACCCTACAACAGCAGGATCAAGCATTGTGCTCCGGTGCTTGTAGCTTGCTGCTACGGGCCTTTATGTAGGCCACGTTTGACCCCGAGTCGTCTCCCCACTTCTCGGGGTTTCTTTTTGCCTGCGATTGGCCGTAACGCAGAATCAGCGCTTGAGCTTAGATAGCCCCATCTTTGCGCAATTGTGCAATTTGCAGCGCGTCATAGCCAAGTTCCTGGAGCACTTGTGCGTTGTGCTCACCGAGTTGCGGCCCGACCCATTCTGAAGTGCCAGGTGTTTCAGAGAGTTTCGGCACAATACCCGGCATCTTGAAATCCTTGCCATCCGGAAGCTTGGCCTGCAGGAACATTTCCCGGGCCAGGTACTGCGGATCGCTGAACATGTCTTCGGCGCTGAAGATCCGGCTGGCCGGGACGTCCGCTTGATTCAGCCGTTCGATGACCGTGTCCAGTGGCAGCGAATTGACCCAGCGGTCGATCACCCCATAAATCTCGTCGCGACGGCCATCACGCCCGTCATTGCTGGCCAGCACTGGGTCATTGGCCAGGTCGTCGCGGCCGATGATCAGCATGAAACGTTTGAAAATCGCATCGCCATTGGCGCCGATCTGCACATGTTTGCCGTCGGCGCTGGTGTGGATCGAGGAGGGCGTGATGCCCGGCATGATGTTGCCAGTGCGCTCGCGAATGAATCCAAACACATCGAACTCCGGCACCATGCTTTCCATCATCGCGAAGATTGCTTCGTACAGCGCCACGTCGACCACTTGGCCGAGACCGCCGTTCACTTCGCGATGACGCAGGGCCATCAGTGCGCCGATCACACCCCAGAGTGCCGCAATCGAGTCGCCGATGGAAATTCCGGTGCGCACCGGTGGCCGGTCCTCGAACCCGGTGATGTAGCGCAGGCCACCCATGGATTCACCGACCGCGCCAAAACCGGGTTGATCTTTCATCGGCCCGGTCTGACCGAAACCGGAGAGGCGCACCATCACCAGCTTCGGGTTCAATGCATGCAGGACTTCCCAGCCCAGGCCGAGCTTTTCCAGGACGCCAGGGCGAAAGTTCTCGATCAGGATGTCCGCTTCGCTGAGCAGCTTTTTCAGAATCGCCAGGCCGTCGGGGTGTTTCAGGTTCAGGGTCAGGGACTTTTTGTTACGCGCCTGAACGAACCACCACAGCGAGGTGCCTTCGTACAGCTTTCGCCATTTGCGCAACGGATCGCCACCGTCGGGGGATTCGATCTTGATCACTTCGGCGCCAAACTCACCGCAAATGCGCGAGGCAAACGGCCCGGCGATCAGGGTACCCAATTCAATGACTTTCAGACCTGAGAGTGGTTTTCCGGAGAGCGGCATGCGGGATCCTGTAGGACAAAGGCTGGGCGAATACGCCGTTTTAACATAGCCGAACGTCAGACGAGCAAGCAGAATCGCCTTCAGTTCGATGATTACCTACAGCATCGGTTAGACTTGCCGCCTTTCCTCGTATCAAGAAGCCCGTTCATGGCCCAGCCGTCCACGACCTACAAGTTTGAACTGAACCTCACCGACCTCGACCGCAGCGTTTACGAGACCGTGAAGCAGACCATCGCCCGTCACCCTTCGGAAACCGAAGAACGCATGACCGTGCGGCTGCTGGCCTACGCCTTCTGGTACAACGAGCAGCTGTCATTCGGCCGTGGTCTGTCGGACGTGGATGAACCCGCCTTGTGGGAAAAGAGCCTGGACGACCGCGTCCTGCACTGGATCGAAGTCGGCCAGCCAGACGCCGATCGCCTGACCTGGTGCTCGCGTCGCACCGAACGCACCAGCCTGCTGGCTTACGGCAGCTTGCGCGTCTGGGAAACCAAAGTGATCCCGGCCATCAAAAACCTGAAAAACGTGCACATTGCTGCCGTGCCGCAGGAAGTGCTGGAAACCCTGGCCAAAGACATGCCACGGGTAATCAAGTGGGACGTGATGATCAGTGAAGGGACGATTTTCGTCACCGACGATCGTGGTCAGCACGAAGTCCAGTTGCAATGGTTGAGCGGCGAACGCGGCTGATCAATCGCTGCAGTCCCGTTTCACTCGGTTTTATCCAACGTATTCAAGAGAAGCACCTGTCACCCCATGCGCATCGAACCTCGCCTGTTGCCCGACACCCTGCCATTTCTCGGTGATCTGCCGCCGCTGCTGACCCGCCTGTACGCGGCGCGGGGCGTGCTGACCGAGGCGGAACTGGACAAGAGCCTGGCGCGGCTGATTCCGTTTCAGCAGCTCAAGGGC
This sequence comes from Pseudomonas sp. GM21, assembly GCF_000282215.1. Classification (GTDB taxonomy): domain Bacteria; phylum Pseudomonadota; class Gammaproteobacteria; order Pseudomonadales; family Pseudomonadaceae; genus Aquipseudomonas. Next base: position 108,216 of record NZ_AKJS01000070.1, read on the forward strand.
ATTGAAGCCGCCGTGGATTTGCTGGTGACGGCGCTGGAGCAGCGCCAGCGCATTCTGATCGTCGGCGACTTTGACGCCGATGGTGCGACGGCCAGTACCGTGGGCGTATTGGGTTTGCGCCTGCTGGGCGCGGCTCACGTCGATTATCTGGTGCCGAACCGGTTTGAGTACGGCTACGGCCTGACGCCTGAAATCGTCGAAGTGGCCTTGACCCGCACGCCGCAATTGCTGATCACCGTGGACAACGGCATCTCCAGTGTCGAAGGCGTGGCGGCGGCGAAAAAGGCCGGCCTCAACGTGTTGGTCACCGACCACCACTTGCCCGGCGATGAATTGCCGCTGGCCGATGCCATCGTCAATCCAAACCAGCCAGGGTGCGACTTCCCGAGCAAGGCGCTGGCCGGCGTCGGGGTGATTTTCTATGTGCTGATGGCCCTTCGCGCCCGACTGCGCAGCCTCGGCTGGTACGAAAGCAAGCCGCAACCGAACATCGGCGAGTTGCTGGATCTGGTCGCGCTGGGCAGTGTTGCAGATGTGGTGCCGCTGGATGCCAACAACCGGATTCTGGTGCACCAGGGCCTGGAGCGGATTCGCGCCGGACGTGCCCGGCCGGGAATCAAGGCCATCCTTGAAGTGGCCAAGCGTGATCATGCCCGTATCACTTCCACGGATTTGGGCTTCATTGTCGGCCCGCGCCTGAACGCAGCAGGGCGCCTGGACGACATGAGCCTGGGCATCGAGTGCCTGCTCACCGACGACACGGGGATGGCGCGGGAAATGGCCGTGCAACTCGACGGCATGAACCAGGACCGCAAATCCATCGAGCAGGGCATGCAGCGTGAAGCGCTGGCGCAACTGAAGGATTTGCCGGTCGAGTCGATGCCGTTCGGTTTGTGCCTGTTTGATCCCGAGTGGCACCAGGGTGTCATCGGTATCCTCGCTTCGCGTATGAAAGAGCGCTATTTCCGTCCGACCATCGCCTTTGCCGATGCCGGCGATGGTTTGCTCAAGGGCTCGGGGCGTTCGGTACAGGGTTTCCACATTCGCGACGCGTTGAGCGTGGTGGCGGCGCAGCATCCCAACCTGATCAGCAAATACGGCGGCCACGCCATGGCGGCTGGCTTGACTCTGCCGGAAGCGAATTTTCCGCTGTTCGCCGAGGCCTTCGACGCGGAAGTGCGCCGGCAATTGCGCGAAGAAGACCTGACCGGGCGCCTGCTGTCGGACGGCACGCTGGCGGTCGAAGAGTTCCACCTCGAACTGGCCCGCGCCCTGCGTCATGCCGGTCCATGGGGGCAGCACTTTCCCGAGCCGTTGTTCCATGGCGTGTTCCAGTTGGTCGAGCAGCGTGTCGTCGGCGAACGTCACCTGAAAGTGGTGCTAAAAAGCGAATGCGGTTCGGTGAAACTAGACGGTATCGCCTTCGGCATCGACCGCGAAATCTGGCCGAACCCGACCATCAAGTGGGTGGAACTGGCCTACAAACTCGACCTCAACGAGTTTCGCGGTAACGAAACCGTGCAGCTAATGATTGCCCACATCGAACCGCGATAGCGATCTCCCTGACGCCAAATATCCCAGGAACCCTCCCTCATCTCCCCGATGTCGACTAGGCTCTAATCACTGCTTGATTATCCTTGTGACGTCTTGTCGAATTTTTTGCCCGCGGGGGCGGGTGCTGCGTCTTTTTCCTGTCACTCGTCGACTTTTCAAACAGAACCCTGGAGCCTGCCCACTGATACGAGAGGTGACCCATGAGTCTGCTGCTTGAACCCTATACCCTGCGTCAATTGACCCTGCTCAACCGTATCGCGGTTTCCCCAATGTGCCAGTACTCCAGCGTCGATGGGCTGGCCAATGACTGGCACCTCGTTCACCTCGGCAGTCGCGCGGTCGGCGGCGCCGGCCTGGTGTTTACCGAAGCCACGGCAGTCACCGCCGACGGGCGCATCACCGCCCAGGACCTCGGCCTGTGGAACGACGAACAGATCGAACCCCTGCAACGCATTACGCGCTTTATCGCTGCACAGGGCGCCGTGGCCGGTATCCAGTTGGCACATGCCGGGCGTAAAGCCAGCACCCATCGGCCGTGGCTCGGCAACCATGGCAGCGTCAAACCCGAAGACGGCGGCTGGGTGCCGGTGGGCCCGTCGACGATTGCCTTTGACCCGCAGCACACTCATCCACGGCAACTCGATGAAAGCGAGATCGCCGAGGTCGTTCAGGCCTTTGTTGATTCGGCCAAGCGCGCACTGACAGCCGGTTTCAAAGTGGTCGAAATACACGCCGCCCACGGTTACCTGTTGCATCAATTTCTATCACCGCTGAGCAATCAGCGACGCGATCAATATGGCGGTTCGTTCGAGAATCGCATTCGGCTGGTGCTGCAAGTCACCGAAGCGGTGCGTGCGGTGTGGCCTGAAGAGCTGCCGCTGTTCGTGCGGGTGTCGGCTACCGATTGGGTGGAAGACGGCTGGAACCCGGACGAAACCGTTGAGCTGGCGCGACGCCTCCAGGCGTTGGGCGTGGACCTGATCGACGTTTCGTCAGGCGGTACGGCGGCCAATGCCGAAATTCCGACAGGCCCCGGTTATCAAACCCGCTTCGCCGAGCGCGTGCGCAAGGAGTCGGGGATTGCCACAGGCACGGTCGGCATGATTACCGAACCGGCCCAGGCCGAGCATATCTTGCGCACGTGCCAGGCGGACATCATCTTCCTGGCGCGGGAACTGTTGCGTGATCCGTATTGGCCGCTGCATGCCGATGATGATCTGGGAGGGCGCAAGGCGATCTGGCCGGCGCAGTACCAGCGGGCGACGCACCGGGAACAGCCGATTCATGAGTCGGATTTGCGTGACTGAGTGAGGCTCTGAAAACAAAAAGCCCCGATCGTTGTGATCGGGGCTTTTGTGATTTTTGGCCGGTATTTTTGTAATACTGGACCGGCCCCATCGCCAGCAGGCTAGCTCCCACAGTTGATCTTTGTCATACACAAAATCTGTGTCTTATGGCGATCCACTGTGGGAGCTAGCCTGCTGGCGAAGGGGCCAGCCCAGGCACCCAATGACTATCAGGTGTACTTACGCTTGTCCGGCGCCGGCGGGAAGTACTGGTACAACCAGGTCTCGCTCAGCGTCCGGTCATTGGTCCGAATGAACAACCTCAGCTCCACCGGCTCGACGCTATCATTGGTCGGGAACCAGTCAAAGGTAATGCGGTAACCCTTGATGTCATCCAGCACCAACACGTTGAAGTCCTTCACCTGTCCGTTGGAGCACGTCACCACCGGCTCAATCCCGGCACCTTCCGGTAAGCGATCCAGACCACCACCGGTGAAGTCCACCGCAAAGCGCCGTGCCCAGACTTCCGGGTAATGCTCGCCCGGCGCCCATCCTTCGGTGAAGCCGCCCATGCCCGAACGGGTCGCGTTGACCCGCGCCAGCGGCGTGCCGACTGGTGGCAGCGCGCTCCAGTAGAGCTTGTAGCCGTAATTCAGGGAATCCCCGGCCAGCACCGGTTTTTTCGGGGTCCAGAATGCGACGATGTTATCCAGCGTCTCGCCGGTTGTAGGAATTTCCAGCAGATCGATAGAGCCTTCGCCCCACGCGGTTGTAGGTTCTACCCACAGGCTCGGGCGCTTGCTGTACCAGTCGACAGTGTCCTGATAGCTGGCGAACTCATGGTCGGTCTGGACCAGGCCGAAACCCTTTGGATCGGTGTCGGCGAAGGCATTGAATTGCAGGGTCGCCGGGTTGTTCAGCGGGCGGCAGATCCATTCACCGTTACCGCGCCACATCGCCAGACGATCCGAATCGTGGATCTGCGGGTGAATGGTGTCGCACATGCGCCGCTCATGGGTACCGCAGCTGAACATGCTGGTCATCGGCGCGATGCCCAATTGCTCTATGGCGGTACGCGCGTTGATATGGGCATCGACACCCATGACAACCTGGTTGGCCTGGCAATCGATGTCGAAGCGGTAAGCGCCGGTGGCACTCGGCGAATCCAGCAGGGCATAGACCACAAAGCGGGTGCTGTCCTTGTCCGGTGTCTCGAACCAGAACTTGGTGAAGTCTGGAAACTCCTCGCGCTTCTTGCCGTACGTATCAATCGCCAGCCCGCGTGCCGACAGCCCGTATTGCCCGGTGTTATCCACCGCACGGAAATAACTGGCGCCGAGGAAGGACAACACATCGTGCCGGTCCAGCTCCGGGGCCTTGAACAACTTGAACCCGGAAAATCCAAGATCACCCGCGAGCTGCTTGGTGTCGACCGTGGTTCTTTCATAGTTGAACAGGGAAGGGCGGAAATGCACCTCCCGCGCCTGACGCGTCTTGGGATTGACGCTGTACATGCGCACCGGCTGCTTGAACCCCATGCCGACGTGGAAAAACTGCACGTCCAGCTGACCGTTCAAATCCTTCCACAGCGAGTGATTCGCATCGTAGCGGATGGCGTTGAAATTCTGCGGCGTCATGGTCGCCAGCGTCGGCGGCAGCACCTGTTTGGTGTCCTGATAGCGGTTGCCGGCGAGTTGCCTGGCTTGAATCTTCAGCGCTTCAAAATCGAACGCCTGGGCCTCGCCATCCGCAGTATCGTTGCCCGCCCAGGCACGGGCGGCCAGCAGGCCGGTGGCCGACAAACCGGTGTAGGCCGCAATAGCCATGGACGCTTTGAGCAAATTCCTGCGATGCATAAGTACAACCTGTCGTGAGCAATCCCGCGCCGTTCCTGGCACGTGCTGGATCAAAAATAACGGTTCGGACATGCCTTCGACCAAACGCAACGGACTTTAAAGAGATGCCAATTAGCTTAAACCGTTCGGTTGCTGACAAAAAATGATTGGTAGCACTTTGGCAGTGCGGCAATGAAACAAGACATTTCGGTTAATTTTTCCGACAGTACTTTCTGATTTATAGGGCATTTCTGCTTTTTTTGACTAATTACTCTAAAAACCGCTTTTCAGCGCGCGGATAGTTTCTATCCTGTGCTCATGACCGGCTTCTGCCCTTAAGGCCGGCGACAAACAAAAAGGAGAGGGCGATGCGGTTTTTGAAGTTTTCTCGAACGTATAAAAGGACATCGTCGATGACGAAAGTACAAGGCATCACCGAAATGTTAGGCCTCTTACCTTGCCTGGCAAGCGGCCGGCGAAGGCGCCGACTCAATCCAGACGAAATGAAGTTGTTGGAAAGGTATCGAGAGCTGTCGGAGAGCGACCGGATTGCGATGCGGTATCTGGTGGATGCGATGCGCAGTGTTTCGCGGTTTTGAGGGTTTGAGATCAAGTCTTGTTGGAAAGCCGGGGGCGGACTGTGAAGTCTGCCCCTTTTTCATCTTTTACCCTGCCTTCAACTGCAAGTGCCCATGATCTTGAATGGTAAATGCTGCTGAGGGATTAGCGGTGTGGCGTAGCTTTCGGCAATTCCAGGTTATCCAGCATCCGGTTCACCGCCAGTTCGGCCAGCATGACGATCTGCTGGATCGCCATGGCGGTGTTGCGATGCGGGCCTTCCAGATAAGCGGCGAAGTTGCTGGCCATCACACTGGCCTGGGCCAGCGATTCGCAGGTGTGGGCCAACAGGTCTTCGTCTTTGAGATCCGGTGCGAGCATGAACATCGTGCTGGGTTTGCGGGTGGGCGGTGATTTGAGCGCGGCCGGATTGAGGTAGTGATTCAACGCGCGTTCGGCGGCGTCGTGGAATTTTTTGGAATCGACGGATTCGTAGGGGGAAACGTCGTCGGTTTCGGGGGGATTTGGTGTTTCCTTGATCATGGTGAAGCTCCATTCGAAGGTAGAGAGTTCGCCACGACTGCGACCAAGCAGTTGGGTGGCAAACCGTACGCGGGTTGGTCGACCAGGGAATGGAACCCGGCAGGGCCGAAGCCCTCCCACGCACAGCTCGCCATGAAGCAAGCACGAAAAGTGCGCCATTCTAAACCTGGGCGACCAAACCCGGTCGCTGAATTTGCAGCGACGGGCAAAGCCTAGCTCTTGGCCTTCTGACACAACAACCGACAGTACCTGTCGGAATCCTCCTCAAAAATCGCCACGGCTGTAGGACATCCACCGAATTTTCAGGCCGACCTCGATCAAATTGTGGGAGCGAGCCTGCTCGCGAAGGCTGTTTAACATTCAACATGAATGGTGGCTGGCACACCGCTTTCGCGAGCAGGCTCGCTCCCACAGTTTGTTCAGTGGCGTGGCGAAGATCGCGGGCACAAAAAAGGCGACCCCCTCATGGGAGTCGCCTTTCCATTAACCGCCGCTAAAACTTACTCGGACAGTTTGTAAGCAATCACGTAGTCACCTTGCTTGGTGCCCAGCGATCCGTGACCGCCCGCAACAACCAGCACGTATTGCTTGCCGTCCTTGCCGGTGTAGGTCATCGGTGTGGTTTGCGCGCCGGCCGGCAGGCGTCCTTCCCACAGCTGCTTGCCGTTTTTCACGTCGTAGGCGCGCAGGTACTGGTCCAGAGTGCCGCTCAGGAAGCCAACGCCAGAAGCTGTAGTGAAGGTGCCACCCAGGCTCGGTACGCCCATGCTCAACGGGATCGGAACCGGTGAGCTGTCGCGCACGGTGCCGTTCTTGTGTTTCCACAGGACTTTGGCGTTGGTCAGGTCAACCGCTGCCACGTAGCCCCAGGCCGGTGCCTGGCACGGCAGGCCCATTGGCGACAGCAGGGCTTCGAGGACGACGCCATAAGGTGCGCCTTTGTTTGGCTGTACGCCTTCGGTCTCGCTTTTGCGCGGGCCTTGGGCGGCGATTTCGGCGGCCGGGATCATCTTCGATTTGAACGCCATGTAGCTCGGGTTCACGAAAGCAATCTGACGCACCGGGTCAACCGAGATACCGCCCCAGTCGAACACGCCGAAGTTGCCTGGGTAAACGATGGAGCCTTGCAGCGATGGCGGCGTGAACGGGCCGTCGTAGCGCATGGATTTGAAGTCGATCCGGCAGATCAGTTGATCAAACGGTGTGACGCCCCACATGTCGCGTTCTTGCAGTGGAGGCGGCATCAGGTTGAGGTCGGACTTGGGTTGGGTTGGCGAGGTGTGATCCCCGGCGACAGCGCCTTGTGGCACCGGCACTTCGTTGATCGGCACGATGGCTTCGCCGGTGCTGCGGTCCAGCACGTAAATGCTGCCTTGCTTGGTGGACGCCAGCACCGCCGGCTTCACGCCGTCAGCGGTTTTCAGGTCCATCAGGGTGGGCTGGCCGCCGACGTCCATGTCCCACAGGTCATGGTGGGTGAACTGGAAGTGCCAGCGCACTTTACCGGTGGCGATGTCCAGCGCGGTCAGGCCGGCGGCGTGCAGTTCCGATTCAGGGGTGCGATCGCCACCGAACTGGTCCGGGGTCTGGTTGCCCATCGGCAGGTAGAGCATGCCGAGTTTTTCATCGACGGCGAACATGGACCACATGTTCGGCGAGTTGCGGGTGTAGGTCTGGCCTTCGGCAATCGGTGTGGTGTCGTCCGGCTTGCCGCTGTCCCAGTTCCACACCAGTTTGCCGGTGTGCACGTCGAACGCGCGGATCACGCCGCTTGGCTCGTCGGTGGACACGTTATCGGTGACGTGACCGCCAATCACCACCAGGTCTTTGGTGACCGCTGGAGGCGAGGTGGAGTAGTAACCGCCGGCCGTGAAGCCGCCAATGTTGGCGCGCAGATCAACCTGGCCCTTGTCGCCGAAGTCTTCGCACATCTTGCCGGTGTCGGCGTTGAGGGCGATCAGGCGGGTGTCGGCGGTTGGCAGGAAGATACGGCGTGGGCAGGCATTCTCGACGGCGGCGCTGGCGCTGCCGGTCGGGCTTTGCTCGGAGGCGTAGGCGGCGTCATCGTGATACGACACGCCACGGCAGGTCATGTGTGCCCAACCCTTGAAGTTCGCCGCGTTTTGCGTGGAGAGCTTCGGATCGAAACGCCAGATTTCCTTGCCCGTGTCCGGATCCAGCGCGATCACCTGGCTGTGCGGCGTGCACACATAGAGCATGCCGTTGACTTTCAACGGGGTGTTTTCTGCGGTGGTCTCGCCCGGATCGTTCGGGCCCGGCAGGTCGCCGGTACGGTAGGTCCAGGCCGGAACCAGCTTGTGAACGTTTTCTGGAGTGATCTGCGCCAGGGGCGAGTAACGATCGCCATGAGCGCTGCGGCCGTAGGAGTTCCAGTCACCGTCGGGCATGGCCGGTGCGGTGTTGGTCATGCCCGGCACGCTGTCGCGGTCCAGTTGGCCTTTGATTTCACCGGGGTTGGTGAACTGGCTGGCCAACGCGGCCACGCCTGCCACTACCACGGCGACGCTCAAGGCGCCGGTGCCGATCGGGGCAGCGCCTTCGCGCAGCAGCGGACGACGCAACCACGGCAGCAGCATGACCAGGCCCAGCGCAAACAACATCGCCAGGCGCGGCACCAGTTGCCACCAGTCGAGGCCGACTTCCCACAAGGCCCACACGGTGCTGGCGAACAGCACCAGTGCGTACAGGCCCAAGGCAGCACGGCGCGCGAGCATCAGCAGCACGCCGGTCAGCGTCAGGCCGATACCGGCCAGCAGGTAATACAGCGAGCCGCCGAGCATGCTCAGCTTGATCCCGCCTGCCAACATGGCCAGGCCCATTAGCAGAAGCAGGATGCCGAGCAGGGTCGGTAACAGGCGGCTTCGACTCAAAGCACCATCAGTGCTCATAGTGTGGTTCTCCGTGACGTTTCAAGTTGTCCCGTGCAAGGTCACTGTAGATGACGATCCTGTGCGGGCATGGTTCATATAAAAAGTGTTCGGTTGGTGCAGTCCCTTGTGGGAGCGAGCCTGCTCGCGATGGCGGCTTAACATTCAACATTGATGTCGATTGATATATCGCTATCGCGAGCAGGCTCGCTCCCACAGGTTTTGTGTTTGCTTCAGAAAGACGAGGTGATCTTGATCCCGCCAATCAGTGCGTCATCGACCTGGTCCACGCCACCGGGGTGGCGGATGTATTGCAGGTTCGGGCGCACGGTCAGCCAGTTCGTCACGTGCACGCCGTAATAGAGTTCGGCGCTGTATTCGGTGTCTTGCGGCGGCAGGTACGACGGGTCGTCGTAGTCGTAAACGGCGTGCGCCTGATTGGTCGCTTCGGCGTTTTTTCGATAGGCCGGGTTGACGTGAACCCGGGCCAGGGCGAAGCCGATGTCGTCTTTGGCGCGCGCATCGAACCAGCCTTTGTAGACCACGCCGGCCTGGACGTAGTTGTCGATGGCGTTGGTCTTCTTGTCGTGCATCGTGGCGTTGGCAAACACGTTCAACCCACGGGAGTGATCGCTGGCGATGTTGGTCACTTGCTGCTGAATAACCAGCCACTCGCCGTGCTTGCTCGATGCACTGCGATACGCCTCGCCACTCAGCGCGGCAGGCTGGCCGTTGTTGTCCTTGTAGACATCGGTGGCGTTGGCGTTGCTGTAGTAATAGCCGACGCGGTATTCGCCCGGCAGGTCATTAACTTTCGGCGACCACACCAGTTCCACCGGCAAAATCGCGCCCTGGGTGCCGCTGCCGCTGAGCTTGAAGCCATTGTCGCGATCCAGGTTCGACGGGTTTTGCTCATAGGCGCCGACCTGCGCATACAACTGCGGTGTGAGGTGATATTTGACCCGCATCGCCCACTGGCTGACTGGCCAGTTGTACCAGATGCCACCGACCCAGTTACCGACCTGAGAGCCACAGAACGCCAGGTTCTGGAAGTCGCAGGGGAAGCTGTTGAAGTCTTCGCCTTCACCGAAGCGACCGACCTTGATGTCGAGTTGCTGATCGAAGAATTTCTGCTGATACCACATCTGCGTCAGGCGCCAGGTCTGTCCACGGCCCCACACTTCCTGGGCCGAGGTAAAGCCGCCCACACGCGGATCGTTGATGCGGTCGTTGCTGATGTTATTGCCATTGCGTTCGGTGATGGTCAGCTGAAATTCGGCATCGTCCCAATCGAGGATTTTCTGCAAGTCCAGGTGTGTGCCGAAGGCGAACTGGTCGCTGTAGCGCGCGGTGCGGTCGTGGTCGTAGCCACCGTGCAGATTGCTGCCCATTTCGCCGGTGTAATCGACATTGAAGTCGTAGCCTTTTTCCGCGAGTTCAGTACGTGTGCCGTTCCAGTCGCCGAGCATCCACGGTGACTCGCTATTGAAAGCGGGAGCCGCGTGGGTGCAGGTGGCGAGGCCCAGTGTGGCGAACCCACCGATCAGGGCCAGGAATTTTCGGCTGGCAACAGTCGTGCAGACAGCGCTGTCTCGCGAAGTTTGAAAGTAAGGCATAGAGAAGAAATTCGGGTCTTTTTCAGGAAATAAACGGATTGCAGCAGGCGTGAAGCAGTGTGCGGAAGCGTTTCAGCTTGGCGGGCGCAAGGATAATGTTCTGTTACAAATAGAGAAAGGGCTTTTACTGACATGGTTCATTTCAGATTCGGTAACAGTGCCGGGCGCCAGTCTTATCAAGGTCGCCTACAGTAAGAGATAGCGCACAGAGCGCTTCCACCCGATCACACCCTCGGCTAAGGTGCGCGGCTTCCCACTCCTTACATCGCTCGAAGGCCCTGCATGACCGAACAGAACAACAACCCACTGCACGGCGTGACGCTGGAACAGATCCTCAACGCCCTGGTTGAACATTACGAATGGTCGGGGCTGGCCGAACGCATTGATATCCGCTGCTTCAAGAGCGACCCGAGCATCAAGTCGAGCCTGACGTTCCTGCGTAAAACCCCGTGGGCCCGGGAAAAGGTCGAGCGCTTGTACGTCAAATTGATGCGCACCAAGCGACCGGTCTGAACATGCCGGGCTCGGCTGCGAGGCGTCGCTTTGTTGCCGTTGCGGCGCTGCTGGGCTGGTTCGGACTGGCCATTCAGCTGTACTTGATTCTCTATTCGCGCTGGAGCCTGGAAGCCAGTCTGATCGGTGGAGTGGTGAGCTTTTTCAGTTATTTCACGGTGCTGACCAACACGTTGGTGGCGACGGTATTGACCTGTGAGTGGACATCCCGCGAATCAGCGGCGCGACGCTTTTTTCTAAAACCGTGGGTCAGCAGCGCGATTGCCGTGAGCATCGCCGTGGTGGGGCTGGCATACAGCGTGTTGCTGCGACATCTATGGCATCCCCAAGGCTGGCAGTTTCTGGCTGACGAATTGATGCACGACGTTATGCCGCTGCTGTTTCTGGCGTATTGGTGGGTGTGTGTGCCCAAAGGCACGTTACGGGTACGTCACGTTGGCCTGTGGGTCATTTATCCACTGGTGTACTTCGCGTTTGTGTTGTGGCGCGGGCATGTGCTGGCGGTTTATCCCTACCCATTCATTGATGTGGAAAAGTTGGGTTATCCACAGGTGTTTGTTAATGCGGGGGGATTGTTGGCGGGGTTTATTCTCATTACTCTTGTGTTGATCGGGCTGGATCAGTGGCTTGGACGACGTGTAAATACTTCAGGTTTGTAGCGGCTGAGCTATCGCCATCGCGAGCAGGCTCGCTCCCACATTAGACCGCGATTAACTGTGGGAGTGAGCCTGCTCGCGAAGGGGCCTTGGGGCCTGTCACTCCTCTTCGCTGTCATCCAGCCGCCAGTAGCCGACGGCTTTGACGAACTGCTCATTCAGATTGTGCTCATCGAGCAATACCCGACGTATCTGCCGCGACACCTTGCTCTCGGTCGCTATCCACGCGTACAGATTGCCGCTCGGCACTTGCAGTTGCTTGACGGTGGTCAGCAGGTTGTCCTTGCCCCCTTCGCGCAGTACCCAGATAACATCGATCTGCGCAGCGCTTTCCAGAAGCTGCTGCTCGGCGCCGTTCTCCACTTCCACAATCACCAGCGCACGGCGATTCGCCGCGAGTCCTTCAAGCCGCCGGGCGATGGCGGGCAGGGCGGTTTCGTCGCCGATCAGCAGGTAGCTGTCGAACATGTCCGGCACGATCATCGAGCCGCGTGGTCCGCCGATGTGCAGGAACTGACCTGGCCTGGCTTGCTCGGCCCAGGTTGAGGCAGGGCCGTCGCCGTGCAACACGAAATCGATGTCCAGTTCCAGGGTGTCGAGGTCGTAGCGACGCGGTGTGTAATCGCGCATCGTCGGTATCGGCCCGTTGTCTTTGCCCGCGCCGAGCACCAAGGTTTCCAGCGCCGCTTGTTCCGCCGCGTTTTGCGGGAACAGCAGTTTGACGTGGTCGTCGGTGCCGAGGCTGACGAAACCGGCCAACTCCGGCCCGCCCAGTGTGATCCGGCGCATACGCGGCGTCAGATCAACTACTCGCAACACTTCCAGGCGCCGGCGTTTGATCTCATGCATGACTCGGTGGATGGATTGCACGATCACTTCAGTCATTCGGCTTTCTCCTGAAAAGGTTGAACGGCAGGGCCGTCGACAATGGCTTTTGCAGTGTTGTTGAGCAGGTCGCGGACCCGCAGGATTTCTTCCGGGCTCCAGCGCCCGTGATGCATCTGCAAGGCGTGACGCAAGTTGTGCACCGCCTCGTGGATCTCGGCCGGACGGTCATGACCGCGTAGCGAGCGCTTGCTGACTTCGATGCGCATTCGCACGCCGTCCAGCGCAATGGCTTGCTCGGTCAGCGACAGACGTCCGGCGTCGGTGACGCTGTAGCGTTTTTTGCCGCCCTCGGCGTCGCCCAGAATCATTTCACTTTCTTCAAGAAAGGTCAGGGTCGGGTAGATCACGCCAGGGCTGGGGCTGTACGCGCCGTCGAACATGCTTTCGATCTGGCGAATCAGGTCATAGCCATGGCAGGGCTGTTCGGCGATCAGTGCCAACAGCAGCAGTTTCAGGTCGCCGGGGGCGAACACCCGTGGTCCGCGTCCGCCGCGTTCACGGCCGGGGCTTGGGCGTTTTTCGAAGCCATCGCGGTTGTCGTTGTGCTCTCGATGGGAATGATGGTCTCTCATTTTGTGTCTTCTCTCGTCGTGTTTAGATACAACTTAAGATATATCTTAAGGCGAAAGCAAGGGAGCTGGACGAACGGTCGAGGGTCGAGGAGGGCCTGAAGGGAAGCAGCACGTGAGGATTGGACGGACAAGAATGTCACTCTTTTAGAGTAATAAAACTAACTCTGTAAGTTTCTATACTTATCATGGGGCTTTGAGTGTGTTAGTAGTATTGATCTTACGGAAAGTTGATGGTTTATCGTCTGTGTGTCTTTTTAGCTAGAACTGTGTGTAGTATTTGTCTGAGGGCTATACAGCCTAATTAGTGTTTTTCTGTCTTTTTTCCTGCTGTTAGAAAGTCATTGTTACTACATGTGCTTCGGAACTTACGTACTTACTTTCTCTGGCGATTGGCCGATCATTCTCTGGCGTTGAAAGTTAAGCGAATTCAGCATCGCCTCACTGTATGGTATTCGCTTGTTATAACTTTCCCGCGCCCAATCCTTTGAAAAGACAGGTACTCAATAATGTTCAAGAAGTTTGCAATCGCCGTTCCGATGACTCTCCTGACCCTCAGTTCTTCGCTGGCGTTCGCTGAGTATGACGCGAGCACGACCATCAATATCACCGCCACTATCCCAACCCAGGTATTCCACGCCCAACCGGTGAATCCTGACTTCGGTAAAGATGAAAAAATGGCCTACAACCTGGTGGCCGGCACCTTGGACCCGCTGCGTGCGACTTACGATATCCGCCACACTAACGGTTCGGTCAATGCTTATGTAGAAGGTGGTCCTCAACCTCTGTTCAACGGTAATAACAACATCGCGCTGACCTACTCCTTCAACGGCGTAACCTTGACCGGTGTGTCTCAAGAAGTGGTCGGCGATACCGAATCCAACGGCGGCATGCGAGCTGATCTGGTGGTTGCCGCTGCCAAGCCGACCGCCGCTCAGACGGGTGTTTACACGGCCAATCCAGTCGTGGTCTTCGATGCCATCCCGCGCGTCCAGTAATACGGTTATGAATTAAGGCTTGTCCTTATTCGTCAACGCCGACCGGTCGATAGGTAGTCACTGCCTGTCGATCGGGTTTTAACGCACTTATCTTCAGAGTATCCCGTTCATGTTCCCGATGACTCCCATCGCGACGGCGCTTGCCCTTTTTTTCTGCGCGACCGCGATCGCCGCGCCAGCGGATAACGGCACTACACCTCGAAGTCTGCTGGCGCAGGCCAAAGGGTTGCCGACCGAGTTCGAAGAGCACTTCTTTGACGTGCCATTGGCCGTGCGCGTGGAACTTGACCAACAATTTCTTGGTGAGGCGATGGTGGTGTTATCCCGCGACGATCGCATCACCCTGGTTGACTTCACTGACGTCAGTGACAGTATGATCAAGCCCGGCGAGCGCGACACTTGGTCGGCCTGGCTGAAACAAGGTGTGGCGCTGGGCGGTTGCGAGGCCAAGTGCCCCGAGCAGCTTCTGGCGGTGCATTACAGTCTGGAAAACTCGCTGCTGTCGATCGCCACGCAAAATGCCGAGCGTGACGAGCAAGCGCAGCATTACTACACGTTGCCCGAAGGGGGCAGCACCGGTTTGATCGTGCGCAACCAGTTGAACCTCAACGGTGGCCAGAACCAGGACCTCGGCGGCCGTTACGGGCTGGAAGCCAGCAGCAGCCTGGGTAACTGGACTCAAGCCGTCAACGTTCAGTTGTCACGACTGGGCGGCATCGATAACACGCTCTACCACTCCGTGAATGAGCTGTTCACCCAACGCGAACTTGAAGGCAACTTTCTGCGCCTGGGTCTTTTCACGCCCTCGTCCGAAGGCCTGACCCGCCAGCCGAATACCTTTGGCACCAGCCCCGACACGGCGCTGGGCGTGATGTATGGCAGTTCCGACAGTCTGGCCCTCAATAACCCGAAGGCGGCGGTTTATCCCATTTATGTCACCGCCAATCGCCAGGGGTCGGTGGAGATCTACCGCGACGGTTTGCTGATCAATACCCAGGCCGTGCCCGCCGGTTTGCAAACCCTCGACACGCGTCCGCTGCCGGGTGGCATCTATGAAGTGGAAGTGCGGCTGATCGAAGACGGCCAAATCACCTCAAGCACCCAGGAACTGATCTACAAGCCGAACAATTGGCGCAACCATGACGAACGCTGGCGCTACAACCTCTTCGCCGGCCGTGAATCCAAGGTGCTCAGCAACTGGGACGAACAGGACGATGGCGACATGACCGCTGGCGCCGCGTTCAACTACCTGCTGCATCCGCGGGTGATCCTCGGCCTGAGCGGCCGTCAGGTGCGCGACAACCTGCAATACGGCACGTCAGTCGACTGGTCGATCGTCAATAACGCCAGCCTGTATGCCAACGTCTACCAGACCGAAGACTACGGCACCGGTCTTGACGTGCAGGGGCTCTACTCCTATGGCAGCGGCAGCCTCGTCGCCAGCTATAACCGCAGCTGGCTCGACACCACAAAACTGTATGACACCCTGCCCGATGGCACGCGGGTGCGGCAGCCAAACGTGTTTGTCGGGCAAACCAGCAACTCTTCGCTGTCGATCAACCATCGATTGACCAGCAAAAGCTCGGTCAATGCGCGGGTATCCCACAGTGAGGGCAACACCAATGGCACGGGAGTGGATCTGGGATGGACCCAGCGCACCCGGCTGTTCGGCAGCGATGCCAACTGGCGACTGTCCCTGTTCGATCGGCCGGGCAGTATCAGTTCGGATGACGAACGCAACCGCGGTGTCGACCTGAGCGTCAACATTGCCTTGGGCGGCCCCGGTGAACAGCTCTCCGGCAGCATCGGCTCACGCACTGCGCGCGAGGGCGGTCGGGATAATAACGCTTCGATCTCCTACCGCAAAGACCTGCAGGATCACCTGCTGCAAAATGTCTCGGCCACGGTCCTCACCGACACCTACGGCGTGGGGTTGAACGCGATGGGGACGATGCAAACGGACCTGGTCAACGGCGACGGATTTGTCCAGCGCTCGTCCTTCAACAACGACTTCACCGGTGGCCTGAACCTGGACAGCACCGTGGCCGTCGGCGGCCAGAAAATGGTCGTGACCAGCCAGTACCACCGCAACGGTGCGGGCATGATTATCGATGTCGAATCGGACATCACCGACATCGCCTTGCGCGCCGACGATTTGAGCGGCAGCAGCACGGTACTCAAACCCGGGCGCAATTTTGTGCCGATCACCGCCTACAAAAGCAGTTCGGTCAGTTTCGATTTCGAGGGCAACCATGTGCCTGCCGCGACCATTCAGCCGGCCCGTTCCAGTTATCACCTGAACAAGGGCGGTGTGGGCTATCGCCAGATCAAGGTCATGCGAACCCTCACCGTACTCGGTCGTTTGATCGACCCTCAAGGCAACCCGCTCAAGGGCCACCACATCATCAACCACGCCAGTCGCGGCGTGAGTGAAGTGGACGGCTTTTTCTCGATGGAAATGAACGCCGGCTCACCGACCCTGGAAGTGCGCCACGGTGATCAATTGCTGTGTCAATTCCGCCTCGACCCGAGCAATGGCCGCACGGAAAACAACGTGCTGATGATCGGTGATTTGCGCTGCACGCCGGACACCTTGGCGGATGCAAGTTTTGTGGCTCGAACGGCGGGTTGATGGCCCGGCAGAACGTGATTAATCAACGAGGTAAAGGACGATGAAACGTCTGTTGGCAGTATTTGGTTTTTGTTTGATTACCCAGGCAGTGCAGGCAACACCGAGCATCAATATCGGCACGGTGTACGACTATCTGGACGGTGACAAAAGTACCTTTTTGAAACGGGTTTTCAATGGCGGCGACAGCACGGCATTCGTGAAGGTCAACATTCTCGAAATCCTTTATGACGCCGACGGCAAATCGCAGGAAGTGCCGCTCAAGACCAGCACGGATGGCAGCGCCCGTGATGGCTTGATGGCCAGCCCGGCTCGACTGATCGTCCCGGCCAACGGCATGCAGGGCACGCGATTGTTGTTCATGGGCGAGCGCGACAAAGAGCGCTATTTCCGCGTGCGTTTTGTACCGGTGGTGCCCGAGAAAGAAGATGAGTTCGCCGTCTCCAGCGAAGAGCGTGACGACTACAAGAAAACCCTCTCCGCCGGGGTCAATGTACTGGCGGGTTACGGCGCGGTTTTTTTCGTACGACCCAAGCAGGCACGCTTTGACAGCGCGATCGAAAACGGCGCGGGCACTTACCGGATCCGCAACAACGGCAACACGGTCGTGGTGATCGATGAGTTCAAGGATTGCTCGGTTAAAAGCGAGCAGGACTGCCAGCCGACCACCAAGCATCACATTCTCGCCGGTCGTACGTTTACCTTCGAAAAACAGGCCGGACGCCAGTACCAGTTCACACTGGTGGAAGGTGCAAGCAGCAAAAAACTCGACGTGAAGGGTTGATGCCATGACCAGGAAACTGATCTTAGGGTTGTTGGTGGTTGCTGCTTCGTATGCGAGTCATCCGGCCTTTGCCGCCAGGGAAGTGCATCAGTTCGAAGTGTTCGTGACGATCCCGACCCAGGCGTTCTACGTGATTCCCTCCGACCCGACCTGGATCCATCGTGAGCAGCAATTGCCCTGGAACCTGACCGCGTCGACGCTCGGCGGCTTGCGCAAGTATTTCGACGTCAAGAACGAAGCGGGCTCGATCAAGGCAAGGCTTGAAGGCCGACCGTATCTGTCCAACGGCACTCCGGCCGATGACATTGGTTTGCGTGTGCTGTTCAACGGCACGTTATTGAGTGAACTCGAGGACAGCGAAGTAGTGTCCCTGACCGACGCCGCCCCCGGCAAACGTGTCTTGCTGGAAATCGTCCCGATGCCGCCGGCCGATGGGGTTTACAAGCCCGGCAATTACTTTGGCAACGTCAATATGATCTTCAACGCGGTCATGCCAGGTGCTTGATAGCGATTCTACGAGGCTAAAGGGATGAAGCGTTTTCACAGGTTACGCCGGTGTGCCGGTGCGATGGTTTTGTGTTCGATGTGGCTGCCAACGGTCGGGGCGGAGGAGGTGTCGATTCAGGCCTCGTTCAAGCCGGATTCGGCGAATCCGCAGCGCAATAAATTCACCAATGACACACCGTCCAGTGGTTACTGCGTCAAATACCCCGAGCAGTGCCTCGCCAACGAGATGTTTAGCCTGCAAGTGCCGATTCAGTTCTATTCCAATGGACCCATTGCCGCTAATCATGGGAATCCACGTCAGGGCGCCATGCTGAAAGTCCCGGCGCAGTGGCGAGAATTGACCGTCACCCATGAAGCGACCGGAGAACCGGAGACGGTCAAGGTTCGTATCGCAGGTATTGGCTCGCGCTATGTCACTGAAGACGTGATCAGTCTGGTGGGTGGTGGGGATGACTACAGGATTGCTCATAATCAACTTTGGGGGGTTAGCTGGGTTCATGCACCGTCTCCCTGTCTCTACAGCGGCGTGGGGTTTTACACGGCCAATTATTATGGTTTTTTCTGGAAAACCCCGACCGAAGGCTCATGTGAAAAGCAGGCAAAGTTCAATGTGCCGTGGCTGCGTTATGACTATCTCGACTTTGCTTATGAACTGGTTACTCCCAACCCGTTGGGTATGTCTTCGGGCAAATACCTGGGGGCTCTGACATACACCCTCGGTCCTCACGGCGATTTCGACATGGGCGACATCATGCAGCCCACCAGCTCGACGCTGACCTTGAACTTCGCCCTGGACGTTCAGCACACCCTCAAAGTTGATATTCCACCGGGGGGCAACCGCGTGGAGCTGGTGCCGCAAGGCGGCTGGCAGTCGTGGTTGACGCAAGGGCGCAAACCGACACGGCTGTTCCGCGACCAGACGTTCAATCTTTCCGCCAGTTCACGTTTCAAAATGCAGCTCGAATGCCAGTACACACAGGATGGACAGCATTGTTCCCTGCGAGAACCCGTCAGCGGTCACGCTGTTCCCCTGAATGTCAGCGTCAGCCTTCCCCATGGGTTGAGCGATGCCAGTGGGAAACCGGTCAGTCGTTTACCGCTGCGGATTGACGGCAGTGGTACGGAACTGTTTCAACCGGGCGTTTATGTGGATCGCAAACCGGGAACGCTGCATTTCGAAATTCCCGCCGCTGAAGTCGGCGAAATGATTCGTCCAGGTGTGACTCGCCAATACTCGGGCAACGTGACAGTGATCTGGGATTCGGATGTTTAGCGGCTCCGTGAACGCAGCCCGGTGCTTGATATCGATTTTAGGAGGCTAAAGGGATGAAGCGTTTTCAAGTGTTCCGGCAATGTGTAGGCGCGACTTTTTTATTGTCGGTGTGGCCGTCATCAGCCTGGGCAGAGGAGGTGTCGATTCAGGCCTCGTTCAAGCCGGATTCGGCGAACCCGCAGCGCAATAAATTCACTAACGACACGCCGTCCAGTGGTTACTGCGCCACGTACCCTCAGCAGTGTGTCGACAACGAAATGTTCAGCCTGCGGGTGCCGATCCAGTTCGATTCCAGCGGGCCGATCACGGCCAATCACGCTGATCCGCGCAAGGGCGCGTGGATCAAGGTCCCGGCGCAGTGGCGAGAGCTGACCGTATTCCATGAAACCACGGGTAAACCGGAGTCCGTAAAGGTTCGCATTGCCGGCATAGGTTCCAGATATGTGACGGACGACGTGATCGGTCTGGTGGGCGGCGGGGATGATTATCGGCTCGCTCACAATCAACTGTGGGGCAGCAGTTGGGTGAACGCACCGGCACCTTGTCTGTACAGCGGCGTCGGTTTCTATGCGCCACAGACCTACGGTTTTTTCTGGAAAACCCCTGTGGAGGGTTCATGTGTAAAACAGGCAAAGTTCGATGTGCCGTGGATGCAATATCAGTATCTGGATTTTGCCTATGAGCTCGTCACACCCAACCCATTGGGCATGTCGTCGGGAAAATATGTCGGCGATTTGACCTATTACCTCGGTCCCAACAGAGACTTCGACATGGGCGACATCATGCTGCCCAGCAGTCCGACCCTGACCTTGAATTTCACGCTGGACGTGCAGCACACCCTCAAAGTGGATATCCCACCAGGGGGCAACCGTGTGGAGCTGGTGCCGCAAGGCGGTTGGCAGTCGTGGTTGACGCAAGGGCGAAAACCGACCCGCCTGTTCCGCGACCAGACGTTCAATATCTCCGCCAGTTCACGCTTCAAAATGCAGCTCGAATGCCTATACACGCAGGATGGGCAAAATTGCGCTTTGCGAGAGTCTGTGACCGGTCACAACGTCCCCCTGAAGGTCAGCGTCAGCCTGCCCCATGGCTTGAACGATGCCAATGAGCAACCGGTCAATCGTCGGCCGTTACGGCTTGACGGCAGTGGCACGGAGTTGTTTCAACCGGGGATTTATGTGGATCGCAAACCCGGAACGCTGCACTTTGAGATAACCCGGGACCACGTCGAGGAGATGCTCAAACCGAATGTTGCCCGAAGTTACTCGGGCAACATCACGGTCATTTGGGATTCGGAGGTGGGCTGATGCCAGTCCCTCAATGCGCGCGGCGAGACTGGCATCGACATGCATCTATTTCGACGGATCGGCCTTTTGCAATGCTTCACGGGTCAAGCGTCTGCTTAACGCCTTTTCGTCATAGCCGATCTCGTTGAGCAACCGCTCATACACGGCATCGGTCATCTCGGCACCGGTAAGCACCACGCTGTGGGGCACGGGCAGTTGATCGGCGAGATCCTGCAACTGCCGTCGCAACGGAGCGCGCCGCACTTCAGGCCATCGGGCGGAATGTACCCAGGTACGTTGCGCATCGCGCAACTGATCCAGTAGCTCGGGTTTGCCCCGGTAGATTCGAGCGTTACGGCTGTAGGCGTCGGGATAGGCCTCGCGCAGGTACTTTTCCCAGAAGGGTTGTTCGATCATTTCATTGACCAGCCCGTCGCCGACCTCCATGGAGATCACGGTGTCAAACGCCGTATCGAGGGTTCTGGCGCTCACACCAGCCGTGGGTTCGTAGAGCATCGTATTGGATTGCCATGGCAGGCCCAGGCGGTAGGCCAGGCCGGTTTCGTAGGCCAGGTACACCTCGACTTCATCGGGATTGCCCGTTCGGCTGCGGACATCGGCACCGGCGATGTCATCCACCCGCGCCAGGCGCGCGGCTCCTTTTGCCAGGGTCACCAGCCTGCTCTCCAGAATCGCGGCCGAAGTCGAGAGGGCATAGGCTTCGGTGGTCAGCACCTTGATCCCCATGTTATTGAACAACTGGGCACCGGCATCGGCGCAGGTGGTGGGGGCGGAGGTCATCTCAAACAGCTCGGTGCGCAATTCGGCGTCCAGGTCCATGGCCTCGATCATGCGCCAGACGCGCCCGCTGAGTTGTTCACGCAACGCTCCACCGGCGCGGTAGTCGGCCGATTGCTTGAGTTTCTCGATCAATGCGAAGAAGTCTTTGGAGCCTGGCTCGCTCATCAAGTCGTGCCAGGCTTCTTCCTTGAACGTGCCCAATCCGGCGACGACCTTAGTCCACCAACGGGAATCATCCGACATCGGCCAGGCATTGATCGCATGCTCGGCGGCACGGAGGTAGATATGCCCGCGGCTCAAGCCCACCGACTTTCGGTACTCCTCAAAAGCGACGCGGTTTACATCGGAGAGCTGCTTGGCGAACAAACGCGTGCGGGCCACGATGCGTGCATCTTCGGAGCCCGGCACCACGGTCGGCAATTCAGTGAGCGGGTTCTCCATCAGGTCGAGGAAAAACCCCCGTGGGCGGCGTTTCTCGAACAGACCATCAGGCCAGCGCGTCACCCCGGTGTTGCTCAAACTGAGGAGCATCAGGTTGGGCATACGCTCGACATTGGGCAGCAGGCCCAGTTCCGGGTTTTCATCGAGCCTGAGTGTTTCCATGCGGGTCAGGTTTCTCAGGATCTCGACGGCGTCGGGTGTCAGGGTGATGTGGTTGTCCGTCAGGCGCAGGGTGCGCAGAAAGTGCATCTTGTCGATGCCGGCTGGCAAGTGGGCCAGCCGGCAGTCCCTGGCACTGAGCTGCTCCAACTGAGGGAAGTCTTCCAGCAGGCTGCCGGCTCTGGGGTTGAAGGTTGCCCGGTCCAGCGTCAGTGTGGTGACTTGATCCAGCAGGTGCTGGATATCGGGCAACTTGTCCCACCACTGATCGAGGTTGATGACTTTGAGCTCCGCCGACAGATCCAGTGCGTATCCACCTTCGAGGCTGGCGCTGCGCTCACCGAAGACTATCGATCTTCGTTCAAAACACTGCAACAGTCGGTCGGCGATGAAGCTACCGCCGTTTTGCATGTAGTCAGTAAATTCGGGATTACTCACGCCCTCAAACGGGTCGCTATAGGACAGTGGCATCCATCTATCCAGGGTCTGTCGCAGCCTCTTTAGCTCGTTCTCCAGCGCGCTCATGACCTCGAACGGCTCCTCTTTGGCATTCAAGGATCGAGCGAAGGTTTCCACTTCGCGTTTATTCAGGTTGGGGTAGAGATTGCTTACCCGGTCTTCCAGCGTCGCGGCGGGTTTGGAAAACAGTGGGCCACGCAGCAGGGTGATCGTTTCCGGGGGCAGGACGGGCACGTTCGGTGGCTCGGCGAGCAGTGTCCTGCGCACGCTGGGCATTTCGGTCTTGGCCATGATCCATTGCTTGAAGAAAAGGCCTTGTCCGGGCCGGTAACCCAGTGCCTGTCGCCTGTTCGTGGGCATGGCGTGGAGTACCGACTCCATAAAATCCTCGGCTTCATGCAGTTTATTGTTGGCGCCGTCACGCACTTCGTATTGGCCGGATTCCTCGCGGATCAGCAGTCGCACGGTCGTCGCGTCATCGGCGCCGACGCTGCATCGCAGTAATCCGTCGAAGGCTCCTTCGCGCACTTCAATGCGCAGTTCGGCGAAGGTGTCGCTGTGCAGCCGCAAGGTGTTGAGCACCAGCCTTTCGGTATCCGCCCCCCACTGCGCGTCAGCATAAAAGCCCTCATAGGCGTGACTGAGCCGTGCTTCGAAGGCGGCTTCGCGGGCCAGGGTTTTCAAGCGCAGCGGCGGGCGCTGTTCTTTTGACAGGCGCTCCAGTTCAGCGCCACGGGCCCCGGTCAGCAGTGTTTCGGCCGTGCGGGCCGTCAGCTCCGGTACTGTTTGACGGAGCACACCGATACGTGGGTCGTCCGAGGTTTGCCCGGCCTGGTAGAGATAAGTGAAGATGTCTGTCCTGATCTCGCCGGCTTCATCACCCAGTCGATTACGCAGGGCCTGCACGCGATCACCCTTGGCGACCTGCGGGCCGAGCAACGCTTCCAGCTCGGCCTCGCTCAAGAAGTCGACAACGCTTTGCGCCAGTTGACCGCTCATGACAGGAGTGAGACTGGTGGCGAGGGTCTGTTCGTCAGTGGCCTGGCCGTTGCCATACTGGTGAAAGGGCCCGGTCAGGTCGGTGTTCTGGTAAACCTTCAGCGCTTTCTCTGCGGGCCAGCCGTCCAGATAGGTCACCAGAGACTCGAACCAGTAAGCGTTCGGTTCGAGGGGCTGCCCGGCACGGATTTGCTCGATCGTTGTGTCGATCTGTCGGTCAATCTTCAAACGCTGCAGGCTGTCGGCAAGCAGCGGCGGTGGTGGTGCATTGTCGATGTACATCCGGCGCAGCGCATCGTCGTCGGTGCCGCTGGCGATGCGCACTCGCTCAAGTGCTGCATCGCTGAAACCATCCACGTCATGGCCGAGGCGGCGCATCAATGTCGGGCCTTCCCAGTCCTGCGGGGTTTCGCCTTCATGGGTCCAGGCACCCAGGCCATTGGTCTTCAATTCGGGTAAATAGGCATTGGCGCGCTGAGGATGCTTGATGCGGTAGCGACCCTGCTCTACCTGGTGTTGCACGGCGTAGTGTTTGCCCTCCAGTGGCAACACACTTTGCCCCTTGTGCGAATGCAGGCCGCGATCATCAGGTTGTGAACCGTCCGGCAACGTGAGTCCGGGCTGTTCGTAGGGTGTGAGATCGGGATGCCATAGCCGGGACTGACCGTTGGGCAACCTCACCGGTTTCATGCCTTCGATCAAGGGCGAAAGCCTCAGGCGCGCGAATTTGCCAAGCTCCGCACCTGCCGCAATAGCCGCCAGTTGAATGATGTTCGTCACCACCTCGACCATGTGTTCGGCGGCTTCGGTCCATAACCCTTCGGCCATGTCGACGATGGATTCGACCACGTCACTGGTGATCTGGTAGGCGGTGTAGACCATCATCAACTCACCCAGGAAGGGCACGAACGGGGTGATGACAATCAGCGCGACGTTGAAGATGTCCGAAACGATTTTCTTGAAGTTGTCCCACCAGGCCCAGCGGGCATTGCTGTCGGCATCGGCGGTGGACACGGCGATGTGTCTGGCGTCGTTGAGAATCTTGTTCAGTTTCTGCTGATAGAGATGCGTCCACAGACCGCCGTTGATCAACTCGGTACGAAAATGCAGTCGGGGGTGAGACACCGGTTCCTCGCGCCATGGCGGTCGCTGATCCAGTGGCTCTTTTTTGTGCCAGCGCACCTCGGTCAGGTTCTGCTGGAGTTCGGCGAAAAACAGCCCGCGTTGCTGATGAGGGACGAACTGACTGAAGTATTGGCGGTAGGTCATGCCGCTAGATCTGATCAGCTTGTTTTCCCGCAGTTGGCGCGTCAGTTCGTTGAGAAAGTCGGGAAGCGAGGGGTACGACTTCAGAGGATGTTCGGGGTCCTGCGGGACATAGGCAATCACCTGTTCGGTCTGCCATGTCCGATCCAGATCGGGGGCGATCAGGACGATGCCGGTCAGCGCCGTGTCCAGCATCGACAGTTCGTGAAAGCGCAGGTGCTTGCCTTTGAGTTTGAGGTTGCGTTCGCCCTCAAGCATCGCCAGCACGACGTCACGGGTGTAAGGCCCGATGTCGCCGGTCACCACTGCCAGCTGCGCCGCCGCTACGAATGCTGCTTTCTGACTTCTGACGACTTTTTTCTTCAAGAGCGTTTTGGCAACGGCATCGTCGGGCAACAACATGCTTTGCAGATATTGGTTGTATCGGGCGCCGATATCCAGTTCGCGACACAACGTCTGGAACTGAGCGATGGACATCTTGCGTTTGATCGGTTTGATGTCGAACAGCCCACGTTCATCGGGTTGGCTGATGAAATCCGAATCGGCTTCGCAGGTTTCAGAGCGTGCAAAGTTGTGCAGCGCGGCGTCCAGCAGAGAAACTGTTCGGGTGACTACACCTTTTGAAATATCGATGGCATACCAGGGCTGTTGCTTGGGTAAATAAAGATGCAGGAATGTTGTTTTGACGTCGTCCTCGACACCATAGTGTTGCTTGAGTGCGGCACTCAATAAGGGTTCGGCAAATTCATAAACATTCTGCAACTTGTTGAACAGCTGGTCGATGCTGTTGTGTTCGGTCCACAGTTTCAGATTGGCATCTTGTAACTGGCTGTGATCGTGCTGTGAGGCGGTTGTTATCCAAGTCGCGGGGCTTATTCGCGCGGAACTTAGTTCCCTGGCTCTTTTTAGTGATGAGCTTTTGAACACGAGAGGGATGCGGCTCTTGATAAACACGTAGTGACGGCCATTGTCGCCAAGTGTGTCCGGCTCTTGATCTGCGGTTATACGTCCTTGTAAGTCAGACATTGTTCTAATAAACCTTGAGCGCTGATAGGAGCTTCCAGCCTACCTTTCATCGCTCAAAGTTAAAGTTTGAATAACTGCTGTTAAGTCAGAGTTCGTCCTTGAAAAAACATTGAAATTATCAATATCGAAAATAATTATGTACCACCTATGCACACGACCGGTTCTGCTAACGCCGCACCACTTCAATCGGCAAGCAACCGGTGTTTCCGGTGGGTTGCAGGTACGGCGTCAGGATCGGCGCCATGCCCTTGAGCACTTGCACCGGCAGCGCTGAAGTGAACGTGAACATTTCGGCGGAGCGACCCGGCACGAAGGCGGTGAGGGTGCCGAAATGGTGATCGCCGATGAAGAACACGAACGTCGCCGTACGATTGAGGGATTTCGAGCTGATGACCCGTCCACCGGAACCGATGGCTGAAATGCGGTTGTCGCCGGTGCCGGTCTTGCCGCCCATGGCCAGCGGCTTGCCATCGGGGAGGGTGAAGCTGCCTGAAACACGTCTCGCCGTACCTGCATCCACCACTTGCGACAAGGCTTCGCGCATGGCCGTGGCGACTTCGGATGGCATCACCCGCTTGCCCACTTCCGGATCATTGATCAACTTGGTTTCGTACGGTGTGTCCGCCGCGAAATGCAGCGTGTCGATGCGCAGTGTCGGCATGCGCACGCCATCGTTGAGAATGGTGCCGATCAACTCGCCTAGCGCCGCCGGACGGTCGCCGGAGCTGCCGAGAGCGGTGGCCAGCGACGGCACCAGGTGATCAAACGGGTAGCCGACTTGCTGCCAGCGCTGGTGAATGTCGAGGAACGCTTCGATCTCGAGCATTGTGCGAATGCGGCTGTCACGGGCGCCCTTGTGACGGCTTTTGAACAGCCAGCTATAGACTTCCTGGCGTTCGAAATGGCTGGCCTTGACGATCTGGCTCCACTTGGCGTCAGGGTTATTCAACAGGTAGCCCATCAGCCACAGGTCCAGTGGGTGAACCTTGGCGATGAAGCCCTGATCCGGCAGGTCGTAGGCACCGGGGCTGTAGTTTTCGTACAACCGTTTAAGGCGTTCGTCGGTGAGTTTTTCGTTAGGTTTTCCGGTGGGCTTGGGGCCTTTGAGATGCGAACGCACAAAGGTATTGAAGCTTTCCTGACTGGCCTGCGGCAGCAAATAACGGTGAATTGCCGCCAAGCGAATCGGCGTCGGGCGCGTGCTGTCGAGGAAGGTGTCGAGCCGCGCCTGAGTGTCCTTGTTTTTGTACTTTTTCCAGAACTTCAGCAGGAACGAGGTGCCTTCGCGATCGGCGAAATTGGCCAGGTATTCCTGACGTCGAGGGTCGCGGTCGTCCTTGAGCAGTTCGGCGCTGCTGTTGGGGCCGGAATACGTGGTGTAACGCACAAGGTCGCGCATCAACCGAACGAACGGCAGGTTGATGGATTCGCGCAGGGCATCGCGCAAGGTCGGTATGCGAGCGTTGTCTTCCTTGCGAAAGTTATGAAACACGTGCAACCCGCCACCGGTGAAAAACGCTTCGCCGGGGCTGGCCGAGTATTTGCGATCCAGGGCTGCGGCGAGCATGGCCGGCAGGTTGTGGTCTTTGTTCTCGATCAGGTAATCGACGGCCCAGCGGCTCAGGCGGTCCTGGTCAGGGACGTCGAGTTTTTTCAGTTCAGGGACTGTCATCCCGGCATATTTATCGTGCAATTCGGCGATGATTTGCAGGTAGGTGGTGAGCACGCGCATTTTTGCCGTGGAACCCAATTCCAGCTTGCTGCCTTCGTTGATGTCGAACGGCTGGTCGGTGCTGTCAGTCTGAATCCGCACGCGCGCGCCATCCGGTGTCAGTTCAAACAGGGTGAAGCTGTAGCGCACCTGGGTGGTGCTGGTGGGGGTGAGCAGGCGTTCGCCCATCAAACCGATCTGCGTGGCAAACTCCGGATCGGCCAGATGCTTGAGGTACTCGGTGGCCTTGGATTGCAGGTCGCCTTGCAGGGTGCTGGTGGCGGACAGATCGAGGCGATCAAGGTCGTATAGCGGACGATTGAGCAACCCGCCCAGGCGGCTGCGCGCCACGCTGATGCCTTTGTTGGTTTCGATCGGTTGAATGGTTGGCTGGGTCTGCCAGTCGCGATAAGCGACGGTGCTGGCCAGCGCTGCCGCCGCGAATGGCGCATCGATCACGTTGTTCTGTGCCAGCAGCCGAATGTGGCTGTCGGTGAGGTCCGCCAGTTCATCACGGCCCTTGGTCAGGTAATGAGAAGGGCGGCGCTGCGCAATCATCAACGAGAGCATTTCACGCAGGGCCAAGCCCTTCGCGGCCATGGTCTTTGGATCCGTGGCGGTGCTGGCCAGTGTTTCGTTGGCCTTGTTGAAGTCGGCGCCGTACCAGACGCGCAACCCCTCTGCCATGCCATGCACTTCACCGTGGCCCGGCACGGCTGACAGCGGCACGCTGTTGAGGTAGTCGCGAACCACATTTTGCCGCGCCTCAAGGGTTTGCGGACCGGCCTGATACGCACGCACGGTGGCGGAAATCATCTGCCGGATTTTTTCCGCACCCGAGACAGTCAGGCCATCGGGCGAATGCCGGTACTTTTCAAGCTGAGTCGCCAGGGTACTGCCGCCCGCCGACTGGCCCGGCAGGTGAATCATTTTAGCCACCTGAGACCATGCGGCCATGCCGAAGCGCGGCCAGTCCACGGCGGGGTTCGCCAAGGGTTGTTTGGGGTCGAGCAGAAAGCGGTTCTCGATGAACAACAGGCTGTTGACCACCACCGGTGGAATCGATTCGAAGCTCGAATACAGCTGTTGTGGATATTTGAACTGGTACAGCGGTAATGCGCGGCAATCAGTGATCGACAGGCCAGCCTGGATTTTCTCCGAGTAAGGTACGAAAAGACCTTTGGCGCTGTAGTCCATCAGTTTTTCGGAGAAGCGGGTTTGGGCTGAAATTACATAGTCGCGCTTGAGTAACCGCGGCAGGAACTCGTTCAGTGAGCTGTAGCCCAGTCGCAAATCGAAAGGCCCGGCGCCAGGGTAACGAATGGCGTCGCTGGGACCCGGTTCCAGGGTGTAATTCAGAGACGCGGCGAACTTGCTGACTTCCCGCGCCTGAAACTTCGAGGTGCGCATTTCCTTGGCAGCAGCCAGTCCCACAACGATCACGATGATGAGCAACAGCAACCAAAACGCCTTCCAGCCGTGTTTGACACGGCTGCTACGTGGTTTTTCAGGTGATGGCGCTTCATCCACAGGTTCAGTCGGGACCACAGTTTTACTCGTATCGGTTTGCCACAAAGCGCCCATAGTCGATTGATCCATTTACGCAGATTTATCGGACTTGAGTGAAGCTTAGTCGGTGGTTGGCGATGGTGAAAAAATTGTGGGCATGGTTGTCGCCTATTTTTTCTGCCCCACACAAATCCTTGTAGCAGCTGCCGAAGGCTGCGTCCGGCTGCGAAGCAGTCGCCAATCCTGCAATCCCGATTTTTCCGGCAGGCCGCGGTGTCTGTTTTACGACTGCTTCGCAGCCGGACGCAGCCTTCGGCAGCTGCTACGGGGGAGGGAGGTGTGGTCGGTTAAGAAGCTTGATCTAGAGCTGTCTAGCGGTAAATAAGGTCCCTGCAAGTGCATGACGGTGCACCAATGCTGTGCAATACTCGGCGCCGTTTTCTGTAACGGGTGAAATCACTTTCAGCCAGTTAAAGTCTCTCCGTAAATCGCGCTTTTGCCCAGAGTTGTGGCTGCAATTTGTTATTTATAGAGTGAAAACGCCTGCTCAATGCTTTTTATACTGCACGACCCGCTGATCCTGGAGGTTTTGTCCTACAGGACGGTCCTGCTCACGAAGTGGACCGGTATCAGGCAAGCAATGGCTTATCGGTCAGCGCTTCGACACTCGGTGGTCATATCCAATAACAAGACGAGGATGTCCCCTATGCCAGTCGGCAATCACCTGCCCCACGGCGAGACCGCTCAAGGCGGCCCGCTGAAACGCGAACTCGGCGAACGGCATATTCGCTTGATGGCACTCGGCGCCTGTATCGGCGTCGGTCTGTTTCTCGGATCGGCCAAGGCCATCGAAATGGCCGGCCCAGCCATCATGCTGTCGTACATCATCGGCGGTCTGGCGATCCTGGTGATCATGCGTGCCCTCGGCGAGATGGCCGTGCACAACCCGGTCGCCGGCTCTTTCAGCCGTTACGCTCAAGACTACCTCGGCCCCTTGGCGGGCTTTCTGACCGGCTGGAACTATTGGTTCTTGTGGCTGGTGACTTGCGTCGCGGAAATCACGGCGGTGGCGGTGTACATGGGCGTCTGGTTCCCCGACGTACCGCGTTGGATCTGGGCGCTGTCGGCGTTGATCAGCATGGGCACCATCAACCTGATCAACGTGAAAGCCTTCGGTGAATTCGAATTCTGGTTCGCCCTGATCAAGATCATCACCATCGTAGCGATGGTCATTGGTGGTATCGGCGTAATCGCGTTCGGCTTCGGTAACGACGGTGTAGCATTGGGGATTTCCAATCTATGGACCCACGGCGGCTTCATGCCCAACGGCGTGCAAGGCGTGTTGATGTCCCTGCAAATGGTCATGTTCGCCTACCTCGGTGTCGAGATGATCGGCCTGACTGCCGGCGAAGCCAAGAACCCGCAGAAGACCATCCCGGATGCCATCGGCTCGGTGTTCTGGCGGATTCTGCTGTTCTACGTCGGCGCGCTGTTCGTGATCCTGTCGATCTACCCATGGAACGAAATCGGCACCCAGGGCAGTCCGTTTGTGATGACCTTTGAGCGTCTGGGCATCAAGACTGCTGCCGGTATCATCAACTTCGTGGTGATCACGGCCGCGCTGTCGTCCTGCAACGGCGGCATCTTCAGTACCGGGCGCATGCTCTACAGCCTGGCGCAGAATGGTCAGGCCCCAGCCGGTTTCGCCAAGACGTCGAGCAACGGCGTACCGCGTCGTGCTTTGCTGCTGTCGATGGGGGCGCTGCTGCTGGGCGTGTTGCTCAACTATCTGGTGCCGGAGAAGGTTTTCGTCTGGGTCACCGCGATTGCCACCTTCGGCGCAATCTGGACCTGGGTGATGATCCTGCTGGCCCAGCTCAAATTCCGCCAGGGCTTGAGCGCCAGCGAGCGTGCCGGCCTCAAATACAAGATGTGGCTGTACCCGGTCAGTTCGTACCTGGCGCTGGCGTTCCTGGTGTTGGTGGTTGGCCTGATGGCGTACTTTCCGGACACTCGCGTGGCGTTGTACGTGGGACCGGCATTCCTGGTGCTGCTGACAGTGTTGTTTTATGTGTTCAAGCTGCAACCGAACACTGTGTCGCACGGTGCGGTGCGTTCGACTACGTAAGG
The DNA here is from genome assembly GCF_000282215.1 of Pseudomonas sp. GM21. Lineage (GTDB taxonomy): Bacteria > Pseudomonadota > Gammaproteobacteria > Pseudomonadales > Pseudomonadaceae > Aquipseudomonas. Next base: position 139,100 of record NZ_AKJS01000070.1, read on the forward strand.
TGCAGGGTTTGAAATGCAAAAAGCCCCGGTCGAGATGACCGGGGCTTTTTGGTTTCAGGCGACAGCGATGTGCGGTGAGCGATTCAAGCGTTTATTGAACTCCAGCCAGACCGCCAACAACCCCATCAACCCGGCCCCCACCAGTGCGGTGAAGAGTTGCATGGCAAACGCATCGTCGGTCAAGGCGTTGACCATGTCCGCCAACGGCGCCAGCAACACACCGAGGCAGAACACTTCCAGCGAAAAACGACCCATGCGCGAGCATTGCCGGGCCATCCAGTTTTGCGTCCAGTCGGTGTTCGGCAACAGTTTCGCCGTAACGTACGCCAGGGCCAGAAAGTGCAGCAATCGCACCGGCGACAGGTCGGTTTTGCTTATCGGGTAGAGCAGGTTGTTCAGCAGGGTCGGCATCAGCGCGTCATGAATGCCTGGCCAGCGCCAGGAGACGGTAATCACCCCGGCCGCCACCACGTAAATCGCCGCACAGACAAACAACGGCTGGCGCAGCAGTGGACGAGCCTCTGTCACCCGTGGCCTTTGCCAGTGAATTGCAGCGGCGCCGCCGAGTACAAACAGCAGTTGCCAGGTGATGGGGTTGAAGTACCACACGCCGTCTTTGATCGCGGCCAGGTTCCAGCCAAACGACGGCGCCAGCAAGTAAACGCTCAATGACACCGCTACTACCGCCCAGGTCTTGCGCACCAGCATTGGCAGCACCAGCGGCAACCCGGCCAGCAGCACGATATACAGCGGCAACGGATCCATCAGGTTCGGTTTGAAGCGCAACAATAATTCATCCGTCAACGCTTGCTGCGGGTTGGTGATGAAGTGATGCATGCCCATTTCTTCGACCAGATCGCGGGTTTCCACATGGCTGTTGGCAAAGAACACGATGCCCATCAGCATCGCCAGCAGGAAAATATGCACCACATACAGCACCCAGACGCGGCGCAGGATTTTTACGCAGGTTCTCAGATAACCATCGCGCGCTAAGGCCTTGCCATAGACCAGGACCGCCGCGTAGCCCGCCAGAAATACAAAGACCTCTGCTGCATCGCTGAAGCCGAAATTGCGCAGGGTGATTTGACCCAGGGGGTTTTGGGGCACGTGATCCCAGAAAATGAAGATCAGTGCCAGACCACGGAAAAAATCGATTCGGTGGTCGCGTTCAGTCGTCATGGCAGCGGGCTCTTGAACGGTGTTTGTAGGAGGAGCGGGCGGCGTCACAAAAGATTGCGCGGCGCACGCGGCGGCGCAGGTTGCAGGGATTCACCAGCAATTGCAAAAGGGGGAGGTTGCGGGATATTTCTACGCATCGCCGAAGGTCAACCGCTTGCCTGAAAGCCCGGCAGCTTTACGATTTCTTACTGCGTCGGAATCGTAAACGAGCAAGTCAAAATGACCGTTGGTCTGGAATGGTGCGCTACCTGTCAGCTCTGACAGTAGACGCGTGCCTTGCGCTGACTTTAGGTTGACACCTGAAAGAGCGGCTGGCCAAGGAACGGACATGAAAGCCTTATGGAAAGAGTTTTCCACTTACGCGGTGGTTGGCGTGGCCAATACACTGATTCATTGGCAACTGTTTTATGTACTGCGCACCGCCGCCGAATGGACTCAGGCCGCCAGTAACGTTTCGGCGTTTTGTGTGGCTGCGGCGTTCTCTTTGTATGTGCATGCGCTGTACACATTCGACGCCAAATATTCGGTGCTTCGTTACCTGGTGTATCTCTGTTTCATGGGGGTGATGAGTTTCGTTGTCGGCCATTTCGCTGATGTCTGGAACATTCACGGGTTGGTGACCGTCGCGTCATTCTCGCTCCTGAGCCTGATTTGCGGGTGGCTCTTTTCGAGATTTTTTCTGCTCGGCGATCATCAGCCATGAAGGTTTTTCAGCGCGCAACGCGCCCACTGAAACAACTCAAGGCGCCGTCTCGACCGTTTGTTGTCGATCTGGATGGAACGCTTCTAAGGTCCGATCTTCTGTTCGAATGCGCCATGGCTTTTGTCCGTCGCCAGCCGTGGCGCTGGATACAGCCTTTGGGTTGGCTATGTCGTGGCAAAGCTTTTTTGAAAGAGCAATTGGCGAAGGCAACAGTTATCGACGTCACCCTGCTGCCCTACGACCCCGATGTGCTGGCCATGATCGAGGCGCAGCGCAAGGAAGGGCGGAAAATTGTATTGGCCACCGCCAGTCATCATTCCTTGGCGTTGCGTGTTGCCGAGCATCTGAAGGTGTTTGATGACGTCTTGGCCACAAGCCTTGAATGCAATCTGTCAGGTACACACAAGCGCGATTTGCTGGTGACGTTGTACGGTGAGAGAGGCTTTGATTACGCTGGCAATGCTTTTGAAGATCTGTCGATCTGGCGCGCGGCCGAACGCGCCTATGTCGTCAACCCGTTGCCGGGCGTCGAACACGCCACTAAAAGCCTGGTAAACGTCGAACAAGTGGTTCGCGCCGGCGCGACGAATCTCAGGGATTGGTACAAGGCGTTTCGTATCCATCAATGGGCAAAAAACACCCTGATTTTTGTGCCTTTGCTGGCCGCACACCAGCTCGGCACTCCGCTCTTGGGGGATTCAGTCATTTCTGAATATCGATCTGATCGATAAGAGCCGCATAGCGACGCGCGGCTGTTATCGATTTGGTTTACGCAGCCTCCTCATTCGGCTCAAAACTATCCGCCCGTGCCATCTGCCACATCCGTGAGTAGAACTCGCCGTTCACTTCTCCAGTGAGCAACTCCCCCGGTTTGGCCCAGTCGGCGCCTATGGCCAGGACACTGGCGATGTCGAAGGCGCTGACGATCTTGCCGCTGGCTCCTGGCTCGTTTGCAAAGGGGCGGGCAACGTTCACGGCACTTGCTCTTTTTCGATTCAAACTTGAACGGAATGGGACATCAGTCGTTTTTTGTCTTCATGTTTTTGCTTGGCCCGGGGAAGGGCGTTGATGCAGTAGTTGACATAGTAGAAGCCGAAAAGCCCCGTATAGACCAGGCTCATCCGCAGTTCGAAATTGTGTTCAGCCAAGGCATAGGCTCGTAGCACTCTTCGAGCTCGGAAGCACCAGAGGAGAGATAGCAACATCAGCAACAGGAGCAAGATGCCGCTGGCGATGAGGGTGTATGGATGGTTCACCGTACTGAGATTTCCGACAACGCCGATGATAATCAGGTACCAGACAAGGAACGTCGTACTCATCGTTTTGATTCGAGTGACCTCTTCAAGTGCATTAAAGGTTTTGTACAGCCAGATATTCAGATAAAGACCACCCGTAGCCAACCCCAATAAAAACAGGTGAAACGTCTTTGTATTGATTTTTTCTTTTAGCGTTGAGATGTCGGACATACCGGGGGCTCCATTGGCTGCGAGATGGGCGAGTGACCGTTGATAAACGGGACGACCACGCTATCAAACTCGGACGTGGGAAATTTCCGAGCCGGTAAGTGGATAGCTCCTGTTGTTCACGCGATCCGGATGTCAGCCTTGTAATGTCGGTCTGGTGACGAGGCCATGGCGAGCATGTGATCCTTGTAGTTTTTACCCAAGGCCCTCTCTGATCCATGACACTTCCATCCGCTGACACACCGCGCCTCATCCGCATCGCCGCCGCCCTGTTGATAGGCCCCGACGGCCGCACATTGCTAGTGCGCAAGCGCGGCACCCAGGCCTTCATGCAGCCGGGCGGCAAGATCGAAGCCCGTGAACAACCGGTACACGCGCTGGCCCGAGAGCTGGAAGAGGAACTGGGTCTGGTCATCGATCCAGCGCACGCCCGTTACCTTGGGCAATTCTCGGCACCGGCCGCCAACGAGCCGGGATTTGTCGTACACGCCGAACTGTTTTTGCTGACTATCGACATCGACGTCACCCCGGCAGCCGAGATCGAAGAAGTGATCTGGATTGACCCGGCCACCGATGGCGATGTCACGCTGGCGCCATTGACACGGGACCTGATCCTGCCGTTTTATCGAGCATCGCTGACCGAACCTGCCTGATCATTACCGGACGAAGGATTGCTCATGATCCCACTTCAAGACCTGCTGATTTTTGCTGCCGCCGCGTTGCTGATGGTGCTGACGCCGGGGCCGAACATGATCTATCTGATCTCCCGTTCCATCTGCCAGGGGCGCAAGGCCGGCGTGACGTCATTGCTGGGCGTTGTCGCGGGGTTCTTCGTGCATTTGTTCGCCGCCGCTGCCGGGTTGACTGCGGTGTTCCTGGCGGTGCCGATGGCCTATGAAGTGTTGAAATGGGCGGGGGCGTTGTACTTGCTGTGGCTGGCCTGGCAGGCGGTCAAACCCGGTGCGCGTTCACCGTTTGAAGCGCAGCAATTGCCGCCGGATTCGTCGCGCAGACTGATCACCATGGGCTTTCTCACCAGCGCGTTGAACCCGAAGATCGCGGTTTTTTACCTGTCGGTGTTTCCGCAGTTCATCAACCCTGAACATGGCTCGGTATTCAGCCAAAGCTTCATCCTTGGCCTGACGCAGATCAGCGTCAGCTTCTGCGTCAACCTGCTGATCGCGCTGTTCGCGGCGGGCATCGCGTCCTGGTTCGTCAACAACCCGACCTGGCTGGCGGCACAGCGTTATGTCATGGGAGGTGTGTTGGCGGCGCTGGCGGTGCGGCTGATGCTTGAGCAACGCAGGACGGCGTGAACATGTGGATTGAACGGCTCGATGCCAGTCATGCCCTGGCTTACCGGGATTTGATGCTCGAAGCCTACGACTTGCATCCCCAGGCATTCACTTCGAGTGTGCGCGAGCGCGCCGCGATGCCGCTGAATTGGTGGGAAAAGCGCCTGACCAGCAAGCTGGATGCGGTGTTTGGGGCATTTGAAGAAGGCAGGCTGGCGGGCATTGTCGGGTTGGCATTTGAACCGCGAGAAAAAGCCCGGCACAAGGCGACGCTGTTTGGCATGTACGTTTCAGGTAAGGTCCGCCAGCGCGGGGTGGGGCATCAACTGGTGCAGGCGGCGTTGGCCGAGGCGCGCAACCATCAGGGCTTGAGGTTGATCAAGCTGACCGTCACCGCCGGCAACGACGCCGCGTTCAATTTGTACAGCCGTTGCGGCTTCATCCAGTTCGGCCTCGAACCCATGGCGGTGCGCGTGGGCGAGGACTACTTCGACAAAATCCATATGTGGCGTGAAGTCTAAGGCTCACCGATATCCCCTGTAGGATCGCCGCACCGCCGCTCCTACAGGGGATATGTGTTCCTAGCGGACTGCGCTCACGCCATCCAGCGTCGAGAACGACGTGTCCTTCGCCGTCAGCAAAAAATCACGCATATACGGCGCATCCAGCATGTCCGCCCGGATCCCCGCGTACAGCGTCGCAAACAAGCCTTTCTCACCCAGTCGCTTGGCCTTCACGTAACCGCGCGAGCTGTACTCATGCAGCGCCCAATGCGGCATGCCGCACACGCCGCGTCCGCTGGCCACCAGTTGCATCATCATCACCGTCAGTTCCGAGGTGCGGACCTGCGCCGGTTCGATATCGGCGGGTTCGAGGAAACGGGTGAAAATGTCCAGCCGATCACGTTCCACCGGGTACGTGATCAAGGTTTCCGTGAGCAGATCTTCCGGCACGATGTACGCCTTGCTCGCCAACCGGTGCTGGTTGGCCACCGCCAGCATGGCTTCATAGGTGAACAGTGGCACATAGGTAATGCCGGCGATGTCCAGCGGATCAGAGGTCACTACCAAGTCCAGATCGCCACGGGCCAGCGCCGGCAGCGGCGCAAAGGAAAAACCCGAGGCCAGGTCGAGTTCGACTTCCGGCCAGGCATCGCGGAACTGGTCGATGGTCGGCATCAGCCACTGGAAGCAACTGTGGCACTCGATCGCCATGTGCAAGCGCCCGGCCGTGCCGCCGGCCAAACGCGCGATGTCACGCTCGGCACCGCGCAGCAGTGGCAGGGTCGCGTCGGCCAGTTGCAGCAGGCGCAAACCGGCGCTGGTGAAGCGCACTGGCTTGGTCTTGCGCACGAACAACGGCATGCCCATGCGTTCCTCCAGTTCCTTGAACTGGTGGGACAGGGCCGATTGCGTCAGGTGCAGACGGTCGGCGGCATCGACCAGGCTGTCGGCTTCGCGCAAGGCGTGCAGGGTCTTGAGGTGACGGATTTCAAGCACCGGAGGGCTCCATGAGGAAAACTTGTGATCAACACGAAAAGGTTGAGTTTGTCTCATGATGGGTTAGCTGTCGACAATAGCGCCATGTTTACAGCAATCTTTTACAGAGAGAACTCACCATGGCGCTGGCCCATACACTTGGTTTCCCACGCATAGGCGCGGACCGCGAACTGAAAACAGCCCTCGAAGCCTACTGGAAGGGCGATCTCGATCAGGACGCGCTGTACAGCGTTGGCCGCCAATTGCGCGCCACCCATTGGCAGTTGCAGAAAGACGCCGGAATCGACCTGCTGCCGGTCGGCGATTTCGCCTGGTACGACCAGGTGCTGACCCATTCCCTGACCTTCGGCGTGGTCCCCGAGCGTTTCGACAGCGCAAAGGACGCCAACGGCCGGCCGACCCTCGACACCCTGTTCGCCATGGCCCGAGGCGCCGTAGCGACCTGCTGTGGCGGCGAACACGGCCCAGCGCAATACGCCCAGGAACTGACCAAGTGGTTCGACACCAACTACCACTACCTGGTCCCGGAATTCAGCGCTGACCAAACATTCAAACTGAGCTGGGAACAACTGTTCGATGAAGTCGACGAAGCCAGGGCTCTCGGTCATAACGTCAAGCCGGTGATCATCGGCCCGCTGACTTATCTGTGGCTGGGCAAGGCTAAAGGCAACGACTTCGACAAACTCGACCTGCTGGAACGCCTGCTGCCGGTGTACAACGAAATTCTCATGCGCCTTGCCGCTCAAGGCGTGGAATGGGTGCAGATCGACGAGCCGATCCTGACCCTCGACCTGCCGCAAGCCTGGAAAAATGCGTTCGAACGGGCCTATCACATCCTTCAATACTCACCGCTGAAAAAACTGGTGGCGACCTACTTCAGTGGTCTGGAAGACAACCTCGGCCTGGCCGTTGGCTTGCCGGTGCAAGGCCTGCACATCGACGCCGTACGCGCGCCGGATCAACTCGGCCAGGTGCTGGATCGCCTGCCAACCTACAAGATTCTCTCGGTCGGTCTCGTCAATGGTCGCAACGTTTGGCGCTGTGAACTGGAGCAAGTGTTGGCGCAACTGCAACCGGCCCAGGAACGTTTCGGCGACAACCTTTGGGTCAGCAGCTCCTGCTCGCTCTTGCACAGCCCGGTGGACCTGGAGCGCGAAGACAAACTCGACCCTGAACTGAAAAGCTGGCTGGCCTTTGCCGTGCAGAAGTGTGGCGAGATCGCCGTATTGCGCGACGCCCTCAACGATCCGCAATCGCCCAAAGTGCAAGCCGCCCTGGCCGAGAGCCGAGCGATCCAGGTCAGTCGTGCCGAATCGCCGCGCATCCATAAAGCGCAAGTTCAGGCACGCATCAACGCCATCGGCGCAGCAGACAGCCAACGCCAGTCGCCGTTTGCCCAGCGCATCGAACAGCAACGTGCATGCCTGAAACTGCCGGCATTCCCGACCACTACCATCGGCTCATTCCCGCAGACCGGTTCGATCCGTCTGGCGCGTCAGGCATTCAAGCAAGGCAAGCTGTCGGCCAACGATTACACCGATGCCATGCACAGCGAAATCCGCCACGCCGTGAAAATACAGGAACGCCTTGGACTGGACGTGTTGGTGCACGGAGAAGCCGAACGCAATGACATGGTCGAATACTTCGCCGAACAGTTGGACGGCTACCTGTTCACCCGTTTCGGCTGGGTGCAGAGCTACGGTTCGCGCTGCGTGAAACCGGCGATTATCTACGGCGACCTCAGCCGTCCGAAGGCGATGACGGTCGACTGGATCACTTATGCACAGGGCCTGACTGACAAGGTCATGAAAGGCATGCTGACCGGTCCCGTGACCATGCTGATGTGGTCGTTCCCCCGTGAAGACGTGTCGCGCAAAATCCAGGCGCAGCAGTTGGCGCTGGCCCTGCGTGACGAAGTGGTGGACCTGGAAAACGCCGGCATCAAGATCGTGCAGATCGACGAAGCCGCGTTCCGCGAAGGCTTGCCGTTGCGCCGGGCGCAATGGCAGGAATACCTGGACTGGGCGGTGGAAGCCTTCCGTTTGAGCGCCTCCGGTGTACGTGACGAAACCCAGATCCACACCCACATGTGCTACAGCGAATTCAATGACGTGATTAAGTCCATCGCGGCGATGGATGCCGACGTGATCACCCTCGAAACCTCGCGTTCGGACATGGAGTTGCTGGAAGCCTTCGAAGCTTTCGACTACCCGAACGACATTGGCCCAGGCGTCTACGACATCCACTCGCCACGGGTGCCGGACACGGGCGAGATGGTCAAGTTGATGAGCAAAGCCGTGAAACGGATTCCGGCCGAGCGCTTGTGGGTGAATCCGGATTGCGGATTGAAAACCCGGGCGTGGCCTGAGACGGAAGCGGCGCTGGTCAACATGGTCGCGGCGGCACGGCAACTGCGCAGTCAGTTGGCATAAGGAGCCCAAAACGGGAGCGGTAACACCGCTCCCGTTTTGCGTTTTAAAGCGGGTCGAAATGTTGAAGGGCTGCTGATTTCTTGCCGATGTCGGCGTAAGGCAGGTCGGCGTTATCGGCGTGAGTCAGAAACCGGTGCTCCGGCAGTTTCAGATGAGCCTTTTCAAATTCACCGAATGCAGGGGCTGCCTTGCTGTAGTGAAAATGGGCATACCACATCACCTTGGGCGGTGTTTGCGTCAGGTCTCGCACCTCGTATTCCTGCAGGTAGTCGGTGCGTCCGTCCGCACGTTTACCCAGATTTTCCATCGGTTTTTGCTTGTGGATATCAACGATTTTCTTCTGCGCGGAATTTTGCTTCATGAGGTAATCCAGCATGCCATCGGTGGGGTTTCGACTTTTCATCGAGTACTCGATACGCAGCGTCCGTCCGATGTCGGTCAGTTCTGTAGACTTGTCACGCAGTTGCTGGATGAGCGCGTTAGTGGGTTGAAGATCTTCGATCGTCAGGGCGCGCCGGCCGAGTTCGGCGGCCTCGCTGAGCATCATGTGTTCCAGGTCAACGGGCAGCATGTCCTGCTGGGCATAGGCCTCGACGCGGGTCTTGTACGCCGCTTGAGCAGCGAGTCGGCTACGGGCATCGGCCGTTAACGCTCCGAGGTCTCTGTGCGCGGGGTGAACCCCCTGTTCCTGAGGATTCAGCAGGCGAAACTTGCCGTTTGTCCCTTGCTCCCAAACCTCCTCGAATCCGCCCTGGCCTGTCAGGGTGTATTGGCGCTTTTGGGTCGTCGGTTCCCAGCGCTCTTCCCCGATCAGCAATTGATCGTCTTCGGTGGTGAACACTTTTTTGCTGCGCTTTCCGGCAGGAAGCGCTGACACCGGCTGATCGATAGCTTTGCGTGCCCGTTCGGCCATTTTCTCGATACCCAGCAGCAGTGGTCCCACAGCGTCCAGATGGAAGTGCTGGGGATAGCTGGCGGTCCAGGCATTCATATTGCGGCGAAACTCCCCGTAAAGATCGAGGCACTCTTGCAATATCTGATTGCGCTGGGCTCGGGTGGCGCTCACTTCCGGCAGGCTGTGTTGGGTGAACAGGGCGCGATCGACTTTGGTTCGCAATGTGTGTGCGCGTGTTTGCAGGTAGAACCAGGAAACATCGCTGGTGCTGTCGTAGCGTTTGACGATTTCCAGCAGTTGACCGGTTTTCAAGTACAGCTGACTGGCCTCATTGAGCTTCGCGTTCAAGTCCGCGAAGGCGCGGCTCAAGTTTGTTTTTGTCGGTTTGTCGGTAATGCGCGGGTACCACAGGTTGAGGTCGCGCATGTGGGCATCGATGGCGTCGAAGTCGCGCATTATCTCCAGGCGCAGCTTCCTGATGTTCTCCAGAATACGCAGACGCTCGGCCAGTGCCTCGGCCGGCAGTGCGTCCAACTGGTCCAGCAGATCGTCTATCCTGTCCGTCAGGGTCAGTGCCCGTTGACCGGTCAGGGCCACCCGTTGTCTGGCCCGATCGGCCAGTAAAAAGGCGACATTGCTTTGTATTTCCTTGATCTCGCGCATGTTCTTGCCACGCGTCAAGGGGCGTAGCTCAGCCAAGGTCTGGTATTGCTTGCTGCCCAGTTCCATGTCCTTGATGCACGCGGCTTCGAATGCCTGTGCCAGCGCTGGGCGAAGGTTTTCGGGGCTGGCGTTGTACGTTTTCATCAGGGCGGTGGTACGCGTCATCTGGGCGTCGAAGAGCGTGGCCGTGGCATTGGCGGTTTCGCTTAGCGCTTGTTGGCGGCGCAAGGTCTGGTCGGTCCACCAGCGCGGCAGGCGTTCGCGAATGGCGGCCGGCCAGAGGGGATCGAGGCCGTCCGCCAAGTGCCCGAGTACGCCACCGCCCCCCAGCCCGCCGCCCTCGAAGGTCACCCCGTAGACACCGAACCAAGTGTCCCAGTTACCGGCCTCATCGAGGCCCACCGGTTGCTTGTAGGTTTTTTGTCGAGTGCCGCAAAGACGCCAGTTGCGTGAGTCGCTGCTGCGCTCAACCTGGTAGATACGCCCCTGGCGGACGATAAAGTCACCGTCGGCATGCCGGTAGACATTGCGGTAAATCCCATGGGTTGCCGGCTCCAGACCGGTCAGGGAGATCGGTTTTTCGTACTCGTACCCGGCGAACCGCTGGACAACATGCCGGGCCCGGCGCTTCGACGGCGCTTGCAGTGCCCCGGCTTTTTGACCCAAGGCGCGTAGCTGACGAATACGCGTCAGCGAGCGAGCGCCCTTGGCGGTCCTGGCCCCGACGGACCCCCCCGGAAGAAGGTCCATGGCGGCATCGACCAATGACATCAACACCGATTCAATTTCCGTCAGACCATCGCCTACCTCACCGCGCAACAAGGACGCGACGGCGCGGTTTGCGCTGTTCCAGGCATCGTAGAGGGCGATGCCCGCGCCGACAAAGGGCACCATGCCCAAAGCCATTTTTATGTAATTGAACGCCCTCGGCCCGTTGAGCGCGTAGCGTTCCAGGTACAAGGCATCGTTGGAACGCGAAGTGCCGCGATGCGCTTCGATCAGGCGCCCCATGTGCGCATTGAGTAGATGGGCCGACAACGACGTTGTTTTCGGCCAAGGCAGGCCGACCCCGATCATCGCGTCGAAATGCTTGAGCACGGCCTGGTTGATGCGGCTTGCATGGGCTCGCACGTCACCGATCAAGGCGCGTGCGGCCAGATAACTGACCATCTCGCTGCGCAGGCATAGATTGAACAACGCGCGGCGAGCAGTCTCGAGGTTGTCGTAGCGGCGCAGGAATTGGCCGTCAGGGCTGTCAGGCAGATACAGCAGGGTCATCCCGCTGACTTGTTCTTGAACGAAGGTCACCCCGGACAAAGTTGTGCCTCCTTCGTTGGGGGTGTCCTTGCCCCCGGCGCTCAGGTACGCCGGCAGGAGCACGATGCGCTTGTCCGCAACGTTCCAGGCTTGCGGGGTATCGGCCGCAATGGCGATGCTCAACACCTGCCATTCGTTTTGATTGATCTGCTTTTGCAGGCGCGCGCAGGTCCCCTGCAACTGGAGCATCAGGCGCCAGGGCTCGATCAGGCATTCACGCCGGTGTTCCTTGATGAACGTGGTTTCGCTGGCCGAGCCCATGAAGGCGTCGCGAATCAGGTTTTCGTAGGCTTGGGGCAGATCCAGTTCAGGCAGCACCTTGCGCAGCCAGGGCAGGGTGATGCCGCTGGCCAACGCCCGGCGTTCGGTTTCGTCCGCTGCCGTGATCTCAAGCCGCATAAAGCCCAGTCGCAGTGAAAGAGGCTCCAGCTGCATCGACGGCGTGTTGTCGATGTTGAGCTGGGCGAGTGCTTCGAGTGACATTTTGCTACGGGCCGCACTGGGCACCGCGACGAGTTTCTGCGGGGTGCCCGGGGCGGCGCCATCGGACAGTTGTTTTTGCAGCGAGACAGAATCGGGCAGATCAAGCTGCACAGCAAAATGCCCGTGGAGCGAGAAGTCTTTTCGCAGACGCGCATGCAGCTGCTTGCGAGTGAAATCGTCACGTGGCGGCAGGGCGATTTCCAGCTGGGCGTGGCTGCGGCGCATGGCAAGCAGGTAAGCCTCCACCAAACCCTTGAGTTCGACACGCTCGGACGCCGACAAGGTGGCCAGCCACTGGGGCAGCAGCGAGAAAAGCTTGGCGCTACGGCTTTGTTCCAGCAGGTGTGCAAAGGCCAGGCTTCTGGCGGCCGGCACGGGGACCTGCAGGGTCGCCAGTGTGTGTTTGCGCAGCTTTTCCAGTTCGTCCTCGCGCTGAAGCGAATGGCGCAGGTGCGCTGCTTGTTCTTCGAAGTGGGTGGTTTGTTGATCGAGGCTGTATTGCAGCGGGTCGGTTACGATTTTTTTCAGCAGCACCGCCAGAACCCTGTCCTGGTCCTGAATCTTGAACAGCTGTCGCTCCATGTCTGTGCGGTTGGCAAACCGTTGCAAGCCACCGCCTGAACCAGGCCAGTACAGCAAAAGGCTGTGCGGCGATGGCGTATCTCGGGTAATGACGAAGGGGCCGTTGAGCGCCTGGCTGGTAATGCTGCTGTTAGGCCCGGTCATCGACAGCGTCAGGCTGGCGGCGGTGATGGTCGCGTCGCGATCAGTTGCCAGCGGCGAGTCCAGCACAGCGATGACCCAGCTGAACTCATCACTGTCGAGCTGCTTGAGCGCCAACTGAAGCTGGGCCTCGGCGCGCAGGCCATCCTTGTGCGCCTGATAGAGCGCACTGAACTCACGGTTGATGGTTGCAAAGTCGAAGGCGCGCGACCGGTAGAGCAGGGCGGAGGCCGCCGTGTCGGCGGCTTGCTCAGCCGTCTCCAGCGTCTTCAATGCCTCTTTGAATGACGGGTGGCGGTCGCTGTCGAGTTCATCGCCCAACAGCGCTTCGAGCGCATCGCGCTGTCGGTTCAGTGAGGCCTGACGCTGGGGCCATGGAATGTCGGCGAACAAGCTGTCGAACAGAGGCTGTTCATCTTCTATCGAGTTGTTCGGCAGGGGGATTTCAAGGTCTGGAGGCACGGCGAAAACGATGGCGTTCGCGTATTGCGGGCGTAAAAGCAACTCTGTGATCCCGACCGTGAGCGGCTCGGTTTTCGCGGTGTATTCAAAGCGCACGTCATCGTCGGGCAGGCCTTGCGGAACGAGCGATTGCCCGGACAACCAGTCTTCCATGTCACTGCGCCGATTGAAGCGCTGAATGGGAACAGGCCGGCCAGGCAGGTACAGCCACTGCGCGGAGGGTTGCCGATCACCCACGCTGATGACCCAGGCGGCGGGGAGTTTCAGGGTGCCGCTGTCGCTCAACACCAGGGTCAACTGCTCGGTGTGGATGGGCTGATCGTTCAGACACAGGCTCGAGGCGGGTGGCTCCAGGATTATCAGCAGGGGCTGCAACTGTTCTGCCGTCAGGGTTCTGCGAGCGAATGCCACCTGAGCGCAGGCCTCGAAATGACTGCGGTACAACTGACCCGCCCGCTCACGCCGCGACACCGGCGTACCGGGTGCCCGGGCGTCCCAATAGGCGTTCCAGCGTTCGTTGAGCGTCGGTTCCGGGCGTTGACCTCTCAACGGTGCGGCGCCGAACAACGCCTGCAAACCCTGGCTGCACTCGCGCCAACGCGCTGAAGCGCTCAGCAACAAGCTTTCATCAAGGTTGTTTTTCAGGAGCAGCGTGGAAACCGGCAGGGTGCTGAACACACTTTCATTCATGGCAACGTGGCTCTGTGCAGAGGAGCGGCGTATCCGCTCTTGAAGAACGCCATTAAAAGAAACCTGCCATGGCCCGTGGCACTACATAGTTATCGCATCGACCATTGGGCGATATTCATCAAACTGTCACGCAACTGTGGCAGCGCGCTTGATCAAACTTCATCAGACTCGCGCTCTACTGGGGTTCTGCGTTTCGGTGTTTTTCATGCGTGCACGATTTTTATCAACAGCGGCCTTTTTGGCCGCGTTGTTGTTTGGCCTGCCGTCCTTTGCGGCGTCTCGTTGTGATGTCAACGTACCGACCCAACACGCTGATCTGGCGCAGGTGAGCCTGGCGTACCAGAGCATTGGCCGTGCGTCGGACCCTGCGTTGTTGCTGGTGATGGGCCTGGGCGGGCAATTGATTCACTGGCCGGACGAGGTGGTGGTGGCGCTGTGTCAGCAAGGCTTTCGGGTGATTCGTTACGACAACCGTGATGTGGGTCTGTCCACATGGCGCCAGACCCCGGGCGAAGCCAACCTGACCTTTGAAGCCTTGCGCTACAAACTCGGCTTGCCGGTGTCGGCGCCGTATACCCTGACCGACATGGCGGACGATGCCTTTGGCCTGATGGACGCGTTGCACGTCGAGCAGTTCCACGTATTGGGTGCGAGCATGGGGGGGATGATTGCCCAGCACATGGCGGCCATGGCGCCGCAGCGTGTGGAAAGTCTGACATTGCTCATGACCAGTTCCGGCGCCGAAGGCTTGCCGGCGCCGAGCGCGGCGCTGGTGCAATTGTTGTCCCGTCGTGGCGCACCGAACCGCGAAGTGGCGCTGGAACAACAGGCGGATTTGCTCGCGGCGCTGGGCAGTCCGTCGGTGACGGATGACCGGCATGAACTGCTGCAGCAAGCGGCGCAGTCCTACGACCGGGCGTTCAACCCCGAGGGTGTGAAGCGCCAGATTATGGCCATCCTCGCCGAGCGCAGTCGCGTGGACCTGCTCAACCAGTTACGCGTGCCGACGCTGGTGGTGCACGGCACGGCCGATCCGCTGTTGCCGGTGATGCATGGCGTGCATTTGGCGGCGCATATTCGTGGCAGTCAGTTGAAGCTGATCCCGGGGTTGGCGCATCGGTTCCAGGAGGCATTCAAGGAACCGTTACTGGCGGCGGTGTTGCCGTATTTGCAGGCCCATCGCGAAGACACCTCGCATTGGGCGCAGATCGATCCAGTAACGTATCCGAATCTCCAGTAACCCCCAATTAAAACTGTGGGAGCGAGCCTGCTCGCGATGGCGTCGTACCCGTCAGCATTGATGTTGCAGACAGACCGCTATCGCGAGCAGGCTCGCTCCCACAAGGATTTATGTCGGGACGACGTTATCCAGCATCCGGTTCACCGCCAGCTCACCGAGCATCACCGAGTGTTGAATGCCCAGCAGGGTGTGGCGTTGTGTGCCGTTCAGTTGCCCCGCGAAATCATTCAACATCACACTCGCTGACGCCAACGTCTCACAGGCATTGACCAGCAGGGTTTCGTTATCGGTGTCGGGGGCGACGAAAAAGATGGTGCTGGGTTTGCGTGGGGTGTCTTTGGGGATGACCGGTTTGAGGTAGTAATCGAGGGCGCGGTCGGCGGCTCCGTTGAGCTTTTTGGACTCTGGGGTTTCGTAGGGGGAAACGTCGTCGGTTTCCGGTGGGTTCGGCGTAATCTTGAACATTTGGCGTCTTCCTAATAGTAGAGCCGCTACCTGTCTCGCTACTAAACGGAGGGGTGGCAGCTGTGCGCAAGTTAGTAGACCGGTAAGATCGCCAAAAACCCGGCGCGCCCGAGGGCGCCATGCGCACAGCTACCATCAAGTGCAGGTGAAAACCTGGCTGGATGACACTTGTGCAACCGAAGACGAAATTAGCCGGGCTACTAAACCCGATCACTGGGAATCAGTGACAGGAACCAAGTTACCGACGGCCCTCCAGGCGCACAAGCCGGCGGATTCTGACGTGGTTGTAGGCGACGGCGCAAGGCACTGTAGCTTTCAGGAAGTAACCTTAAACAGAACTAAACACATTCCCAAAAACACCGCAGTTCCCCTGTGGGAGCGAGCCTGCTCGCGAAGGCGGTGTATCAGCCAATGCAGTATTAACTGACACGGCGCCTTCGCGAGCAGGCTCGCTCCTACAGGGGATCATGCAACGGCTGCCACCTCGGTCCCTTCAGGTGTATCGTTCGATCTTTCCGGCGCGATCCCAGCCTGCGAGGTGTGTGATGAGTACCCCTTTGAAAATCGATTTCGTCAGCGACGTGTCCTGCCCCTGGTGCGTTGTCGGCCTATACGGCCTGACCCGGGCGCTGGAAATTCTGCGTGATGAAGTCCAGGCCGAGATCCGTTTTCAGCCGTTCGAACTGAACCCGAAGATGGGCCCCGAAGGGCAGAACATCACTGAGCACGTCACTGAAAAATACGGCTCGACCCCGGAACAGTCACAGAAGAACCGCGAGATGATCCGCGCCCGTGGCGCCGCTGTCGGGTTTGCGTTTCGCACCGACGGCAACAGCCGCATCTACAACACTTTTGACGCCCATCGTTTGTTGTACTGGGCGGGGCTGGAAGGGTTGCAGTTCAATCTGAAGGAAGCGCTGTTCAAGGCGTATTTCACCGACGGCGGCAACCCGTCCGATCACGGGCAGTTGGCGCAGATTGCTGAAAGCGTCGGGCTCAATCGGCAGCGCGCCGAGGCGATTCTGGCGTCGGATGAATACGCCAAAGAGGTGGTTGAGGAAGAGCAGCTGTGGCTGACCCGTGGCGTGAGTTCGGTGCCGACGGTGGTGTTCAACGGGCAGTACGCAGTGAGTGGCGGGCAGCCAGTGGAAACGTTTGTCGGGGCGATCCGGCAGATCATGAGTGAAGCGAAGGGCGGTACTGTCAGCTGATTGTGCAGGGCGTTTTTTTGTGGCGAGGGCGCTTGCTCCATCGCCACACGGGAGGCGCCGTCCGCCCCGTGTTACCGGGGCTTCTCGGGCAAAGTTCTGTTGTGTCTGTTCAAACAATCGAATCGATGTCGAACGTATGCGGTGCCCCTACCACATGCCCGTAGATCGACGCCAATAACGCGTCTTCGTTTGCGCTCTTCGGCGCCATGGCCCACTGCTCTTCGACCTGGTTTTCTGCATGGGCAAGCCAGCGTTGCAGGTTTTCTGCCAGCCGCTCGGGCTGAGTCGAAAGCGATCCGTAGACTTTTTTTTCACTGACGCGCTCGTGCCGCAAGGTTTTCAGTCGATTGAGCGTCACGTGTATTTTGTCGACCTCAAGAGCGAAGGCGTTGATTTCCGCTTCGTGAGTTTGTTGATGCTTCATGGTTTGGTTCGATAAATGATCTCGCCTGGAACGCAACTGGGTGGTAATACGTTGGAGTGCCTGCTCTATCCATTCACACTCCATGTCGGTGACCAGGGCGCGTTTTGACGTTAGTGCTTCCTGTGAGCGCTTGAATGAGGCCCAACAGACGGGAATGTAGCTGCCGACCATCGAGTGGTTACCGGCATTAAACAGTTGAGTCAGCAGCGAAGGTCGATTCGGGAGGCCGTTTTTTTGCTGGATGGCCACCGAGCAGGCGGCATGCTGGGTAATGGTGTCGCAGCCGGGCTCCCACAGGATCATGGACATTTCCTTGCGGCTGAACTGCACCGGCATCGCGTGACGCAAGGTGCCGTGGTGTTCGTAGGGTTCGCCTGTCCAGTTAGTGATGCCGGCTACAAATACGGAAAGGCCAGCCGGCACATTGACGAAGGTCAGCGCGGCCCCCGCCCCGAAAACGCCAGCCTTGGTGTTCATCCAGGTGCCGGGCACGCTCGGCACCGGGTCGTTGTGGTTGACCATTCGGTAATGCACCAAGTCTGCGGCACCTTTGGCGAAATTGGCATCACCGGCGCGGGGGGCGCCGTAGGTGTAGAGCTGGATTTTGTAGCCTTCCGGCCTGCGACGCAGCATTTCGGAGAGTAACAAAGCCACTGCGCCACCGAGGCTGTGGCCGCAGATCAGTAGTTTTTGTCCGGCATAAAATTTATCGAGGTATTTCACAGCGAAGTCGTAGGCTTTCTGCGCTGCCTGGTAAAAACCTCGGTGCACTTTGCTGTCGGTGTCTTCAAATGGCACTTGGAATGCATCGGCGTCGCGCAGGCCATCCGCGACGATTTCATAGGTGCCACGTACTGCGATCAGGATCAGTTCGTCGTAGTGGGTAATGAAGGCCTGAGTATCAGTCGAATCTGCGCCCAGCTTCCTGTCGTCGAGGAAATGAATCTTGGCAGGGTGTTCCTGATCTTCACCCAGTTCCGGGTCGTTTGCCGTATAGAGATCGGGGTCGAACGGCACGATCTCCAGTCGCTTGGAGTACGGTACATCCTCGTACAGTGGGTAATAAGCTCTTGTCTGCGTCGCATCGACTTGCCCAAGTTCATCAAATTTTGCCAGTGCATCCCCGAACCAGTTGCCGACGCTGGGTTGCAGGGGGAAGCTAACGCTCCTGGTCCTGACGGGTTGTTCATCGGGCTGCTGACCAAAGGGGCAATAGCTCAAAGTGGCCATCAGCGCGAGTTGGTAAAGGTTGAGCGCACAAAATTCAGGGTCGGTCGAGAGCATGGGGCGCAAGGCCCGCAGCGGGCGCACTTCCAGCACGGTGTGTTGCAACGGCAACAGGGCAATGCCAAGTGCGCCATGTTTACCCATGAGTTTCGCCCGCCCCGTACCGTGTGGGTAATGGCGATAAACCTCAGGAGGCAGGTGCGAGACATGCTTGACCAGATGGCGCACTTCCACCTGAAAAAACTCATCCGCGCAGGCTTGTGCAGGGTTTTCTTTGGTGCGAGTGGAGTTTTGGTTCAGATAGCGGGTTTGCTCGGCGCGGACTTGGAGCTCAGTGATTTTGAGGGGATAGTGCGGCCTTGTTTGTAAATCCTTATACAGCTCTTCATCCCCTTGGTACTTCTGATCAATGAGGAGTGTTACTGGTCCTGCAAAGTGCTCAGTAACTTTTCCTGTGCCCGTGATATCCAAAGTGCCATCGTAAGTCTTCCCTTCCGAATCGGTTACGACGTAGGCCAACCCGGCATAGGGTTCGCCAGAACCGAACTCGTCGACCAACTGAAAACTGCTCCACTTACCTTGAACGGGGCAGGCGAGTACGCGACTGCTTAACCGTGATTCCAGCTCTTTTTGCAATGACGTCATGTCGAAATCTCCTTATTCCGTGCAGCCTGGGTAAATGGTGCATTGCCTGCCGTCAGGCATTTGAAAACCGCTGAAGTCGGTGTAATTGCCGTTGCAGTAAGCACGCTGATCCTCAAAGCCTTTGCCCATGCAACGCTTCCAGCCATTTGGCACTTTGACCCACGTGTCTCCCCAACCAGGCTTTTCCTCATCCGCCAACTTAATGCGCATCCTCACGGTTTTCCCCGGCAACTGATCGAGGGTGTACGCCGAAAACGGACGACCCCGCCCCGGTTCGCCCTGCGCATCGGTTTTTTTGCAATCGAGGATTTTTCTGAGGATGCGCGGCTTGCCCGAAGTGCGGAACAGCCACTGGCATTCACCGGAAAAGGTACTTTCCCCCGCTTCGTTGAAAGCACGTTTGTACTGCGGGTCCAATTCATCGCGAA
>NZ_AKJS01000071.1 GCF_000282215.1 Pseudomonas sp. GM21
GCAGCAGTCGTAAACCCTGAGAGATTTTGCGACTGCTGCGCAGCCGGACGCAGCCTTCGGCAGCTGCTACAGGGATGTGGGTGAATTTGAAGGTGCTTTTCAAGGCGCAGGGATTTTTGCAACACAACTAAGGACGGTAGCTGGATGAATAACAAGCACAACACACTGACCGTGCTCTGCGCACTGGCGACACTCGGCACAGCGCACGCCGCGCTCTACGAGGAAAGCGGCCGCACGGGCGACCCCAACAGCTGGCGCAGCGCCGAATTCAGCGCCGATTGGGGCCTGGGCGCGATCAACGCACAAGATGCCTACGCCGCCGGCTACAGCGGTAAAGGCGTGAAGCTGGGGATTTTCGACCAGCCGGTTTACGCCAAACACCCGGAGTTTTCCGGTGCCAATCAAGTGATCACGCTGGTCACCAGCGGCATCCGCGAATACACCGACCCGTACATTTCGGTCAAAGCCGGGGAGGCGTTTCGGTACGACGGCACGCCCACCGTCGGCTCCAACGGCAAGCTCGGTGCCCACGGCACCCACGTTGGCGGGATCGCAGCCGGCGGCCGCGATGGCGGCCCGATGCATGGCGTGGCGTTTGGCGCGCAAATCGTCAGTGCCGATAACGGCGACCCGGGCCCGGAAGACGGCATTATTCGCGGTAACGACGGCGCGGTGTACAAGGCCGGTTGGGATGCCCTTATCGCCAGCTGCGCACGGATCATCAACAACAGCTGGGGCATTGGCATTACGGATCGCTTCGACCTCGGCGGACGCGACCCGGCGTACCCGCATTTCACCGTGCAGGATGCGCAGTTGCAGTTCAACGAGATCCAGCCTCTGCTCGGAACCAAACCGGGCGGTGCCTATGACGGTGCAATTGCCGCCGCGCGTAGCGGCATCGTGACGATATTCGCCGCGGGTAATGACTACAACCTCAACAACCCGGACGCCATCGCCGGGCTGGGCTATTTCGTTCCGGACATTGCGCCGAACTGGGTCACCGTCGCAGCATTGCAAAAGAACCCGGACCTCACCAGCTCGAACCTCTACACCATCAGTACGTTCTCATCGCGCTGCGGCTACACCGCCAGCTTTTGCGTGTCGGCGCCCGGCAGCAAAATCTACAGCTCGGTTATCGGTGGCACCAACACCGAAAACCTCACCACCGGTTACGCCAACTACAACGGCACCTCGATGGCCGCGCCGCATGTCGCAGGCTCCATGGCTGTGCTGATGGAACGCTTCCCGTACCTGACCGGTGCGCAGGTCGCCACCGTACTGCGCACCACAGCCACCGACCTGGGCGCACCGGGTGTCGACGCGTTGTACGGCTGGGGCATGATCAACTTGCGCAAAGGCATCGACGGCCCGGGGATGTTCGTCACCGGGCAGGATATTCCTGAGGAGTTCCGCATTCAGGGGGCCTACGGCTCCAGCCAGTTTGTTGCCGATTTACCGGGCATCGGTGCGATCATTGACGCTGGCAAACCCACCGAGCGTGTGTGCAACGACGTGCACTGCGGACTCGACGTCTGGCGCAACGACATCTCCGGTCATGGCGGCCTGACCAAGCAGGGTATTGGTACGCTGGTCTTGACTGGTGCCAACACCTACGCCGGGCCGACGCTGGTCAATCAGGGCCGATTGGCGATCAACGGTTCGCTGGCTTCAACGGTCACCGTCAATGACAGCGGGATCCTCGGCGGCAACGGTCGCATCGGCGGATTGACCGCCAAACGCGGCGGCACCGTGGCGCCGGGCAATTCCATCGGCACCTTGCAAGTGGCGGGCGATGTAACCTTCGAACCAGGCTCGACGTACGCCGTGGAATTATCGCCCACCAGCAGCGACCAGATCGTTACCGGCGGCAAAGCCGTCATCGACGGCGCCACCGTCCGCCTGTCCCTGGAAAACAGCCCGACATTGCTGACCGCCGGCGAAGTGAAATCCTTGCTCGGCAATCAGTACAACATTCTGCAAGCGGCCGGCGGAATTGATGGGCGCTTCGGTGCGGTGGTGCCCAATTACCTGTTCATTGGCGGATCACTCGACTACTCGGCCAGCGGCATTCAACTGGCCGTCGAGCGTAACGCCGCTTCCTTCGCCAGCGTCGGCCAAACCCCGAACCAACGTGCGGTCGCCGCTGCCGTCGAGCAACTCGGGGCAGGCAACGCGCTGTACGAAACCTTGCTGCTGTCGCCAAGCGCCGCCGTGGCTCAACAAGCCTTCCAGCAACTGTCCGGCGAAATTTATCCGGCCATCGATACGCTGCTGATCAACGACAGCCGTTACCTGCGCGATGCCGTCGGTGAGCGCTTGCGTGAACACGATCTGTTTGACGCCGCCGCGCCAACCGATAACCGCAGCAATGCCTGGCTCAAAGTGCTCGGCGCCTGGGGCAAGAGCGATGGCGGGCATGACAACGCCAGTTCCAACAGCTCCATCGGCGGTTTGCTGGCCGGGGTCGACGGTCTGATCACTGAAGATACTCGGCTGGGTTTCGTCACCGGTTATAGCGACAGCTCGTTGAGCATGGGCGATGGCACCCATTCGTCAGCCTCGGTCGACAGCTATCACTTGGGTGCTTACCTGGGCCATGAAATCGACGCACTGCGATTGAGCGTCGGTGGCGCTTACAGCTGGCATCGCATCGACGTGAAACGCAATCTGCAATTGGGTGACGTGAGCGGCAAACAAAAGTCCAAAAACGATGCCACAACTGCGCAACTGTTTACTGAAGCAGCGTATCGCCTGGATGTACAACCGTTGGCGCTGGAACCGTTCGCCAATCTGGCTTATGTGCACCTGAACAGCGACAGCTTCACCGAAAAAGGTGACGCGGCCGCACTCAAGGGCGGTGAAGACAACCGTGACGCCGTGCTTTCCACCCTGGGCCTGCGGGCGAGCAAAGCGATTGCCCTGTCGGACAAACAGCAGCTGGAACTGTCCGGCACGCTGGGCTGGCAGCACAACCTGAGCAGCACCCAGTCCGAAGATCACCTGGCGTTTGCCAACGGCAATACCGCGTTCAGTGTGCAAAGCGTGTCGCTGGATCGCAACGCCGCCGTCATTGGTGCACGCGCCGGTTTGGCGGTAGCTCAGGATGTGCGTGTGAGCCTGGATTACAACGGCCTGATCGGTTCCAACGAGAAAGACCACGGCGTGGGCCTGACGCTGGACTGGCAGTTCTGATCACCCAAAGGAAGCGACAACATGGGACTTTTTGATTACAAACAGGCCGATGGCAAAGCGCTGTACAGCGATGCCATCGCGTTGACGCTGTATGCATATACGCCAACGGGCCAGCCGCTGCCGGCGACCGCCTGGGCGCCGATACAAGCGGCGGCTTTGGGTTATCAAGGCAAGGTCGGCGCACAAGGCACCTTTTATGGTGAGAAGGCTGGCTTCACCAGCGCCGAGGCCGAAGTGCTTGGCAAATACGACGCGGCAGGCAAGCTGATCGGGATCGGCATAGCCTTTCGCGGCACCGGCGGCCTTGGGTATGGCGACACCTTCGGTGACATGAAAAACAACCTGCTGGCCGCCATCGGACCGGTGGATTATGCGAAGAACTACACGAAAAATGCGTTCGACGCCTTGCTCAAGGACGTTGCCGCGTTTGCCATCGCCCATGGCATCACGGCCAAGGATGTGCTGGTCAGCGGCCACAGTCTTGGCGGGCTGGGGGTCAACAGCCTCGCCGAGCTGAGCGGTAACAACTGGGGCGGATTCTTCAAGGATGCCAACTACGTGGCCTTCGCCTCGCCGACCCAAAGCGCCACCGGCGGCAACGTGCTGAACATCGGTTACGAGAACGATCCGGTCTTTCGCGTTCTCGACGGCACCACGTTCAGCAGCGGTTCGCTGGGCAAGCACGACGGTCATCAAGAATCGGCGACCAACAACATCGTCAACTTCAATGACCAGTACGCGTCCACCGTGCAGAATCTGCTGCCGTTCAGCATCCTCAATCCGCTGAACTGGTCGGCGCACGGTTCGCTGGGGTATGCCGACGGTCTGAACCGGGTGATCGACTCGCGCTTCTACGACCTGACCAGCAAGGACTCGACGCTGATCGTTTCCAACCTGACGGAATCGGCCCGGGGCAAGACCTGGGTCGAGGACCTTGGCCGCAGCGGCGAGCCCCATACCGGCAGCACGTTCATCATCGGCACCGACAGCAACGATCTGCTCAAGGGTGGCGCCGGCAATGACTTCATCGAAGGCCGTGACGGCAACGACCGGTTCCGCGATGACGGCGGCTACAACATCCTGCTGGGCGGCAAGGGCAGCAATACCCTCGAATTGCAAAAGCCGCTACAGAACTTCAGCGTAGCCAACGATGGCGACGGCACCCTGTATGTGCGCGATGCCTACGGCGGCATCAGCATGACCCGCGACATCGGCGCACTGGTCGGCAAGGAGTCCGGTTCGTGGTGGAGCACCCAGGACGTGACGTACAACGTTACCGCCAACGGTTTGCTCAACGGCACCGAGCTGACTCACTACAACCATTCGCTCAACGGGGACGCCTACGGCAACACGCTGACGGCGAGCATCGACGGTGACTGGTTGTTCGGCAATGCCGGCGACGACTTGCTGCGCAGCGACAAAAGCCACGTGACCTTCGTCGGCGGCACGGGTAATGACGTCATGCACACCGTCGGTGGTCAGAACACGTTTCTGTTCAGCGGTGCCTTCGGTTTCGATTCGATCAACGGCTACCAGGGCAGCGACAAATTGGTGTTCGTGGGCATTCAAGGCGCGGGGCAGGGTTATGACTACAAGCAGCATGCTTCGCAGTCGGGCCATGACACCGTGCTTGAGGTCGGTGACTTTGCGGTGACGCTGGTCGGCGTCGGGCTGGACAGTTTGTCGGGCTCAGGGATTGTGATTGCCTGATGGTTATGGGGCGCCGGTAAGGGCCCCTTCGCGAGCAGGCTCGCACAGTGAATCTCTGGTGTTCACAAGATCCCTGTGGGAGCGAGCCGGCTCCGGGCGGCGTTCCGACGATGAACGATACGCGGTCTTCAATCTTCTTCCGGGCGAATCGTGGCCACTTCCTTGGCATTGACCCTCACCGTCTTGCCTGAAATATCCTCGAACTCGTAGAAGCCGTCCGGGTTTTTTGTATCCGGCATGTCCTTGGTTAAATACTGGGTGCCGTTTTGCAGGGTAACGACCGTCGGCGTCGAGCAGCCGGCCAAGGCCGACAACGCTGCAATGGTCAGCGGCAAACCCAGGGTTCTGATGTTCATATTGACCTCTCGCAATGTTGAAAAGGACCTCGATGCCGGTTGGTGCTATTGATCAACTATAGTTCGATGCCTGCCCGAAAATGACCGAATAACGCCGCCGCTTATCCTTTTCCGTTTGCACCGCACCGCGGGTAGCTGTTATCTGTACGCATAACCAGTACTCGCTTGCCATGGCGCTTTTCCCTGTGACTGCAAATCCCCTCGACGATCCGTTCTATTACCTGAACAACTTCATGCAAGTGCTTGACTGGCTTGAACATCGATATGCCGATCTATTAAGCGTTGAAGAACAAACCTTCATCTGTGATTTCTCCCGACTATCCAGGGAGTCGCGGGCGCTGCTGGTCAGGATGGTGATGCGCAAGGGCGTGCATTTCAGGGCCGGCAAACTGAATTACGTCGAGATCGGTGATATCGCCCACGCGGTCCAGCCGTTGCTGGCGGCAGGGTGGATCGATGAAGCATTACCCTTACCCATCGAGGAACTGTTCGAGGTGCTGCTCAAGGCCGAGATTGTTCAGTGTTTTGGTGCTGCCATCGAGCAGCCCAAAGGCAAAAAAAGTGATTGGCTCCCCCTGCTGAGCGAACAGTTTCCCGAGCCACAAAGCTTTGCCCAATGGTGCCCTGCACTGAATGACCGACTGTTCACCCTGACCGTCATGGACCTGTGTGACCGGTTTCGGCTGATGTTCTTCGGCAACCTGTATCAGGACTGGTCGGAGTTCGTGCTGGCCGATCTCGGCATTTTTACCTATGAAAAAGTCGAATTCAGCGCTGAATCCAGGGGCTTGCGCAGCCGGGAGGACGTCGATGCGTGCCTGTTCCTGCACCAATGCCAGCAGCATTTCGAGGCGGGAGAGCCGCTGGCGTCCATCGTCGAGCACATCAATGGGCTGACACTCAGCAATCCGTGGCTTCAGCGTCGTCGCGGCAAATTGCTGTTTCAGATGGGGCAGCACTGCGAGCGCATCGCCGATTTCGCCAGCGCGCTGACGATTTATCGCGACTGCGCCTATCCCGGCGCACGCGTGAGGCTGATTCGGGTGCTGGAACGTTGCGGTGACTTACAGCTCGCCCTGGACCTGGCTGCCCATGCGCAGCAATCACCGGAAAGCGCCGCCGAGCATCAGCATGTGCTGCGCGTGTTGCCCAGACTGCGGCGCAAGCTCGGCGGACCGGCGCTGAAGCGGCCAGCCCCGCGAGCAATGCAACGCCTGGAACTTCAACTGCCCAGAACCGATCTGGCGCTTTCGGTGGAAAATTACGTGCAGGCACACCTGGCGGAAGAACACGCGCCGGTGCATTACGTCGAGAACAGCCTGATCAACTCGCTGTTCGGCTTATTGTGCTGGCCGGCCATTTTCGCGCCGCTGCCAGGGGCGTTCTTTCACCCGTTCCAGCGTGGACCGGTCGACCTGTTACATGAAGACTTCTGCGCGCGCCGTGCCGAACTGTTTGAGGCGTGCCTGGCTGAACTCGATGACGGTCGTTACCGGCAGACGATTCGTGAGCGTTATGCGGCCAAGTGGGGCGTGCAGTCGCCGTTCGTGTTTTGGGGCGTACTCAACGAAACGTTGCTCGATCAGGCACTCGACTGCCTTCCGGCGGAACACCTCAAGCACTGGTTCAACCGCCTGTTGCTGGATATCAAGGCCAACCGCGCCGGCATGCCGGACCTGATCCAGTTTTGGCCGCAGGACAAGACCTACCGCATGATCGAAGTCAAAGGCCCCGGCGACCGCCTGCAGGACAACCAGGTGCGCTGGCTGGAGTTCTGTCATGAGCATCAGATGCCCATTGCCGTCTGTTATGTGCAATGGGCGGAGCAGAACGCTTGAACTACGGCATCGCGGTACGGGCGCTGTGTGAATTCACCGCCAAGGTCGGCGACCTGGACCTGCGTTTCACCCCGTCACCGACGGCACTGGAAGGCATCGTCGGGCACCGCACGGTCGCGTCCCGGCGCAGCGAAGGTTACCAAAGTGAAGTCGCCCTTGAAGGCACGTACAAAACCTTGAACGTGAGGGGCAGGGCGGATGGCTATGATCCCGGGCAAAACTGCCTGGAAGAAGTCAAAACCTATCGGGGAGACTTGAGCAAACAACCGTCCAACCACCGCCAGCTGCACTGGGCGCAGGCAAAGGTCTACGGCTGGCTGATGTGCCGCAAGCTGGAACTGGCGCAGATCAACCTGGCGCTGGTGTATTTCGACATCGTCAGCGAAAAGGAAACCTGTCTGGTCGAGGCGTTCAGCGCTGAGCAACTGCAACAGTTCTTCGAACATCATTGCGCGCTGTTTTTGCACTGGGCCGAGCAGGAAATGGCCCATCGTACGGCGCGCAATCAAGCGGCGCAGCAATTGGCCTTCCCCCATGCCGGGTTTCGTCCGGGGCAACGGCATCTGGCCGAATCCGTGTTTAAAGCGGTCAGCACCGGGCGCTGCCTGATGGCGCAGGCGCCGACCGGCATCGGCAAAACCGTGGGCACGCTGTTCCCGATGCTCAAGGCCTTGGCGCCGCTGCAACTGGACAAGGTGTTTTTCCTCACCGCCAAGACGCCGGGGCGAAAGCTCGCGCTGGACGCGGCACAGGTGATTCTGCAAAGCGCCGATGCGCCGCCACTTCGGGTGTTGGAGATGATCGCCCGGGACAAGGCCTGCGAGCATCCGGACAAAGCCTGCCACGGCGAGTCCTGCCCGTTGGCCCAAGGGTTCTATGATCGTTTGCCCGCCGCTCGACAGGCCGCCAGTGAGCTGAGCCTGTTGAATCAGAGCGCGTTGCGCGAGGTGGCACTGGCGCATGAGGTTTGCCCCTATTACCTGAGCCAGGAAATGGCCCGTTGGGCCGACGTAGTGGTTGCGGACTACAACTATTACTTCGATTTCAGTGCGTTGCTGTTCGGGCTCGCCCAAACCAATAACTGGAACGTTGCGGTGCTGGTCGATGAGGCCCACAACCTGGTGGAGCGTGGCCGGCAGATGTACAGCGCCAGTCTCGACCAGTCGACCCTCAACGGCGTACGAAAAACCGCGCCTGAGCCGCTGAAAAAATCCCTGCAGCGGGTCAATCGGGAATGGAATGCGCTGCATAACTTGCAATCCGGCGCGTATCAGGCGTACGACAAGCCTCCGGAAAAACTGCTCCAGGCCTTGTCTTCGTGCAGCGCGAGCATGGGTGACTACCTCAACGATCACCCCCAGGGCCTGGACAGCTCGCTGCAAAGTTTCTACTTCGAGATGCTGCAATTCTGTCGGGTGGCCGAACTCTTCGATGAACAGTTCCTGTTCGACATCAGCAAACGTGACCTCGACCGTCCGCGCCCACTGTCACAGCTGTGCCTGCGCAATGTGGTGCCGGCCGGTTTCATCCGCCCACGCCTGACCGCTGCGCGCAGCACCGTGCTGTTTTCCGCAACGCTGAGCCCCCGGCACTACTACGCCGACCTGCTGGGCACCCCCGCGAATACGGTGTGGATAGATGTCGAGTCGCCGTTTCATGCTGATCAGCTACAAGTACACATCATCAGCCAGATCTCGACACGCTTCGTCCACCGGCAGGCGTCCCTTGAGCCGATTGTCGAGCTGATCGCCCGGCAATTTGGCGAGCGCCCCGGCAACTACCTGGCGTTTTTCAGCAGCTTCGATTATTTGCAGCAAGTGGCGCAGGTGCTCGCCGAGCGTCATCCGCACATCACCCTGTGGTCCCAGTCTCGGGGTATGGGGGAAGCGCAGCGTCAGGACTTTCTCGACCAGTTCACCACGCACAGCCAAGGCATCGGCTTTGCGGTGTTGGGCGGTGCGTTTGGTGAAGGCATCGATTTGCCTGGCGCTCGGTTGATCGGCGCGTTTATTGCCACTTTGGGTCTTGCGCAACTCAACCCGGTCAACGAACAGTTGAAACACCGCATGGCTGCCATTTTCGGTGCCGGATATGACTACACCTATCTGTTTCCAGGGGTGCAGAAAGTGGTGCAGGCCGCCGGGCGGGTGATTCGCACCCAGCAGGATCAAGGGGTTGTGATGCTCATCGATGACCGGTTTGGTGACAGCAAGGTTAAACAGTTATTGCCACGTTGGTGGTCGGTGGAGTCGACGCATTTTCGCGCGATCGAGTAGGATTTTGTACTTTATAAAACAGCGACATATCTTGAAAGACACGCCGATTTGAACAATCGTCTAATCAACGCTTTAGTCAAAGGGCAGGCCATCACTTTCAAGCGAATCTTTGATAAGGAAATCAAGATATGTCAGTTGCACCAACCTACGCTTACACTCCGGAGCAGGTCACTGCCGCATTCAATGAAATCAAAACGACGTTGTTCCGTGGCATCACCGCCCAGGCAACCCCCAAAATACTGATCGTTGCCGGGCTGCAAGGCTCAGGCAAAACCTATCTACTGGAAAAAAGCCTTTTACCTTCCAGCCGATATCAGTGTTTTGTTCGTCTTTACTTGCCCGAGTATCGACAAAAACACCCGCAGTACGCCGAAATGATCAAGCTCGGAGTCCTGCATGCCTATGAGCACACGGAGGTCTTTGTCCGTGAGGTGTGCGCCAAGATTTTCACCGAAGCCTTCACCCTCAAATACAACATCATCATGGAGTGTGCGTTCGACAGCCTCGAATTTGCCGCCTTTCCTCCTTTGGCAACCGCCGCCGGGTATCAGTTCGAGACGCATATCGTTGGCTGCAATCAAGCGTTCGCTCACGTGTCGAGCATCAAAAGAGCCCTAAACAGCCTTAAAAAGCAGGAACTCGAAAGGTTTGTCACCTCTTCGGCGCTGGAGGCCAGCATGAGTCACGCACAGGCGATCATCCTGGCCTTTGAAACCGCCTCGAAAGCGGTCAGCGGCTCACAGATCACGGTCTATGAACGCGGGCTCGGCGGTTTGAAAGAGCGGGTTTCGCGCTTCCAGAAGACGTATACAAAAGACACGACCGAGATAACCCCTCCAACGGCACCGACCGCGTGCAGCACCTATGCCAGCATTATCAATAATCACGTCTCCACCCTGAGGGAGCGCGACGAGATGGTAAAGACATGCCACTTGGCGTTACTCAAAACCCAGGCACACGCGGCACAGGTGCCTGACTTCGTCTACAACGACCTGCATGCCTACATCGCCAAATACGTGTGCCGATAAACAAGCGTATTACGGCTTTTCAAACTCACGGTTTACCGCATACTCCATTAAAACGATAGTTGCGGGTGTAATCGATGAGTGATGTGCCGTCCAAAACCAACTCCATCGAGGAGATGCGCTTTCGCCTGTTGATTGATGCTGTGGTGGATTATGCGATCTACATGATCGATCCCGACGGCATCATCACCAGCTGGAACGCCGGCGCCCGTCGATTCAAAGGCTACGAGGAAGCGGAGATTCTCGGCCAGCACTTTTCGCGGTTCTATACCGAAGAAGATCGTCGTGCCGGTTTACCCCAGCGCGCGCTGGACACGGCGATTAATGAAGGGCGTTTCGAAGGTGAAGGCTGGCGGGTGCGCAAGGACGGCACGCATTTTTGGTCGCACGTGGTGATCGACCCGATTCGCGACCCGTCCGGCAAGTTGCTGGGGTTTGCCAAGATCACCCGCGATCTCACTGACCGCAAAATGGCCGAGGAAACCCTCAAGCAAAGTGAACAGCAGTTCCGGTTGCTGGTTCAAAGCGTCACGGACTACGCCATTTACATGCTTGCCCCGGATGGGCGCCTCACCAACTGGAATCAGGGCGCCCAGCGAATCAAGGGGTACCGCCCAGAAGAAGTCATCGGCCAGCACTTTTCGATGTTCTATACCCCTGAAGACCGCGAAGCCGGCGAACCGCAACGGGCATTGGAGACGGCCAGACGGGAAGGGCGATTCGAAAACAAGGCATGGCGCGTGCGCAAGGACGGTACACGGTTTTTTGCTCACGTCGTGGTGGACCCGATCTGGGGCGATACCGGCACGCTGCTGGGCTTTGCCAAGATTACCCGTGATATCACCGAGGCGACGCTGGCCCAACAAGACCTTGAGCGCACTCGCGAGGCGTTGTTCCAGGCGCAGAAAATGCAGGCCATCGGCCAACTCAGCGGCGGGATTGCCCACGACTTCAACAATTTGCTGACGGTGATCCTCGGCAATCTGGAAATCGTGCGCAAACGGATAGGGGAAGATCCTAAACTGACCCGTTTGGTCGACAATGCCCGCCAAGGCGCCTTGCGCGGTGTGTCCCTGACTCAGCGCATGCTGGCCTTTGCCAGGCGTCAGGAACTCAAATTCGAATCGGTGGAAATACCCACGCTGATTGAAGGAATCAGTGGGTTGTTACGCAGTTCACTCGGGCCTTCAGTGGTCCTCGAGACGCGTTTTTCAGCAGAACTTGAGCCGGTCATGGCTGACGTCAACCAGCTCGAACTGGCCATTTTGAACCTCGTCACCAATGCCCGGGATGCCATGCCCGATGGCGGTGAAATCGTCATCAGCGCCAGGAAAGCCGAGCCGCGCGATCAAACTCGTTTATCCCTGAAGGAAGGCGCTTATGTCTGCCTGAGCGTTACCGATACCGGCGAAGGAATGAATGAGGAAACACTCTCGTCGGCGATGGACCCGTTTTTCACCACCAAAGGGGTGGGGAAAGGCACAGGCCTGGGGCTGTCGATGGTGCATGGTTTTATTGAACAATTGGGTGGACGGTTCGTACTCAAGAGCCACCAGGGCATAGGCACCACCGCTGAACTCTGGATTCCGGTCGCCACCCCTGCATCGGACATCAGGCCCGTCATCGGCGAAGAACAATCAGCGCCAGTGGCCCAGTTGTGTGTACTGGTGGTGGACGACGACAGCCTGGTGTTAACCAGTACCGGGCTGTTGCTGGAGGATCTGGGTCACCGGGTCGTCGCGGCGATGTCCGGTGCCAAAGCGCTTGAAGTGTTCGAAACTGAGCAGCACATCGACCTGGTGATCACCGACATGGCCATGCCGCACATGAACGGCGCGCAATTGGCACAGGCTATCCGGCTCAAGCAACCCGATCTGCCGATCATCCTTGCCACCGGTTACGCCGAACGCCTCGAAGGTTTCGCCACCATGCTCCCGCGTTTGTCCAAACCCTATACCCAGCTCAATCTGGTGGAGGTCATTGCCCAGGCAATGAAGTGAATTCCAAGTCCCCATTCAGTTACACGGAAATGCTTTATGTAGCAGCTGACGCAGGCTGCGCCAGCTGCTACAGATCGAGTCAAGCAGCGAGATTACCGTCGCTCAGTTCTTTTTTGTATTGAGCCTTCAACATTTCCATCTGTGCGCCCAATTCTTCGAGGGTCGCTTTGCCCAGGAGCTTTTTCGCCTGGGGGAACATTTCCGTTTCTTCCTCCTCGATGTGGTGCTCCAGCAGTTCCTTGACCACTTTGACTCGACCTGCAAACTCCGGGGTGGAAGGGTCGGTGACTTTCAGGTCCGGCAGCACCAGCGAGTCCACAGTACGGTGCTCTTCCTTGGCTTCGTAATACATCACGTCCTGCTCCTTGCCACCGGCTTTTTTATAAGCCGGATACAGGACTTCTTCCTCAAGTCGGGTATGAATGCTGATTTCCATCTCCAGCTTGGCCAACAACTCGGTGCGTTTTTTAACACCGCGTTCAGTGGATTCGCTCAATTGGCTCAGGATGCCTTTTACACGTTCATGGTCAGCTTTCAACAGATCGATGGCGTTCATGGTCAAGTCTCTCAAGTCATCACAGGGGTGAGCGCGAACGGTCTCAGTGGCCGATAGTCGCTTGAGTTGATTGAGCAGGAGTCGTGCCGACTTTTGGAGAGAGTTATTGCCCATACAAATCAAATAGTTAAACAGCTTGATGGCTAACTGCGGTCATGCAGGCTGCATGAGTTAGATATTTTTCTCATGCAGTTCGCGGCACAGTGCGAGCAACCTTGAATCACAGTCTTTTTGCAGTGAAAAAGAAGCCCGGCAATCGCCGGGCTTCTTTCTCGCTCAGGCTCGATGTTCAAGCCGCTCGCGCAATTGACGAGAGTTGCTGGTGGACAGTGGCACCGGCGGGAAATCTTCGTTGAGTAGCTGCAGATGCTCAATCGCTTCCTGAAATTTCAAATCAGCTTTGCGGCGCAGTGCTTGATAACGATCGAACAACTGCGCATCAAGGTCGCCGCCATCGAGCAATTCGAAAGCACATCGGCTCAGGTTCTGGGCCTCTTCGAACATATGACGGTTACGTTCCAGGGCGAGTGCCCGGCAGGCTTTGATTTGATCAGGGGAGGAATATTGCATGATGACCGGCACCTTTTTTCGGGGTCCCTTTAAATAGGCGTCGTTGCCACAGTGGAACCGAATCTGTCGGATCCCGCGATGCACAAACACAGCGGGATTAAAGCTGTGACTGCCGGGTGAAAAGGGGAATTCATTTTTTTTTCAGACGCTCGTAGTGCGCGAGGGTGGGCTGGGTCGTCAAGCCGTGAATCAGGATGCTCAGGGCGACCACCGATAACGTCAGGTCGGTACACAGCGTCGCCACCGATTGACCGAGCCCGTGGTTCAAGGCGTAAAACAGGTAATACAGACTGCCGATGCCGCGAATGCCGAACCAGCCAATCAATGCACGCTGATGCCAGTCAAGCAGGCGCCCCCACGGCATGACGGCCACGCTCAGCGGCCGGATCAGGCAAAACAGCACGCCGCCGATGGGCAAGGCGCGCCAATCCCAGTGAGCGATCAGCACCACGCCCAGCAGCGTCACCAGAAACACTTCCATGGCCCGCTCCACGAGGCCGCCGAAGGCGAGCATGTCACTCATCATGATGCCCGCCGCGACCTGGCCGTCCTCCAGGTGGTCGGTATTGCCACGCACGGCATGTTGCGGCTCGACGTTCTGGTGACCCACCACTGGCTGGACCAGGTGCTCGGCGGGCTCTAGCGATTCGCCGGCCGTCTTGACCTCGGCCCGCCGCAAGCCGAGGCCGGCGGCGAATACTGAGAGAAACCCATAGGCATGAATGAATTCGGCGCCAACATAGGCCAGCGCGATCAAGGCGAGGGCGAGGTAATCATTCGGGGATAGCGTGCTGTCATCGTTTT
This sequence comes from Pseudomonas sp. GM21, assembly GCF_000282215.1. Taxonomy (GTDB): domain Bacteria; phylum Pseudomonadota; class Gammaproteobacteria; order Pseudomonadales; family Pseudomonadaceae; genus Aquipseudomonas. The sequence goes on from NZ_AKJS01000071.1 coordinate 14,328, forward strand.
GGATACGTAACGTCAACGTCACGCGCCCGATACCGCGCCCCATCCAGTAGCCCGTGAGCAAACCGGCGGGAACGGCCCAGAGCAGACTTTTAAGCGCCCAGTCACCCACCCAGCCGGGATCGCCGTCGTGCTGCAACAAAAGTAATCCGAGAATCACGAAGGGAAACGCGATGCCATCGTTCAGCCCGGCCTCGCCTGACAGACCGAAGCGCACACGGTCGTCATCCCGTGCATCATTGACTTGCACCAGGGCGGCCAGCACCGGGTCGGTCGGTGCCAGTACCGAGCCGATCAACACGGAGGCGCCCCACGACACGCCGAACCCGTAGTGCAGCAGCAAACACACGCCGCCAATGGTCAAGACCATGACCGGCCCGGCCAGCCCGAATGCGATTCGCCAAGTCTTGTCCTTGAGCGGCAAGCGTAATTTCAGACCACAGACAAACAACGAAAACAGCACCGCAACTTCCGTCAGGTGCTCCATCCAGCCAGCGGCGTCATCGGTGTTCAGTTTCAATAAACCAAGTGCACCGGGCCCAATCGCAGCACCCAGCACCAGACACACCGCCGACGTGGTCACCGGCATCCAGCGCAGATACGACGAGGTCAGTGCCAGCGTCAGCAGCACGGCACCCAGCACCGCCACCCATAGAATGAAACTCATGTCTTGACTCGCCGGGCAGATGTCGCGATGCAGGGCTCCGGGAAGCAACCGATCGGTCGCGCGCAGGTACTCAGGCGACAGCAGGTTGGACTACACCAGAATCATTCCCATCAGAATAGTCACCAACAGATTGGTTGAGTTCTGAACAGGTCGACAGGTTCCCTTCAGAGCATTGGCTTGCCGCCCGTAATGCCATAACGCTGCCCCGTGATGTAACTGGCTTCATCCGACGCCAGCAATACATAAATAGGCGCCACCTCTACCGGTTGGCCGGGGCGGCCAAGCGGAGTTTGAGAACCAAAGTTTTGCACCTCTTCGTCAGGCATGGTCGAGACGATCAGCGGCGTCCAGATCGGCCCCGGCGCCACGCTGTTGACCCGGATATTCTTCGGTCCAAGCATTTGCGCCAGCCCACCGGTGAAGTTGGCAATTGCGCCCTTGGTCGTGGCGTACGCGAGGAGGGTGGGTTTGGGCATGTCCGAGTTGACCGAACTGGTGTTGATGATCGAGCTGCCCGGTTTCATGTGCTTGAGCGCGGCCTGGCAAATGCGGAACATGGCCGTGATGTTGACATCGAAGGTCATCACCCATTCTTCATCCGGGATGTCTTCGAGGTTTTCGTGGGTCATCTGGAACGCGGCGTTATTGACCAGAATATCGATGCGGCCGAAACGCTCGACGGTCTTGTCCACCAGGGCTTGGCATTGGGCTTTGTGCGCGATATCGCCAGGCAGCAGCAGGGTTTGACGACCGGCGTCTTCAACCCAGCGTGCGGTTTCCTGCGCATCTTCGTGTTCATTCAGGTAGGCGATGGCGACATCCGCGCCTTCGCGGGCAAAAGCAATGGCCACCGCGCGGCCGATGCCGCTGTCGGCGCCGGTGATCAGGGCGATCTTGCCCTGCAACCGGCCCGAGCCTTTATAGGACTGCTCACCACAGTCAGGGACGGGGTCCATCTTGCGCTGGGAACCGGGGACGGCTTGGGCTTGTTTGGGGAAGGGTGGTTTTGGATAGTCAGTCATCTTCAATCTCCGGGTTCAAGGCAATCGGGTCAAAGGGTTGACCGTTGGGTTTTGTCTTGAGTTCGGTTGGATTTCAGGTGCCGATAATTCCAAATGCCCCACAAATCCCTGTGGGAGCGAGCCTGCTCGCGAAGACGGTATGTCAGCCAACATCAATGTCGACTGGAATGACGCTTTCGCGAGCAGGCTCGCTCCCACAGGGGGATGTGGTGAAGTTGAGAGAGGATCAGGCCTTGCGATTGCGCAAGCTGCGCTCCATCCGCGCAATACCCTCTTCAAGCAACGCGCGTGGGCAGCCGAAGTTCAGGCGTACGAACTGCCCGGTGTCATCGCCGAAATCCAGGCCAGGACTCAATCCGACTTTGGCCTGTTCCAGGAAGAACTGCTGCGGGTTGTCCAGTCCCAATGCCGAGCAATCGAGCCACGCCAGGTAGGTGCTTTGCGGCACGTTCATGGTGACACCTGGCAGGCGGGTGCGGACGGCGTCGACCAGGTAATCGCGGTTGCTTTGCAGGTAGGCGCTCAGTTCCGCCAGCCATGGCCCGCCTTCGCTGTAGGCGACGCGGGTGGCTAACAGGCCCAGCGGGTTGACGCTGTCGACCATGCCGCAACGGGCGTGGTTGACCTTTTCGCGCAACGCGCGGTCCTGAATAATCATGAACGATGTTTTCAGGCCGGCGATGTTGTAGGCCTTGCTCGCCGACATCAATGTGATGGTGTGCCGGGCGATTTCCGGGCTCAGGGTTGCCATCGGAATATGCTTGCGCCCGTCGAAGCACAGCTCGGCGTGGATTTCGTCCGAGATGATCCAGGCGCCCTGTTCCAGGCAGATGTCGGCAATCGCTTGCAATTCGTCCCGCGGGAAGGCCTTGCCCAGCGGGTTGTGCGGATTGCTCAGCAGCAGCGCGCCGCCACCTTGCAGCGACTGACTGAGGGTGGCGAGCGGTGTGGTGTAAGTGCCGTCAGCCTGCTCGTCGAAATTCAACTCGACCTTGTTCAGACCCCAATGAGCCGGCGCGTGGCGCAGTGGCGGATAGTTGGGTACCTGCACCACGACGTTCTGTGGCGGCTGGACCAGCGCCTTGAGCGCCATGTTGAAGCCCGACTCGACTCCCGGCAGAAAGATCAGCTCTTGCGGCTCGACGCGCCAGGCGTATTTGTTCCAGAGGTCGGCCACGATGGCATCGCGCAAGTCATCCGGGGCCACGCTGTAGCCAACCATCGGGTGTTCCAGGCGTTTTTGCAGGGCCTGGATGATCATCGGCGGCGCAGCAAAATCCATATCGGCCACCCACATCGGCAGCACGTCGGCCGCGTAGCGGCTCCATTTGGTGCTACCGGTGTTATGGCGATCGAACACCTGATCAAAATCGAAAGTCATGCGCGGTCTCGTGAATGCAGGATTGGAATGGCCCATGATAATCGCCAACCCCCTGTGGGAGCGAGCCTGCTCGCGATGAGGCCGGTATAGCCGGCATTGATGTTGTCTGACCCACCGCTATCGCGAGCAGGCTCGCTCCCACAGGTTCGCTGGTGTGGCGCGTATCGGATAAGTGCCCGACGGTCGGTTTTCACACAGGTCACGCCTGCGTTGACTAGAGTTTCAAATGTCGGCAGCCCGTCTGCCGCCACCGTGATTGCATAGAAAATCCGGCAAAGCCCCGGATTTCCACCTGATCAGGAGTGCACGATGGACCTCAGCCGTCGTCAGTTCTTCAAGGTCGCTGGTATCGGCCTTGCAGGCTCGAGCCTGGGCGCGTTGGGTATGGCCCCCACGCTGGCCTTCGCCGAGCAGGTGCGCCACTTCAAGCTTGCCGCCACCCATGAAACCCGTAACACCTGCCCGTATTGCTCGGTCGGTTGCGGGTTGATCATGTACAGCCAGGGCGATAACGCCAAGAATGTCGCGCAAAACATCATCCACATCGAAGGTGACGCCGACCACCCGGTCAACCGCGGCACCCTGTGCCCCAAAGGCGCGGGTTTGCTCGATTTCATTCACAGCCCCGATCGTCTGCAATACCCGCAGGTGCGCAAGCCCGGCAGCAGCGAGTGGACGCGCATCTCCTGGGATGAAGCGCTGGATCGCGTTGCCGACCTGATGAAGGCCGACCGCGACGCCAACTTCATAGAGAAGAATGCCCAGGGCCAAACGGTGAACCGCTGGCTCACCACCGGTTTCCTCGCGGCATCGGCGGCCTCCAACGAAGCCGGCTACATCACCCACAAGGTCATTCGCAGTCTCGGCATGCTGGGGTTTGATAACCAGGCGCGTGTCTGACACGGCCCGACGGTGGCAAGTCTTGCCCCGACGTACGGCCGCGGTGCCATGACCAATACCTGGACCGATATCGCCAACGCGAATCTGGTTCTGGTGATGGGCGGCAACGCAGCAGAAGCGCACCCCTGCGGTTTCAAATGGGTGACGGAAGCCAAGGCGCACAACAACGCGCGACTGATCGTGGTCGACCCGCGATTTACCCGCACGGCTTCGGTGGCCGACTATTACGCGCCGATTCGCACCGGCACCGACATCGCCTTCATGGGCGGGCTGATCAATTACCTGCTGACCAAGGACAAAATCCAGCACGAGTACGTGCACAACTACACCGACGTGTCGTTCATCGTCAAAGCCGGGTATGGCTTCGAGGACGGGATTTTCAGCGGTTATGACGCGGCCAAGCGCACCTACACCGATAAGTCCGGCTGGGGTTATGAGCTCGGTGAAGACGGCTTTGTCAAAGTCGACCCGACCCTGCAGGATCCACGGTGTGTCTTTCAATTGATGAAGCAGCATTACAGCCGCTACAACATTGACCTGGCGAGCCAGATTTGCGGCATGCCCGTCGATGCCATGCAAAAAATATGGGATGAAATTGCCACGTGTTCGGCACCGGGCAAGACCATGACCATCCTGTATGCGTTGGGATGGACCCAGCACTCCATCGGCGCGCAGATCATCCGCAGCGCGGCGATGGTGCAATTGCTGCTGGGCAACGTCGGTATGCCGGGAGGCGGCGTCAATGCCTTGCGCGGGCACTCCAATATCCAGGGCCTGACCGATCTGGGACTGTTGTCCAACTCGTTGCCCGGTTACCTGACGCTGCCAGGCGACGCCGAACAGGATTTCGCCGCCTTCATTACCAAACGTACGCAGACACCGTTGCGGCCGGGGCAACTGTCCTACTGGCAGAACTACGGCAAATTCCACGTCAGCCTGATGAAAGCCTGGTATGGCGTCAATGCCACAGTGGAGAACAACTGGGCGTACGACTACCTGCCGAAACTGGACATCCCCCAGTACGACATCCTCAAGGTGTTCGACCTGATGGGCCAGGGCAAGGTCAACGGCTACATGTGCCAGGGCTTCAATCCCATCGCGGCGTTGCCTGACAAGAACCGGGTGATGGTGGCGCTGGCCAAACTCAAATGGCTGGTGGTGATGGACCCGCTGGCCACCGAAACTTCAGAGTTCTGGCGCAATGTCGGGCCGTACAACGATGTGAAAAGCGCCGACATCCAGACCGAAGTGATTCGCCTGCCCACCACCTGTTTTGCCGAGGAAGATGGCTCGCTGGTCAACAGCAGTCGCTGGCTGCAATGGCACTGGAAAGGCGCCGACGGCCCGGGTGAAGCGCACACTGACATTCGGATCATGGCTGAGCTGTTTCTGCGTTTGCGTCAGCGCTACCAGGCGCAGGGTGGCGCCTATCCCGCTCCGCTCCTCAAACTGTCGTGGCCGTACAAGATCGCCCATGAACCCTCGCCGGAAGAGCTGGCCAAGGAAATCAACGGCTACGCCACCACTGACTTCACCGACGCCACGGGGGCGGCGATCAAGGGCAATGCGCAACTGGCTGCGTTCAGTCAGCTCAAGGATGACGGCAGCACCGCGTCCGGCTGCTGGATTTTCTGCGGCAGCTGGACCGAGACCGGTAACCAGATGGCCCGTCGCGACAACAGTGATCCGTGGGGTACACACCAACACCTGGGGTGGGCCTGGGCCTGGCCGGCGAACCGACGGATTCTCTACAACCGCGCGTCTGCCGACCTGAAAGGAAATCCGTGGGATCCGAAAAAACGCCTGGTGTGGTGGAACGGCAAGGTCTGGGGTGGCACTGATGTGCCCGACTACAAGGCCGACGTGCCGCCGGAAGCGGGGATGAATCCGTTCATCATGAACCCCGAAGGCGTGGCGCGGTTCTTCGCCGTCGACAAGATGAACGAAGGCCCGTTCCCCGAGCACTACGAGCCGTTCGAGACGCCCATCGGCATCAATCCGCTGCACCCGGACAACAAGAAAGCCACCAGCAACCCGGCGGCGCGGATCTTCGATTCGGTGTGGGATTCCCTCGGCGTGGCCAAGGATTACCCGTACGCGGGCACCAGCTACCGCTTGACCGAGCATTTCCACTTCTGGACCAAGCACTGCAAGCTCAACGCGATTACCCAGCCACAGCAGTTCGTCGAAATCGGCGAGGTGCTGGCGAAGGAGAAAGGCATCATTTCCGGCGATCGCGTGCGCGTCAGTTGCAAGCGCGGGCACATTGAAGCGGTGGCGGTGGTGACCAAGCGGATTCGTCCGTTGCAGGTCAACGGCCAGGTGGTGCACCAGATCGGGATTCCGTTGCACTGGGGGTTTACCGGACTAACGCGTCACGGTTACCTGACCAACACCCTGGTACCGTTCCTCGGCGATGGCAACACGCAGACCCCGGAATCCAAGTCATTTTTGGTCAACGTGGAGAAAATCTAAATGGCCAGCCAAGACATTATTGCCCGGTCGGCCACCACGACCCCGTCGCCATCGGTACGCATTCAGGATGAAGTGGCCAAGCTGATCGACACCACCAAGTGCATCGGCTGCAAGGCTTGCCAGGTCGCCTGCTCGGAATGGAACGAGCTGCGCGACGAAGTCGGCTTCAACCTGGGCACCTACACCAATCCGCAAGACCTGAGCGCGGAAACCTGGACGCTGATGCGCTTCACTGAGCATGAAACCGATGCCGGCAACCTCGAATGGCTGATTCGCAAGGACGGCTGCATGCATTGCGCCGAACCCGGTTGCCTGGCGGCGTGCCCGAGCCCGGGGGCGATCATCAAGCTGGCCAATGGCATTGTCGATTTCAACCAGGACCACTGCATCGGTTGCGGCTACTGCATCACCGGCTGCCCATTCAACATTCCGCGTATCTCGCAAAAGGATCACAAGGCCTACAAATGCACGTTGTGTTCGGACCGGGTCGAGTACGGGCTGGAGCCGGCCTGCGTGAAAACCTGCCCGACCGGGGCGATTGTGTTCGGCACCAAGGAAGACATGAAGGAACACGCCGCTGAACGCATTGTCGACCTCAAGAGTCGCGGCTTCGAGCATGCCGGTCTCTATGACCCTGCGGGTGTGGGCGGCACGCACGTGATGTATGTACTGCACCATGCCGATGAACCGTCGTTGTACGCCGGCCTGCCGAACGCGCCGGCGATCAGTCCGCTGGTGGGGTTGTGGAAAGGCGTGAGCAAGCCGTTAGGCCTGTTGGCCATGGGCCTGGCAGTGGTGGCCGGGTTCTTCCATTACGTGCGCATCGGGCCGCAGGTGGTCGAAGAGGGCGAAGATCCTCCAGGCAAGGACCCGGCCGTGCATGAGATTGACCCATCGGTTCATACCTATGATCCGCGGCGGGAGGACAGGCCATGAGCAACAAAACCATCCTGCGCTACACCGCCGGCCAGCGCACCAATCACTGGCTGGTGGCGATCCTGTTTTTCATGGCGGCACTCTCCGGCCTGGCGCTGTTTCATCCGGCGCTGTTCTGGCTCAGCAACCTGTTTGGCGGTGGTCCGTGGACACGCATCCTGCATCCATTTATGGGCGTGGTGATGTTCGTACTGTTCCTTGGATTGGTGCTGCAATTCTGGCGGGCGAATTACTTCATCACCAATGATCGGTTGTGGCTGAAGCGCGTCGGGAGGGTGATCAAGAACGAGGAGGAGGGCGTGCCGCCCGTTGGCAAGTACAACGCCGGGCAGAAGCTGCTGTTCTGGACCTTGCTGGCCTGCATGCTGGTGCTACTGTTCACTGGACTGGTGATCTGGCGCGCGTATTTCAGCGCTTTTTTTGGCATTACCTCGATTCGTTGGGCGATGCTGCTGCACGCGTTGGCCGGGTTTGTGCTGGTGTTGTGCATCATCGTGCACATTTACGCCGGGATCTGGATCAGGGGCTCGGTCAGCGCCATGGTGCATGGCTGGGTCAGCCGCCCCTGGGCGAAAAAACACCATGAACTCTGGTACCGCGAAGTGACTCGCGACGAACACCCCGACCGGCCGATCAGCAAAAAAGGATAAGCACTTGGCGACGATTCTTGAGCCTGGGGAGATTGAAGCGGCGGCGACTTCTCCGCCGTTTTTGTTCCCGCCGCCGCACAACCTGTTCACTTTGCGCGCATTGCGTCTGGAGCGGTTGGCCGAGGGGCATGCGCTGGCCGATTACCTGCGACTGGTGGCCGGTCTGTGTCATGTGCAGCAAAGTCTGATGGACGATCCGCCCGTCACCACCTTGCCCGATCCCGAGCGAATCAAAGTCTGCCAGGCCCATGGCCTGCCACCGCTTGCCGCCGACACGCTGGTGCGCGAGGGGCACTGGTTGCCGTACCTCGACGCCTTGTTGCAACGCTACCAGGCACCACCGCAAGCCGCCGTAGAGCAAGCGTTGGCGACGTTGCGCCATAGCGACGCCGGACAGCGCAAAGCCTGGGCAGTGGCGTTGGTCAGTGGCCAGTTCACGCTGTTGCCAGCGGCCCTGGTGCCGTTTCTCGGCGCCGCCTTGCAAGCGGCCTGGAGTCACTGGTTGCTGAGCACACCGGACCTGGCGCTCAAACCCGGTGACAGTCTCAGCCAATGCCCGGCCTGCGGTTCGCCGGCGATGGCTGGCGTGATTCGACAACGGGGCAAACACAACGGTTTGCGTTATCTGGTGTGCTCGTTGTGTGCCTGCGAATGGCATGTGGTGCGGGTCAAATGTGTGTACTGCGAGCAAAGCAAAGGGCTGGAATACTTCAGTCAGGAGGATGATCGTTACGCCGCCAATCAAGCACCGTTGCGCGCCGAAACCTGTCCCGGCTGTCGCAGCTACCTGAAACTGCTGTACCTGGAAAACGACGCCGAGGCCGAAGCGCTGTCGGCGGACCTGGCCAGCCTGATCCTCGACATGCGCCTGGAACAGGAGGGCTACCTGCGTCTCGCGCCCAATCTGCTGCTGGCACCCGGTGGCGACTGAACGCATCTACACTCAGGCGCGACGGTCAATCGTTTCCAGGAGCGCCGGATGCCTTCAACTTCCGCCAGTCAAACCTTGCGGCTGCCTTCCATCGACAGTCTGCTGCGCCATCCCGCCTGCCAACCGCTGGCAGAGCGCTATGGCCGGGAGTCGCTGCTGGCGAGCCTGCGGCAATTACTCGATGACTTGCGCGAACCGGTGCTGACCGGGCAACTGAGTCACGTGGAAATCAGCCCGCACGTGCTGGCGGGGCGGGCGGGTGAGCGTCTGGCCCTACACCACCAAAGTCATGTGCGCCGGGTGTTCAACCTGACCGGGACCGTGCTGCACACCAACCTCGGGCGGGCGTTGCTTCCGGAAGTCGCCATCGAAGCGGTGCAAATGGCCGCGCGCTATCCGCTCAATCTGGAATTTGATCTGCACAGCGGCAAGCGGGGCGACCGTGATGACCTGATCGAAGGCCTGATCCGCGAACTGACCGGCGCCGAAGCGGTGACGGTAGTCAACAACAACGCAGCGGCGGTTCTGCTGACACTCAACAGTCTGGGCGCGCGCAAGGAAGGGATTATTTCCCGGGGCGAGCTGATTGAAATCGGCGGTGCCTTCCGCATTCCCGACATCATGGCGCGGGCCGGGGTCCGACTGTATGAAGTCGGCACCACCAACCGCACCCATGCCCGTGATTACGAAGCCGCCATCGGCCCGCGCAGCGGTCTGGTGATGCGCGTGCATGCGAGCAATTACAGCATTGAAGGGTTCACCGCACGGGTGCCCACCGCCGAACTGGCGCAACTCGCGCACCAGCATGGGTTACCACTGCTTGAAGACCTCGGCAGCGGCAGCCTGCTGGACCTGACCCGCTGGGGCCTGCCCGCCGAGCCGACGGTGCGCCAGGCGCTGCTCGATGGCGCGGACATCGTCACCTTCAGTGGCGACAAGTTGTTGGGCGGACCACAGGCCGGATTGATTGTCGGGCGCAAGGACCTGATTGCGAAGATCAAGAAAAACCCGCTCAAGCGCGCGTTGCGGGTCGACAAAATGACCCTCGCCGCACTCGAAGCCGTGCTGGGTTTGTACCGCGATCCCGAGCGACTGGCCGAGCGACTGCCGAGCCTGCGTCTGATGACCCGCCCGCAGGCCGATATCCTCGCCCAGGCTGAACGACTACAACCCTCGCTGGCACTTGCTGTGGGTGACGGCTGGAGCGTCAGTGCGCTGCCCGCGCTGGGCATGATCGGCAGCGGCAGCCAACCGGTGGCACGCTTGCCGAGCGCAGCGTTATGCCTGCGGCCCAAGGTGTCCAAACGTCTGCGCGGACGGCAGCTGCTCGGGCTGGAAGCCGCGCTCCGCCTGTTGGCCATTCCAGTACTGGGCCGCATCGACGACGACGCACTGTGGCTGGACCTGCGCCAACTGGACGACGAGGCTGCCTGGCTGGCGCAACTCGATCAACTGAAGGTGCCGGGGTGATCGTCGGCACGGCAGGGCATATCGATCACGGCAAGACCTCGTTGCTTAAGGCGCTGACGGGCCAATCCGGCGACCGTCGTCGCGAAGAACGTGAACGCGGCATGACCATCGACCTCGGCTACCTCTATGCGGCGCTGGAACCGGGCGCCGAGCTGACCGGGTTCATTGACGTGCCCGGTCACGAGCGTTTCACCCACAACATGTTGGCCGGGGCGCAGGGCATCGATCTGGTGTTGCTGGTGGTCGCCGCGGATGACGGAGTGATGCCGCAAACCCGCGAACACCTGGCGATCGTTGAACTGCTGGGCATTCCCAGGGCGCTGGTGGCAATCACAAAGTGCGACCGGGTCGATCCGGCCCGGGTGCAAGCCGTCCATGAACAGATGACCACACTGCTGGCACCCGGACCCTATGCCGATGCGTCGCAGATTGCGCTGTCGAGTGTGACCGGGGAGGGCGTCGAGGCACTGCGCCAGGCGCTGCTCGATGCACAGCATGATGTCCTTCAACGCAGTACCAGCGGCGGTTTTCGTCTGGCCATTGATAGGGCGTTCAGCGTGGCTGGGGCCGGTATCGTGGTGACCGGCACGGCATTGTCCGGGCAGGTGACAGCGGGTGACACACTGATGCTGGGCCGGCTGGGCAAACCTGTTCGTGTGCGCGGTTTGCACGCGCAAAATCAAGCCGCAGACACCGCGTATGCCGGCCAACGCGTCGCTTTGAACCTGAGTGCCGAGCGTCTGGCGCTGGAGCATATTCACCGTGGCCAATGGCTGCTGGCCGAGTGGCTGTACGCCCCGACTCAGCGACTGGACATCGACCTGAGGTTGCTGGCCAGCGAAGCCAAAGCCTTCGAACACTTTCAGCCGGTGCATGTGCACCTCGGCACTCAGGATGTGACGGGGCGAGTGGCGTTGCTGGAAGGCGAAAGCCTGGCTCCGGGTGGGCGGATGTTTGCGCAAATCCTGCTCAATGCTCCGGTACAGGCGGTGAAAGGCGATCCGTTGATCCTGCGGGATCAGAGCGCGCAACGTACCCTGGGCGGGGGCCGGGTGCTCGACCCGTTTGCCCCTTCTCGACACCGACGCAGCCCCGAACGCCTGGCACAACTACAGGCCCTCGCCAGCAGTAATAGGCTGGAAGCACTCTTGCCAGCGTTGTTGGCCAACAGCGACACCGGCCTCGATCCAAGGCAACTGGAGCGTCAGTTCAACCGCCCACGCGCGACCTGGGTATTGCCCGATGACGTGCGCTTGATCGAGACCCGCCAAGGTCCTTTGTTGTTCAGCGCGCCACGCTGGGAGGCGCTGAAAGCTCCCTTGCTGGAACAACTCGCACGCTTTCATCTACTTGAACCGGATCAAATGGGCCCGGACAGGGATCGCCTGCGCCGCTTCACCGCATCCTCGCTGGAACGTTCGACCTTCATCCGCCTGCTCGACGAGTTACTTGCCAGCGGTGCCATCGTCGCCAGTGGGCCTTGGCTGCATATACCCGAGCACCAAGTGCGCTTGAGTGAAGAAGACGAAGCCCTGTGGAACCGCATACAACCGCTGTTCGAACAGGCTGGGTTCGATCCTCCATGGGTGCGCAAACTGGGGAACGACGAGGCAACCGTGCGCCTGCTGTTGCGCAAAATGGCGCGGCTGGGGCTGCTGCACCAAGTGGTCCGGGACCTGTTCTACACCGACGCGATCATCCGTCGATTGGCGGCTATGCTCTTGCAACTGGCTGAACACAACCCGGTGATTCAAGTCGCGGCGTTTCGCGATGCGGTTGGCCTGGGTCGCAAGCGCAGCATTCAGATTCTGGAGTACTTCGACCGCATCGGCTTGACCCGACGCCTGGGCGACAAGCGCCAAATCCGTCTCGACAGTGCCTTGGCCCGAAAGGAAGACGACTGATTTCAAGGAAGGCAATCGCGCCCGGTGGCGCGGCCGGGCTTCAAACCCGGTTGGGGACGGCATCCGTTCCCGGGCCGGTTCGACTCCGGCTGCCTTCCGCCATTTTCTGGATTGAGGCGTGAATATTGAGTCAATGTGCCGCATTTTCAGTTTTTTTTCGAAGTGCTGCGATGCAGAGCACACAGATCACGTCGCACTGTTAAATCACCGTCTATGCTGGCCTTACCGCTTCCCTACCTGCTTTGCATGAGCAAGGAGTCATCCATGGTGCCCACACTGCCCACACCGCTGACCGAGAAATCGTTAACCCGCAGCATGCTCGATGTCCTGATTCGTGCCGGGTTGATTGTTGTTCTGGTGCTGTTTTGCTTCGAGATATTCCGTCCGTTTCGCGACCTGATGCTGTGGTCCATCATCCTGGCGATCACGCTCTACCCGTTGCAACTGCGATTGATGGGCTCGTTCGGACGCAGCGAAGGGCGTGCCGCGACGGCAATTGTACTGATTGCCATCGCAATTCTGGTGGTGCCGGTCTATCTGTTGGGCACATCGATTGCGGCATCCGTCGCACAGGTCATCGACCTGGTGAAGGAGGGTACCTTCAGCATCCCGCCGCCGCCCGAATCGGTCGCCACGTGGCCAATCGTGGGTAAAACGATATCGTCAGTCTGGCTGCAGGCCTCAACCGATCTTCCGGACCTGATAGCCAAGTACTTGCCGCAAATAAAAGACGCAAGTCTGGGCTTGTTGACCAAAATTGCCGGCGTCGGTGCGGGTTTGTTGATGTTCATTGTTGCCTTGATCATCGCCGGTATTTTCATGGCGCATGGTGAGGCCGGCAGCCGCTGTGCGGTCGATATCGCGTCGCGCATAAGCGGTCCTGAAAAGGGTCCGAAAATCGCCGAGCTGTGCACTGCAACCATCCGCGCCGTTGCGCTCGGCGTGGTCGGCATCGCCTTCATTCAAATGTTGCTGGTGGGGATAGGCTTCGTGCTCAAAGGCATCCCGGGCGCGGGCATCCTTGCCATCTTTGTGTTGCTGCTCGGCATCATGCAGTTACCGGCCACGCTGATTACACTGCCGGTGATCATCTATGTGCTCGGCACCGAGGGGCCCAACACAAGGACCATTATCTTCTCGGTCTTTGTGTTCATTGCCGGCCTGGTGGATAACGTACTCAAACCGCTGTTGCTGGGACGAGGTGTGGATGTGCCGATGCCGGTCGTGTTGATTGGCGCGCTGGGCGGCATGGTCACGAGCGGTATCCTGGGCCTGTTCATCGGGCCGGTGGTGCTTGCGGTTGGCTATCAATTGTTCTGGCAGTGGGTTCAGGATCGGCCGGAGGGGGTATAAAATCCTCAACCATGAACGCGCCAAATCACGAGTTGCTGGACCGGGTATTAACCGCCCATGGTGGTGTCGAACGCTGGAACAGTTTCAGCAAAGTAGACACCACCCTCGTGACGGGTGGCGCGTTGTGGGCCATGAAAGGGCTGATCAGTAGACGGCCTGCACACTTGACAGAATCGCCATAGAAAAGACCGAAGGGCAGGTCATTACCGTACGATCAGCCCCCGGTTCTCCTTTCTAGTCACGAAAAAATACCCCTTGGGCTAATGTCGGTCAGTTAAGCAATTTCTGCGGTAACGCAATTGTTGTAGCAGCTGGCGAAGCCTGCGTTCGGCTGCGCAGCAGTCGTAAAACCTGAGTTTTCGGTCTTTCTGGAACACCCCATCGCCTGATTTCACGACTGCTGCGCAGCCGAACGCAGGCTTCGCCAGCTGCTACGGACAGCGTTATGGCTTAACTGATCGGCATTACCCCTTGGGACCTCCTGCGCCGCGTATACTTCAACGGCTAAGCGTTGTGGACCTGGCTGACCATGCCCTTCCAGTTCAGCTGCCGGCTATCGTTACAGAAGAACTCTCGGCATCAGGTCAGCCAGACACGAAGGCGTTACTGGTAGCCATCGACCTCAGCGACATCAGCTACTCGTAATGCACGTTGCAATGCCCGCGGGCTCTGTCAACGGCCGGAGCCGGAGGAGGCGTTTTGAAACCATTCCTGCCCGGTACGGGGGCCTCAACCTGGAACATGTTGCGCCAAGCGTGCCTGCAACGCCGGGCAGCCGTGCCGCCGACCTTGACGGAACTGGCGGTCGTGCCCGGCATTCCAGAGGCGCGTTACTGGCTGGACCGGGACATCGCTCCGCTTATTCGGGACGTGCATCAGGCCAACCTTCGAGAGGCGCAAGCGCTTGCCAGAGTCGGGGAGCCGCATGACATGCTACCGCTGGCCAGCATGCTGGCGGTGTCCGGTGGTAGTGACGCGGGCACCTTTGCTGCGGGCATCATCGCGGGATGGTCGCTGCATGGGACGCGGCCACTGTTCAAAATTGTCACGGGCATCAGCGCTGGCGCCCTGGTCGCCCCGTTCGCGTACCTGGGGTCTCAGTACGACGGCATCATTCTGCGCATCTGCAGCGCCGTCGGCCCCAAAGACATTTTCCATTCGCGCAATGTGCTGACCCGGCTTGCCAGCGACGGTATGGCGGACAGCAAGCCACTGTCGCGGCTC
>NZ_AKJS01000072.1 GCF_000282215.1 Pseudomonas sp. GM21
CAACTATCCTGACACCGGGGGTTACAACCATAAGACCATTTTTTACAGTGCTGTTCTCGGCCACAGCGTCGTGCCAAAGCTCTAGGGTTCCCCCGTCAACGGTTGTGCCAATGGCTTTGCTCATGTTGGCGACTTGAAGATGACCACCTGCTTGCACAACGCTGTCATAGGCTTCAGCACTGTTAAAGATTCTCAGGCGCCCCTTGTCTTCGACAGTGGTTCGAATGCCTTTGGCCGAGCCCTGCAATTCAATTTCACCACCGGCTTGCACAGTGCTGTCCTCGGCCACAGCGTTTTCAAAGAGCTCCAGCCTCCCCCCCTCGACGGTGATGCGAATGGCCTTGGCCGAGCCCTGCACTTCAATTTCACCACCGGCTTGCAGAGTACTGTCCTCGATCAAACTGTCCTCTCTGGCCTCCAGAAATCCCTTGTCTTTGACCGTGATTCCCGTTGCCCGCCCCTGATCGTGGAGGAAGACATTGCTATTAGTTACGCTGCCGTCTTTGTACACGCCACCGGTGCCGAAATGTACGTCGTAATCATTATTGAGATCCCAAGTCTGTGTTGTCTTGTAGCAACCGCTGTACCAATAGCAAGTAGCCTCAGCCTCACCTGGCGTGGCTCCCAGCACCAACAAAGCGCCCGACACCGACACCGACAATCGAGACAACCGCATACCCAACGCGAACATAAGGATCCACCGACAACAAGAAGAAGAGGCGGCGAATTCTGCTCAGGTGCGGCTTTGGAGTAACGCTGGCGAGTCCTAAGTTTGTGTAGGAGACGGACTACAAAGTCGTGCCCTCCAGCGTGGCCTGAATGTGTTCTTCCTAATGTTCATCACGATTCCGAGAGCGGCCAGATACCACCGTGATGCACACCCGAAGTTCATCAAATGTCAGGTATTAGTCTTTAACTTGGTCCACAACCGGGTAGTCAACCGTGCGATGGCCGCCGGCAGTTCCTCTACGGTAAACAGTTTATCCAACACGCTGTTTGGCGGATAAATCGCCAGGTCCTGCTTCACGGCGGGCACCACGTACTCATCCGCTGCACTGTTGGGATTGGCGTAATGAATGCTGTTGCTGATGTTGGCAATCACTTGCGGCTTCAGCAGGTAGTCCATGTAGGTGTAGCCATTCTTCTCGTGGGGTGCGCTCTTGGGCAGGACCACCATGTCGAACCACAGCGTCGAGCCTTCGTCAGGAATCGAATAGGCGATGTTAATGCCGTTATTGGCTTCCTTTGCGCTGGCGGCGGCCTGCACCACGTCACCGTTAAACCCGATTACCGCGCAGACATTGCCGTTCGCCAGATCGCTGATGTACTTGGAGGCATGAAAGTACTGCACGTAGGGCCTGATTTTCAGTAGTGCCTGCTCAGCTTTCTTGTAATCCGCCGGGTCGTGACTGTGAGGCGGCAGGCCAAGGTAGTTGAGGGTGATCGGCAGGATCTGCGTCGGGTTATCAATAATCGCCACCCCACATTCGCTCAACTTCTTGATGTTGTTTTCATCAAAAAACAGGTTCCAGGAACGGGTGACGTCGGTGTTGCCAAAGATCGCTTTGATTTTCTCGACGTTGTAGCCAATCCCGGCCGTGCCCCACATATACGGGTAGCCATACTGATTGCCGGGATCGTTGACCTCGAGTTTTTTCATCAACGCCGGGTCAAGGTTTTTCCAGTTGGGCAGTTGGCTTTTGTCGAGTTTCTGAATCGCCCCGGCCTTGATCAGTCGGGACAGGAAATGGTTCGACGGGCTGACCACGTCATAACCGGTGTTACCGGTCATTAACTTGGATTCCAGCACTTCGTTGCTGTCGTGAATATCGTAAGTGGCCTTGATCCCGGTTTCCTTGGTGAAGTTGACCAGGGTGTCGTCGGCGATGTAGCCGTTCCAGTTGGAAATATTGACCTGTTCGTCGGCATACGTGGCTGCCGAAAACGTCGTGAGCAGGACCATCAAGGGCATAGTGTTAACGCGCATGTTCAATCACCTTTTTGTTCTTTTGTGGTAACCGGTTTTCTAGATTTCTGTCTTTGCCCGGATGGCCTCTATGCGCATCCGCAGCATGGCACCGATATCGAGCAGTGGCCGGGGTGGCAGCCAGCCGGGTTGTGCCCGGCGCATCACCGAATCGAGCAGCGGCGAGTCAACACCCGACGCCAGTTCAGCGAGCAACCGCCCCCACAGGGTGCCGCGCGCCACGCCGGAACCGTTGCAACCGGCCACGGCAAACACGCCCTCTTGCACCTGTGAAAAATACGGTTGCCCGGAACGCGAGGCGCTCAGGTGTCCGGTCCAGGTGTATTGGATGTCTTGCTCGCCCAACCAGGGAAAACGTCGTTGCAAGCCGAGTACATGGTGTTGACGGCGGATCGACAGTTCACTGGCAGACAAATCCCGCGAACGGTATTCCGCCGTGTTGCGGACCATCACGCGGCGATCCGGGGTCAGGCGCACCGTGGCGCCCAGCGGACGGGTGGACAAAACGCCCCAAGGTTCGACGTTGCCCATGTCGCGAAACTCGGCGTCACTCAACGGCCGCGTGAGGCTGGCGCTGAGTTCCATGGCAAAGGTGCCGCTGTCTTGGATGCCCGCGCGGGGCACAAAGGCATTGAGACAAACCAGCACCTGTTTCGCCTCGACGCTGCCCTCGACACCGTTGGCCCGCAGACCTCCTTTATCCAGACGCTCAAGGCTGGTGATGTCGGTGTTTTCGTAGACGGTGACCGTCTGGGGCAGCGCATCAAGCAAGCCCTTCACGTATTTGGCCGGTTGCAGCAGCGCGTTGCCATTGCCGCACCAGATCGCTGCGCGGTAATGCCGGGTACCGAGTGTTTGAGCCAGTTGTTCTCCTTCCAGAAACTGCGCAGAGGCGCCCAGTGCCCCCAGCGTTTGCAGCTTTTCCTCGACGCGGGTCAACTTGCCTGGATCGCTGACGGCGAAGAAATAGCCGGAGTCCCTGAAGTCGCACTCAATGCCGTGGCGGGCAATCATCTCGCCGACTTCTGCACGAGCGGCGCGAGAAATGGTGGTGTCCACTTCAAACTCGGCAAACCCCGGACTGCCGATCAACTCAGCGTTGGTCGGGTGTTCGTGGGCCACCACAAAGCCGGAATTGCGTGCCGAAGCACCTTGCGCCGCACGCTGGCGGTCGACCACCGCGATGCGCGCCTGAGGGTGCAATTGTGCGAGGGCATGGGCGGCGCTCAGGCCGGTAATGCCGGCACCGATCACCAGCCAATCGGCTTTTTGCAAACCGCTCAGACGATCACGCGCCGGTATGCTTTCGGTTTGCGCGATCCAGCCACATTCATTTTTCATGCATCACCTGCCTGGATTGTCGTTCCCGGCCTGCGCATGCAGTAATCGCATGGACGATGATTGATGGCGGCCGTCATGGCTAGAATCTATTAGGTCTTCGGTGATACAACCAACGTTATAAAATCATTGAGCTATTCTGAAAACGCATGGATAAAATTCGCAACATACCCAATCTCCAGGCCTTGCAGGCGCTGGTGAAAGTCGCTGAAGCCGGCAGCTTTACGCAGGCGGCGCACACGCTGTGCCTGACCCAAAGCGCCGTCAGCCGGCAAATCCAGCAACTGGAAAGCCACTTCGGCGTGCCGATGTTTGTGCGCAGCAGTCGCAGCCTTCGCCTGACACCGGAGGGTGAACTGGTGCTGGGCAGCGCGCGCACCATCCTTGAGCAATTGAAAACCCTCGAAGATCGACTGTCCCCGCAAAAACGCCCCTTGCGCATACGCATGCATGTGTCGCTGGCGGTTCGCTGGTTGCTGCCGAAACTGAGCGATTTCTATCGCCATCATCCAGACATTTCCCTGTCGATCGAGACCGTGGCGACCGAGATCGTCGAGCCGGCCAGCGACAGTGACGCCTACATCCTCTATCTGCCCGAGCCGTCCAGTGATCCTGCGTGCCTGACCCTGTTCGAGGAAGCGCTGATTCCGGTGTGCGCCCCCGGTCTCGGCAGTCCGACCCGGCCATTGGCCTCGGTGGAGGATTTGAGGGGTTTCGCGCTGCTGCATCGTTCGGCGGACAAGCAAGCCTGGATCGACTGGCTGGCAGCCAATGGCGGCCAGTCGCTGGAGGATTACCGCCACATCCCTTTCAATCTCGATGAATTGGCGCTGGATGCCGCCGCGCGCGGACTGGGGGTGGCCATGACGGACATGACCCTGGCCGAGGAATCGATCGAACGTGGCGTGCTCGTCGTCCCGTTTGGTCATCCCTTGAAGACCCGAGGATGTTATTCGCTATGCCTGCAACCCTCGGCCGCATCGCATCCGGCATGCGCGCTGATCATGCAATGGTTTGCCGGCCAGGCTGAGGGGATGGCAAGTACCCGCAAATCCTACTGACCACCACAGATCCCCTGTGGGAGCGGGCTTGCTCGCGAAAGCGGTGGGTCAGTCAACATCCCTTTTGAATGTCAGTCCGCATTCGCGAGCAAGCCCGCTCCCACAGGGGTTTTGGGGTGGGTTCAGGGTTGTGGCTGCACCACCCCGCGCTCCTCCAGCAAGCGCACAAACATCGTCAGGCTGCGGGACACCGTGCCTCGGCGCCACACCAGCCAGGTGCGCAAATACCGGAACGATTGCGACAATGGCCAGATACTTACCGTGGTGCATCCCGGCATGCTTTCCAGCATGCTGCGCGGCATCAATGCCAGGCCGGCGCCGGCGCTGACACAGGCCAGCATGCCGTGATAGGACTCCATTTCGAAAATCTTGCCCGGCACCGCCGCGTCCTGGGTGAACCAGCGTTCGAAGTGGTGCCGGTAGGAGCAATTGGAGCGGAAAGCGTAGATGTTTTCGCCGTTCACATCCTGCGCGCGATGGATCGGCGAATGGTTGAGCGGCGCGATCAGCACCATCTCTTCCTCAAACGCCGGCACGCCCTCCAGTGCCGGATGCAGCACCGGCCCGTCGACAAACGCCGCAGCCAGTCGCCCCGATAACACCCCGTCGATCATGGTCCCCGAAGGCCCGGTGGACAGGTCAAGTTCAACCTTGGCGTGTTTCTGGTTGTAGGCGGCCAACAACTCGGGAATTCGCACCGCCGCCGTACTTTCCAGTGACCCCAGGGGAAACGCACCTTGCGGTTCTTCACCCGCCACGGTGGCGCGGGCTTCCTGCACCAGGTCAAGGATGCGCCGGGCATAGTCGAGAAAACTCCAGCCGGCCGGCGACAAACGCAGGCGGCTTTTCTCGCGGATAAACAGGTCCACGCCCAGATCCAGTTCCAGCTGCTTGATCCGCGTCGTCAGGTTGGAGGGCACCCGGTGGATGTGTTGCGCGGCCACGCTGATGCTCCCGTGCTCGGCAACCGCCTTGAAAATCTCCAGCTGAACCAGATCCAAGTCATTCTCCAAACGTGAACGTTATACTCAGTATTATTCAGTTTCCAGAAAATAGACACCCCCGTAACCTGAGCGCATCCCCACCCAGCAGGACGGTGCCATGACCAGCGTTTCCAGCCTTACCCACGCGATTTCGATCAACCCGGCTACAGGCGGGCAGATCGGCCACTACCCTTTTGAGTCCGAAGCGGCCCTGCAAGCCGCCCTGGCGCGGGCCGCTGGCGGGTTTCGCGTCTGGCGCAAAACAGCCGTCGAGCAACGCTCGCAGTTGTTGATCGCTCTGGCTCAGGCACTGCGTGACAGTGCGGACAAAATGGCCACCATGATCACCCTGGAAATGGGCAAGCCGATCACCCAGGCCCGCGGCGAAATCGAGAAGTGCGCGCAGCTCTGCGAGTGGTACGCCGAACACGGCCCGGCCATGCTCAACGCCGAATCGACCCTGGTTGAAGGCGGCAAGGCGCGCATTGAATACCGCCCGCTCGGGCCGATTCTCGCGGTAATGCCGTGGAACTTCCCGATCTGGCAGGTGCTGCGCGGCGCCGTACCAGCGCTGATTGCCGGCAACACTTATGTACTCAAACATGCGCCGAACGTGATGGGCAGCGCTTACCTGCTTCTGGAAGCCTTCAAGAACGCCGATTTCCCTGAAGGCGTTTTCGAGGTTCTGCACGTCACGCCCGACGGTGTTTCCACCGCAATTGCCGACCCTCGTATCGCGGCGGTGACCCTCACCGGCAGCGTGCGCGCCGGCATCGCCATCGGCGCTCAGGCCGGTGCGGCGTTGAAGAAATGCGTGCTGGAACTGGGCGGTTCCGACCCCTTTATCGTGCTCAACGATGCCGACCTTGATGAAGCGGTCAAAGCCGCCGTCATCGGTCGTTACCAGAACACCGGGCAAGTCTGCGCAGCAGCCAAGCGCCTGATCGTCGAGCAAGGCA
Source organism: Pseudomonas sp. GM21 (assembly GCF_000282215.1). GTDB lineage: Bacteria > Pseudomonadota > Gammaproteobacteria > Pseudomonadales > Pseudomonadaceae > Aquipseudomonas. The sequence continues at coordinate 6,329 of NZ_AKJS01000072.1, forward strand.
TTGTCGAGGCGTTCACACGCAAGTTCGTCGAAGCCACACGCAAGTTGCTGGTCGGCGATCCACTGGCCGCCAACACGTACATTGGCCCGATGGCCCGTTTTGATCTGCGCGATGAGCTGGATCAACAAGTGCGTGCCACCCTGGAAGAAGGCGCAACCCTGTTGATGGGCGGCAAGAAGGCTGAAGGCCCAGGCAACTTCTATGAGCCGACCGTGTTCGCCGATGTCACCGATCAGATGACCTCGTTCAAGCAGGAACTGTTCGGTCCGGTGGCGTCGATCATCACGGCGCGGGACGCTGCACATGCCTTGGCGCTGGCCAATGACAGTGAGTTCGGCCTGGCTGCAACCGTTTACACGGGCAATGTCGAACTCGCCCAACAGATGGCCGCTGAGCTGGAAACAGGTGGCGTGTTCATCAATGGCTACTGCGCGTCCGACCCGCGCGTGACCTTCGGCGGTGTGAAGAAAAGCGGTTTTGGCCGCGAACTGTCGCACTTCGGGGTCCGCGAGTTCTGCAATGCGCAGACCGTGTGGCTGGATCGTCGCTAAGCGAAAAACGCTGCCTGGGAGTCGATGGCTCCCAGGCAGCGGTTTTATTCGTGCAGGTAATAGAGCTTGTTAACAATCATCCAGCGCCCTTTGATTTTCAGTAACGACAAATAATCCGTGAAGCGCATGCCAACGTAGTCATCAATCACTTTGGCGGCGGCGGCATCCCCGGTGATATCGACGTTGATCGTTTCCCAGGACGGTTTGACCTCTTTGGGCGCCGGCCCTTCGGCCCTGATCGCGCTGACAAAATCATCCAGCGATAACCATTCCAGCTCGCCATGGTAGTGACCAATGATGCGACAAGCGGGATGAAACGCATGCCGCAGCAGCACTTCGTCGGCGAACACCATCCCTTCTACATAATTGCGAATCACAACGCTGATGTGCTCCCTGTCCAGCGAATGAACAGCCATGACATACCTCCAGCTTTATCGTCCTCACACCGCAGGTGAGGGCTCAACCTCAAAAGTCTAGCACCGCCATTCGGACCGTCGCGGACGGCGACTATGCTGAGGGAGGCCACTTCCCGGGAGGAGCTGAACGATGTCACTGACGCTTTATTACCATCCACTGTCGTCGTACTGCCACAAAGTACTGATTGCGCTCTATGAACACGGGGTCGACTTCGAAAAACGGATCATTGATCTGGGCAACGCTGAAGAAAAAGCAGAGTTGCAGGCGCTATGGCCGATCGGCAAATTCCCGGTTTTTCGCGATCACACTGCTCAGTTCGATGTGGCGGAATCCACGATCATCATTGAATACCTGGATCATTATTTTGCCGGGCAAACCCGCTTGATTCCGGGGAATTGGGACACTGCGCTGGAGGTCCGTCTGTGGGACCGGATCTGCGATAACTATTTGCAGACTCCAGTGCAGCAAATTGTCCTGGATCGCATCATCGGTGCGAACGGCAATCTGACCCCGCAGCGCTCCACCCTTCAGACCGTGTACGGCATGCTCGACCGTCAACTGGCGACCAGCACCTGGCTGGCCAGCGACGAGTTCAGCCTGGCCGATTGCGCCGCCGCCCCGGCACTTTTCTATGCCAGTACGCTGGAGCGGATTCCTGAAGAGCAAAGCCACTTGAACGCCTATTTCGACCGGCTGATGGACAGGCCGTCGGTACAACAGGTGATCGACGAAGCCAGGCCTTACTTCTCGCTCTACCCGTTTGAGCAAGACATCCCGCAACGGTTTTACCCACGCCCCTAACGCACGATATCGATCAACTGCTCACGCTGTGCGCCCGTGAGCATGGGCCCGAAACCGGCACCGGCATTGTCCGCCATGTAACGCGGATTACCGGTGCCGGGGATCACGCAGGTCACCGCCGAATGGGACAACAGGAACTTCAACGCCAGTTGCGCCCAACTGTTGACCCCCACTTGCGCGGCCCACCCGGGCAGAGGCTTGCCCTTCAATCGTTCGAGCAAACCACCGCCGCCGAACGGCCGGTTGCAGATCACCGCCACACCGCGTTCACGACACAGCGGCAAAATGCGTTTCTCGGCACCACGATCGTCCAGGGCATAGTTGATCTGCAAAAAATCCACCGGTTCGACCTTCAGCAGCGCTTCTACTTCGTCGTACGCCGACGCCGTGTAATGGGTGATGCCGATGTAGCGAATGCGCCCTTGTTCCTTCCATTGGCGCAACGTCGGCAAATGGGTTTTCCAGTCCAGCAGGTTGTGGATCTGCATCAGATCGATGCGATCGGTTTGTAGCAAGCGAAAGGACTGCTCCATCTGTGCGATGCCCTCCTCGCGGCCGCTGGTCCACACCTTGGTGGCGAGAAAGGCCGGCGAACGCGGTTCATGGATCGACAACAACTTACCTGTCGTCTGTTCGGCGCGGCCATACATGGGCGAGCTGTCGATGACCGTGCCACCCTTCTTGAACAAGGCGCTGAGCACCTCCGGCAATTGTTTGTAGGCGGGGCTGGAAGGCTCGACATCGAAGCCGCGATACGTGCCCAACCCAACGATGGGCAATGGCTCGGCGCTGGATGGAATGGCGCGGGTCAGCATGGTCTTGCCTCCTGTTTCCGTCGACGGCGCAGAAGTTGCCAACGCCCGATCGAAGGTGAAAACCGCCGAAGCACCGGCAGCCAGCGTGAGTAGTTGTCGACGCGTGTATCCGTCAGTGTGGCTCATCGTATTTGCCTGTGTGGCCCACCCCTGTGTGCCCCGATACCGTTGAACTAAACTCTGGCACTGATTACGTGTTAGCGGTCCTCGACTCCAGAGCCATCAATGTCGCCCCCTAAAGTTAGTCGAATGTTCAGAACCCTGGCGTTTTCCATCGTCATCGTTGCCGCGTTGTACCTGGCGCTGTGTGCGGCCTTGTTCGTGTTTCAGCGCGCCCTGATCTACTTCCCGCAACCCAGTGCCGTCGATACACCGGCTTCGCTGCTGACGCTGGCTGTCGAGGATGCGCAGGTGCAGGTGACTGTCCGGCCCCATGACGGCCCCAATGCGCTGATCTATTTCGGCGGCAATGCCGAGGATGTCTCTCGCAACCTGGCCGGGTTTTCGCAGGCGTTTCCCGAACATGCGTTGTACTTGATGCACTACCGAGGGTACGGCGCCAGTACCGGCTCACCGTCCGAAGAGGCGATTGCGCGCGATGCCTTGACCTTGTTTGACACGGTCTATAACCGCCATCCGACTATTGCAGTGGTCGGTCGCAGCCTCGGCTCAGGCGTTGCCGTGCGCCTGGCGAGTCAACGCCCGGCGTCGCGGCTGATTCTGATCACGCCTTACGACAGCCTGGAAGGCCTCGCCAAACAGCGGTTCCCGTGGTTTCCGGTGAAGTGGCTGTTAAAGGACCGATTCGAATCCTGGCGATACGCAGCCCACATCACGGTGCCAACGTTGTTGATCGCCGCCGGGCATGACGAGGTCATACCGCGTTCAAGCACGCTGCAGCTCTACACCCGTTTCGCCCCCAGCGTGGCGACGCTGAAGGTGATACCGGACGCTGGTCACAACTCCCTTTCCGCCAGCCCCGAATACCTCAAGTTACTGGGCGATGGATTATGAGTGCGCGCCCTTTCATAGACCGCATCGATCATGCGGTAACGCAGAGTGATTGGACTCAGCCCCCGCTTGCTCTTAGCCTGCGCGCGATGCGAAACAGCTGAAGGCCGAACTCCTACACCTTGTTGCTGCACCGAACCAGCTACCTTTTCTGCTTCCTCCTGCCATTCGCCATGGCCGAACCCCTGGGCTGGATGACTCCGATTTTCACGGCGATTGTCAGCTACACGTATTTTGGCCTGGACGCGATTGGCGATGAGCTGGAGGACCCTTTTGGCCGCGACGAAACGATCTGCCCCTCGACGCATTCGTGCGCACCATCGAGCGGGAAATCCTCACGGCCATGGGAGAAACCCAACTACCTCCGGTGCTGGTGCCAGTGGACTTTGTGTTGCGGTGATTTCACCGACTTCGGTGAACCCTCGCTAAAACAATTACTTAAGCACCCGCTTAATCTCTATAGGATAAAAGGCATGCTTTTTGACAAGGAACGTTTGACAGTTCGCCAAGAGTGGCCGATAACTATACCGGTCTGTTGGTACAGGACACGAGTGCAGACTATCTCGTTAGCGACTGTTCGGCAGATCTCTTTCAATGTAATTTTTTCGCGGGTCCATGTGCAGACCGTGCGGTAGCTTTGCCCGCTGCAAAGTTCACTTCAAGCTTATGTCAATGTAATGCACGATATAGCGTCACGTTATTGATTCATGCACTTTCGTGAGGCATTTTGTGATTCATTAGCGATACACAGCTGCGCACCTCTAAAAAAACAAATCTATTCGATTAGAACTTCTTGGGTCTCAATAGAGCCACTGCCCTGCCTAAACTTTTCAATTCAAAGAGTTTACCAGCATGTCAGCACAGAGTTCCGACCGGTCTAATTGGTACCTTCTGCAATGCAAACCCCGGCAGGATGAGCGCGCCCACCTCAACCTGCTTCAACAAAACTATGTGATATTTCACCCGCAGCTGGTGAGTGAACGCGTGATACGCGGAAAACGTGTCAGCGGGCTGGAATCGCTGTTCCCCGGGTATTTGTTTATCCGCCTCAGCCGTAACGACAATTGGGCGCCCATACGTTCTACCCGCGGCGTCAGTCGCATTGTCGAATTTAATCATGGTCCTGCGACGGTGGCCGAGTGCGTCATCGAGCATCTGCGTGCGCGCTGTGTTGAATCCACGGAACTGCACGCCGATCATGACCTGACTCCCGGCGAACACTTTCAAATCATTGGAGGCCCATTGTCGCCACTGGAGAGCATCTTCATATCTTCGCTTGGGGCCGAGCGGGTCATGATCCTGTTGCAGTTTCTTAATCGCGATCAAACGATTTGTGTTCCAAGCAGCGATCTCGAACGCCGGCACATCCCACTTCATAAAAACGTGGTTTAACTTCACACCCACTTTCTTATTACCAGAAAGTTACAAAGATAACTTCCAGGCATTAGAAACCAACAAACAGTCCGCCATAAAAAAAGCTGCCTCAACGCCATAACAAAAAAACTTGCTTCGCCTCTGCCGAACTACGGAAAAGCCTGCGGGAGCCACGCCGTGTCTGCCCGTCCAGTGCTGGTGCACTACTTCTGCTCTGAGGTTAAGCCCATGACTCCGCTCTATACCGCTCACATGACACACCGCCGCGGCCTGACGTTCTGGGGGCAGTGGGTGTGCGCAATGACGCTGACCACCTCGCTGCTGATGCTACTCGTGTGGTGGCGCGTCGGCAGCCTGACCAGCGATTACCGGATTCTGCTGATTCTGACCGTGCTCGGCTCGGTGCCGATCTACAGCCTGATGCAGGTCTACCACAAGCGGCATGGCCTGTTGGCCGGGCTCGGCCGATTGCTCGCTGGCTGGCTGATCCTGCTGGCTGTTCTAGGGGCCATTGCCTTCATCACCCAAACCAGCGCGGTTTATTCGCGCCAGGTCATCATGGTCTGGGCGGTGATGGGGTTTGTGATTCAGGCGCTTAGTTTTCTGCCCTTGCATTTCCTCGCCCGGTTGCACTCGCGAAAGGTCTGCAATGAACGCCGCTCGGTGATCATCGGCACCAGTCCGACCGCCCATGATCTGGCGGAAAAACTTTCCCGGCCGAACCGCGCACTGGTCCTGGGCTTCATCGCCGCCGACGACAGCGGCCCGGCACCCAGCAATTTGCCGCTGCTAGGCCGGGTCGACGGAATTCGAGACATCATCACCCGGCTGAACGTGCGGCGCGTCTATATCGTCTTGACGATGGAGCATGCCGCCACCATCGAAGCCATGTACATCGACCTGCTGGACATGAGCGTCGACGTGGTGTGGATCCCGGATTTAGGCAGCATGGTGCTACTCAACCATTCGATCTCGGAAATCGAGCGGATGCCGGCTATCTACCTCAACGAAAGCCTGATCAGTTCGCACCCCGCCAGCCTGATTTGCAAGGACCTGTTCGAACGCAGCCTGGCGGCCATGGCCCTAATGGTGCTCAGCCCGCTGCTGTTGATGGTCGCGGCGGCCGTCAAGCTGAGCTCCCCTGGCCCGGTGTTGTTCAAGCAAAACCGCCACGGGTGCAACGGTGAAGTGATCAACGTCTGGAAGTTTCGGTCGATGCGCGTTCACGACGACCGCGAAGTGCGCCAGGCCACCCGTGAAGATGATCGCGTTACGGCGGTGGGACGCTTCCTGCGCCGCAGTTCCATCGACGAGTTGCCGCAGCTGTTCAACGTGTTGTTCGGCCAAATGGCCCTGGTCGGACCCCGTCCGCATGCCGTGACCCACAACATCTACTACACCGGCAAAGTGCGCGCCTACATGGCCCGCCATCGCCTCAAGCCGGGCATTACCGGGTTGGCCCAGGTGACCGGGCATCGCGGTGAAACAGAAACAGTGGAAAAAATGCAGCTGCGCGTCGCCCAGGACCTTAACTACATCAACCAATGGTCACTGTGGCTGGACATCAAGATTCTGATCAAGACGCCCTTCACGCTGTTCTCGAAAAACATCTACTGATGTCCTGCTCTTACACTGCGCACTGCGGCCACAACGTGGTGCGCGCTAATAATTACGATCAACCCGACCGTTGATCCGCAAGTTTCACTGCGGCTCAATAAAAACATATTTTAATGCTTTAATTGATATTGTCGAACCATCCCACGAATAGAGGGTGCCGTGATGAACGTTGAGATTCATTAGAAATTGAATTCGGTTCATTAAAAGCTGAATTACGCCAGACCAGTTTCATTCGACCGACGAACTTGTCGTTCATAGCTCGGTGTGCGCTGCCTCATCGCTGGTCAGCTCAGTTAACCCATTTGATGCTTTGTTTTTATTTGTCCAATTCACGGAGGTGCCATGATGAACAATAAAATCGCGATCTACCTGCTCCTCGCCTTGCTTGCCCTTCCAGCCTGGAGCCACGCCGCTCCATCGCCCGCGTCCACGGATGCCGACTCGCCTGCACTGACCACGCGCCTGTCGCTGCGGGATCTATGGGTCGAGCATATTTTCTGGATGCGCGACTATGCGCTGGCCAACCAGTCCGGAGATCAGAAACAAGCCAAGGTCGCGGCCGACCAGGTGGTCAATAACGCCACCCAAATCGCCAACAGCATTGCCCCCTTCTATGGCCAGCCGGCGGCTGATCAACTGCTCAAACTGCTGGCCGGTCATTGGGGCGCGGTGAAACACTACAGCGATGCCACCGTCGCCAAGGACGCCAAGGGCAGGCAGGCTGCCGTCGCCGAGTTGACCAGCAATGCCAAGGCGATTGCCGCCTTCCTGGCCAGGGCCAACCCCAATTTGCCTGAAAGCACATTGGTCACCCTGCTGTCGGCCCACGGCGGGCACCATGTCAGTGAGATCGATCAAATCGCCGCCCATGACTATGCCGGTGAAGCCAGCACCTGGCAGATGATGCGCGTGCACATACTGGCGCTGGCCGACGCACTGACGGCAGCACTGGTCAAACAATTCCCGGACAAATTCTGATCCCAGGCGAGGACACGTCATGCTTAAAGGACTGGGCCGTACTCAGCAGGACTTGCTCAATGCGCTGCTGCACCATGCCAATGGCATGAGCATTGACGAGCTGGCTGAGCAATTGGCCGTCACCCGCACCGCGATTCGCCAGCACCTGGCGGCGCTGGAGGGTGCCGGCCTGGTGCGGCGCGGCGACACGCGCCCGACGGGGCGGCGTCCGGAGCAGTTGTATCGGCTCACCGACCACGCGAAGGAGCAGTTCCCCCGCCAGTATCAACTGCTGGCCAGTGTCCTGATCGACGAAGTGGCTGGCATCATCGGACCCGAAGCACTGGCGTCACTGATGCGCAGCATGGGTCGCAAACTGGCGCGGGACCGCGAACAGGACGTGGTGGACGAAGGCACCATCGTGCAGCACATGAATCAGGCCGGGTACGAAGCCGAAGTGATCTTTCGCAGCTCGGACGATAAGGAAATCGTCGCGCACAACTGCGTGTTCCACCGCCTCGCCGCCGCGCACCCGGTGGTTTGCGAACTGGACCTGGCCTTGATCGGCAAATTGGGTGGCGGTGATGTCGAGCACAGCGAATGCTTGGTGCGCGGCGGGCATGTCTGTCGCTTCAAGCTGCGACCGAGTGCCCCCCCTGACACCGCGACAGAGGCTGCTTCAGCCAATACCGATAAGCCAGCCTAGCGCTTGCGTGACAGCCGTTGCTGCCAGTTTCCGGCATTGTCCCGCTGGCAGGCTTCTTCAGAGTCGAGCATCATTTGGGGCGACGTTCTGTGGCAGTGAGAAAATGCCACCGCCGACCATCAAACCAATCACCAAAGCGATCACCAAAGCGATCAGTTACCCAACCTTGAGTTTGTCGCTGGAGGTCGTGACAGAACATGGGCCGTATTTACGCGTTTTCCAGTTTCGCCGCGCACTGCTCGGCGGAAATGTGATCGGAAAACTTCAATGTCAAACCTTAGGACTCAACCAGCCAGATTGGCTTAGTCGATCCGGTGAACTCATCCGACTGCGCTCCTCCACCCCAAGGCCTGTAGGATTCGACGGACTTGTTTGGCATGGTCCCTACCCGGCACGCGAATCAGCCATGAGTTTTTACTACGTTTGAATTTTTTTTCACTAACGGCTGGACTGAAACGTGCCTCCTGCGTCATCCATCCGATCGCGCATTGATTCAATTTTCGCTTAATTAACAACCTTCAACGGGAACGAGTGATCCATCACCTTCCAATCCTTCCTTCCTAGCAAAGACCGCTCACCGCCTTCAATGAGCGAACTTCACTTTGAAGTCGCTTACGCTAGCAATTATACCAAAGGAAAAATGTAGGAGTTGTAAGCAAGGCACAGAGGTTGCCGCGAAAATTGAGGTCGCTGAGTTCGGCGGCGCCTCAACAGAGAAGCGAGAATGTCCTGCCCCAGAACAGGACATTCAAGCCATAGAGAGAGCAAATCCAACTCTGTCAGCAACGCCAAGACAAGATGCGACGCTCGTGACGACATGACCACAAGGATTCATAACTCATCCAGATTTTCAGCAATAAAGCCCACGAGTTGAAGGGGGTTTTTTGCGTCAATCACCTTGTAAATGAGATCGCGCTTGCTGCGCGGCAGCTTCTTCACAACGCTCTTCGCCGAAGCCCTGACAGCCTCATCCGTTCCATGGATTCGAGCCGCCAGTAGCAGCACTAGTGTTGCGTCAGAGAGGTTCATAACACGCCCTATAACTCAGAATAGCTGTTGACTGCGCCTTTTCGCTGCGAAAGCAAAACCGAGGACGGTAAACATTTCACATCTCCGGTTTTCTGGGAACCGAAACCTGTTTGGCAGAGTCGTCATTAGCCAAACTTACTCGACCGCCTTCACCATGTCTTCAATAACTTTCTTGGCGTCGCCGAACACCATCATGGTCTTGTCCAGGTAGAACAATTCGTTGTCCAGACCGGCGTAGCCACTGGCCATTGAGCGCTTGTTGACGATGATGGTCTTGGCCTTGAAGGCTTCGAGAATCGGCATGCCGGCAATCGGCGATTTCGGGTCGTTCTTCGCGGCCGGGTTGACCACGTCGTTGGCGCCCAACACCAGTACCACGTCGGCCTGGCCGAACTCGGAGTTGATGTCTTCCATCTCGAACACCTGGTCGTAAGGCACTTCGGCCTCGGCGAGCAATACGTTCATGTGGCCAGGCATCCGACCGGCCACCGGGTGGATGGCGTACTTCACGGTCACGCCGCGATGGGTCAGCTTCTCGGTCAGTTCTTTCAGTGCGTGCTGCGCCCGTGCAACCGCCAGGCCGTAGCCAGGGACGATGATCACGGTGTCGGCGTTGGTCAGCAGGAAGGTCGCGTCGTCAGCCGAACCGGACTTCACCGGGCGGGCTTCCTGGGCGCCTGCGGGACCTGCGTCGGCTGTGTTGCCGAAACCGCCGAGCAGTACGTTAAAGAAGGAGCGGTTCATCGCCTTGCACATGATGTAGGAGAGGATCGCACCGGACGAACCTACCAGCGAACCGGCGATGATCAGCATCGAGTTGTTCAGCGAGAAGCCGATGCCCGCCGCTGCCCAGCCGGAGTAGCTGTTGAGCATCGACACCACCACCGGCATGTCCGCGCCGCCAATCGGGATGATGATCAGCACGCCGAGCACGAAGGCCAGGGCCAGCATCAAGGCGAAGGCGTTGAGGTCGCCGGTGAGCATGAACGTCACGCCCAGGGCCAGTGTGGCCAGACCCAGCAGCAGGTTCAGCTTGTGCTGGCCGTTGAATTGGACCGGTGCGCCCTGGAACAGGCGGAACTTGTACTTGCCGGAGAGCTTGCCGAAAGCGATAACCGAACCGGAGAAGGTGATTGCACCGATCGCCGCACCGAGGAACAGTTCCAGACGGTTGCCGGCCGGGATCGCGTCACCGAGTTGCTGGACGATGCCCAGCGACTGTGGCTCCACCACGGCAGCCACGGCGATGAACACAGCGGCCAGGCCGATCATGCTGTGCATGAAGGCAACCAGCTCGGGCATCTTGGTCATTTCAACGCGCTTGGCCATGATCGAACCGGCGGTGCCGCCGATCAGCAGGCCGACGATCACGTAGACGATGCCGTCCTGAGCCAGTTCAGCGCCGAGCTTGTAGATCAAACCGACCGTGGTCAGGATCGCCAGGCCCATGCCGAGCATGCCGAACAGGTTGCCGCGACGCGACGTGGTGGGGTGCGAGAGGCCCTTGAGCGCCTGGATGAAACAGACCGAGGCGATCAAATACAGGGAAGTAACCAGGTTCATGCTCATGCTTGCTGCACCTCTCCCTGGACGACTACGGCCTTGGCGGCCGGAGCTTTTGCCGGAGCTTTCTTCTTGAACATTTCCAGCATGCGCCGGGTGACCAAAAAGCCACCAAACACATTCACTGCGGCCAGGGCCACGGCCAAGGTGCCCATGGTCTTGCCCAGCGGGGTCACGGTGAGGGCGGCGGCGAGCATGGCGCCGACGATTACGATGGCCGAGATGGCGTTAGTGACCGCCATCAGTGGTGTGTGCAGTGCAGGTGTCACGTTCCAGACCACGTGGTAGCCGACGTAGATCGCCAGCACGAAGATGATCAGGTTGTAGATACCGTGAGAAATCAGCATGTCTTCCATTGTTTTTATCCTCAGCCGTTCTTGCGCACGATCTGGCCGTCGCGGCACATCAGGCACGCGGCGACGATATCGTCTTCGAGATTGATTTCGAACTGGCCTACCTTGGTGAAGACCAGTTTCAGGAAGTCCAGCAGGTTGCGTGCATACAGTGCCGAAGCGTCTGCCGCGACCGCGCCGGCCAGGTTGGTCGGGCCAACGATGGTCACGCCGTTTTCGACGACCACCTGATCCGCTACGGTCAGCGGGCAGTTGCCGCCCTGGCCCGCCGCGAGGTCGATGACCACCGAACCCGGTTTCATCTGCGCCACGGTTTCCGCGCTCAACAGTGTCGGTGCCTTGCGGCCCGGAATCAGTGCAGTGGTGATGACGATGTCAGCCTGCTTGGCGCGTTCGTGCACGGCCAGGGCCTGGCGCTGCATCCAGCTGGCCGGCATCGGTCGGGCGTAACCGCCGACACCGACGGCGCATTCGCGCTCTTCATCGGTCTCGTACGGGACGTCGACGAACTTGGCGCCGAGGGATTCGATCTGCTCTTTCACTGCAGGGCGTACGTCGGAGGCTTCGATCACCGCACCCAGTCGCTTGGCGGTTGCAATGGCCTGCAAACCTGCCACGCCGGCGCCCAGAATCAGCACGCGCGCTGCTTTCACAGTGCCCGCCGCGGTCATCAGCATCGGCATGAAGCGCGGGTAGTGATGCGCGGCCAGCAGCACGGCTTTATAGCCGGCGATGTTGGCTTGCGACGACAGCACATCCAGGCTCTGGGCGCGGGAAGTGCGTGGCGCGGCCTCCAGAGCAAAGGCGGTGATGCCGCACTCGGCCAGCTTGGCGATGGTTTCATTGTTGAACGGATTGAGCATGCCCACCAGAACGGCACCGTTCTTGAACTGCGCCAGTTCATAGTCGGTCGGTGCGACGACTTTCAGTACCAGGTCGGCACCGAAGGCGGCGGCAGCGTTACCGATGGCGGCACCCACGGCGACATAGGCACTGTCCGGAATACTGGCATTGATGCCGGCGCCGCTTTGCACAGTGACCTTATGGCCCTGGCCAATCAGCTTCTTGATGGTTTCGGGAGTCGCGGCAACCCGCGTCTCGCCGGTAAAGGTCTCGAGAGGAACACCGATATGCACGTATTGTTCTCCGGTGAAAAATCCTGGAAAAGTCCTGCCCATGGATGCATCGACACGCATCCATGGGCAGGGCCAGTTGCTTATGCCTGGTGGTTGCCAGGCCAGAGATCAGAGGGCTTGTGCCAGCTCGGGAACGAGGTCGAACAAATCACCCACCAACCCGTAGTCCGCCACCTGGAAAATCGGCGCTTCTTCGTCCTTGTTGATCGCAACGATGATCTTCGAGTCCTTCATACCGGCCAGGTGCTGGATAGCCCCGGAGATACCGACCGCGATGTACAGCTGCGGTGCAACGATCTTGCCGGTCTGGCCGACCTGCATGTCATTGGGTACAAAACCTGCGTCGACCGCGGCGCGGGAGGCACCGACGCCAGCACCGAGCTTGTCGGCCAGGGCATACAGGTGCTTGAAGTTGTCACCGTTCTGCATGCCGCGGCCGCCGGAAACGACGATCTTGGCAGCGGTCAGTTCCGGACGATCGGACTTGGCCAGTTCTTCATCAACAAAGTTCGATTTTCCAGAATCATAAACGGTGGTAATCCTTTCTATGATTGCCGAGCCGCTTTCTGATGCCACCGGGTCGAAACCAGTGGCACGTACAGTGATCACTTTCACTGCAGCGTTCGACTGAACGGTAGCGATGGCGTTACCGGCGTAGATCGGACGCTTGAAGGTGTCGGCGCTTTCTACCGAGATGATCTCGGAGATCTGGTCAACGTCCAGTGCAGCGGCAACGCGCGGCAGGATGTTTTTGCCGTTGGAAGTGGCGGCAGCCAGGATGTGGCTGTAACCAGCGCCCAACTCTGCAACCAGCGGCGCGACGTTTTCCGGCAACTGGTGCGCGTAGGCAGCATTGTCAGCTACCAATACTTTGCTCACGCCAGCGATTTTCGCAGCGGCTTCAGCCACGACTCCAACACCTTGGCCTGCGACCAGAACGTGGATGTCACCACCGACTTTGGCGGCAGCAGCAACGGTATTCAGGGTGGCAGGAGCCACAACCTTGTTGTCGTGCTCAGCGATTACCAAGATAGTCATGATTAGATCACCTTCGCTTCGTTTTTCAGTTTCTCGACCAGTTCAGCCACCGACTTGACCTTGATACCCGCGCTGCGGGCAGCCGGCGCTTCGACTTTCAAGGTTGTGTTGGTGGAGGCGGTGGAAACGCCCAAAGCCTCCGGAGTCAGCACTTCGAGAGGCTTCTTCTTGGCTTTCATGATGTTTGGCAGGGACGCATAGCGCGGCTCGTTCAAACGCAGGTCGGTGGTGACGATGGCCGGCAGATTCAGGGAGACCGTCTGCGCGCCGCCGTCGATTTCGCGGGTTACAGCAACGCTGTTGCCGCTGATTTCCACTTTCGAAGCGAACGTGCCCTGACCGTAGCCGCTCAAGGCAGCGAGCATCTGGCCAGTCTGGTTGTTGTCGCTGTCGATGGCTTGTTTGCCAAGGATCACCAGCTGAGGCTGTTCCTTGTCGACAACAGCCTTCAACAGTTTGGCAACGGCCAGGGAAGTCAGATCTTCGGCGGACTCGACGAGGATGGCGCGGTCGGCACCCAGAGCCAGCGCAGTGCGCAGTTGCTCTTGAGCGGTGGTCGGGCCGACAGAGACGACGACGATTTCAGTCGCAACGCCTTTTTCTTTCAGGCGTACAGCTTCTTCAACGGCGATCTCGCAGAAGGGATTCAGAGCCATTTTCACGTTAGCGAGGTCGACGCCAGAGTTGTCCGCCTTGACGCGAACCTTGACGTTGTAATCGACCACCCGTTTGATTGCGATGAGGACTTTCATAAGGTTTCTCTTCGATAAAAAAGAGCAAAGCCGTAGGGCAAATGCTCAAAGGTAGTTACAACCGGTAGGTAGTGGGTTAGTTCGCGAGCAATCAACAGGCGTTGAATCTCGCTGGAGCCTGCGTAGATCCGAGACAACATCATCTGCCTCAATTCAAGATCGCAAGCGACCCGGTGCGACCAGGATTTTGCCGAAAGCATTGGGTTGTGCCAGCGCCGCCATAGTGGCCGGCAATTCGCTCAGGCTCACCTCGTGGGTAATCATCGGTCGCGGATTAATGCGCCCTTGAGCCAGCATCTTCAAGGTGTAATCGAAGTGACGGGCCTCGTACATCATGCAATAGCTGATCTTGAGCTCCTTGAGGAATGGGACGATTCGCCGTGTTGATTCCTCGTGCATGTGTAACCCGCCGATAACCACCCGCCCTCCACTTCGCGCCAGTGCGCAGGCCAGGTCCAGGCTGCCGGGGCGGCCGATGCATTCAATAACCAAGTGTGGCGCGCCGCCCAGTTCCCGCTCACAGAACCCGGCGACCTCCTCACACGAAGGATCGCAGACCGCGGTGGCGCCCAGCTTCAGGGCAAGTTCGCGGCGGGCCTGCACCGGGTCACTGACGACAATATCCCCAAATCCCAATGCTCTCGCCCACACGACAACTGCCAGGCCCACAGGACCCGCACCGAGTACTGCAAGGGTTTCGCCCGGCTTCCAGTGCACGGCTTCGACCATTTTCAGCCCCACCGCCAAAGGCTCGACCAGTGCTCCAAGCGCAGCATCGACACCCGGTGGCAGCAGGAAGGTCTCTTTTTCACCCACAATCACGTATTCGGCGAACGCTCCATTGCGCGGCATATTCATGCCGATCATCCGCGTGGTCGGGCAATGGGCGGGATCGCCGCTCAGACAGTGGACACAGCGACCACAGCCAATCATGGGCAGACTGCAAATGCCGTCGTTGAGCTTAAAGCGCTCAATGCCCGGCCCCAGCTCAGCCACGGTTCCGGCGAACTCATGACCGAGCACGGCAGCCTGCGCGGAATCTGACTCGATGATATGCAAGTCACTGCCGCAAATGCCCGCGCGTTCAACCTTGAGCAGTATTTCCCCTGGCCCGGGAGCCGGAACGTTGACCTCTTCAATGGTCATGTGATGGCGTCCATGCAGCACCGCAGCATGCATGTTACTCATTGGGGGGTCTCATAAGTGGTCGATGTGGACGTCGGCATGAACGGTTCCAACTCTCATGGTTTTTTCCAAAGCCTGCCACATAACAAGCTTAATCATATATATCATAACAATGTTTATTTTCAAAGCACGCTCTGTCACCGGCCACTTGTCGCTGTGTGTTTCCCCGGACAGCAAACCGGGACGCTGGCGTAAACCGGGTCAACAGCCCAACAACAATAAAGAGGATCAAACATGAATTTGAACGCCGATGCATTCAAGGGAAAGGTTGCCGTGATCACGGGCGGCACTTCAGGCCTGGGGCTCGCAACTGCCGAATACTTTGCCAGCCTTGGAGCCCAGGTTTATGCCCTTGGCCTGCAAACCGAAGCGGCACGTTTTGCCTCACATCTGAGTATTGAAACCTGCGAGCTTGATGTCACCGACTATCCCGCCGTGGACCGTTTCTTCGATGCACTTCCCCGGCTGGATTTCCTGATCACGGCAGCAGGCATCACCCTCGGCGCGAAGGAGCTTGAACCTGAAGGCTTTCGCAAAGTGATCGAGGTGGATTTGATGGCCGTGCATTACAGCGTGCTCAAAGGCGCAGCTGTCATCGCTCGCAGCGGAGGCGGCGCGGTGGTCAACTTCGCCTCCATGGCCATGGCATTCGCAGGCCCCAACACCCCGGGATACGTGGCGTCCAAGGGTGCAATCGTGACCTTGACTCGCCAGCAGGCCGCGCAATGGGTGGGTCACAATGTCAGGGTCAACGCCGTCGCACCGGGATGGGTCGACAGTGCAATTTTGCGCGGGTTGCCGGAGGACTTTCTGGAGGGCGTCAAGCGTCGCACACCGATGAAGCGTTTTGGTGAGGCAAAAGAGATTGCCAAGGCGATAGGTTTTCTGTGCAGCGACGATGCTTCCTTCATCACCGGCGTTACCCTGCCGGTAGATGGAGGGTTCCTGTTCGGCGCTTGAGTGCCAAGCAGGATGCGGCTTGTCGAACCGACAAGCCGCATCATCAAATCAGTATCGCAGCCTGAGACCACCATCCAGGCGAATGTCTTCGCCATTGAACATTACGTTCACGATAATTTGCTCTGCCAGCAGTGCAAAGTCTTCGACCTGGCCCAAGCGCCGAGGGAAAGGCGTGGCCTGCGCTGAAGCCTGCACACGATCAGCCACTTTGTCTGCCAGCATTGGCGTGCCGAAAGTACCCGGAGCAACGGACATCACCCGGATACCATAGTCCCCCAGCTCCCGCGCCGCCGGCAATGTCATGGCGATGACCCCGCCCTTGGAAGCCGCATACCCGCAGGTACCTACCGTACCCTCGTACGCGCAGATGGAGGACACGTTGATGATAACGCCTCGCTCGCCATCGACCCCTTGCGGGAGATTCTTGCGCATGATGGCTGCGGCAAGACGCATCACGTTGAACGTACCGACCAGGTTGATATCGAGCACCTGGCGATAGCGATCCAGACTGGCCGGATGACCATCATCGTCCAGAAGCCGGTCGAGGTCGGCGACACCGGCACAATGCACGACGCCGTGAAGCTCGCCACCTCGGGCGGCCAAATCCACGGCCGTACGCATGTCGCTTTCGCTGGAAACGTTACCCGTGAAGGCCAGAGCCTTTTCGCCCAGGCCTTCCACCGTTTGGCTCAACGTCGGGTTTTGATCCACCAACGTCACGTTTGCACCCGCTGCCAGCAATCTTTCAGCGGTTGCCAGCCCCATGCCGGACGCCGCACCTGTCACCAGAAAGTTTCTTCCTGCAATTTGCATTGTTCAATCCTTTTTCCGAAGTAAAAAAATCAACCGAAGTGACAAATACAGAGCTTGTTGCCCACGGTATCGCGGAAGTAACAACTGTAAAACGAGTTCACACCATCGCTGCGCACACCAGGAGCCCCGTCATCGACAGCGCCCAGGCTCAAGACCAGCGCATAGGCTTCCTCGACCAGGCTACGAGAGGCCACAGGCAGGGCAATCATGGTGCCATTGCCCGCAGAAGCGGGTTCACCGTTATAGGGGCGTGTCAGGGCTAAAACGGGCGACCCGCCAGCGGGGACATATGCAACGCGCTCATCGGACGCCGTTGCCTTGGGGGCAGCGCCGAGGAACTTCATCAATGGATCGTAAAAGCGGCGCGACTTTTTAATGTCATTGGAGCCAATCATGACGTAGCCGATCATGGGTAACCTCTCTGATGGGTGTTGTTATTGTTGTCAATCAAACAGCCGGGGCTTGATCCCAGAAAAATGCCTGTTACCTGTTACCAGTGCGAATCACCGCGCTCGAGCACCTCGGTACCACCGTCGATGCACAGCAGTTGCCCAATCATCAGACTGTTGGCGGGGCTGGCCAGCCATAGCATCAGTTCCGCCACCTCATCGGGACGGCCATAACGGCCCAACACCTGAGGGTGCATGTCACGCACCACCTGGCTACGCACGGCATGTTCGCGCAATGCCAGGCCCGCCTCGGTTTCAATGAAACCCGGGGCCACGGCGTTTACGATGATGCCGCTGCCACCCCAGCGAGGACTTATTGCCGCGCGCCGAGTCCAACGGGCGATGGCGACCTTGCTACTGGCGTAGATCCCCAAAGGCGTGAGCTGATTGACCAGGCGGCTTTCAGTCTGCGCCTCGGCACGTGCTGCCAGGTCCTGAGCCCTTTCCCTGGAGGCCTTTTCATTTCCGGCCAGGTAAAATTCGACCAGCGCCGAATCAGCCCCATTGGCATAGGCCATGCGCGAGGACACCAGGACCACACGGGGCGCCGGCGACTTGAGCAGTAACGGCTGCAACCCTTCCAATACGTCGACAGAACCGAAGTAATTCAAGCTGGCACTGGTGGTGCTGGATACCAGCAGGCCCGCGCAAGTAATCACCCCATCAAGCCCATTGGGGGTCAATGCCTGCACACTGGCAATCAACTCCTCCCGCCCTTGGGCGGTTGAAAGATCAGCGACCACATCACCTTCATGCAAATCGGCACGAATGACCTTCAACCCCCTGGCCTCAGCCAATGCAGCGGTTGCCTTGCCGATGCCGTTGGCCGCGCCAGTAACCAAGATCTTTCGAGTCATGCCAATGCCTCCTGTTCAACCGCTGCGCCAGCGGTGCAACCCGACAGCACAAAGCCTTCATAGCCATTGGCAGCGACGGCATCGCACAGGCGCCGGTAATTACCGAAACCACCGACAAAAGGCATGAACACCCGTGGTTTACCCGGCACATTGGCCCCGGAGTACCAGGACGCGCCCTTGCGATGAAGCGTGAGCTGGGCCAGCGCCGCAACCTTCTCCACCCAAGCGTTTTCGGCGTCCGGGGTCGCCTCGATCAGGGACTTATTCTGCTGTTGCAGGTAGCCGATGCAATCCATGATCCAGTCTGTATGTTGCTCGATGCCCACCACCACGTTGGCCAGCGCACCTGGACTCTGGGGGCCAGTCGTGATGAACAGATTCGGGAAGCCAGCCGTTGCAAGTCCCAGATAGCACCGCGGGCCATCCTTCCACTTGTCTTTGAGTTTCAGGCCGTCTCGGCCAGTCACCTGGATGCGCGACAACGCACCGGTGATCGCGTCGAACCCTGTTGCGAACACCAGCACATCGAACGGCAGTTCCTGCTCGGAGGTACGCATGCCCTCGGCGGTGATGCGCTCCAAAGGCGTGCGCTTGAGGTTGACCAGGCTGACGTTGGACCGGTTGAAGGTTTCCAGATAATTGCTACCAATGCACAAGCGCTTGGAGCCTAACGGATGATCGTTCGGGCACAAATCCTCGGCCACCGCCGGGTCCTTCACAATGCTGCGGATCTTGCCGCGAATGAACTCCGCCGCCGTGGTGTTGGAAGCTTCATTTGTCAGCAAGTCGTTGAACGAGCCAAGATACGCGAGGCCATTGATCCGGTAGTTTTCTTCGTAGCGTGCCTCACGCTCCTGCGGTGTTGCTGCAATAGCCGACTTATCATTGACCTGATAGTGAGAACCACCGTTGGAATATCGTGTTTTCTCACGAATTTGTGGGTAGATCTCGCGGTAATGACGCTGCTCATCTTCGCTCAGCGGACGGTTCCCCGCAGGCAAGACGAAATTGGCGGTGCGTTGAAATACGGTGAGATGTTCCGCTTGCTGGGCGATCAGCGGAGCCATCTGTACACCGGTCGACGCAGTGCCAACCAAGCCTACACGCTTACCAGTGAAGTCCACGCCTTCAGCAGGCCAATTGGTACTGTGATACCAGGCGCCCTTGAAGTCCTCCAGCCCTGGAATGTCGATAGGCTTGGGAACGGTTAGTGAACCGGTCGCCATGATCACAAAACGTGCCTTGACGTGTTGCCCTTGCTCGGTCTCGACAGTCCACCGCTCGCTTTTTTCATCGAATGTGGTCGCGCTGACACGCGTATTGAATTGGATATCCTGGCGCAGCTCGAAACGATCGGCGACATGCTGGATGTAAGCAAGGATTTCAGCCTGAGTCGCATAGCGCTCTGACCAGCGCCACTCATCCTGCAGCTCTTTGGAGAAAGAGTAGGAATAAATCACGCTTTCAATATCACAACGGGCACCCGGGTAACGGTTCCAGAACCAGGTGCCGCCCACCTCGGCGCCGGCCTCGAAGGCTCGGACACTCAAACCCTTCTGGCGCAGGCTGTGAATCAGGTACAGCCCGGCGAATCCCGCCCCCACTACAACGACATCAAACTCATGCGCGCCGGGGTTGGCCTTGTTTTGCTGTGCTTTGCTCATCTTGATTTCTCCTGGACGCTGCGGCCCAACATTCAGTCTCTACATGAATGATTACTATGATTAAGCATCAAAGAAATTTTTCGAACACGATCCATTTCGCATTGGCACAGAGACTGTGCAAAATCGAGAAGTTGTGTTTATACACATCAATCATAAATATGATTAATACGTTTTAACGACCTGGGCAAGAGTAACAGACGAACTATGCTGGCGCCCGCATGAACGGGCCTCCCTGACTGAATGCGGAGCCATAACCAACCGACTCTCAAAAACAGAAAATTAAGTAATTAAAATCAACAACATAGACATTAAGACCAACAACTTCCAATCCGGAGATACGCGCTTTTTTACGACCTTATACTCGGCATCTCCACCCAATGAGTCAGGGCGTGAACATGACAATTACAACAAAAACCCAATGGCTGTTAACCGACCCGCCCATGCTCGCGGATTACTCCCTTGATACCTGGGAACACCTGCCCCGCGAGGAAGTGGACGCTCTGCAGCTTGCAGGTCTGAAGCAACGATTCACTCAATTGCGCGATGCCATTCCAATGCTGAGCAAGCTCGCCAATGCCGAAGGCGTGGTCAGCATCGACAGTGTCGATGACGTTATCCCGCTGCTGTTCGACCACACCATGTACAAGTCCTATCCGCCATCGTTGTTGGAAAACAATCGCTTCCAGCAAATCAACAAATGGCTGGCCAAGCTCACACTCCATCCTGTCGAAGACGTCGATGTCTCTCATTGCCAAGGCATCGACGAATGGCTGCAAGTCATGGATGCCGCCCTGCCGGAACTGCGTATCTCTCATTCCACCGGGACGTCAGGCACGGTGTCCTTCCTGCCGCACAGCCAGAGCGAGATCGACAAGAGTGGCGCAATGAAGCAGATGAGCGTCTGGAACCTCGGCGGCCCGCTACGGGGTGAGCGCCCCGAGCTGCATGTGGCCTATCCGTTCTTCCGTTCGGGTTGCTCGGCGCACGCGCGGGGCAACGACGGAGTCGTCAAGCACCTTCTGCGTGGCGAGGAATACTTCCACGCTGCCTATCCGGCAAAGATGAGTTCCGATGTCCTGTACCTGTCGGCACGTATCAAGGGCGCCCAGGCCAAGGGCACCCTGGACCGGCTGAAAGTGAGCCCGGCCATACTGGCGCGCAAGGAGGAGCATGACGCGCTCCAGACGAAGATGCCGGCGCACCTCAAACAATTTTTCGAGCACATATCACAAGAGTTGCGTGGTAAGCGTATCTACGCCTGGGCCACCTGGAACATGCTGCACAATATGGCCAAGGCTGGCCTTGAGGCAGGTCTGGAGGGTGTGTTCGCCGCCGACTCCTACGTCAGCACCGGCGGCGGCACCAAAGGTCTGGTGCAACCGCCAGGCTGGCGCGAGGATATTTTGCGCTTCACCGGTGCACGTCAACTGCACGAACTGTATGCAATGAGCGAAGTGTTGACCACGCACATGCGTTGCGAGCACGGCCACTATCATCTGTCACACCTGGCGATCCCTTTCCAGCTTGATCCGCAAACCAGCCAACCACTGCCCCGTCACGGCCGCGTTACCGGGCGCGCCGCATTCTTCGACCTGGGCGCCGACTCGCGCTGGGGCGGTTTCATATCCGGTGACGAGATCACTATCGAATGGGATCAGCCCTGCACCTGCGGGCGCACCAGCCGCTATATCGTCGGTGAAGTGCAGCGCTACAGCGAGAAGAATGGCGGCGACGACAAAATCACCTGTGCCGGTACCGAAAGCGCACACCAGGAAGCCATGGATTTCCTGAACAATCTGGGAGAATAACGATGTCCGCACCCATCGCACCAATGATCATCCGTGGCGAGGTCATCACCGATCATTTGATCGAGATTGGTGGTCGAGGCGGCGACCTGCGCTTTCACACGCCTGATGCCCATCGCTACCTTGATCGCTTGCCACTGCGCGACCCGGCCAGATTGGCGGATCAGTACCGACTGCGTTTCGACGATATCCTCGACTACACCGATGAACTGGCGAGCCGGCTTGAATTCTCGAAAAACCACCATCTGCAGGAGGCCTGCGAGCTGTCCTACGCCACTGCGCCGACCACCCCACCCCTGGTCAAGTCGCAGTATATGGGCCTGGCACGCATGCTCGACCGCCGGTCCATCCGGGAAGCAGCTGAACAATCCATCGGCATCGACTACCTGGAAGGCTGGGTACGCAAAACGCTGAACGACGGCCGCGATGCAGAGATCCGTTGCTTTGGCGCGCGCACGCTGCACATCGTCGCGGGCAATTCACCGGGACTGTCGCTGCTGACCATCATTCGCAACATGATCCTGCGCAGCGATGCACTGATCAAAGCGCCGTCCAATGACCCATTCACCGCCGCCGCCATCGCCCGCACCATGATCGACATGGCCCCGGACCATCCGTTGACCCGACATATCAGCGTTGCCTATTGGCGTGGCGGCGACGAGGAATTCGAAGCGAAACTGTACAAGCCGCAGAACTTCGAGAAGATCGTCGCCTGGGGCGGATTCGCGTCGATCAAACATGTCACCCAATACATCCAGCCCGGACTTGAGCTGATTTCCCTCGACCCGAAGCGCAGCGTCAGCATCCTCGGCGCCGAGACCTTCAGCTGCCCCGAACGCATGCGCGAGGCTGCCCTGCGCCTGGCCTGCGACATGGGTGCACATAATCAGCAGGGCTGCGTCAACGCTCGTGTGGTGTATGCCGTTTCCGGTACTGACGAGGCAGGGCTCAATCAACTCAACCAGTTTGGCGAGCACGTCTACGCCGCGCTGCAGTCCTTGCCTACCAGCATCAGCACCCCAGCCAAGCGCTATGACCCGGAGTTGGCCGCCCACCTGCGCTCGCTGCGCCTGGAAGACGAATGGTATCGCGTAATCGGCGGCGAGGAAGGCGAAGGCGCAGTGATCGTGTCGCAATTGCCCGACCCGGTGTCCTTCGCGGCATCGCTCAATGACCGAACGGCCAACCTGATTCCAGTGGATTCGCTGGATGAAGTGATGAATGCAGTGGATGCGTCCACTCAGACCGTCGGTATCTACCCTGAAAACCTCAAGGACGAACTCAAGGACCGCCTGCCGCTTCACGGCGCCCAACGTATTGTTTCGCTGGGCTATGCCATCGCACTGAATTGGGCGTTGCCACAGGATTCGATCGAACCCATGCGGCGCATGGGCAAGTGGATCGTCAATGAGATCTGCTCGCCGGAGCGCATACCCGGGCCTTGGCAACGCCCGAACATTGACTAAAACATCACGTAGCGCCTTGCACCGCTGCCGGAAGATCGGGTAACCCGGCTGCGTTGTTTAATCAAGTGCTCAAGGTAGGGTGTTCGGCTTGCACAGCAGTGCGTGCAGCATGCGCGCAATCATCTGCGCGGTGTCGTCCTGCTCCAGATACTCTGGGCGCTCCAGGGCGACAACCCGAGTCAGCGCCGGTATTGCGTGATAAGCAATGAACAGCGCCTTCTCGGCGTCCTGCACGGCAAGCTCTGTCGAGAAGCGCTGCATCAACGCCGAGGTCAACTCAGACTGCGGCAGGCTGTCCGGCTTCACAATGTCCATGCGTTGCAACTCGCTGTAGTGGAGGTACTTGGCACTGAAGACGCGATCGATCAGCCATTGCTTGCGACGCAGGCGCAAGAAGGTGCGCAGCATCAACAGCAGGCCGTCGTAGAGCGTGCTGGTGGCCGGCAGATTGCCAATATCCTCAAGCAATTTCGCATGCTGATGCTTGCGGTAGTCATCGAAAATCGACGAAATGAGCGAGTCCAGGGTGGGGAAGTATTCGTAGATCGAGCTCACCGAAACGCCCGAATACTCAGACAACCGGCTCAAGGACAACGCATCACGACCCTCGTCTTCCAGTATCTGCACGGCAGCTTGTTTAAGCGCCTCGACCATAGCGATCGAGCGTGCTTGTCGCGGCTGTTTGCGCTGTGTTTCGGGAATTTCGATCAGCAACCGGCCTTCCGGCAAGGCATGCATATCGACGGTTCTGGACATGTACCCTTCCCCCTATAGTGCAATAGCGACACCATCCGTCCTGGTCAACGGAAGGCGCGGAAAAACTCACGGATGTCCGCTACCAGCGCCGTCCCCTGCTCCAGTGCGGGGAAATGCCCACCGCTCTCGTAGACTCGGTAGTGACGTACATCAAAGATCCGTTCAAGGAAACTACGTGGCGGCGGCGGGATCAGGTCATGCGGAAATAGCGCAAAGCCCGTTGGCACTGTGTTGCACTCATGGGCGGCAATGCGCGTATCGCCTCCACTGCGAGCGGCCTGGTACAGCCAGTTCGCACCATTGATGCCATTGATCCAGTAGAGCATCAGGTTGGCGAGCATCCAATCCCGGTCAAAGGGAGGAACACTCTCGTTGGCACCGAGGGTCCAGGCCTGAAATTTGTCGACGATCCAGCCTGCCAGACCAATCGGTGAATCGGTCAGGCCATAAGCCAGCGACTGCGGTTTGGTGGCCTGTACCTGCTGGTAAGCACCCTCCTCTTGCTGCAATGCGCCAAGGCGCGCCAGCCAGGCACCCTCTTCCTGCGTCAACGCGCTATCAGCGCCGAGGACCGGTAGACCGCCGAGCATGTTCAAGTGCGCCGCGACGAGGTTCTGTGGATGAAGACGAGCGAGCAATCCACCCACCACCGCGCCCCAATCCCCCCCCTGGATGGCGTAGCGCTTGAAACCAAAGTGCTCGGTTGCCAGTTTGCTCCAAAGGCTGGCGATAGCACGCGGCCCCAGCGGTTCAAGCGGCGCCGAAGAAAAACCGTAGCCCGGCAGGCTCGGCAGCACCACAGTAAAGGCGTCTTCGACGCGCCCACCGAAGCGTTCCGGGTGCGCCAGCGGCTCGATCAGGTCGATAAATTCGAGGAACGACCCTGGCCAGCCATGAGTGAGCATCAGCGGCAAGGGATCATCACCCGAGCCTTGCTCGACCAGGACATGAATGATCTGACCGTCGACATCCACCAGGCGCTGTTCGTAGCGGTTGATCCGCGCCTCCCAGGCTCGCCAGTTGAAGTCATTGCGCCAGTGTTCGACCAGATCCTGCATATAGGGCAAGGCGCTGCCCTGTCGCCATCCAGCGCTCGTCGGGGTCTGAGGCCAGCGCACCTGGGCCAGACGCCTGGCGAGGTCAGTTAATACCGCCTCATCGGTGTTTACGCGAAATGCCTTACCGGGCAGTTGCATCGTCATCTCCCTGGATTGCATGCAGGTTGGCGCACGGATTGCTCAATGGTGCCTCCTGCTGTAAAAAGAACAGCTTGAACAATTATATATATAATAGATACGATTAACCTGATTTATTCTGTGCCGCCACTATCAAGGCCTACCCACCGGGGAACGTGAATGAATATGAAGGTGAGAGCCGCAGTGGCTCATGGAAACGGACTGCCCCTGACAATTGAAGATGTTCACCTCAGGCCCCCGGCCGACGACGAGGTGCTGGTCGAACTGAAAGCTTCCGGGCTCTGCCATACCGACCTCTTCATTAACGAAGGTAAATTCCCCCTGAAGCTTCCGGCCATTCTTGGTCACGAGGGTTCAGGCGTGGTCCTGGAGTGCGGCAAGGACGTGAAGAACGTGAAAGCTGGTGATCACGTCATTCTCAACAACGTCCCCCATTGCGGACATTGCCGGTGCTGCCGCTCAGACTTCACCAACTATTGCGAAGACATCGCGCTGGCGCGCCTGCGTCCGTCTGCGTTCACCTGGAATGGAGAACCACTGATGACCATGGGGCAGGCTGCAACCTTCGCCAGCCATACCGTGCTGCGCAGTTACAACCTGACGGTAATTCCCAACGAAATGCCGTTCGAATCCGCCGCGTTGGTGCCCTGTGGGGTGATGACAGGCGTAGGGGCTGTCTTGTTCAACGCCAAAGTCCGAAGTGGCAGTTCAGTGCTCGTCTGGGGCATCGGCTCCATCGGTCTGAACGTGTTGCAATCAGCCAGGCTCGCAGGCGCCGGGCGCATCATTGCAATCGACACCTGCGCCAGCAAGGAACAGGCAGCCCGCCTGTTTGGCGCAACCGATTTCATCAACCCCAATGACCTTGACGAGCCTCTGGCCCAGCACATCACGACACTTCTGGGCGGTTCGGCGGACTACGCATTCGAGTGCGTGGGCAACGTGGAGGTGCTCAAGCAAGCCGTGGAACTGGTAAACCCTTTCTGGGGCGTCTGCCTGGCAGTGGGCGTACCGCCCTTCAACCAGCAGATCAGCTTGCCTGCTACATCCTTCTATTTCGGACGCACCGTTCGCGGCACCTTCATCGGTGACGCCAACCCGGTCACTGATACACCGAAGATTCTTGATTGGTACCGCCAAGGCAAACTCCGCCTGGATGAACTCGTCACCCATCGCTTGGCGCAGGACGAGATCAACCAAGGTTTTGAGCTGATGAAACGTGGCGAGTCCATACGCTCTGTGATCGTTTACTAGTCTGCATTACCCACGAGGAATTGCCCATGGAACTCATCGAAACACTGGCGGCCGAACGTGATATTCGCCAACTGATCGCACGCTATGCGCAATTGGCTGATGACCCGGACGCAGCAGGCTTTGCTGCGCTGTTTACCACCGACGGTGTTCTTTCATTGCCTGGAAAGCAATGCGCAGGCCAAGCCGAAATCGAGCAATGGCTGCAGGCCACATTGAAAGCCGGCAAGACCCGCCATCTGTTCATGAATCCGCTCATCGAAGTGACTTCGCCTGCACAAGCGTCCGGCAGCATGGACATGCTGATCCTTCGCGCCGGCGACTCGGGCTGGGCACTGGGTGCCACCCTGCGCTACACAGACCGCTATGTGCATACCGAACAAGGCTGGAAGTTTGCCGAGCGCAGTCTCCAACCCATGATGCCTTGAGCAACCAACGTCATTACTGGAACCCAAATGAATTACGTGAAACTTGGCAACACCGGTCTTGAAGTCTCATCGCTGGCCTTAGGCTGCATGACTTACGGCGCACCTGATCGAGGGGCACAGTCCTGGACGCTGGACGAAGAAAAGAGCCGACCACTGATCCGGCAGGCAATAGAGAGCGGTATCAACTTTTTCGACACCGCCAATATCTACTCCGACGGCAACTCGGAGGAAATTCTCGGCCGTGCCCTGCGCGATTTCGCTCAACGCGATGAGGTGGTGATTGCCACCAAGGTCTACTTCAACTCACGGCGCGCGTCCAATGTCAGCGGTTTGTCGCGTAAAGCTATTTTCAACGAAATAGACAACAGCCTCAAGCGGCTGGGCACCGACTATATCGACCTGTACCAGATCCATCGCTGGGACTACCGCACGCCCATCGAAGAAACCCTCGAAGCCCTCCACGACCTCGTCAAAGCAGGCAAGGTTTTGCATATCGGTGCTTCGTCCATGTACGCCTGGCAATTCGCCAAAGCCTTGCACACCTCGCAGCGCCACGGCTGGACCCCGTTCGTGTCAATGCAGAACCAGCTGAACCTCATCAGCCGGGAAGAAGAACGGGAAATGATCCCGCTGTGCCGGGATGCGGGCATCGCGGTAATCCCCTGGAGCCCACTGGCACGCGGGCGGTTGACGCGAGATTGGGATCAGAGCAGCGATCGCGCAGAACGCGATGACGCCGCCAAAGCCTATTACACCCAACATACAGCCGAGTCTGATCGCAAGGTGGTCGAAGCGGTGGCCACTATCGCTGCCGAACGGAATGTACCGCGGGCTCAAGTCGCGCTGGCCTGGGTCATCCAGAGCGCTGGAATTACCGCGCCGCTGATCGGCGCCTCGAAGCCCCATCATCTGACCGATGCCATCGCCGCGCTGAGCCTGCAATTGACCACTGAAGAACGGCAGCGCCTGGAAGGGCCGTACCTTCCGCATGCGGTGGTTGGTTTCAACTGAGTAACACGTACCGCATCAAAGTTGGCAGGCGCCTCCCGGCGCCGAGCTAACCGCATGCTGCCTCCCCTGATAGAGTGTCGACCACCCAAACCGGCATCCCATGTCGCCCGGGAGCCGATCACTCAAATCCAACTTTCCTGTCAATTATCCCAGGTTCCTTGCTGCCATGAAATTTCACCAGCTACGCGCATTGTTGGCTATCTGTGAAAGCGGCAGTATTCAGGAAGCCTCCAGGACGCTGCACATTTCCCAACCTTCGCTATCGCGCAGTATCAAGGAGCTTGAGGCGGAACTGGGGGTAAGCCTGTTGGTGCGCTCGAACCGCGGCATCACACTCACGCAGTACGGTGAACATCTAGTCACTCGGGCACGACTGATCGTCGAGGAAGTTCGCCGGGCCAAACACGAGATCGAAACACTCAAGGGCTCTATGGACGGCAGTGTCACGCTCGGGGTTTCACCCGTGACCCCAAGCACACGGTTCGTCGATTGCGTGGCCCGGTTCCGTCAACGCCACCCTCAAGTCCGTTTGCAGATCGAAGAGCTGCGCCCGAATAAATTGATCGAAGGACTGCGTGAGGGACGACTGGATCTGGTGCTCACCTCGTATGGCGGCGCACGCAAACTGGAAGGTTTCGAATGCGTGGAGCTGTACCAGGAGCCGGGTGCTCTGGCCGTTCGCAAGGATCACCCCAAAAGCGATTTACGCACATTACATGACATCCGTAATCTGGACTGGATATTGCCTGACCGCATTGAAGACTCACCGCTCGCCGAGATGTTCGCCGAACAACGACTGGCGCCACCGGACAACCTGATGACCTGCTCTTCCCTGGTCATGTACCTGGAGTTGGCCACGCGTACGGACGCCGTCAGTTTCTGGGCCAGGCGCGGGATGGCGTTGGGTGATTTACGCAATCACCTGCAGGTCTTGCAGGTGATTGAACCTGTACCATCGTTTACCTTTTCCATGGTTAGCCGCGAAACCGGGCTTCTCACCCGCGAAGCTGCCGCCCTGGCAGAAGACATCGTCTACGAGTTTTACGGCAACCGCTGTGCCATTGGGCAGCCCCAGGCGACTCACGAAGTACTGGCCGACTGAACTCACTGCATGTTCGCCATACAAAAGCGCTATGCCTATACCCATAGACGATTACTCCACTGCGCCAGAGCTTGGCATGCTGCGAATCACCCGCCTTACTCAACGGAGATTCCGGCATGTCCCAGCAACCCCTTGGTCTTCTTCCCGAAATCGTGGCAATGCAATCCGATTTTGCCGCCATTCGCCAACACATACACCAATATCCCGAACTGGGTTTCGAGGAGCGCGAAACCAGCAAACTGGTGGCCACTTACTTGCGTCAATGGGGTTACCAGGTCCATGAGGGCGTTGGCGCAACCGGTGTCGTCGGCGTCCTGAAGGCCGGTGAAGGAACGCGCGCCATCGGCTTGCGCGCCGACATGGATGCCCTGCCCATCGAGGAAGACAATGGCCTGCCTTATCAGAGCAAACACATCGGCAAGATGCACGCCTGTGGGCACGACGGGCATACGGCAACGTTACTGTGCGCCGCCCGCTACCTGGCCGAGCATCGAAGCTTCAACGGTACGCTCAACCTGATTTTCCAACCGGCGGAGGAAACCCTTGGCGGCGCCTTGCGCATGATTGAAGACGGTCTTTTCGAGCGTTTTCCCTGCGATGCCGTGTATGCGCTGCACAATGCCCCCGGATTGCCCGTGGGCTGCTTTTCCGCTCGCAGCGGTACGCTGGGAGCGTCGTCGGACCAGGCAGTCATTCGCCTGATCGGCCAAGGTGGCCATGGTGCAATGCCTCACCTGGCCAGAGACCCGATCGTTGCAGCCGCCGAAATGGTGCTGGCCCTGCAAACCATCGTGTCCCGCAGCATAGCGGCGACCGAAGCCGCGGTCATTACCGTCGGTGCCCTGAACGCTGGGGACGCGCCCAACGTGATTCCCGCCCATGCCACGCTCAAACTCAGCATCCGGGCAGTCGACCCACAGGTGCGCGCACAATTGAAGCAGCGCATTAATGAGGTCGCTCAAGGCGTGGCAATGATCCATGGCATGGACCTGGAAATGGATTATCGCCCTCTGGTTTCTTGCCTGAACAACAGCGAGACGGAAACCCTCCTGGCGCGCCGGGTCATCACTGAGCTGGTGGGACAGAAGAATCTCCTCACCAGCCCCGGCAAAAGCAGTTTCGGCAGCGAAGATTTCGCCTGGATGCTTGAACGTAAACCCGGCTGCTACGTTGCGATCGGTAATGGCGACGGCGCTGCCACCGGCTGCGAGGTCCATGCCCTGCACAATCCGGGTTATGACTTCAACGATCAGGTCATCGCCTATGGCGCCAGCTATTGGGCCCGCCTGGTACAGACCTACCTGGTTTGACGTTTGCCCCTCCAGTATCGCCAGGAGGCGAACGACATGACCCAAGGCCTAAAGAAACGTCAGATCATCGTGGCACTGCTGATGGCGGTGATGATCATCAGTGCACTGGATAAAACCATTTTCGCCTTCGCCGGTGTGCAAATCATCGATGAACTGAAGCTGACACCCGAACAATATGGCATGGTCGGCAGTGCTTTTTTCCTGCTGTATTCCTTGAGCGGGATCATGGTGGGTTTTTTGGCCAATCGCTGCCCGACGCGCTGGATCCTGGTCGGTATGTCACTGGTCTGGATGGCGGCACAAGCGATGGTTGCATTCAGCAGTCAGCTTACAACGCTGATTGCCAGCCGGGTGCTACTCGGTGCTGGCACGGGCCCTGCGACTGCAGTCACGCAACATGCGGCATTCAAGTGGTACAAACCCTCCGAACGCATGCTTCCGTCTTCGCTGATCTACACATCGATCATGATCGGCAGCTTGATCGGCGCACTGATACTGCCTTTGGCCATTGAACGATTCGGCTGGCGCATGGCCTACCTGACGCTGGCTGCTGCGGGATGCCTATGGATGCTGCTGTGGCTGGCGTTTGGCTGTGAAGGCAATCAGCACAGCGAGGTTGACACTGCACTGCCTGACACCCAGGCGGTCGCCTACCGTCGGCTGTTGTTGAATCGCACATTCATCTGCCTGACCCTGCTGGCGTTCTTCTGCTACACCCCCGCTGCCCTCGGCTTCAGCTGGACGATCGTTTACCTGAAAAAGGGGATCGGACTTCAGACCGAGGCGCTCAGCGCCTATCTGTTGAGCATGACGACGCTGGCGATCGTCAGTGGGTTGATGATTCCAGCTTTTGCTCAGCGGGCTTATAAACGGGGTGCCAGCGTGTTCCGGGCGCTGGTTGCACCGCCGTTACTCTGTTGTGTTTCAGGTGGTGCGATGTTGGCCATGATCGCAATGAGCAGCCAACCCGGCGTCAAGCTGGCCCTGATGTTTCTGGCAACCGCGTTGCTGGCTGCATTGCCAAGCTTCAGCATGACCCTGATTGCCTATTTCACCCCGACGCAGCAAAGGGGATCGCTGCTGGCTATCCACAATGCCGTGCAAACCTCATCTGGCATCGTGACCCCCGCCCTGGTTGGGCAGCTGATTGCATTGAGCGGTAATGACATCGCCCATGGATTCGAAACTGCAATCGCAAGCTTTGGTATCTGTACACTGGCCGTCGCGCTGCTCGGCTTTGTCGGGATCAATCCCCATCTCACTCGACAGCAAATTCTGGGCGCCGGCGACGAAGGTGGGCAGGCATTGGCTGACCGCGAACAACTAGCCCCGTCACTTGGAAGGAGTTGAGCCTTCCAGGACAGTACACGGACAGGCGCCGTCGACCACCGGACGGCGCTGCACAGTATGATCAACGGCTAGCCGTGAGCTGATGCACCTGCTGACCGATATTGCGCCCCTCGACCAAGGAGTTGATGGCTTCATGCAGGTTTTCCAGCCCCTGGACCACGTTGCAGGGTTGAACCAGCTTGCCTTCGCGGTACCACTGCCCCACTTGGGCCATGAACTCGGGCAGCCTGTGGTAATGCACATGAGCCAGGAAACCACGCACCTCAAGCTGTCGGTTCACCACGGTCATGAGATTGGCCCCGGGCACCTCGCCCCCACCGTTGTACTGCGCCACCTGGCCACACATCGCCACTCGACCGAAATCACGCAATAGCGCGAACGCTGCTCGCTGCACGGCACCCCCTACATTTTCAAAATAACTGTTCACGCCTTGCGGGCATGCCTGTGCCAGGCGCTCGGTAAAGTCGGCGGCCTTGTAATCCACGCAATCATCGAAACCGAACTGATCGCGAACGTATTGGCACTTCGTCGCACCGCCGGCAATACCAACGACTCGCGCGCCCAAGGCCTTGGCAAACTGACCGGCAGCACTGCCCACCGCTCCGGCCGCGACAGAAATCAACACCGTCTCGCCGGGTACTGGACGGCAAATATCGGTGATACCCAGCCAGGCGGTGAACCCGGTAATTCCCAGGATGCCCAGGTAGTGCAGAGGCTCGCCAACGTCGGGTTCCAGCACCTGAAGCCCAACACAGCGGCTTGGATCGATGCGCTGGTAGCGTTGGCGGGTGCCGCCGAACAAGCGTACCAGCACGCCTTCGCCGTACTGATCAGAAAGGCTGCTGAAGACCCGGCCAATACTGGCGGAAGCAGGCAAGCGATCTCCTGGCGGCACGGTGAGAACATATCCCGCAGCACTGTCCAGCATGCCGCGGCTTCCCGCATCGATGGCCTGATAAAGAATTTCTACCAGAATCTGTCCGGATCGCAGTTCGGGTACAGGTTCGGTGACCAGATCAAAAATATCGGCTGGCAGCACTCCAGGATCCGGAACGCGGTTCAGACGGACGATGATGTTGTCCGGCATCGACGACAGGGACATTCTCCACCTCCAATTGTATTTATTGTACGAATTGTATATATGATAAAGCGGGAATATTAAAAAACGCATTTTTTCAAGCCGCACAGC
This sequence comes from Pseudomonas sp. GM21, assembly GCF_000282215.1. Classification (GTDB taxonomy): domain Bacteria; phylum Pseudomonadota; class Gammaproteobacteria; order Pseudomonadales; family Pseudomonadaceae; genus Aquipseudomonas. The sequence continues at coordinate 39,241 of NZ_AKJS01000072.1, forward strand.
GCGAGCCTTGCCACAGCCCACGTACTGCATGGGATTCTCGGGTAAGCAGGTGAAAAAATCGATGGGAAAGAATTTGCTTAATCATACAGCTCATTGATATGATAATTTCATCAGCACTTGCCATGCCTCCCTGGGGCGAATGGACCACAACATGAGAGCACGCTTATGACGCTTGACCTTGCATTGAGAATCCGCAGCGTACTTGCGCTTGCCCCGGAATCGCCGGCACTGGAGTACAAGCAGCGCTGGTACTCATGGGCCGAGATGTCATCGTTGATGACTCAAGCCAATGACCTGCTGACCAATGCAGGCCTGGGTGAAGGTGCACCGATAGGCATTCTGCTGCGCAATCGCCCAGCCCACGTAAGCGTGCTTTTGCAAATCCTGGCTTCACGGCGTTGTGTGGTGACCCTCAACCCCTTTCAGTCGGCCGAAAAAATTGCCCATGACCTGGAAGCGACCCAGATCGGTGCACTGATTGCCGATGAGCAGGACTGGCAGGCACCCGCAATTCAAGCTGCCGCGCAAGCCAAGGGCTGCCTGGGCCTGAGCATCAGCAGTGGCGACACCTTGACCGTCGCGACCCAACCGGGCGTTGGCATCAAACTTGATCCCGCCACCCTACCCGACCAGCGTGAAACAGCGATCCTGATGCTCTCAAGCGGTACCACAGGCCCCGCCAAACGCATCGCACTGCCCTACGTCAAATTCGAAGCCTCGCTGTCCGATGCGGCGCATTACGAAGCAGGCAAGGCCACCGACGGCCTGACCCTGAAAACAAGCCCGGCCATGCTCACCACTCCCTTGGTGCACATTGGCGGCATGTATTTCGCCGTCGCAGCTATCGTCGCTGCCCGGCCGATTGTGATCCTCGAGAAATTCTCGGTTCTGGAGTGGAGCCAAGCGGTAGCAACCTATCGCCCGAAAATGGTTTCGTTGCCACCGACAGCCATTCGCATGATCCTCGATGCCGATGTGGCCAAGAGCGACATCGACAGCCTGCTGGCGATTCGTACCGGCAGCGCTCCGCTTGACCCGGACATGCAGATTGAGTTCGAAACTCGCTACGACATTCCTTTGCTCGATGCCTATGGCGCCACAGAGTTCGCCGGTGCAGTGGCTGGCTGGAGCCTGCGCGATCACAAAGAGTTTGCTCAGTACAAGCGCGGTTCGGTAGGACGCGCCCAGCCCGGTTGCGAGGTCCGAATCATCGACCTGGTGACCCACGAGGTGATAGACAACAACAACATCGGACTGCTGGAAGTGCGCTCGGCACAGGTCGACGCCACCCGCTGGGTACGCACCACTGACCTTGCCGAAATCGACGAAGATGGTTTCATCTTCATTCGTGGACGCTCCGACTCGGCCATCATCCGTGGCGGCTTCAAGGTGCTGCCACGGGATGTCGAACACGTGCTGCGCGAACATCCGGCAGTCAAGGAAATCTGCGTAGTCGGCCTGCCTGACCCGCGCTTGGGTGCGGTACCTGTTGCCGCACTGGAAGTCCGTCCGGGGGTCGATCTGGACGAACACCAACTCATCGCGTTTGCCCGAGAAAAACTGGTGGCCTATCAGGTTCCGGTGCGCTGGATGGTGGTCGACACCTTGCCACGAACGCCGTCACTGAAAATCAGCCAGCACGAAGTGCGCCAGTTGTTCAGCGCCCCCGAAGTCGCTGCACAAACCGCCGTCTGAAACCAACCACCTGGCCGTCCGGAGGGACCCATGTCCGAGCAAGTGCTGTTGCAAGACCTTGAAGACGGCGTTCTGACGCTGACCTTCAACCGACCCGAGCGTTTGAATGCCTTCAATCCACCGTTGATGCGCGCGTTTACCGAAGCGGTTGGCCAGGCGAACAAAAACCCCGAAGCCCGGGTCATCGTCATCCGCGGCGCCGGGCGTGGTTTCTGTGCCGGTGGTGATTTGGCCGGCAAGCCGAAAAAAGATCCATCCGACCAGTCTGAACCGAAGCCGGAAAAGCCAAAGGCACCCGATAGCCTGGCCACTCGTATCGACTGGTTGCGCGGCAACATGGACGCCACTCGCCAATTGTTCGAAATGCCCAAGCCGACCATCGCCATGATCCGCGGCGCCACCGTTTCGGTCGGTATGGCCATCGCAGCGGCGTGCGACTTTCGGGTTGTTTCCGACAACGCCAGTTTCATGACCGGCTTCGCCAAGGCCGGATTGTCCGGTGACTATGGTGTCAGTTATTTCCTCACCCGCCTGTTGGGTACCGCCAAGACCCGCGAATTAATGCTGCTGGGGGAGCGCTTCGACGCCGCCGAAGCCCTGCGAATCGGCTATGCCTCGCGGCTGGTGAGCGATGCAGAGCTGGAAGACAACACCTATGCCCTGGCGCGGCAACTCGCCTCGGGCTCCTCGATCGTCCAACGCTACATCAAGCAGAACCTCAATGCTGCGATGGAGATGTCATTGCCGGCATCCCTGGACCTGGAGGCGACCCTTAACGTCCTCAGCGCCCAAACCAACGACCACAAAGAAGCTGTGCGCGCTTTCATCGAGCGCCGCGACCCGGTTTTCAGCGGTAGCTGAACCTCACTCGACTACGCGAAGAACAGACGGAGATATCATGTCCGAGCAGACCCTGACCGAAGATTTCAAGAAAGCCACCGCCTACGAACTGACTGACCACGATATCGAGCGCGCCAAGCTGATGCTGCACGTCGACCTCGCCAGTCGCGACCAGGAACAGATCGGTACCGCCTCGATCGACAACATTCGCTCGTTCGCTTATTCCTGCGGCAGCGACAACCCGCTGTTCTGCAACCCCGAGCATGCTGCCAGCAGCCGTTGGGGCTCGGTGATCGCGCCATCAATGATGGCGGGTGTGATCAACCGGCCAATGCTCGGAGACCCGTTGCCCGAAGAGCTCAAGGCAGCGACCAAGAGCCTGTTCCGCGGCATTCACATGTTCATCTCCGGTGGCGAGTGGACCTTCTACCGCCCAATCTTCCCGGGCGACACACTCTATAGCTTCGGTGGCGAGGATGGCCTGGAGGTCAAGCAGTCGGAGTTCGCCGGCCGTTCGGTCACGCGTTTCAACAGTCAGGTCAAGGTGAACCAGCGTGGCGAGGTCGTTTCGGTCTATCGCTACCGGGCAATCCTTACCGAACGCAAGAAGGCCCGTGAAACCGGCAAGTACAAGGACATCCAGCCAGCCACCTACACCGAAGAAGACCTGGCGCACATCGATGAAGTCTATTCGGCCGAACGCTCGCGCGGTGCCGAACCCCTGTATTTCGAAGACCTGGAAATTGGCAGCGCACTGCCGGGTGGTGCCAGTGGTCCACTGACCGTCACCGACGTGGTCAACTTTCACGGTGGCGGCTATGGCTGGGTCCCTTATGGTCTACGCAGCGGCCGGATGTGGAACAACAACCGCAAGCGCATTGCCCCTTTCTACGTCAAGAATGCCTACGGCATCCCGGACGTTGCACAGCGCCTGCACTGGGACAGCGAGTGGGCCCAGGCGATCGGCAACCCGATGGCGTACGACTATGGCGTCATGCGCGAGAACTACCTGTTCCGCTACCTCACCGACTGGGTCGGCGACAACGGCTGGGTCTTCAAGCAGTACGACGAAATCCGCAAGTTCAACTACATGGGCGACACCCAGTTCATCAGCGGTGAAGTGGTCGGCAAGCGTGTGGAGAACGGCCTCAACCTGGTAGACGTCAAGGTGAAGATGACCAACCAGCGCGGTGAAGAAACGGTGTTGTGCGATGCCGTGGTTGCCCTCCCAAGCCGTGATGGTGCCCTGGTGCTGCCACCTGTACCCCTCGAACTGCAAACCCGCGCCTCGAAGATGATGGCACGGCACTGGGAGCTGCTGGCCGGGAAGCGCAAGCCATGAGCAGCAACGGCTTTCTCGACACCCCCGAACTGCTCGCCTTCCGTGCGCAAGTCGAGGCGTTCCTGGCAGCTCACTGGCAACCCGTGAAGGGACCGGAACGCGCTGCCAATGAGCGGGCCTTTCGACTGCTGGCCACCGAGCACGGCTATCTGTATCGCAACGTGCCAAAAGCCTACGGCGGTTCGGAGCAACCGGCCGATATCCTGAAGGCGCAAATTATTCAGGAGGTTTTCAACCGCGTCCGGGCACCGATGGAAGTGCCTGGCGTTGGCTACGGCATGCTGGTACCCACTTTGCTGGGGTGTGGCGAGGAATGGCAAAAGCGCCAGTTCGTCCCACCTACGCTCAGTGGTGAGATCCGCTGGGCCCAGGGTTACAGTGAACCGAACTCGGGTTCAGACCTGGCCTCGATCCGCACCAAGGCGCGCCTGGAAGGTGATGAATGGGTCATTGATGGCCAGAAAATCTGGAGCTCCGGCGCGGACAAGGCTCACTACCTGTTCATGCTGGCGCGCACCGAGCCTGAGGCCTCCAAACACGCTGGCATCTCCTATCTGCTGGTTGACCTGCGGCAGCCTGGCGTAACCATCCGCCCGTTGCGGCAGATCAACGGCAGCGAAGAATTCAGCGAAATCTTCTTTGATGGTGCCCGCACTCCGGCCAATTGGATCGTAGGCCAGCGCGGCGAAGGCTGGAAAGTCTCCAAGACCACGCTGTCAGCCGAACGCGCCGGTTTCATCGGCGCCGCCGAAGGGTCGGTGACCTTGCATCGCAAGTTGGTGGAGCTGGCCGGCCGTTGCCAGTACAACGGTCGCCCGGCCATCGAGGAACCTCGCACCCAGGACCGCCTGATTGTTCTGGAAGGCATGGTCAGCGCCCATTACCACAATATGCAGCGCCAGTTCGCCCAACGCCTGGCCGGACAGGATGCCGGTAGCGTGGCGTTGATGAACAAACTGATCGTTACCCGCATCGCCGCAGAAGTGGCCGACATCGCCCGAGATGTTCTCGGCGACGATTTCATGCTCTCGCCATTTGGCCGTGAAGCCGAAGCAGGGCCGGAAAAATGGCTCAACCAGTACCTGGGCTCGCTGGGCATTGCCATTGCCGGCGGCACTTCCAATATTCAACGCAATGTCATCGCCGAACGCGGTCTGGGTTTGCCCCGCGATCCGGCGATGGCATCTTGAAGGCGAAACAGCCATGAACTACCTGCTCAATGATGACCAGACGGCTTTCGTCGATACCGCCCGCAAGTTCCTCGCCGAACACGCCGAGCCCTTGTTTTTGCACCGCATCGCCGATCGCCATGGCGACTGGCAGCAGGACCTCGCTGACCTCTGGCAAGCGTTTGCCGAACTGGGGTTCGCCAGTCTGTTGATCGCCGAAGACGATGGCGGCATCGGACTTTCGCTGCTCGACGCCGCGTTGATCAACGAAGTGATCGGTGCGAGCGCAGCGCCGCTGCCGTTCATTGCCCATCAGCTCTGCTGCCTAGCCATTGACCAAGCCGGCAGTGCCGAACAGAAAGCCCGCTGGCTGCCGCTCCTGGCCAGTGGTGAACTGGTCGGTAGTGTCGCCCTGCTGGGCCGACCAGGCTGCTACCAGCCCGATAGCTGGCAGGCGGAAGCAGGCGGTGAACAGACCCTGACACTGGGCAATCTGGAGGTTTCCGGTAGTCAATTGCCGACGCTGATCGTGACCGGCCTGGCCGGTGGCGGTCTGGGCCTGATCGATCCACAGGCACCAAGCTTGGTAAGGCAGGACAAACCCTGCGTCGACCCCATCGGATTTCTTGCCGACTTCCAGGTCAATGAACGTGATATCCAGCCGCTTGCGGCAGGCAACACCTGCAGCCAGGCGCTGGTTGATGCTGGCCTGACCCTGCAAGCCGCACAGGCGACTGGTGGTATCGGCAAATGCGTAGAGCTGTCAGCCGAATATGCCAAGATACGCGAACAGTTCGGTGTGCCGATCGGCCAGTTCCAGGCCGTAAAGCACCAAATAGCTGAAATTGCCCTGGACGGCGAACCCAACCGCCCTCTGGTCTGGCACGCAGCCCAGTGTGTCGCTTCCAGCGCACCTGGCGCCAGCCGTCACGCCGCACTGGCCAAAGCCCATCTGGCCGATGCCTACTTACGCGTAGCGCGCAAGACCATCGAGTTGCATGGCGGTTTTGGCTATACCTGGGAGGCTGACCTGCACCTGTATCTCAAGCGCGCCATGTTCCTTTCGGCGCATCTTGGTAGTCCCCTGAGCCTGCGCCAGAACCTGGCAGGCAACCGTTGATCCGTATTGAAAATCAGAATCGGCGGCCAATCGCACGCCAACGAAGTCTTTGACAGGAGAGTTACCATGCGCCCATTCGTATTCAGCTGCGACGCCCACATCGTCGAACCAGCAGACCTGTTCACCGCTAACCTGCCTGATCATTTGCAGCAATGGGCACCCAATGTGGCGATCGACGGTGAGAAAAAACTGCGCCTGAACCGCCTTGGCGAAGTGACGCAATTCAAGATCCCGCTCGGCTTCCATAGCCACAAAGTCGGAGAGTCGGACGACCTCGTCGACATCCGTCGCCTGGGCACCCGAGAACTCAAAGCGCGCTTCGCCGACATGGAGCGTGATGGCGTCGATGCTGAACTGGTATTCCCCAGCCTTGGTCTGTTGATCTCCCGCATCACCGATGCCGAAGCCTCCCGCGAATGCGCTCGTCTCTACAACGACTGGGCCTGGGGCTACGTCGAGGGTGTGCGCTCCAAACTGGTGCCAGCAGCGGTCATCCCTCTTGTGAACCTTGAAGACGGTATTGCGGAACTCAAACGCATCATCGCCATCGGCTTTCGAGCGGTAATGATGCCAACCGTCAACTTCGACTCGATCCAGGCCTTCAACGATCCAGCGTGGGACGAGTTCTTCGCTCTGTGTGGCGAGGCAGGCATTCCATTGGCTTTCCACACCGGCGTGGGCAACGTCAACCTGCGCGCTCTGCGCGGACCTGGTGGCGCACTGTTCAACTATTCGCGGCAAATGAACGACGCCGTTGACGTGATCAGCGCCTTGGTGGGCGGTGGCGTTCTGGACCGCAATCCCAATGCCCACATTCTGTTCGTTGAGGCCGGTGCCGGATGGTTGTTGGGCCTGGCTGAGCGGATGGATGAAGTGTACGTAGGTCATGCGCCGTCGATTCATCCCAAACTGGCGCGCATGCCCGGTCAGATCGTCCGCGATCAGGTGCACTGCTCGTTCCAGAACGACCTGGGCTGCCTGCTGACGGCCAAAGGGTTAACCATCGAGAACTTCCTGTTCGCCACCGATTACCCACACAGCGAGGGCACCTTCCCTTACTCGCGCGAGTTGGTAGAAGGCATGTTCGAACACGTGCCGCACTTCACCGATGCCGACAAGGCTGCGGTACTGGGCATCAATGCCGCGAAGATGTTCGGTATCGACCCTAAAACCGTGCACGAAGAAACCGCACGGGCACTCTCGGCCTGAGCCTTGAACACATGGGGTGTGCGCATCGCACCCCATGACGAACGTGTCGACTAACACTATTTGCGGGCCTCAGGAACTTCCAAAGTGAAGAACGTTGCCCAACAACTATTATAATAATATAGTTGATTAAGAGCAGTCTCCAACAATAACAACACTACGAATCATCGAGGATGAAGCATGGCCTACGCAGCTTCCACCGACCCGACGCTGCCCCTGGCGGGCATGCGTGTTGTCGAACTGGCCGACGGCAAGACAGATACGGCCGGGCGTTTGCTGGCTGATCTGGGCGCCGAGGTCATCCTGGTCGAGCCGCCAGAAGGCATCGCCAGCCGTCACATTGCCCCGATGTTCGAGGGCACCAGCCTGTACTTCGCGACCCATCATGCCAACAAGCGCAGCCTGGTGCTGGACCTGCATGCCGACGCCGACAAGGCAGCCTTCATTCATCTACTGTCCAGCACCGATCTGTTGCTGGACGCAAGCGGCCCCGGCGCTCTGGCTCAACTCGGCCTGGGGGCAGATGAGTTGCGCAACCGCTATCCTGGCCTGGTCGTGCTGTCGATCAGCGATTTTGGTCTTACCGGCCCCTACAGCGACTATCACGCCAGCCACGCCGTGCACGCGGCGCTTGGCGGTGTGCTTTGCCGCTCCGGAAAGCCCGGGCATACTCCGCTGCTGCCACCGGGCAAACTGTGCTGGGAATCAGCAGCCGTTCAGGCTACCTGGGCCGCCTTGCTCGGCCAATGGCAGCGCCTCAAGACCGGATGCGGCGACCACCTGGATTTCTCCATTCACGAAGCGATCGCCCAGGTGATGGACCCAGGCCTTGGTGTCACCGGCAGCGCCCAGGCCGGCAAGTCAGCGCTGGATTCCACCAGCCATGGCCGGCCAGAGGCCGTGCCGTTGTACCCGATCATCGCCTGCAAAGATGGTTTCGTACGTATTTGCGCACTCAACCCTCGGCAATGGGAAGGCCTGCGCGACTGGCTGGGACCCAACCATGACTTTCATGACCCGCAATACCTCAGCCTCGTCAAGCGCAGGTCCAAAAGTACTGAGATCAACGCCCTGACCGGCGAGTTGTTCGCCCGTCATACCGCTGCTGAACTTTTGCTCACAGGTCAGCAACACGGCGTGCCGATCGCAATCGTTGCCGAGCCTTCTCAGGTTCTCGAGGACGAGCACTTCCAGGCTCGCGGCGCCTTCGTGCCGCTGCAACTGAGCGAGGGCGTTCGCGGTCAAGTGCCGTCCGGTTACCTGGAGCTTGATGGCCTACGCGCCGGTATCCGTCATACAGCACCGACGCTGGGCGCCGATACCGAGGCGCTGCTGGGCGAGTCGGACAAAGCCGATAAACATGCCGGCAGTCGCGAGCATGCGTTCATGCGTCGCCCGCTCGAGGGCGTGCGAGTCCTTGACCTGGGCGTGATTGTCGCTGGCGCCGAAGCCGGTCGACTGATGGCCGATCAGGGGGCAGAAGTCGTCAAGATCGAGAACAAGGCCTTCCCGGACGGTGGTCGTCAATCCAGCACCGGCACCCCCATGACCCCTTCGATCGCCCTGGGCCACCGCAACAAGCGCAGCCTGGGCATCAACTTGCGCAGCGAAACCGGCCGCGACCTGTTCAAGCAGCTAGTGGCCAAGGCCGATGTGGTGTTGTCGAATTTCAAACCCGGCACCCTGGACTCGCTGGGCCTGGGTTACGACGTACTCAAGCAAATCAACCCCGGCATCGTCGTTCTCGACAGCAGCGCCATGGGCAATACCGGGCCGCAAAGCCGCACGCCCGGTTACGGGCCGCTGGTGCGCGCCTCCACCGGCTTGACCTCATTGTGGCGTTACCCGGACATGCCGGAGTTCTTCGGCGATGGCGTGACCATCTTCCCTGACCATACGGCCGGGCGGATTGCGGTAATCGGTGTTCTGGCGCTGCTCCTGCGCCGTGAGCGTACGGGTCTGGGGGGGACTGTCAGCGTGTCCCAGGCCGAGATTTTCCTCAACAGTGCCAGTGAACAGTTCTTGCTTGAGTCCCTGCAACCGGGTTCGTTCAAGGCCCAGGGTAACCACTCGTCATGGCAAGTACCGGACGGGGTATTCGCCTGCGCCGGAGACGATCAATGGTGCGCGGTTTCAGTCCGTGACGACGACGATTGGCAGCGCTTGCTCACTGCCATGGAGCGCCAGGACCTGGCCGGCGACAGCAGCCTTGCGACAACACAAGGACGCCTGGCCCGCCGCGAACAAGTCAATGCCCTGGTAGCGGCGTGGACGGCGCAGCGCAGCCCGCAGGCGGTCACCCAAGCGCTACAGTCGGGCGGCGTGCCGGCGGGCTTCATGCAGCGCTTGAGCGACTACCGCAGCGACCCGCACTTCGCCGCTCGCCACTTCATACGTGAGTTGGTGCAACCTGGCTGGCCCGATCCGCTGCCTACTGAAAACCGTATTGTCCATTCGCTGCATATGCCCGAACCGCCTCTGGAGCCAGCGCCTTTGCAGGCTGAGAACACCCGCGAGCTGGCGGCCAGCCTGCTTGGGCTGGCACCCGGTGACATTGACGCATTGATCAACGACGGGCACCTGGAAGACGTTGCCGCCACGCCTGCCAAGGCATGACCTATAAGGATCCGAACATGAGCAACTCTTTGATTAACGATTCGACTCCGGTACTGATTGGCGTCGGCCAGTATTCTGAACGTCTGGACGATGCCGGCTACCGTCAGCTTTCGCCTACCGACCTTACGGCCGAAGCTGCAAAAGCCGCCTGTGCCGATGCACAGGGCGCGGTTGAACTGGCCAGTCGCATCGACGCCATTTACGCCATTCGTACCGTCGCCGATTCAGCGCCCGCGCCAATGCGTCACTTGCGCGCACCGTTCGGCAGCCCCAACAACGTACCGGCGGCAGTGGCCAAACGGCTGGGCGCCACTCCAGGTGTACAGGTCTACTCCCCGGCGTGCGGCGATGAGCCGCAAAAACTGGTGGGCGAGATCTGCGAGCGCCTGCATGCCGGTGAGCTGCGCCTGGCGCTGTTGTGCGGCGCCGAAGCGGCCTCGACACAACGCGCCGCCCAGGCCGCCAAACAGACCTTGGACTGGGCCGAGGAATACCCAAGCGAGCTGGATGATCGTCATTGGAACGTGGGCGCCATGCGCACCAAGCACATGAACGACCAGAACATGCTGATGCCGACCACGGTCTACCCGCTGCTCGAGCAAGCCCGCCGCAAGCGCCTGGGGCTGTCTCGCGAAGACTATGCACTGGAAATGGGTCGTCTGATGGCGCCGTTCAGTGACGTGGCGCAGGCCAACCCCCATGCCAGCAGCCAGAAACAATGGAGTGCGCAAGCGATCGCCACGATCAGTGCCGAAAACCGCCTGATTGGTGACCCGCATCCAATCTCGGTGGTCGCCCGCGACCAGGTCAACCAGGGCGCCGCGGTGCTGTTGACCACCGTAGGCATGGCACGGGAACTCGGCGTACCGGAACACAAGTGGGTCTACTTGCACGGCTACAGCGCCCTGGACGAACGTTCGGTGCTCGAACGTGAAGATCTGGGCAGCTCGCCGGCCATGGCCCTGGCCTATGAGCAGGCGTTGCAGGAAGCCGGTGTCGGTATCGACGCGATCCGTTACATGGACATTTACAGTTGCTTCCCGATCGCCGTCTTCAGCGCCATCGATGCCCTGGGTCTCAAGGCCAATGACCCGCGTGGCCTGACCTTGACTGGCGGTCTGCCGTTCTTTGGCGGGCCGGGCAACAATTACTCGATGCACGCCTTGGCTGAAGTGGTCCAGCGCCTGCGCGCCGACCCAGGCTCGCTGGGCCTGGTCGGTGCCAATGGCGGGTTCCTGTCCACCCATGCGGTGGGTGTTTACTCCACGACACCAAAACCTTTCAAAACCTGTGACAGCCGTGCACAACAGGCGCGCATCGACGCCCTGCCCGCCCCTGCACTCAACCTGTCGCCAACGGGCTGGGGCAGCGTCGAAAGCTATACCGTGCTGCATGACAAACAAGGGCCCAAGGAAGTCATCGTCATTGGCCGACTTGACCGTACAGGCGAACGCTTCGTCGCCAACAGCGTGGCCGAAGATGCCGAGGCACTCCAGGCGTTTAGCGGTCAGGACGGCCTGGACCTGAAGATCTGCGTGCGTCTTGTGCAAGGCGCCAACCGCTTCGCCATGAGCCAGAATTCCCTCGATCGCCTGGTGCCGCCGGCCCCCACGCACCTGCTCGATGAGTATGAGTTCATCAAAGTCGAGCGCCGCGGGCCGATTCTCGAGGTGATGATCAACCGGCCTGAGGTCAACAACTCATTGACCCCCGAAGGCAACGACGAACTGGACCAGATCTTCAATGCTTTCGAAGCTGACAATAGCTTGTGGGTTGCGATTATCTCCGGCGCCGGCACCCGCGCCTTCTGCACCGGCAATGACCTCAAGGCGAGCTCCACCGGCCGGCGCATGTGGATGCCGCGCAATGGCTTCGGCGGCCTGACGGCGCGCCTCAATCGCGAGAAACCGATCATTTGCGCGGTGAACGGATTTGCCATGGGCGGCGGTTTCGAAATTGCCCTGGCCAGCGACCTTATTGTCGCCGACAGTGCCGCCCAATTCGCCCTCAGCGAAGTGCGTGTTGGCCTGCTGGCCGGTGCCGGGGGCCTGCAGCGCCTGACCCGCCAGATCCCTTACAAGCTGGCGATGGAGTTGATCCTTACCGGCCGCCGCGTCGGTGCAGAGGAAGGCCAGCGGCTGGGCTTTATCAATCGAGTGGTCCCCGAGGGCACGGCCCTGCAGGCGGCCCGGGAACTGGCAGAGACGCTGCTGGAGTGCTCGCCCAATAGTATCCGGTTGAGCAAGCAACTGCTCAACGAACAGGATTTCTACGCCAGCGAAACCGAGGCGGTGCGCGTTCCGTACAAGGCCATTGATAAAGTGGTCAACAGTGAAGACCGTATCGAGGGCACCATGGCGTTTATGCAGAAGCGCAAACCGGTCTGGAAGAACCGCTAGCACCGGACCTTTCACGGGCAAGCCGCAATGCCCGCCCCCATTTTGCCAGTTGTGGGGGCGGGTTGTGCCCGCGAATGAGAGTTGTGGTGACTAATTCAACGCCGATGTTCCTCAGGAGAACATTCATGCCTCATACGCCCTTATTGGCGGGTGCACCTAATTTTCGTGACATGGGCGGCACTGTTACCAGAGATGGGCGGTCAATCCGCCATGGCCTGGTGTTTCGATCAGAGGGCCTTTCGCAATTAACCGAAAATGACCTTGAAGTGGCTCAAACGCTGGGTATTCGCCTGGTTTGTGATCTTCGCAGCAAGCATGAATGCGACCGCAGCCCCTCCCGCTGGCCTTTGAACAAGGGCACTGAGTTGCTGCATCTGGACATCTCGGCCGACGTCCGCGCAGGGGAGGAATCGATGATAAAACTGCTGGTGGACACGCCAACCAGGCAAGTGGCAACACGTGCGATGGTTTCTATCTACCGGCAATTTCCTTACGCTTTCTCTGGCAAGTTACGAGCACTTTTCGACCGTTTATTGACAGATGATGGCGTGCCAATGGTGTTCCACTGCACTGCTGGCAAGGATCGAACCGGGTTCGTGTCTGCCATTTTGCTCAGTGCGTTAGGGGTCGATCGTGAAGCTATCCTCGAAGACTACCTCAAGAGTGGCATGTACTGGGATGGCGTGCGCGGCGAGGTTTCACTGAAACGTTCGCTTCAAGCATTTTTCGCAGGTGTGCCGCCAGATGACGTCATCCACCCCATGATGGCAGTTGACGCCGCCTACCTGGATGCTGCGCTCGATGAAGTGAAGGAAAACTTCGGCTCTGTGGAAAATTATCTGCATACCTGTGCAGGGCTGGATGAACATGCTGTCGGCAAACTTCGCGAGCGGTTATTGGCTTAAGGCAATCCTGAAAAGACGTCCAGGGGAATGCACTGCCAGGCACTTACACCGCGCCCCTCGCCTTCCAGTAACCCTGCTCCAACTCCAGCAGCAGTTGCGCCACTGTTGGCACATGCTCGATCAACTCAACACTGTGGCCACCGCTCCAGACCATTTTCCAGGGTTTGATCGACGCGGGGATGTTGGCGCGACCATCGACGAGCGCCGGCAGGCACGCCGGATCCAGACCATTGTGGCGGATCGAGGGCGCCAGGAAGTTCGCCGGGATGCCGCAGATCGCATCCGTCCAGAGCACATCGGCACTGCCTGCCTCGGTCAGCATCTGTTTATGCCCTGAATCGACACCGGATTCGACCGTGGCGATGAAGCGTGTACCCATGCACACCATATCGGCGCCCAGAGTTTGCGCGGCAGCGATGCCGGCACCGTCGGCCACGCCACCGGCCAACTGAATGATACCGTCGAACATCTGCCGCACCTTGGGCACAAAAGCGAAGGGCGACAACAGGCCGCCCAGACCGCCGGCTCCGGCACAGACCAGCATCATTCCATCGACGCCGGCGGCGATGGCACGTTCGGCCTGTTCCACCGTCGTGGCGTCGTGGATCACCAGACCGCCCCAGTCATGGACCTGCTTGACCAACTCGCTGGGGTTGCCGGCGTTGCTGGTGATCACTGGCAGTTGGGCCTTGCGGCACACGGCGATTTCTTCAGCAAGCACCGCTTGAGGCTTGGCCCGCGAGACATTGATATTGACCGCGAATGGCGCGATGGCCTCACCCCGCTCACGCCCCTGGCGCTGCACGGTCTGCAACTCGTCAACCCACAGCGCCAGGCCGCCCTCGCGCGCAGCGTTATGGGTGGGAAAGCAACCCATGATGCCTGCCTGGATCGCCGCACTGACTAACGCGCGGCTCGAAGCGATTGACATCGGCGCGGCCATCAAGGGCAGTCGCAGGCTGCGCAACAGTTCAATCTTGTTCATGACTCATGGCCTCTGTGCTACAGGAAGCGACCGTGAGCCGCAGAATTTATCATTCGTATGATATACACTTTTTTACGTTGTTCGAAGGTAATCAACGGATCAGGGCGCGCCGGCGGTCAAGAAAATCGGACGACATTTCGAGAAGACGACGGCCAGCACAATCATACACATCATTAACACATAAAATACTTGCTGACGTTCAGTAAACAAAATAAGCTCTGCTCATCCACACCATCACATGACTGATCAGAGAAGGGGATCGCACCTTGAGCAAACTTACGACCGAACGCGTTCTGAATGTTCATCACTGGAATGACAACCTGTTCAGCTTCCGTACTACACGGGATCCAGGACTGCGCTTCAGCAATGGCCAGTTCGTCATGCTCGGTCTTGAGGACGGTGGCCGTCCGTTGATTCGCGCCTACAGTGTCGCCAGCCCGAACTACGAAGAGCACCTCGAATTCTTCAGCATCAAGGTACCCGACGGTCCACTGACGTCGAAACTGCAGCACCTCAAACCTGGCGATCCCATTGTTGTCAGCAAGAAGCCAACGGGCTCATTGATCCTCGACGACCTGCTGCCAGGCAAACACCTTTATCTGCTGTCTACTGGCACCGGTCTGGCGCCCTTCATCAGCGTGATCCAGGATCCGCAAACCTATGAGCGATTCGAAAAGGTCGTACTGGTCCATGGCGTGCGCTACGTCTCCGAGCTCGCGTATGCCGACTTCATCGATAAGGTCTTGCCCGATAACGAGTTTTTCGGCGAAAAAGTCCGCGAAAGCCTGCTCTATTATCCGACAGTCACCCGTGAAAACTTCCGCAACCAGGGTCGCCTGACCGACCTGATCAGAAGCGGCAAGCTATTCAGTGACCTTGACCTCCCCCCTGCTGATCCGTCCACAGACCGTTTCATGATCTGCGGCAGCCCGGCAATGCTCACAGACAGTTGCAACCTGCTCAACGAACTGGGTTTTGTCGTTTCCCGCACATTGGTGCACCTGGCGACTATGTGATCGAGCGTGCCTTTGTCGACCAATGACTGCTGACAGCGTGGAGTACTGATTTTGACTTTCGTCGTTACCGATAACTGCATCCAATGCAAATACACCGACTGTGTAGAAGTATGTCCTGTCGATTGTTTTTACGAAGGGCCGAACATGCTGGTCATTCATCCAGACGAATGCATTGATTGCGCACTTTGCGAACCAGAGTGCCCGGCCGCTGCCATTGTTGCCGCAGACGATCTGATGGAAGAAAACGCCCATTTCCTTGAACTGAATGCCGAACTGGCGCAGCTCTGGCCAAACATCAGTACGCAAAAGGCCGCGCTCGAAGATGCAGCCATCTGGGATGGGAAGAAAGGCAAGCTCAAACAGTTAGAGCGTTAAGCAGCGCTATTTTTTTCGGAATGATACTTGCTGCGATTCAGCAAGTATCATAAGGGTTGAGCGTCCAACTACCCGCCAGGAACCAGAAACATGCCGACTGCTATCAAGAACAGCCGTAGCCAGGAAGAACGCAACGCCATTGCCAAGGCAAAACTGTGTGAGGCCGCACTGGAGCTATTCGCGTTGCGTGGTTATGACAGCACGAGTCTCGCCGATATCGGCGTACGCGCAGGTTACAGCCGTAGCCTTGCGCAGTATCACTTCGCAAATAAAACCCAACTTGGGGAATTGCTACTTGAAGACATGGGCAACCGCGACTTGCAAGCCCATGTACTGAAACTGCCCGACGATGCCGATGGCCAACTGGCGTGGCAGCAGCTGGAATGTCATCTGGACGAGAGCTGGCAAAACTACCGCTCGATGCTCGATGGCAGCGATTCCAACCTGGCTGCGCGCGGCGAAATGATTCTCTGCGTCACCGCCATTTTTTCCTCCGATTCAGCTCTACGGGAAAAACTCAAGGCCGTTTCCCAGGTTCTCATTCAGCGAGTCAGGCATGCATTGCAACTGTGTATACGCGACGGGGTGATACGAGCTGATGTCGACGCCAGCAGTGTTGCCACTTTTTATACCTCAAGCATTTGGGGCCTGGTAAACACACTCTTTGCCGAACCCGATAGCAAGGAACACCTCAATGAGGCTGTGCAGACCCTCAAGAACTTTATGAATACCTTGCGCCAGCATAGCCCAGCCCCACCAGGACAATCTCATGAAAAGCGTGAATTATAAGATCGAGGTTCTCACCGAAAATTGCACGGGCTGTTACCTGTGCGAGCACATCTGTCCGACGGGGGCCATTGTGATGGAGGGCCCCAAGTCGGCAGCGCTGGCGGTGGTCAACAACGACAAATGTGTAGCCTGCTTTCGCTGCGTGGATGTCTGCGATGACGACGCACTGCTTGCCCCGGAGCGGGAATCCCCGCTGGTGTTTGGCACCGATCCAAAATCTGCTCCTGAAGCCGACGTCGTTGATCTTTGCCATCGCGCAGAAATCGACCCAGACAAAATGGTTTGCCCGTGCAGCATGACCGGCGCCCGTGAAGTTGCTGCGGCAATTCTAAATGGTGCGCACACCATGGCCGATGTTGCGCTTGCCACCGGCGTGCAGTCCGGCTGCTTGATGTACTGCTTCGCCCCAACCCACCGGTTGCTGAAGACGTTTCTGGGCGTTGCTCCAATGCCGCATTCAAAAAACCAGTTCTACGACACCTCCTATGTCCCTTCTGACATATCGCCCGAGGTGGCAAGCCGTTATCCGCAATTCTACATTGCAGAAGAAACTCAAACCCTGGCTGCCGAAGCGGCCGCCCAAAAAGTCGTGCCGGTCTAACGGTTCGAAGGAGGATTCGTCATGAACGTTCAGAGCACCTCATTCGATCCGGTGATTGAACCACCAGTGGTCATGGCTTCGATCTACGGTCCGAAAGGCCCGCCCACTCAGCGTGCCAAAGATATTGCCGGGCTTGTGTCATTGAAGGTCCGCGAGTTGTTTCCGGATATTCCCGAGGCGATCTATCACGGCGGCGAAGACGTCAGCGCCATCCGTGCGGCCACTGAAGCGGTGTTGGCGGATATCGACATGTCGATGATTCAGCCCAAGGACAGCGTCAATATTCTATGTTCTGAACATGGCTTCGGCATTCTCGGCGGGTTTGCCTATGCAGAGATGATCAAGACCGTACGTGATGTCGTTGAACAGCGCACCGGCTGTGAGAGCCTGCGCTTGGTGGTTATCGCCTGGTTGGGCTTCAAGGAAGCTGAAGAAATCATCGAGTTTTATGGTTTCCGCGAAGCGTTCAAAGGCAACAACATGGTACGCGGAGCTACGCCATTTGATCGCGGTATCGCCATCGAAACCGAGGTCGGTACGCTTTATGGACTGGCCAAGGTCTATAACGCCAAATGGATCATCCATACCCACTACGACGACCCGCGGGAAATCTATGCCCACCGAGTCATTGACCGCGTCAGCAAGCCGTTCGGTATGTCTTATGCGCGCTTTGAAACGCGATCTATTTTCCACATGAATTTCGGTGCCCGCAGCGGCAACTTCATTTCTCGAGCGATTGCCGACTCTGCATTTGTCAAAGAGAAACTGGCGTTCTCTGTAGACATGTGCAGTTCTCCGGATGGTATCACCGGGTTTGACGCCGATAATGACCTGCGCAAATTGGGCGATCGCGTGTCCTGCAACATTCTCAGTTCGTACGGAAAAATGCTGGAGCTGCTCAAACGCATAGACGAATGCATCGTTGTACTCGATGGCGGTAAATGGCCTTACTACGTACACGCGGGCGGCATGATTTTCGGCCAGTTGTTTTACGCCAACAAAGATTGGTACGACCTCGAAAACGATGTATCGCCCACTATTCGTACACTGATGCGCTCTGCACTGAACCGCAATATCAAAGCTGTGGTGCTCAATCAGTCATTAATAGGGCTTTCCATTGCCACGCTTCCGATGGTTTACCCCACCATCGTGGCGAGCGAAGACATGGCAGAAACCATGCGTCGTGACATGGCAAACCCAACCTTCATGGATAATGCTGCCACTGCCTCAAATCTTACCGAAGCCATCGAGTGGGCCAAGCAGAAAGGCGGTACCGACAAAATCATCTTCTTTGATGGTACCTACGGCAGCATCAACCTCAGTCCTTCAATGGCCCAGATGCTGATGGAAAAAGCCCGTGAAGTTGATCCCGTGGTGGCAGAGCGCTTACCACGTTGGCTAAAGCAGCGCGGTATCGATCCGGAACTCCTGGGTGCGGGTGGCCACGCATGATCGAATTTGATCTGCTGAAGAAAAACGAGCTGAAGTTCCGCCCAATTACCCTGGAAGGTGCGGATCTGAACTTGATTGCTGCAGCCGTTGCAGAGGTCATGCAGCTCGAATTGTCCGAAGTCCTGGTGACGGACTATCTGGACAATGTCATGACTCTGGACATTCTGCGCAGCACGATTTATCCGCACCAGATACTTGCCAAAAAGGCGCCGCTATTAGCAGCGCTTGCGAGTGTTCCAGGCGTCCATATTACTGAACAAACTGGTGTATTTTCCGAGGGCATGCTCGGATGGATTGCCGCCAATGCGGACGATGCAGCTGAGGCGCTTGAAAATGCCGAGATCATGACTGCAAGTATTCGCGAACGGCTGAGTAAGCGCGCCATGATTTTCTCCACCGGCGCAGAAGTGCTCAAGGGCGAAATTAAAGACACCAACAGCATCACCATTGCCGAGGCCCTGCGTGAACAGGGGTATACAGTCCAGTTCGGCGGCACGCTGCGTGATGACCAGGAGCTGATTGCAGGCTCCCTGCGCAAAGCAGTTTTCGAGGGTTACTCCCTGTTGATTACCACCGGTGGCGTAGGCGCAGAGAGTAAAGACTGCACCGTCGAAGCAGTACTTGATCTCGATACTCATGCCGCTACTCCCTATATCTGCACGTTCACCAAAGGCCATGGCCGGCATGTGAAGGATGGCGTGCGGATCGCGGTGGGTGAATTCGATGACGCACTGATAATTTCGCTGCCCGGCCCCAATGATGAAGTACGCAGCAGCATGCCGCTGGTGATGGAAGGGTTGAGCCTGCGACCGAGCAAGCAACAGTTCGCAGAGAAACTGGCCGCCAATCTCCGTGACCAGCTACGGAAAAAAATGCAACACCACGCGCACTGACATCGCTACCGAAAACTCATTCCAGGCACACAAGAACAATAAGGTGAGAATGCCAATGCCCAAGATCGTTCGTATGGTTGTCGAGGTGATCGAAGACCTGTGTACAGGCTGCAACCTCTGCTCGAGAGTTTGCCCTACGGCAGCGTTCACCCTGCGTGATCGCTTGCCCAGTGAGGCCGGCACCAGCCGCATGATAGTCGAGCTGGATCACTCCGCCTGCTACAACGCACAACGCTGCCTTGAGGTATGCCCGCACGAAGCGTTGCTGATGAAGGAGCTCGACGAGCCCTTCCTGGTAGGCGCCGACATCCACGCTGCAGATCAGGCAGCGATCGAGGCACTTTGTGCAAAAACAGGAATCCCCTCTGCAGCTCCGGTATGCCCTTGTACAGGTACCACCATGGGTGAGCTGGCCGCTGCTATTTTGCAGGGCGCCAACACACCGGAAAAACTCTCGCTGGCTACCGGCGTCAGAACAGGCTGCTCGGAACTGTGTATGCATCCGGTGCTGGTCATTCTCGCCGCAGCAGGACATGCCGACGCGCCCAAGTACCCCAAAGGCTACCAATGGTATGCCGCGGCTCCAAGCCTGTTTCAGCACGTCGGTGCTGACGGCAAGCTGCCTCAAGCCTTGAAGGATAAATACCCCGAATACCGACTGGATGAAGAGATTGCCGATCTCGGTCGCTTGCGTGCACTCAGTGCTATTCAGATACCTGCCAATGATGAAGCGGGAGAGAGCAAATGACGCAACAATTGACGCCTTCCTTAGCCGAAAAATTGCTACCCGGCGAGCTGTTCACGACATGGAATGGTCGTACTCCAGCAACCACTATTGCCATGCGTGCTGCCGATTTACCTGGCATGCAGGCCTTGCCAATTCGCGAGTTGGTGCCGTGGTTGCCAGAGCCCCTGTGGTCAGCCGACCCTGCTTATGGAAAAACTGATCTTGAGCTCATCCGCAAAGCCGCACGCGAGCGGGTGCAGGCCATGGATTGGTCGAAGATCAAAGCCCGCAGCCGTGTGAATGTACTTGCCAACCCCCACGGTTTTTTCATGGCTGGTGAGTCTTACGTGGTGATGCTGGAAGAAATCGTCGCGCATATTCAGCAAACCCGAAATGCGCGAGTAAAACTCTGTATCGCAGAATCCATGGGGCACATTGAGAACGCTGACTGGGTCAAAACCTACAACCTCGAAGAGCGCTTCGAAAAAGTTGTCGAAGTACCCCAATGCGGTGCAGGCATTGAAGTCGATACGCAGCTCGGCAAGTTCTGGCTGATGCAGCCGCTGTTCAATGCGGACTTTTTTGTCCACACCCACATCACCGAAATGCGTGAAGCTTACATTCACAGGATGCGCGATCGTCTGGTGAAACCTTTCGGTATGTCCTACGTACGCCTGGAAACACGCTCGGCCTACCACTTCGGATACGGTCCACGCACCGGGCAATTGATTTCCCGCCTGATCTTCGACAGCGATTTCATTCAACAGCGCTATGCCGGCAGCGTTGTCCTGGACATGACTCCCGAGGGCGTCATCGGTGTTGAGGGCGACTTCGATCTACTGGCATTGGACCGGCGTATCACAGAGCGTACGTTGCGCAATTACGGCGTTGTATTTGGCCTGCTGTCGGAAATAGATGAGTGCGTTGCAATCCTCGATAGCCAGTACCCAAGTATCTACACCTACAGCGGTGGCGTGATCCTTAATAGCCTGTACTACGCCGATGTCGACTATTTTGACCTGGATAATCTGGCGGCCTACAACGGACCGGAGGCTGCAACCCGTGAGTCGGGCCTGGTATATGGCCGTAACAAGGCCATCAAGGCACTGGTGGTCAATTACATGACCGGCGGCCTGCCACAAACGCCGACCCTGCAGAAACAGCCCTCCTACGTTGTCGGCAAAGACATGTACAGCTGGGTAGTCAATGACCCCTCCAATACCTATGCAGAAGATTGCATCACCTACAGCCCGGATCTTCCCAGTGCAGTAGCCGCCGCGTGCGCGCAGGCCGGCACCGACAAAGTGTTTGCATTCGACAACACCCAAGGGGCGTTCCGGGTTTCCGAGTCCCTGGCGAAGCTATTGCTGGAGCGAGCGCCAAAGGTTCGCGATGAAGTGTTGAACCACCGCCTGCCCAAGTGGCTCGCACAGCGCCGGCCGGTGATATAGGGAGAGATACATGACTGACGTACAACTGCTGGACAAGACCGAACTCTGGGTACGTGGCGTCACCGTCCGAGATGCCGACCTACCTTCGTTGGCTCGCGCCATGGCCCTGGCGCTATCGCTGCCTGCCGACAAGATTTTTGTTACCGATGTAGGTGCCGAACATGTGTGCTTCGACGTGCTGCTGCCCAGCTTGAAACTGGAGGACTTTACCGGCAAGCAAGCGCAGATTCTTGAGCTGTTCCGGCATATTCCAGGGATCACAGTCGCTGCCGATGCCGCGATTCACTCCGAGGGCATCCTTGGCCTGATCGGTGCACCCAGCGATCAGGTGAGCACCATTCTCAGTGAAGCTGTTCGGATGGAAACGGCAGTGAAGGACTACTCAGCCAAACGCGTTGCCGTGGTATCAACCGGAGCCGAACTGGTAGATGGGCGCGTTCACGATACCAATTACGAAGCCGTGGCCGAGATTCTGGGTGCGGCCGGCTATGAGGTGAAACACGCCGGTACCGTGAGCGACGACCTGCAAGCCATTGCGGGCCGGGTTTCGCGAATTTCCGGTGAAGGTTTTGGTTTGATTATCACTACCGGTGGTGTCGGGGCCGAGGCCAAAGATAAAACCATCGAAGCTCTGACCCTGCTGGACCCTGATATTGCAACTGCACCGCTTGCCCACTTTCAGGTTGGCCACGGTCGACATGTAAAAAACGCTATCCGCATCGGTATTGCTCAAGTCGGCTATAGCCGTGTCGTCGCCCTGCCCGGCCCAACCCATGAGGTGCGCCTGGCACTGCCGATTCTGCGTGACGGCTTGAACACTGGCGGGGACAACGCTGAAGTCAACAACGCGCAATTGATAGAACGTATCGCTGTGGCACTGCGTGCCGTACTTCCCCAAAGCACGCACCAACACAGTTCTGCTCACGGCTTCGTACGTTCGACCGATCCCGGTCAGGCAGGAGCTTGAACCCATGCGTATCGGTATCTACGGCGGCACCTTCAACCCTATCCACCTGGGGCATCTGTCGCTGGCACAAACAGCCCTCGAAAGCCTTGAACTGGACCTGGTTGTTTTCGTCCCGGCAGGTATCCCACCGCTCAAAGGCACCGACAACCTGGTCAGTGCCGAACATCGATTGCACATGGTCCAGTTGGCGATTGCCGGCAGCTCCCGCTTTTGCATTAGCGACTTTGAAATTTGCCGTGCACAGAAGTCCTTCACCCTGGATACCGTGCGCCATCTGGTTCAACAGTTTCCTGCTGGAAGTGAGTTCTTCTTCATTCTTGGCGATGACTGTATGGCCAATCTGCACCGCTGGAAAGGCATCGATGAACTGCGTGAACACGTGACGTTCGCCCGAGCCCGGCGAACCGGCAGTAATGTGCCGGCACCAACATCTGCGCTACTGACCATTGAAATGCCGCTTCTGGACATCTCATCTACGCAACTGCGCCAGCGCTTGAACACCGGAAAACCGGCCGATGACTTGACCCTGTCGAGCGTCGCCCAATACATACAGCAACATCACTTGTACCGCCCTTCGGTAGACAGCAATACGGAGAACAATAAAAATGAACCCGACTCAACAATCACCCATGCCCAAATCTCCCACGCTCATACCGCTGCTGGATGAACAACTGCGCCTGCAACCGCTGCGCGAACTGCTGGCGACCATCAGCCCTAGGGTCATAGCCTGCAGCGGCGGTATCGACAGCCTGTTACTGGCGACCATTGCCCATCGGCAAAATCCCGCTACGACTGTCGTAGCCCATGCGCTCAGTCCCGCAGTTCCCACAGAGGCGACTGCCCGGGTCAAGGAATGGGCACTTCGTGAGGGCTGGAACCTGCAGCTGGTGTCCTCCGGTGAGTTTCAAAGCGAGGACTATCTAAGCAACCCGGTAAACCGCTGCTACCACTGCAAAAGTCATCTCTACAGCAGCCTCGAACAACTCGCCGCCAACAATACTGGCGGTGCGACGCTGCTCAGTGGTGCCAACCTGGACGACCTCGGCGAATATCGACCGGGGTTGATCGCCGCCGCCGAAAACGCGGTGCGCCACCCCTACATTGAAGCCAGCATCGGCAAACAGATGATCCGCGCGATTGCACGCCACCTGCACCTGCCCTTTGCCGAACTCCCCGCCTCGCCGTGCCTGGCCAGTCGTCTCTACACCGGCACACGCGTGACCGCTGAACGCCTCAAGGCGATCGAGCTGGGCGAAACCCTGATTCGCCAAAGCACGGGGATTGAGGTCGTGCGCTGCCGAATCAGAGAAAACCAAATGTTCATTGAAACAGGCGCGGACGATCGCGAACGGATTTCCACCGAGCTGCTTGGAACAATCTGCGCAGCAGTGCGTCTGGTAGAACCCGAGATCTCCACCGTGGAACTCGACGCCGAACCCTACCGCTCCGGCCGCGCATTTCTGGTATCGCAATCATGAAAACTGTCTATGACTACCAACGTCGTGAGCGACTGGGCATGCCTGAAGCGATTTTTTGCGAAGGCAAGGATGTCGACTCGCTCGACAGAATAATCGAAGAGCTGGCTGGCAGTCCCGAACACCCGGTGCTGTTCACTCGCCTTCAACAAGCCCAGTTCAACCAACTCACCCCTACCCTTGCCGCCCTGCTCGATTACGACAGCCTGTCTGCCACCGGGGTCTTGCATGGCGCGCTGCCCCAGCGCCCCGGCAAGGTTGCAGTGGTCACCGCCGGCACCTCGGATTTACGGGTTGCACTGGAGGCCACACGCACCTTGGGCTTCATGGGTGTCGACTACACCCTGGTCAGCGATGTCGGCGTTGCCGGTATCTGGCGCCTGCTTGAGCGTGTCGAAGACATCAAACACCACGACGTCATTATCGTCGCGGCCGGCATGGATGCAGCCCTGCCTACCGTCATGGCCGGCCTGGTGGGTAAATGCGTCATCGGTGTTCCCACCTCGGTTGGATATGGCGTGGCCGCCGGTGGGCAAACGGCATTGAATGCGATGCTCGCCAGCTGTGGACAAGGTGTGCTGGTCACCAACATCGACAACGGATTCGGCGCGGCCTGTGCGGCTGTGCGCATCCTCAATGCATTTAATCCGGTGTCATCGATATGAACCAGACCTCCATCGTATTGCGCACCCCATCCGGGCTGAGCGGTGACATGCTGGTGACCGGTCTCAGTCGCCTCGCCAATGTGTCGGATCAGCAACTGAGCGACATGCTCGACAGCATCGGGCTCGATAGCCTGCATGGCGTGCTGTCAGTCAAACCGCATATCGTCAAAGGCATTTCCGGCTGGCACGCTCACATTGACTTGCCCCAGGAGCATGCTCACCGAACCCTGCAGACCATTCTCGATTTGATCGACGCCAGCCAAATGGAACCGGCAGCCAAGCAACTGGCTGCGCAGACGTTCATTTACCTTGGCAAGGCTGAAGCGAAAATCCACAACATCGACCTCGAGAAAATCGCCTTTCACGAGGTCGGTGCGCTCGATAGCATTCTGGATATTTGCCTCAGCGCTGCGCTATTCACCCAGATTGCCCCGGCCAACTTTTATTGCAGCCCCCTGCCCGTATGCGACGGAGTGATTCGTTGCGAGCACGGTGTACTCGCAAGTCCGGCGCCCGCGGTGCAAGAGATGTTGCGCAATGTGCCTGTTTACGGCATTCCATCGCGCGGTGAAACGATCACGCCAACCGCCATGGCATTCCTGCAAGCCGCCGGGGCGCAGTTCGGCCTCTGGCCAGAGGCCCAGGTTCAGGATGTGGTGCGTTCATATGGTGGTCGTGTTTTGCACGGCGTACCCAACGGCGCAATATTTTGCCTGGTTGAAGAGCCAGCACCGGCCATTGTGTCTGCGCCATCCATTACCGAACAACTCTTTGCCGGTGTCAGCGGTGAATTCCGCGCCGTCGTCGAAAGTACCGAAGACGGTATTGTCGCCGGGCTTGGCTTGCTGGACCCAACCCTGGCTCCGGCCAACGCCGGCCGCTGGCGAGTGATGGCCAGCGAAGGCCAACAGGTCGCAGCCGGCACGGTACTCGTTGAAATCACTGGCAGCGCCGCAGAAATCGGCATTGCCGAAGACTATGTGGTGGGTCCGCTGGGCTTTGCCAGCGGCATCGCAACCCGCGCCGCCGTCTTCAAGGCGGCCTGCCCTCAAGGCCTGTCGATTGCCTGCGGTGGCTGGAAGAAGCTGCCCGCCGCGTTGAAGCCGACACTACGTGCCGGCCTGGCCGCCGTAGGCTTGTTGCCCCGTCTGGTCGAAGGCGACTTTGTCTACGTCAATAAAAACTCGGTCACCATGCTCGGCGGCGTTGCCGACGCGATACGGGCAGGCATCGCGGTAGGTCACGGCCCCGTAGCGGTCCAAGTCAAGACAGTCGAGGAAGCCTTGTTCGCGGCCACCACCGGTGCCGGCGTGATCATGGTCGATACCGGCAATCTCGACGATCTGGGTGCTATTGACCGGGCCTTATGCGATGCCAATCTGCGCACCGCAATCACCTTGGCCTTTGGTGGCGGTGTGCGTCTTGAAGACCTGCACACCGCCCAGCAATTAGGCGCACAAGCCGTCGATGTCGGCCGCGCCATTCTCGATGCACCTTTGCTTGATCTACGCCTTCGCGTGATCGCACAAAATACAACAACCCAGTCTTAATTGGAGCCAACATGCGCTTACTAACCAAACTGTTCTCTGCTGCTGTTCTGTTCGTTCCAGCGGTGGCATTTGCCCACCCGGGCCATGACGCCTCAGGCGCACTTGCTGGGTTGTCACATCCTCTGACGGGGCTAGATCATCTACTGGCAATGCTTGCCGTCGGCTTATGGGCATCCCAGCAAAAAGGCAATTTACGCTGGGCTCTGCCAGTGACATTCGTCGCGATGATGCTCGTTGGCGGATGGCTCGGCTTTGAAGGATTGAACATTCCTTACCTTGAAACCGGTATCGCCACTTCAGTCTTGGCACTGGGGCTGTTGGTGTCAGTGGCACTGCGCCCGCCAGTAGGGCTGGCCGTTGCCATGACCGCGCTTTTTGCAATGGCTCATGGTGTAGCTCACGGGCTTGAACTGCCAACCCAGGCTAGCCCATGGTCTTATGCAACAGGCTTTGTTTGCGCAACCAGCGCCCTGCATGCGCTGGGTTATGCCGCTGCTCGAGCACTGCCACAAGCGGCAGCGCCCCTCGTGCGCCTGGCCGGCATGCTGTCGGCAGCTGCTGGCGTGTGGTTGTTGGCTGGCGCGTAATCCCTCGCCCTTCACGGAAAAAGGAGCTGACATGCAATATGTAAATCTGGGCCAGAGCGGCCTCAAGGTTTCTCGGCTTTGCCTGGGCTGCATGACCTACGGTGAGCCGGGACGCGGTACGCACGGATGGACCATGGATGAAGCATCCAGCCGCCCTTTACTGCGTCAGGCGATCGAGCTTGGGATCAACTTCTTCGATACCGCCAATGGTTACTCGGACGGTACCAGCGAGGAAATCGTCGGTCGGGCCCTCAAAGACTTTGGTGTGCGTGAGGATTTTGTACTCGCCACCAAGGTGTACACCCCGATGCGCAAGGCGCCCAACAGTGGCGGGCTCTCGCGTAAAGCGATCATGCAATCGATTGACGACAGCTTGAGGCGACTGGGAACGGATTATGTCGACCTTTATCAGATTCACCGCTGGGACTATCACACCCCGATAGAAGAAACCCTCGAAGCGCTGCACGATATCGTCAAGGCCGGGAAAGTCCGCTACATCGGCGCCTCGTCGATGTACGCCTGGCAATTCGCCAAGGCGTTGTACACCGCAGAGCGCCATGGCTGGACGCGCTTTATCAGCATGCAGAACCATCTCAACCTGCTCAATCGTGAGGAGGAGCGGGAAATGCTGCCGCTCTGTGCCGCGGAAGGTGTAGGGGTAATCCCGTGGAGTCCCCTGGCACGTGGGCGTCTGACTCGGGACTGGAATGCCAGCAGTGAGCGCCAACAAAATGATGCCTTCGGCCGCACGCTGTATCAACAGACCGAGGAAGCCGACAGACGTGTTATCGAAGCGGTCGCACAAGTGGCCGAGCGCCGAGGCACCACGCGTGCGCAAGTCGCCATGGCCTGGTTGGCGCAAAAGTCGCAAGTCACGGCTCCCATCATCGGCGCCTCGAAGGTTGAACACCTCAATGATGCAGTCGCTGCGCTGACGCTGTCGTTGGATGCCAGTGAACGTGAGGAGTTGGAAGCAGCTTACATCCCACACTCCGTTGTAGGCTTCCAATAGGTTTGCCTGGGTTCCCGCTCGCACACCGGTGTGAGTGGGGACATTTTTAGTTTGGGGATTTATTCGTGACTAAAGAAATTGAGGCGCACCGCCTGTTGCTGGAAAACTATCCACACCACCTGCAGATCGAAACTCAGTTTAGCGACATGGATGTTCATGGCCATATCAATAATCTATCGATCGGGCGTTATCTTGAAAGTGCCCGCGCCCGCTTCCAGATCGCTGTTTATGCCGGAAAAAAACTGTTTCAGCGCGATGCCGACTACGCGATGCTTCTGGTTGAAAGCAATATTCGCTTTCTGGCCGAATGCAATTTCCCGGATCCGGTCATAGTCGGTACCGCGTTGGGACGAATCGGCAACAGCTCTTATCAATTTCAGCACGGACTTTTTCAGAAGGGAATCTGCGTGGCCTTGGGCGAAGCAGTGATGGTATGCGCCCAACACGGCAAGCCAGTGGCCGTACCAGACGATGTTCGTGAACACATGCAGCCGATGTTGATTCGTGGTGCCCATTAGTAATCAATCCCCTCAATCCTGAAGATGAGCGGGGGCATCCCGTGGATGCCCCTTGGCACGTGGGCGTCTGACTCGCGATTGGGAATCGCCAGCAGTGCGTGGATCGCCGACGCATCATCTACGCCGAGAAGCGCCACCCGCAAAATTTCGGGTTAAGTGGTTTACTGGGTGTCGAGTCTAAATCAACGCAGCCAACGCCGGAACCTCAGCCAGTGCTCGCAAGGCATCATTGAGATGGGTACACCCCAGCTCCCGGCGGAGCGCCACCGGCACCTGTTGGCGCAACTGGCACAGCGGCACGCCGATCAGGCGTGTGACATTGCCAGCCGCCGCCGGGCACTCCTGGTATGGCAGGACCCTTGGCTGCGCCATCAGGCCGAGGATTTTTCCACTGCATGCATCAGCAGTCGCTTGCAGGCCATATTCATGCACCGCGATACGCCCACCGTCGGGGCTACTGGCGCTGTCCTGAAACATGGCGTCGATCTGCAGACGGCCATCTTCGCGCCACACATCGATACGACGCGCCCGGCGCATGTTCACACCGTTGCTCCCCGGCAGCTTGTGCCAGCCCGGCGGGTCATCCGGGTGCGCAAGCGCGGAAACTGCCCTGGCGTCATGCAATTCGCCGCGAATATCGGTAATGGCCGAGGAGCCTTCGGCAAATCCGGTGCACACGCCGGTCATGCGGCTACGACGCTGCTCCAGCGCCAGAGCATCGGAACTCGGAATAAATTGGCTCAACCAGCCATCCCCCCAACGCGACCAGGCCCAATTGGCCACCAGGCTGGCACCCGCCAGGTCGTCGAGCAGCAGGTATAAGGGCGTACTGTTGGCCAGGTCCTCGGCCAGTGCGTCATCGAGGGCTTTGCGCAGTTGGCTGCCGGCATTGAGCCCAACCAGCGCGGCGGTCGCTGGCCGAGCCGGCACGGTGCTGAGTCGGACTATCTCACGCTCGTTGCTAACCACTGCCTCGAAGCGCTGCAAGGCCAGGATCTGCGGTGCACTGTCGGGGCCATCACTGTAGATGTCACGGGCAATTCCGTGAAAATGTCCGGCGCTCCCGTAACCCTGCGGCCAGAACACGTCGATCGATGAGGTACGCCTGACGGAGGCCGGTCGACGCAGGGGAGCATGGCCTAAAGGGCCAAGTGTACGGGCCAGTAAATCACTCATGGGTTGCTCCAGTTATGGGTCTTGTTCGAGGAACTCATCAATGAGGGCTGCCAGCTCGTGTGGTGCATCATGCTGCAGGTTGTGGCCGGCAGCGTCCAACAGCACCGCTCGCGAATCGGTAACGCAATCAAAGCGGCGCTGCAATGTCGCCTCATGCTCTTTGAAGGCCTGGGTGACGAACGAGTCCGCACCGCGCACGAACAGCACTCGGGCAGTGATTTGGGACAGCAAGGTCTCAAACTGCTCAGGATGCGGAAAAATCGGAATGAAACTGAAGGTTTTGACGTCGGCCGCAATGCGCATGCCTCCAGCCGGATCAGGCTCAACAAAGTGCCGGGCAAGAAAATCGGCCTGGGCCTGATCGATGCGCGGATTTTTTCGAAGCATTCGCCGCGCCAGGCTGGCCACATCCGGCAAATGTACAGTACGGCCCTCGCCCGGCCGGGCGAGGGAGTCCAGCCAGCTGCCAATACGGGTACCCAGGGTCGCCAGATGGTTTGGAAACGTCCCGAAGCCTTCGAGGTTGATGAAGCTGCGAATACGTGTGGGTCGGACACCGGCATACACGTTGCAGATGTTGGCGCCCATGCTGTGTGCCACTAGTCGTACCGGCTCATCCGGGCTGACCTGATCGAGAAAGGCTTCGAGATCGGCCAGGTACTCGGTGAAGGCGTAGTGTGCACGCCGTTCGCTCAATCCAAAACCGGCCCAATCGGGCGCGATAATGTTCCAGTCCTGCTGCAACTGGTCGACCAAAAATTGCCAGGTGGCCGAATTGTCCATCCAGCCATGCAGCAACACGAGCAGTGGTGCGTGCGGTGAGCCCCAACGGCGCAGGTGGAGGCGACTTCCGCGCACCTCGATATATTCCGAGCGTGATACGCGCTTCGCGCAGTAATCTCTTGTGTCCTCGGAACACATCCCGGTCGAAGACAGGGTTTCAATCACAGCACTCTCCTCAATGAAATGGCACCCTAGCGAATATCATAGCGCGCTAACAACATAATGATACACATGTTTAAAGCGCTGCCCTGATGGTGAAGCTTGATGCGTATTAGTTCAAATGATATACATGATTAAAGCTTTCCCCCCGCCACCACAGAAAACAACAAGGAATACTGGCACATGAAGATCCAAGCAGCCTTGGCGTTCGCCAGCAACGGCCCCCTGAGTATCGAAACGGTTGAAATGGCCGAGCCCGGCCCCCAACAGATCATGGTCAGAGTGGTCGCCACCGGACTGTGCCATACCGACCTCAACGTACTGGCGAACCCGGCAATGCCCTGGCCTGTGCTGTTCGGTCATGAAGGCGCTGGCGTCGTTGAAAAGGTTGGCAGCCAAGTGAGTAAAGTGGCAGTAGGTGATCACGTCATCATGACCACCTCGTCCTGTGGCAAGTGCCCGTCATGCCTGACCGCCAATCCCTCCTACTGCACCAGCTTTCGCGCGTTGAACATGTCCGGCGGGAAAACCTGCGACGGTGGTTGCACGCACCAGCACGATGCCAAGCCAGTGTTCGCCGGTTTCCTTGGCCAATCTTCGTTCGCCAGCCATTTGCTCACCGGCGAGCGCAACGTGGTCAAGATCGATGCAGATCTGCCGCTGGATGTACTGGCGCCACTGGGCTGCGGTATCCAGACAGGCGCTGGCGCGGTGCTCAATACGCTGCGAGTACGCGCAGGTTCCAGTCTTGTTGTGTTCGGTGCCGGTGGTGTTGGGCTGTCCGCCCTGATGGCGGCAAAGATTGCTGGCTGCAAACAGCTGATCGTGGTCGATAAAGTGCAGAGCCGTCTGGACCTGGCCGAGGAACTGGGTGCCACCCACGTGATCAATGCCGGCAATACCGACGCCGTGGCGGCGATCCAAGAGATCACCGGCGGCGGCGCCGACTATTGCGTCGAGGCGACGGGTGTGCCGGTGGTCATGCAGCAGGCCATCTCTGCCCTAGGCATCGGCGGCAACGTGGTACTGGTCGGCGTGGCCGGCTCCCAGGCCAGCATCTCGTTCAGCCCCACCGATGTGCAAAGCAAGAATATCAAGATCCAGGGCAGCATCATGGCCGGCATCGGCGGCGTACCGGACCTGTTCATCCCGCAATTGATCGGCTATTGGAAGGCTGGCCTGCTCCCTGTGGAAAAACTGATTCGCTACTACTCCTTCGATCAGATCAACCAAGCGATCCACGATGCCCACGACGGCAGCGCGATCAAACCCGTCCTGCGCCTGCCTTGAGGAAGAGACCATGAGCATCGATAACATCAACCACCGCATCGAACGCCTGTTCGCACTTCAACGCGCCAGCCGCGTGGCCCGCAAACAGGAAGGCGCCGACGTCCGCACGGCCAAGCTGGCACGTCTGAAAGACGCCATCGTGGCCCGCATCCCGCAGATTGAACAAGCCCTGTACGAAGACCTGCGCAAGACCCCCAACGGTGGCAAAGGCGGCGAGATCCCCGCGGTGCTGGGTGAAATCACCACGGCCATCGCCCATCTGGATGAATGGATGGCGCCCAAACCCGTTGCCCAATCGTCTTACCTGCCCAACACCGCCGCGCATATCCAGTACGAGCCACGGGGCGTCGTGCTATTGCTGGGCGCCTGGAACTTTCCATTTGCCCTGGTCATGGCGCCCCTGGTGGCAATCATTGCCGCTGGCAACAGCGCCATCGTCAAACCCAATGAGCTGCAGCCAGCCACCTGCGCGGTGATTGCCGAACTGCTCGGGTCGGTATTCGACGAGCAGGACGTGGCCGTGGTGGAAGGCGGTATCGATGTCGCAGAGTCCTTGCAGGAGCTGCCATTTGACCATGTGTTCTTTACCGGCAGTCCGGCTGTGGGCAAGCGGGTCATGGCCGCCGCCGCGCGACATTTGACCTCAGTCACCCTGGAGTTGGGCGGAAAATGCCCGGCCATTCTCGACAGCGGGTATGACCTCAAGGAAGCTGCCGCCAAGGTGGTGGGCGCCAGATTCATGAATGCCGGACAACTGTGCCTGTCAGTGGACCACGTCTGGGTGCCTCGTGCGCACCATGAAGAGTTCTGCACATTATTGGCCGCATTCATCGAGCAGATGTTTTATGTCAATGGCGAGCTGAGCCTTGAGCGCTTGCCGCACATCGTCAACACCCGCAACTTCGAGCGGGTGCTGGGTTATATCGAAGACGCTCGCCAGCGCGGTGCGCGGGTGCTGCGAGGTGGCCAGTCCGAGCCTGAGAGCCTGACCATCCACCCGACGCTGCTGACGGATGTGCCGCTGGACGCGCACATCATGCAGGAAGAGATCTTCGGCCCGTTGCTGCCGGTTCTGGCGTATGACAATCTCGACGAGGTCATTGCGCAAGTCGACAGCACAGGCAAGCCTCTGGCGATGTACATTTTCAGTCACGATCAGACTTTCGTCGACCAGGTATTGCTGGGCACTTCCTCCGGAGGCGTCACGGTCAATAACGTTATGATGCACTTCGTCGAGAAGAACCTGCCGTTCGGTGGGGTGAACGGCAGCGGCATGGGGCGCTACCATGGCAATGCCGGCTTCCTCGAACTGTCCAATGCCCGCTCGGTATTGATCCAGCAGAGCGCCTGAGCACCTTCAAGGAACGATGAACATGGCTCTTGATCCGCAAATGCAAGGTCTGCTGGACGCCTTCGGCGCCCTGAAATTGCCGCCTTATGAGGAATTAACCGCCGAGACCTTCCGGGTCCTGGCGGATGCCAAGCGCGTCACCCGTGGCCAGAGCGAGACCGTAGCCGAGGTCAGTGATCGCCTGATCCCTGGCAACGGTCCGGATATCAAGGTTCGGCTGTATCGGCCACACGCTGAAGGCGTGCTCCCGGCACTGGTGTATTTTCACGGCGGCGGTTTCGTGCTGGGCGATCTGGACAGCCACGACAATCTCTGCCGCGCCCTGAGCAACGGGCTGGGCGCGCTGGTCGTGGCCGTGGATTACCGACGCGCACCGGAAGCCAGGTTCCCGGCGGCATTCGATGACGCATGGGATGCTCTGAAATGGGTGGCCGAGCATGTCGGCGAACTCGCTATCGACCCATCACGACTGATGGTCGGCGGCGACAGTGCCGGCGCTAATCTGGCGGCCAACGTCTGCCTCAAGGCCCGCGATAACAACGGCCCAGCCATTGCGCATCAGTTGTTGTTCTACCCCGTTTGCGATAACGATCTGAGCCGTGACTCCTACCGCGAAATGGGCAGTGGTTATTTCCTTGAGACAGAAATGATGCGCTGGTTCTGGGAGCAGTATCTGGGTGCACCGGAAGATGCCGACAAGCCTTACTGCTGCCCACTCAAGGCCACCGACCTGAGCAACCTGCCGGCCGCGACCCTGGTGGTTGGCGGTTACGACCCACTCAAGGATGAAGGCCTGGCGTACATAGAGCGTCTGGGGCTGGCGGGCAATTCGGTTCACAGCATAGTCTATCCCGGTGCCATTCACGGTTTCATGAGCTACATCGGAATGCTCAAGCTTTCCGATCAGGCCCTGAACGAGACCGTCGATGCACTGCAGACTGCGCTGGCTCGACACTGACCCATAACAAAAACCGACCGCGTGCGGGCAGCTTGAGTTTGAGCTGCCCGCCGTTGAGAAATGCAGCAGTCAGACCAGCTCTTTCAACTTGGTGCCCTCGTCCGCCAACTGCGCAACCTGGACTGCCACGCGCTGCTGGATCAACCGGCGAGCCTGCATGAACTCCGCCGGACGGCCTACGCAGTCGACAGCAATCACCTTCCCGTCCTTGAGGTAAAACGCACTGAACTGACCCTCAGCCGGTGCGCCACGCAAGATGAACTGGTCATGCCCTTCGGACAGGCCAGCCATTTGCAACTTCAACCCATATTGATCCGACCAGAACCAGGGCAAAGCCTCCAACTGCTGTTGCTGCCCACACAGGTTGGCAGCGATGCAACGGGCATGCTCATTGGCGTTGGGCACGGACTCCAGGCGCATGCGCCGACCAAAAAAGCCGCATGGATGGTTAGCGCAGTCTCCGGCGGCATAGATGTGTGGATCGCTGGTCCTGCAGCCGTTGTCGATACGGATACCATTTTCCAGCGCCAAGCCGGCCTGCTCGGCCAGTTCAGTGTTTGGAATCAGCCCCACACCGACGATCACTTGATCGGCTGCAATGACCCGGCCATCGTCCAGCAGCACCGCTGCGACTTTCTTGCCCGTGGCGTCGGCCTGGAAGCCGACGACCGCCGCATTGGTCATCACATTCACGCCGTGACGGCGATGAAGTTTCTCGTAGAACTCCGACAGTTGCGGTGCCGTGACTCTGGCCAGCACTCGCTCGGCCTGTTCCAGCACGGTAACAACCTGCCCCGATTCGCTGGCGACTGCCGCCACTTCCAGCCCAACGTAACCTCCGCCGACGATGACCAGATGCTGTCCGACTTGCATCGCTTCGCGAATGGCCAACACATCCTGTTGAGTGCGCAAAACATCAATACCCGTCAGTTCAGACCCCGGCAATGCCAGGCGTCGCGCCCTTCCGCCGGTGGCCAGCACCAACTTGCCGTAACCCAGGCGACTGCCATCGTCCAACTCGACCTGACGCAAATCCGGCAACACCCGCACCACCCGGGTGCTCAGCCGGGTTTCGATCGAAGCTTGCTCGTAGGCAGTCGCTGGCCACAGCTGCAGCGACTCGAGGGAGACCTCGCCACGCAAGAACTGCTTGGATAGTGGGGGACGCTGGTAAGGCAATACCGGTTCATCACTGATCAGCAGCACACTACCCGCGAACCCCTGCTGACGCAGGGCAAACGCCGTTTGTGCGGCGGCCTGCCCGCCACCGACGATCAGCACCTCATAGACCTTGGTTGACCCGGACATCTCTGTGCTCCCTTGATGAATTGGCTCTTGTTCAAATCACAATAATCATCTATAAGATACAAATCAATAGCAGTGAATCAAACACTGATACTCAACTGCCGATTTATCTCAACCCGCCAACAAGCCAACAAGAAGAGGCTCAACAATGAAACTAGGTGATATCGATGTGTCCGACTCTGGCGTTTTTGAACGCGGCGTTCCCTATGAATACTTTGCCTTCCTGCGCAAGGAACACCCGGTAAGCTGGCAGTCACGCGCCGATGGCAGCGGATTCTGGTCGGTGACGCGCTACAAGGACATCATGGAGGTAGAGAACAACGTCGAAGTGTTCAGCTCGGAAACAGGCGTATCGCCTCTCGACGTTCCCGAAGAGGTACTGGCCGCAACCGTCGGCAAAATGATCATCCTCTCCGACCCACCGCGCCATGGCACACTGCGCAAGCTGATCATGAGCGGCTTCACCCCCAAGGCCATCTCGAAGATCGAGGAACGCATCCGCCAATTGGCGGTGGAATCCATTGACGCAATCATCGAGAAGGGCAGCTGTGACTTCCATGACTTGGCCGCGCACATGCCCATCGAAGTGGTTGCCGACCTGCTAGGTGTACCCGCCGAGGATCGGCAGAATCTGTTCAACTGGGCCAACGCCATGTTCGGCGGCGAAGACCCGCGCGTCGCCCCCGTGGGCGGCATGCACAAGGCGCAACAAGACATGTTCGCCTACGCCATGCAACTGGCGGTCAAGCGTCGCGCGCAGCCTGAGGACGACGTTTTCAGCCTGGTGGCCAATGCCCAGCAGGATGGCGAGATGCTGTCCGAGTTCGATCTCGGTTGCTTCTTCCTGATTCTCGCCACTGCCGGTAACGAGACCACCCGCACCCAAATCGTCCACGGTGCCAAGCTGCTGATCGAGAACCCCGAGGCCGCCCAGGCGCTGCGCGAAGACCTGACATTGCTGCCCAACGCAATCGAGGAAATGCTGCGCGTTACCACGCCGGCGCTGTGCTTTGCACGCAAGGCCAAGGCCGATTACGAACTCGGCGGGCATACCATCAAGGCCGGCGACAAGGTCGTGATGTGGTATTGCTCGGGCAACCGGGACGAAACCGTTTTCAGCGAGCCAGACAAGTTCGATGTCCGCCGCACCAATGCCCGCGAGCACTTGTCCTTCGGGCACAAAACCGGCATCCATCGCTGCCTCGGCGCCATGCTGGCACGCTCCGAACTGGTAGCCATGTTCAAGGAACTCGTCACTCGCATGCCGGATATCCAGCTGGACGGTGAAGTGGAGCGCCTGCGCTCGAACTTCACCAATGGCATCAACCACATGCCGGTGCGCTTCAGCCCGGGCAAACCGGTGAACGCTGACGCCAGTGTGAGCTTCTATGCCTCCAATGCTTGCCCTGGCGCAGGCCCGCAAACCTGCCCATTTACCGGCGCCACTGCCTGATTGCATTCATCCCACAACAAAAAGGAACACAACGATGAGCATCACCCTCACCCACCTGGCCACCGCTACGCTGAAACTGGGTACCCCAAGTTACCTTCCCAACACCCCGCGCGGCACCCGCGCCATCGTCGACGTGCTGTCGGCGCAATGGGAAGGCGAACGCCTCAATGCCACGCTCAAGCCTGTTGCAGCGGCCGACTGGGCACTGGTGACTGCAGACGGCACCTTGCATATCGATGTGCGCTGCACCCTGGAAACCCATGACGGTGCGCTGATCCATGTCAGTTATACCGGTCGTGCGAGCGTCGGTCCCGAAGGCACTTCACCCGTCATGATCACACCGACCTTTGAAACCGGCGACAGCCGCTATGCCTGGCTGAACAAAGTCCAGGCCATCGGCCGCGGCATCAAGGGCGAGAACGACACTTTGATCTACGACATCTATCAGGCGAACTGATTGCCATGAACCAGCCCCTGCCAAACACCGTTTCCCTCGCTGGCACAGGTAGCGATGCGCGCGGCCTGAAACTGACTGCGCAATTCATCGCCGTGGCCACCGATTGCGTTACCCGGGTGGGGCTGGACAAAGTCTCAATGGACGACATCGCCCGGGCCACAGGGCTTTCCCGGGCGACACTGTATCGCCGTTATGGCAGCAAGGAAGGCTTGTTTGCGGCTGTGCTCGATGCGCAATCACGCCCTATGGAAGCCAAGGTCCAACAGATCCTGACCGGGCCCGGCTCGCTGCCAGAGCGGATCGCCCGGTTCGTCTGTTGGGCAGTCCTGGAAGTTCCCCGAAATGCTCTGCTCAAGAGCCTGCTCGACAGCGGCGTATCGCGCAGCGGCATTGAGCTGTTCAGTTCGGTCTTTCGCGCCAAGATCAGTCGTATCCTGCTGCCGGTAATCGGCGCAGCCAAGGCCCGCGGAGAACTGCGTGCCGAACTGGATGTCGAGGAAATGATCGAGTGGCTGGTTCGCCAGCTCCTGCAGATCAAGGCCAGCGATGACTGGACCGAAGAGCGCCTGCGCCATCACCTGGATACCTTTGTGCTGCCGGTGCTGATCCCGCCGATTGCTCGCCCCGAGCCCTGCACCGATGGCGTCGAATTGCGCCTGGCCCGACTTGAAGCGAGGTTGCTGGAAGTCCATCAACTGGTGGCTCTGCTTCGTCAGGAAATCACCATTCATACCCCTCTATAAAGACGACGGACACAAACCGATGCCAACCCTCACCTACATCGAAGCCAACGGAACCGCACATGCCGTGCAAGGCAGCGAAGGCAGCAACCTGATGGAGATTGCGGTCGCCAATCTGATACCCGGGATTCTGGGCGACTGTGGCGGTACCTGCAGCTGCGCAACCTGCCACACCTATGTCGACCCGGACTGGGTGGCACGCGTACCGGCTGCCACCGACGAGGAACTTGAAATCCTCGACGGCGCCCTGGACGTCCGGGACAACAGCCGCCTGGCGTGCCAGATGATACTGACCGAAGCCCTGGACGGGCTGGTGGTGCGTATACCGGTACGTCAATTCTGAGGAGTGGGGTCGACTATTACACCGCTACAGCCATTGTCATGAGCGAATCAACAGGCTGTGAAGCATCCGCGTCACCTCCACCAAGGTGCTTTCATCCCCCAGATAGTGCGGGCGCTCCATTGCAATGGAGCGCACCAGCAGATGCAGTGTGCGACAAAACAGATAGAGGGACTTGTCAGGATCGCTGACCTGGATGTGCCCGCTGAAACGGTCGAAGAGCACCCTGGCAGAACCATCCAGTGGCGGCAGGTAGATATCATCCTTGGGGAGCAGTCGCAGCTGCTCGTAATAGCGCACCTGCCGATTGTTGGTTTCGGGGTCAAGCAAATGCAGCCGATTGCGCATGGCCAGCGAATGGCGGGTGATCAGGTAAATGCCGTCGAACAGTGAAGCATCGGCGGGCAGCTCAAGCATATCCGCGTGCATCCGCCGCCCTACATCCTCGCAATAGTCGGCAAACAGCAGATCCACCAGGCTGTCCATGCTGGGAAAGTATTCGTAGATCGAACTGGCCGCGACACCGGAAAACTCCGACAAGCGGAGCAAGGTCAGGGCAGGACGCCCTTCTTGCTCAAGCAGGCGCCGCCCGGCTTCCTTGAGCGCGGCGACCAATGCCTCCGATCGTGCCTGACTCGGCCGCTTGCGCAATTGACCGAAGTGCTCAAGGGCCTGACTGGACTCAGCCAATTGGGCGACCTGCGGGATGGGGTCGCCTGAAGGGGTGAGGGTGCGAGGAATGTATCCCATATTCAAGCCTTCTGCCTGACGCTTCGGGGGAGAACCCGGAGGAGCGTACCGAGTTCTTTTTTAACTTCTTGTATTTCAACAACTTAGTCAAACGTTGCGCTGCCTGATTTCCGGATAGGGACTAATCAGCTAGACGAATATCATGAAAACACGCTGGAGACAAAAACGACAGTGCCTGCTTGAGGTTACCGCCATGCACCACAACTACGACCTGATACTCAAAGGCGGCCGAGTGATCGACCCGGCCGCCCGACTCGATGGCATTCGCGACTTGGCCATCAAGGCTGGGCGCATCGTCGCCATCGAGACCCACCTTGACCCCAGCCTGGCCACCGAAGTGATCGACGTCCGCCAACAGCTGGTCATCCCCGGCATGATCGATCCGCATGCCCATATTTTCCGCTTCATTACTGGTGTTTTGGGCATGGACGCCGACTGGGTGGGGGTGCAGTCGGGTGTCACGACATTGGTGGAGCAAGGCGGCGTCAGTGCCGCCACCCTCCCCGGCTTTGTTGAGTATGTCGTCAAGGCCAAGGCCAACCGCGTTCATGCGTTTCTTGCACCCTATGCGGCCGGCGGTGTCGGCGGATTTTCCTACCCGGACCAATTCACCCCCGGCACCATAGATATCGAAGCCACGCTCAAGGCGTTCGAAGCGCACCCGAAGGTGGCCAAGGGCATGAAGTTCTGGGCCGAGCAAGCGAGCCTGCTGAAGTTCGGCGACGCTTCGATTCGAAAGGTTCGCACCATCGTCGACGAAGTCCAGGTACCGATGTACGTGCACATGGGCGAACTATGGCGCCTGCCCGCTGAAGTCCACGCACAATTTCCGGCTGAGCGGGTGATGGAAACCATACTGCCGTTCATGCGCCCCGGCGATGTGTTTGCCCATGCCTATACCGATCGTCTGGGTGGTTTTTTCAACGCTGACGGCTCGGTGCGTTCGCTGGTCCGCCAAGCCATCGCCAGCGGCATCCACATCGACCTGGGTTACGGTGCGGCGACCAACTTCAACCTCGTACGCCAAGGCCTGGAACAAGACTTCCTGCCGCAGACACTAGGTGCAGACATCCACGCCTATAACACCGCGATCAAGGATCCACACATTGATACCGGCGGACGCGGCCGTTTCAACGGCCATCCCGGCGTGGCCGCCGGCATGAACCTGTTGATGGCCTTTGGCGTACCACTGGAGCAGGTCATTCCCATGGCCACCTGTAACCCGGCGCGAATCTTTCTACGTGAGCAGGACGGCGTCGGCACTCTGGCCATTGGCGCCGCAGCCGATATCACGGTACTCGATGACTTGCGCGGGCGCTGGCGTCTGACCGATACAGCGAATGACGAGGTGATCACCGAACGCCTGGTGCACCCCAGCTTTTGCATCAAGAACGGGCAATATCACGCCGCCAACTCAACGCTGTTATCGTTGCCGGAGGAAGTCGAATGAATGGCCTGTATGCCGAGGATTTCGCCGACCTGCTCGAACCCTCGGCGATTCTGAATGCCGAACAGGCCGCCCAGCGCAGCGTTGCTCCCAGCCGGCCTGGACAGGCACTGCAGGTACGTTGTCTGCTGCGCCCGAACAGCACCGAACAAGTCAGCGCAATCCTCAACCGCTGCCATGCTGCCGGCCAGCCAGTTACAGTGCTGGGCGGCCTGGGTGGCGGTGGCGGATTCAGCCATGCCCACGAAGTGGCGATTTCCACAGAGCGCATGAATGCCATCGAGCACATCGATTCCCGCGCCAGTACCGCCCTGGTACAGGCCGGCTGTGTGCTGCAAACATTGCATGAACAATTGCAGCCACTTGGTTTGAGTTATGGCGTCGACTACGGTGGTCGTGGGTCGGCCACCCTGGGCGGGAACATTGCAACCAATGCCGGCGGCAGTCAGGTGCTGCGCTACGGCATGACCCGCGAACAAGTGCTTGGCCTGGAAGTGGTGTTGGCCGATGGCACCGTATTGTCGTCGCTCAACCGCATGCTGAAAAACAATGCGGGCTACGACCTCAAGCAACTGTTCATCGGCAGCGAAGGCACCCTGGGCATCGTTACTCGCGCAGTCGTACGCCTGCGCCCGCTCCCCGTGAGCCAGAACACTGCCCTGCTGGCATTACCGGGTTTTGACCAGGTCACCGCACTGCTTGCCCATTGCCAGCGCAACTTTCCCGGTAGCCTGACGGGCTTCGAGGTGATGTGGAAGGGTTTCTACTGCGGCGCAGTGCAGAACCATGTCGCACCGCTGCCCGCCGAACAACCTTTTTATGTCCTGGTGGAGACCAGCGGCGCAGATCCACTGCGCGATCGCGAGCACTTCGAGATCATCATGCAGCAGGCTTTGGAGCACGAGTGGGCAGTCGATGCCGTACTGGCCAGCTCCCAGGCTCAGCGCAATGCACTGTGGGAGGTACGTGAGCGGGTCATGTGGATCATGTCCGCACCTGACTGGCATGTGTTCGATATCAGCCTGGCACCTTCGGCGATGTCAGATTACCTGCGCACCATCGAGCAAGAGTTGGCCAGCCACTGGCCAAATGCCGAACTGGTGGTGTTCGGCCATATCGCTGACGGCAATCTGCATGTATTCGTGCGTTTCCCCGAAAAAATGCCGCAGCAAACCTACGAACAACTCTGCGCACTGCTGTATCCACCCTTAACGCCCTTGGGCGGATCCATGGCTGCCGAACACGGGGTTGGCCAGAGCAAGGTTGCCCACCTGCACTATTCGCGTACACCGGAGGAAATCGCGCTGATGCGTCTGCTCAAGCGCAGCCTCGATCCCTTGAATATCCTGAACCCCGGCCGGGTGCTAAGCACCCGGCCGCTTACCTGAGTATTCCCTGATGCAAATCGATATGAGTAGCCGCGTAGCCCTGATCACCGGCGGCAGCAAGGGCCTGGGTTTTGCCACCGCAGAGCGCTTCATACGCAGTGGTGCACAAGTCGCGGTCATCGCCCGCGACTCCGTGCAATTGGCTTCAGCAGTCGAACGTCTCAATGCCCTTGCGCCCGGCCAGGCTGCCGGATTTACCTGCGACGTGACTCAGGCCGATCAGATCGAATCAACCTTCGCTGCCGTCCAGGCACGCTTCGACAAGGTCGATATCCTGCTCAACAACGCCGGCGAACATGCCCATGGTGAATTCGAGACACTGACCGATGCCCAGTGGCAACACGACCTGGACCTCAAGCTGTTCCCGGTCATCCGTTTCAGCCGGCTGGCCCTGCCGGGCATGAAGCAGCGACGCTGGGGACGCATCCTCAATAGCATCAATGTGTTTGCCAAGGCGCCGCGCGCCAATACCGCGCCGACCTGCGTCAGCCGCGCAGCGACCATGGCACTGACCAAGGCCCTCGCCGGGGAGTGCGCCCCCTACAATGTACTGATCAATGCCCTGGCCATCGGAATCATCGAAAGTGACCAGTTCCACCGAAGCTATGTCAACAGCGGCAGCGACCAATCGTACGATCAATACGTGCAGGCCAAGGCCATCAGCCTGGGAATCCCCCTGCAACGTGCCGGAAAACCTCGGGAGTTCGCCGATCTGGCCTGCTTCCTTGCAAGCGAAGCAGGCTCCTTCATAACCGGCAGCGTCATCAATGTCGACGGCGGCATGTGCCCGGTGGTGTAAGCATGGCTCGAATGAACCTACAAAGGGCTGTCACGATCAAGGACCTGGCCACTCTTGCCCGTCAACGAATCCCAGGCTTTGCCTTTGATTACCTGGACAGCGGTGCCGGCGACGATGCAGGTGTACAGCGCAACGCCCGCGCTTTCGAACAGGTGTTGCTCAAGCCCCGCTACCTGCGAGGTCTGAACGCACAGAAGGTGAATACAGCCACCGAACTTTTCGGCCAGACCTACGCCTGGCCTTTCGGCATTGCCCCCACCGGGATGAACCAATTGATTTGGCCCAGCGCCGATCACGATCTGGGCCTGCTCGCCGAGCAGACCGCAATACCGATCGTCAACAGCACCTTGGCGACCCTGAGCGTGGACAAACTCGCGGCGCTCGCCCCCTCGCATACCTGGTTCCAACTGTATTCGCGCAACGACCGGGCGTTGAATCGTGAACTGCTGCGCAAAGCCTGGGAGGCTGGGGTAAAGGTGCTTGTGGTGACTGCAGACCTTCCCAGCTCCCCCAATCGCAACCGCGATGCCCGAAACGGCTTTGGGGTCACCACGTTTCGCATGACCCCTCGCACGGTAGCCGCCGCACTCAGGCGTCCGCTGTGGTTATGGCACTGGTTGCGTCAAGGGCGTCTGAGCTTCGAAAACCTCAGTCATCTGGTCGGAACCGGCAGCGGCAATCCGGTGCTGGCGGCTTTGGCTCGGCAAACCAAACAGGACCTGAGTTGGAGCGACCTGGACGACTTGCGTCAGGACTGGCCCGGCCATCTGGTGGTCAAGGGCATCGTGGATGCGAACGACGCACGAGCCTGTGTCGAACAGGGCGCCGACGGAGTCTGGGTGTCGAACCATGGTGGCCGTCAGCTGGAGTCCGCGCCTGCGGCATTGGACTGTCTCGTAGCGGTTGCCGATGAGGTCGGTCAATGCACCAAGGTGCTCTTCGACAGCGGTGTGCGCAGCGGCGAGGACGTGGTCAAGGCCCTCGCGCTGGGGGCCGATTTCGTTTTCAGTGGTCGCAGCTTTCTCTATGGTTGTGGCGCCGCCGGGGCGAGCGGCGCACAGAAAGTCCGCGATCTCTACACCCGCGACATCGCCCGCACCCTGGCTCAGATCGGCTGCCCCTCAGTGGCGGTATTGGACAGAAGCTGGGTATTCGAACCACAGGGCAACAAACTCACAGCTGCGACATAACAATCGGAGGCAACGGAACCGAACATGCTGTGCAAGGCTGCGAAGGCAGCAACCACGCGTCGCGGCAGCCACCGACGAGGAACTTGAAATCCTCGACGGCGCCCTGGACACCCAGGACAACAGCCGCCTGGCGTGCCAGGCGGTACTGACCGAAGCCCTGGACGGGCTGGTAGTGCAGATACCGCAACGTC
Organism: Pseudomonas sp. GM21; assembly: GCF_000282215.1. Lineage (GTDB taxonomy): Bacteria > Pseudomonadota > Gammaproteobacteria > Pseudomonadales > Pseudomonadaceae > Aquipseudomonas. Next base: position 83,373 of record NZ_AKJS01000072.1, read on the forward strand.
AGTTTTGAGTCGATCTGTGCGTCACGTAACCTTCAGTGATATGCACCGTAGCAGGACTTACCATTGAGCATTGCCTAGTGAACCGACTGAACGGTCAGGGCCCGGATACGAGCCCTGACAGTAGAAAATCACTGCACAGGTATCAGGTGCACGCGCTGGCGATGCTTCAGATCGAGCTGGATTTCACCCGTACCACCAGTCGTTGCAACCAGCACCTGATCATCTGCATCACAGCGATAGGCTTGCCCAGGTCGCAAACCGCTGAAGCACAGCGGGAAACGGCCCGGTTCACATCCCGGCACCAGCTCCAGCTCCAACACCCGGCCATCACTGACCGCCAATGCCACCAACACCTGCGGATAGGGCACATGGCTCAAACGCGGTCCCTCACGCCAAATTTTTGGTAATGCGATATTGGCCATACGGTACCAGGCCCCCGGCGACGCAAAACGCGCCATGGCTGCGGTCAGATTGGCAGTGGTCGATCCCGGATAACGCAAAGCACCCTCGACATTTTCCGCTGGCAGCGCGTCATAACGCTTGCGAGCGAACTCATAGACCTCCCTATCTCCCATCTCCTGAGCAACCACCATCAACAGAGGATAGAACGCCCTACCGTCCTCACTCTTGCGGTAATTACCAGCATCGAGACCATCGCCCTTGCCCATCGGGACAATCTCTTGCTCCCCATACTTGAAAAACTCACGGCGTACCTGCTCCCAGCCACGAGCAGCAAGATCTGGAGCAAACATGTTTCGCATCCAAAGATTGCCCGCGATGATCTTCAAACCACCGCCACCAAGGGCGAACCCGACTCGATTGGCATAGATCAGATTCTGTCCTCCGTCGGCGCGGGTGAACTCTTGCTCCAGACGTTGACGGAACAGAGGCATCAGGCTGGCCGCATGATCAGTCCCATGCATCTGATCAAACAGCTTGAGACCGGCAATACCTTGCTCATTGCAGTAGGCGAACACCCAGTTGGGCTCGCATGGAAACAGGCACATCGCTCCCTTCTTGAAGTTGCGCCGCAGTGTGTTGACGATCTTCGGGTAATCGTAGAAGTAAGTCTTTCGGTTACTCCAACGAAACGGTAGTGAACCCGGAGCATCAAAGCGCTTGTCACCGCTACTGACTTGATGCGCCCCCAGGGTCAAACCAAACCAACCGGAGATCATAATGTTCTCACGCACCATGGGATCAGGATTGATCCGCCCATTGCCCCAGAGGTTTTCCCAGAACCAGTACTTCCACACACGCAGGTCGGTCATTTTGGTGATCGCATTACGCTGAGCCTGATCGACATAGCCGTCAAAGGCTGGCAAGCGCGTGGTACGCAGCACCGACAAAGCATTTGCGATGGCGTACAGCTGATAGCGCCAGGCAGCCTCACGGAACTGATCAATAGTGGTGAACCCATCGAATTGATCCAGCGGCTGCAATGCCAGATCAAGCGTAAATCGCAGAGCACCGAGATCAGTATCCGTGAGAGGCTCGGCAACCTCGTAGCGGCTCGACGGAGCTGGAGCATCCACGGTCATCAGATGGCGATTGAGCTTGTGCACCACTGCCAACTGCTGCTTCAGGCGCTTGCTACCACCCAACAAACGTAGACTTATCAGACCCAAGGTCAACAAGGGCACAACATATTGAGCGAAATCCCAGTGCCCACTCTTGGCCAGGATGCCGGCAAGCACTGCAGAGCCGAGCCATACCAGCACTGGTGCGACAAAGGCTCCAATCAGTAGCCACATCAGCAGACTGACGATGAATATGATTGGAGTAAGAACGAACAAAATCGGGTTGGCGCTATAGAGAAAACCTGCTCCCGGAAAGAACAGGCCCAGCCCGAATCCACTCCAGAAAGCTCCCGGACCAAATTGACAGAGCACCAACCCGAGCAACATCGCGGCGCTCCAAATCAGAAGCGAACGGCGTTGTGCCCTTCGAGTAATCGGTCCTGCCAAACCGCGTTGCTCATCGAACAACGGCAGCTTCAGTCGCGCTGTACTCACTTCATCCTCAGCGGCCTGACCAGGCTTTGCCAGTACATTCATCGACTATTCAACTCCCTACAACGGAACTTCAAATGAATACCACGACAAGAACTGCTCGTCAGTGGTAGTAGTCAGTCATTGCCCAGAGCGCGGCAGAAACTGCCCGCCTGGTTGAGCAAATCGGACACAAAGGAGAAAGCGAGTGGATCAAGGATCAGCGCTTCAATGTGATGCCAGTGCCAAGCCAGCAAGCTGAAAGAGATCGCAGCGCAAGCGAAAGCCAACACATTCAACCAGGTGCTCTGCCGCGCCTTATCCCAAAGCCAGATCAACTGCGAAACCAGCATTGCCGTGAAAATGCAGCACCCCATACAATCTCCACGTAAGAACATCGACGGCACTCCATGGACGTCCAGGACGCCAGTCGCCTGGCGTGCCGGGTCGTACTGACCAAAATCCTGGACAGTCTGGTGTTGCAGATTTCGCAACATCAGTTCTGAGCCACTGCCACCATTGTCAGGCTGCGGCGTGGCAATAGCGCGGCAGCGCCCCAGGCCAGCACGCAGAACAACGTAATGACGGCAAATGACACATTGAAGGCATCGGCGTTCAGATAGCTGCTACCGGGATTGAGCGAATCGGGGACTCGGTGTGCGGCAAAGATCATCGAATAGAGCTGCGCGCCAATGGCCATGAACGTCATGCGTATTACCTGAGTCAGGCCGTTGATCTCGCTGATCCGCTCTTTTGGTGCCTCTTCGGCGATCAGGTTGGGAATTGCGCTGAAAGCCATCGCAGCACCAATGCCATTGATGGCGACGATCAGGGCAATGAACCAGAAACTGTCATGATGAAAAGTCAGTGTCGTCCAGCCAACACACATAAACGTCAAGGCGATCAACATCGCGCGGCGTGCGCCATGGCGTCCAGCGATACTCCCAGCCCAAGGTGAAGCGAATACCGCGACCAACGACGAAGGTAACTTGAGTAACGCGGCCATGGTTGCCGCCAATCCCAACCCTGCACCCGTCGCCACCGGTTGCTGCAAAAGAGGAAAGAGCACCAGGGCAAAGTGCATGACCCCCAGGCCTATAAGGGCGTGGATCAAGTTAGTCAGTACCAACTGCCGGTTGCTGAACAACCGCACATCGATCAACGGGTTGGCATGCCGCGCCTCATACCAGCCCCAGAACCCCAGCAGCAGCACACTGCCAAGACCAAGGCCAAGCAAGCGCGAGTCCTGCCAGCCCCACGTGGCGCCCTTGCTCAAGGCAAACAGCAAACCGGCGATGCCCGGAGCGAACAACAACCCACCAACGATATCCAGTTCCTGGTTTCTCGCTGGCCGGACGGACGCCGGCAGCAACAGCAAGACCAATAGCAGGCACAATGCGGCAACTGCACTGCTGATATAGAAGATCCAATGCCAATTGAGATAATCAATGATCAGGCCACCGCACACAAAGGCGATGCCGGCAGCGGTCGAGGCCGTACCGGCGACGATGCCGATACACAACGGTACCCGGGGGGCAGGCACATGCTCCTGAACCAGGCCGAAACACAGCGGCAGGATCGCCGCCGACACGCCCTGGATGCCTCGGCCGATGATCAGCCCTGTCAGGCTGTCGGAGCAGGCACTGATCAACGAGCCGAGCAGTGCCAGCAGCGACATTGCGATCAATACCCGGCTGCGACCGAAAATGTCTCCGAGACGACCACCGATGGCTGGCGCCG